>JAIQFN010000109.1 GCA_020073265.1 Terriglobia bacterium | reverse complement strand
CGCTGTGCTGTTTTCGGTCGCCGCGCCCACTCTTGGAGCTTCGCCCGTTCCTCTTCACTCACCACGATTGGCTTAGTTGGTCGGCCCATGCTGGTTGGATTCCCAGCATAGCAAGCGGGTTCCTATTATTATGCGAACTTCTGACTCAGGACACTAGGCCTGGGGGTAATATTGATTCGGGTGGCTGGAGCGCCGCCCCGCGGGTGCAGCGATTAGTCTGACAACCTGAGGACCGGTCGAAGGGAGATGGAGAACGCTATAACCGATTTTGACGGAGCAGATCCCCGGCCACCAGCCGGCGGCGATTGCCGGTCTCTACTGCCGGATCCATGGGCCTGGGTTCGATTTCCCGGATTCCGGCCAGCGGCCGGTCCAGCACCGACAAGAAGCCTCGCAGGCGGCTGGGCTTGAACAGGTAAAACCGCAGGCGGCACATGTAGCATCGGTGCGCATGCACACCCATCGGAGCCAGGAAATTATCCCGGAAGGTCTTGGTAAGCGAGGGACGGTACAACAGAGAGCCGCAACGCGGACAGTAGAAAATGAGCCGGACTCTCATCGGAAGCCTCCTTTCTACAACTAGTTCATGCAAAAGACTTCAAGGGCTGCTTAAACAAAATCGCCCACTCACGCAAAAGTACCATACGACCACTAGGCGTACCAAGCGTCCTAAACATAATAGTACTTTTGTCAACCCCCTGCCAGGGGGGCTTCAGCGGAAGCCTGGATGACCTGTCGACAGGCTTCCGAGTTGAGGTATGATGCGACAGTCCGGACTATTCGAAATGCCCGTGGTAAACAAAACGAACCCAACCGAAGTCACTCCTGACGCTGCCCGGAGCGTGGCCCGGTCAACCCGGTTTCTACCGGTGCTGCTGTTGCTTTTCGCCGGAAGCGGCTGCTCCGCGCTGATCTACGAAATCGTCTGGTACCAGTTACTGCAACTGGTGATCGGGTCTACCGCGGTTTCACTCGGAGTGCTTCTGGCGAGCTTCATGGGCGGCCTGTGCCTGGGCAGTTTCGCCTTGCCCCGGTTGGTCTCCGGGCGGGTGCATCCACTCAAGGTGTACGCCTGGATCGAACTGGGCGTCGGCGTCTGCGGTCTGGCCGCGCTGTTCGGAATGCCGCTCATCGACGGCCTGTACACGGCCGGCGTGGGGCACGGATTTCCAGCCGTGCTGCTGCGCGCCATCGTATGCGCAGCCTGCCTGATGCCGCCCACCATGCTGATGGGGGCGTCGCTGCCGGCTGCGGCGCGCTGGATCAAGTCCAGTCCGGAGGGCGTTTCCTGGCTAGGTCTGCTGTATGGCGCGAACACCGGCGGAGCCGTCCTGGGCTGCTTGCTGGCCGGATTCTACCTTCTGCGGGTCTTTGACATGGCCACGGCCACCTACGTCGCCGCAGCCCTGAACGCCGCTGTAGGCTTGGTCGCTTTCGCGCTGTCGAAGCGGGCCGCGTACCATCCTTCCGAAGAAGAGCCGCCGAGCGTCCTCGCACGGGCCGCGGCGGTTTCCTGGCTGGTCTATCTGACGATTGCGCTCTCGGGCGCTTCCGCGTTAGGCGCCGAAGTGGTTTGGACGCGCCTGCTGGGGCTGCTGCTGGGCGCCACCGTGTACACTTTTTCCATCATTCTGGCGGTGTTCCTGGTGGGCCTGGGGATCGGCAGCGGCGCCGGATCATTTCTAGCCAGACAGTTGATCCGGCCCCGCCTGGCGCTGGGCTGCTCACAGATGCTGCTGGCTGCCGCCGTAGCCTGGACCGCTTACATGCTGGCCAGCTCGCTGCCTTATTGGCCCATCAATCCCTTGCTCTCCACCGCGCCCTGGTTCACCTTCCAGGTCGACCTGGTGCGCTGCCTTTGGACCATTCTGCCGGCCGCGCTGCTGTGGGGCGCGAGCTTCCCGCTGGCGCTGGCCGCGGTGGCCGAACCGGGCGAGGACTCCGGCCGCATGGTCGGCGGCATCTATGCGGCCAACACCGCCGGCGCCATCGTGGGGGCCATCAGCTTCAGCATGCTGCTGATCCCGCGCATCGGCAGCGGCCGCAGCGAACGTGTGCTGATCGTGCTCGCGTCCATCGGAGGCCTGCTGCTGCTCGCGCCCCTGGCCTGGCGCAAAAAATCCGGCGTGCTGCCGCTGGCTCTGGCCACGCTGGCCGCGGTTGGGCTGGTCTGGACCGTGACGCCCGTGCCCGGAATGCTGATCGCCTACGGCCGCCGCATCCTGGTTTCGTCGGACCGCGCCCGAATCCTGTATGTGGGCGAGGGCATGAATTCTTCCATCGCCATTTCGCGCTGGGACGACGGCGCGCTGCAGTTTCACGTCAGCGGCAAAGTGGAAGCTTCCACCGAACGCTACGACATGCGCTTGCAGCGGATGCTGGCCCACGTGCCCGCGCTGTTCCATCCGAGCCCCAGATCCGTGCTGGTGGTGGGATTCGGCGCGGGCGTCACCGCCGGCTCGTTCACCTTGTACCCCAGCATCCAAAGAATCGCGATCTGCGAAATGGAGCCGCTGGTTCCTCCCGTGGCCACCCGGTTCTTCGGGCGGGAGAATTACGATGTTCTGCACGACCGGCGAACGCAGGTGATCTATGACGACGCCCGGCACTACATCCTGACGTCGCCGGAAAAGTTCGACATCATCACGTCGGATCCGATTCATCCCTGGGTCAAGGGCAGCGCCACTTTGTATTCCAAGGAATATTTTGAGCTGGTGAAGGAGCACTTGAATCCCGGAGGCATCGTCACGCAATGGGTGCCGCTCTACGAGAGCGATCTCAAAACGGTGCAGAGCGAGATCGCCACGTTTTTCGACGTGTTCCCGAACGGGACCATCTGGGGCAATGAAAACGGGGGCGGAGGTTACGACGTGGTCCTGCTGGGCCAGGCCGGCGACGCCAAGGTGGACGTGGACGGGCTGGAGAAAAAGCTGGCGTCGGCCGATTACTCCGGTGTGACGAAGTCGCTTTCCGACGTCGGCTTTCAATCCGCGATGGGCTTGCTGACCACCTACGCGGGCCGCGCGCAGGACTTGAAAGCGTGGCTGCAGGGAGCCCAGATCAACCGGGATGGAAACCTGCGGTTACAGTATTTGGCGGGCCTGGCGCTCAACGTCAGTCAGGAGACCTTGATCTACGACCAGATGCTGGGCTATCGCAAGTACCCGGAAGGACTTTTCACGGTATCGGACGCGCGCAGGCAGGCCTTGGACGCCGCCTTGGCGCTGCACTGATTCGAAAGGACCAGTACTAGAGGTTATGGAGGCCGACAGGTGACTCTGGTATTCTGCAGGTGTAGGTCTCACTCCGCACTTGCAACCACCCGAAGCGCGGCCATTTCGGATGGAAGTCCTCGCGCTGGGGCCTGAAGCGGATGGCTGGCCCGTGAACGAGTTCCCATGAGCGGTTCAGGCACCAATTCTCGTCGCAGAAGCTTGGCGTATCGGTTTCGGCCCGTCTCGTTCGTGGCCTCGATCAGCGTGCACGCGGCCGCGATCCTGAGCCTGGGTCTGATCCCGCGCTATCAAGACGATCCCCAATCAAGACGGCCCGTCTATGACGAACTCATCCGGCCCGAGGAACGCAAGATCGTCTGGTACAACTACCGCAAGCCGTTGCCCGACGTGACCGCGGCCCGCAGAGTGGGGACGTTTCCGAAACCGCGCGGCCGCGAGTTGTCGAAGGACGCCATCATCGCCACCGCGCCGCATGCCAAGTCGGCCAACCAGATTATCTGGCGGCCGGTCCCCAAGCTCGAAATCCACCAGGACCTTCCGGCGCCCAACCTGGTTTTGAGAAGCGCCACCGCGATTCCGGCGCCGCAGCCGCCTCCTCCTCGCGAGTTGAGGAAGTTCGTGCAGCCCAACCTCGAGGGCGTGCATGCCGAACAGCCCAATGTCTCGCTGCTGACGCCCAACGGCGACGTGAATCTCGCGCAACAGAACACGACGCGGCTGGAGATGCCCATGCCGCGCAAAGAGTTCGTGCCGCCGCCGCCCTCCAGCCGAGCGTCTCGACTCACACTTCCGGTGGAAGTGGGAGACATCGCCGTGCCGGACGCTTCGATTGCCGGGACCACCGGGGCGCGCATGGCATTGCCCGAAGGACTGGGCGCGCCGTCGTTCTCACGCGGCGCTCCGCCGCCTTCCAATGCGCCTCCCGGAACGGAAACGACGGCCGGCAACGGCAAGGCGGACATCGCAGTCGCGAGCCTGCATCCGGGCAACGGACCAGTGCCGGATGGCGCGCGGCCGGGCGCGTTTTCCAAGGCCCCCATCGTCGGCGATCCGGCTAGCGGTGAAGTGAGCGGAGGCCTGCGCGTGCCTAACCTGAGCATTCGCGAGGACCGCAGCAAGCCGGTGGACGCTCCGCGCGTCACTCCGAATCGCAAGCAGGTCCTGTACGCCGACAAGATCCGAAACATACCGGTGAGCACTCTCTCGGTTCCGCTGCGGCCGGCGTCCCGCACCATTCCGCACGCCATCGATGCGCGCTTCCAGGGACGCAACGTATATACGATGGTGATCCCGATCGAGAATTTCGCGCCCTATTCGGGCGATTGGATCCTGTGGTTCGCCGAGCAGCAAGCCAAGCCGGGCGACACTCCGCTGGTGCGCGCGCCTGTGCCGCTGCGCAAGTTCGAGTCGGTTGAGCCGGTGCTGCCGGGAGCGCACACCGAACTGCGCGTGCAAGTGACGGCCAGGATCAAACGCGATGGCAAGATCGAGGGCGCCGCGCTGTTGAGGAGCCAGAGCCCGGGCATCGAGCAGGCGGTGCTGCAGGACCTGGCCGAGTGGGAATTCAAGCCCGCCACTCGCGATGGTTCGCCCGTCGATGTCGACGCCGTTTTCGAGATTCCTTACAGCCTGCCGCCGCAGCTCGCGAAAAGCGCGCAGCCGTAAGGACCGCAATTCAACCGCGAATAATCAGAAAGCCGCTCTCGGTTCGCCCGCCGATCAGCGTGGTCCACATCACCCGGGCGCGGCCAAAGAAGATGCGATGCGCGAAGCGGACCTCGCGGCCGGGCTCCAGGTCGCGAATCGAGTGCCGCAGGCGGAATCCGTTGCTCGAGACGTCCACCATTTCAGCGGGTGTTTCGGCGGTGGAGTCTTCGACGCCGAAACGCACTTGTCCGCGGCAGTAACTGCGGGCGTCGCGGCGTCGATCGCGAGCAAATCGCATAGGAATTGTTGTAGAGCCATATCATTATGCGGACCGGATTGTGCGAATTCAATGGTACGTCGCTCGTAAAAGTTCTCGGGCATTTGCCCTATGACACGCTACGGCGTAGCACTGAGCCGCAAGCTGTAAATCGCGGTGTGGCGCACGGTCTGGAGCAGCTCGCGGCCGTCGCGAAGCAGCATCACGTCGACCACCACGAACTCGTGGCCCTTGCGATCGAAGCGGTCGTGGATGCGGGCGCGCGCGGAGATCTGATCGCCCGCATGCGCGCGGTTCCAGTTGGCGATTTCGCTCGCGACGTGGATCCAGGGACCGAGCCGGAAGTTGCGCACCAGGATGTCGTTCGAGAACTGGAGCAGCTTGGCCGGATCTTCGGATTCGAGCTTGGCGGTGATCGTTCCGAGCGCGGCGCCGGGGATCAAGTTGTCGCGCGAGGGAACCGGCCGAAGATCGGCGGCGGGCAGCGGGGCTTCCGGATAGGGCGCGGGCGCGGATTCGGATCGCGCTCCGATTGCCGCGGCGCCTTTCGCGCACAGCGTGCCGTCGGGGCGCTCGGCCGTGACCAGGAATGATCCATCATCCTGCGGATCGGCTTTCACGATGACTTCGTCGCCGTCGTAGAACGGCTCGAGGAAGCGCACCTGCATCGTGCCGCGCTCCAGCCACTCAGGCGCGCTCGCGAGGATGGGCGCGGTCATGTAGCCGTAGACCGTGACGCCCGGTACCAGGCCAGCGCGGAATCCGTACTGGGCGGCCACGCGATTGTCGTGAATCTTGTTTTCCGATTCGGGCGCGGTGTTGACGGCGCGGACGCGATGGAGCAGCAGCGGGCGGGTCACTAGACGCTGGTCGTTTCCGCGATGCGCTCGGCGTACCTGCGGTCCACGTAGTTGTTGAGGATCTCGATGAACTCGGCCACGATGCGGTCGCCGCGCAGCGTGATTGAAAGCTTGCCATCGACGTAAACCGGCGCCACCGGTTCTTCGAAAGTGCCGGGCAGGGAAATGCCGATGTGGGAATGCTTGGATTCGCCGGGTCCGTTGACCACGCAGCCCATCACCGCCACCTTCATCTCTTCGACGCCCGAGTACTTGCCCTTCCACACCGGCATCTGCTCGCACAGGTAGGTCTGGATCTGGTCGGCCATGTCCTGGAAGAAGGTGCTGGTGGTGCGGCCGCAGCCCGGGCAGGCGGTGACCTGCGGGGTGAAGCTGCGCAGCTCGAGCGCTTGCAGGATCTGCTGCGAGACCACCACTTCGTCGGTGCGGTCGCCGTTGGGGAGCGGGGTGAGCGAGGAGCGAATGGTGTCGCCGATGCCTTCCTGCAGCAGTACCGAGAGCGCGGCGGTGGTGGCGACGATGCCTTTCGATCCCAGGCCGGCCTCGGTGAGACCGAGATGCAGCGCGTAGTCGCACTGCGCGGCCAGCTTGCGGTAGACGGCGATGAGATCCTGCACGCCGCTGACCTTGGCGCTGAGGATGATCCTGTCGCGCCCGAGCCCGTAGCGTTCGGCGGCTTCACCGGAGTGCAGCGCGCTGGCCACGATGGCGTTGAGCGTGACCTCTTTGGCGTCCAGCGGCTCGGGGAGGCGCGAATTTTCATCCATCATGCGCGTGAGCAGCGCCTGGTCGAGCGATCCCCAGTTGACGCCGATGCGGACCGGGCGACCGTACTCGATGGCGGCCTCGATCATGACGCGGAAGTTGTCGTCGTGCTTCTTGCCGATGTTAACGTTGCCGGGGTTGATGCGGTATTTGGCGAGCGCGCGGGCGCAGTCGGGATATTTCTTGAGCAGGATATGGCCGTTGTAATGGAAATCGCCGATGATCGGAACCCGCACGCCGAACTTGTCGAGCGTGTCGACGATCTTGGGGACGGCCTGGGCGGCGGCTTCGGTGTTCACCGTGACGCGCACCAGCTCGGAGCCGGCCTGCGCGAGCGCCATGGTCTGGTTAACCGTGGATTGGACGTCGGCGGTGTCCGTGTTGGTCATGGACTGGACGACGATGGGGTGGTTGCCGCCGACGAAAACGTTGCCGATCTTGACCGCGACCGAAGCGCGGCGCTTGAGAGCAGCCATCAAACCTCCGTGAATTCTCATTGTAGCGTGTGGAGTAAGCTGGAAGCGTTATGCGGGCCTGGCTGCCTTCGTTGATCATCCTGGCATCCTGTTCAGGGATAAGCCACGCCCAGGACGCGGCTGCCAACTTGACGGGTACTGTCATCGGGGAATTGGGAGGTCCGATCCGCGGAGCAGAAGTGCAACTGCGTGAGCAGATTGGGAAGGTAGTTGGCTTGAGGATTCGGCGGCCGCAGTGCTCAGAGGCGTTATCGGCCTTACGTTACTCGCTAGTGCTCTAAGGCATTGGCCTGGATGTCAGAGACAAGAAGCATCAGTTGCAGAGGCCCGACAGGCGTATCCTCAAACCCAAAGTGTTTATAAAACCCGCGGGCATCCTCATCTAACGCATGCACCAACACAGCCTTCAAACCGGCAATTTGAGCCGCCTCTGCGGCGCGAGTGAGAGCATGTTTTAGCAATGCCTTCCCAAGTCCTTGCCGTGCTTCTCTGTCATCAACGGCTAACCTGGCCAGCACTATCACGGGCACTGCGTAGTGTTCAGGCATGCCTTCAGAAACCCGCGGCGGGCACTGTTCGTGTTGCACTTCGCCGTACGTGAGCGAATAATATCCCACAACCCGCCCTTCACGGTGGACTACATATGTCTGAGATGATCCAGGTTGGTTCTTGAGAGCGTAGCGCTGCAGCCATTTCTGCATTGTCCGCTTCTTACAGCGGAACTGAGTTACATCATGTTGCGGGGTGAGCTTCTCAATGGACGACAGAGGAATATCGCTCATGCGGAATCGTGCTCCTCTTGCGTCGGTTGGTTGTCGGCGACCGGAGTTTGGTTGAGGTCAGCGTAGAGTTCGTTGATTTCAAACAAGTCGTTTTCACGAATTACACCCTTCTCGCTTAGGTGTTTTATGGCAACTCGTGGATCGTGGATCAAGAAGAAGGTTCTGCCCGCGTTAGTGCGGGTAGAGATGAAACGCTTTTGCTCGAGGCTCTTGATGTGAGGAAGAAGGTTCTTCTTGCCTGTCAGCCCCAGCTCGTGAACGATCTCTTCAAAAGTCGGGTAACAGATTCCAAATCTGCTGGCTCGGAGGTGCAGATAGAGCAGAACACGCACCTCCGGGGCGCTGTGGAGTGGTCCCCAAAAATGAGACGGCCAGTTAAGACTCAAAATCCATTCAAAGGAGAATTGAGTCATGGGTTTGTCGCGCAGGTTGTTCACTAAGGAGTTCAAGCTGGCCGCGGTGCGGCGGCTGGAAGAGGGCGTTCCGATCGGAGAGGTGGCGCGTGGGTTGGA
>JAIQFN010000044.1 GCA_020073265.1 Terriglobia bacterium | reverse complement strand
CTTGGAAATCGCTGGTCGCGATTCCCACATTTCCACCGCCCCTACTCGACGTGGGAAAGTGGAAAACCAAGAGCAGGTTTCCCACTTTCCCACTCACTGCTCTTCCTCTCAAAACCCAATTCAGAAAGGAGGCCTGGCGGCAGTCGCTCCGCTCCCGCCTTCAGGCTCATTCTTCAATGAGAAAATGCTCGAGCGCAGGATGGCGAAGTCCCATGCTGAAAAGGTTCACAAGTGAGTGAAATCGCGCTCGCTTTTCGCCGTTATGGTGTGGAGGACAATGTGGACGTTCGAGAGTTTTCCTGGGTGCTCTTCATTCCGGCCATGGCGTTGTGGTGCGCCGCGCTATTTCAACCCGCGCTGAAGCAGCCTGGGACGGGCACATTTCACTACTCTGGTTTGAACTGTCTGCTGCTGGGATGGCTCGGCTTGTTCGGGATACCAAAGTATGCGGCGCCATGGTTGGCGAACGTGCTCTTTTGGATGAGTCTGGCTTCGGGTCTTTTTCGGCGGCACACGGGACGGCAAGCGCTAGTATTGAGCCTGGTTGCGATTCCGCTGGCGCTGGTCGCGCTGGCGATTCGGACCATCGAGGTGGATGAGGCGGGCAACCGTACGGCAGTTGTGCCGGGTTTCGGCTTTTACCTGTGGCTGGCGAGCATGCTGGCGCTGGCCGCAGCGCAAGTGGTCAGGACGGAGACTCGCTTGTGAGCCGGGCGCTCCGCTGCCTCATAGTGCTGGCCGGTCTTTCTCTTGCACCCATGCACGCCGAGGATAGTGTCCGCTACCAAATGCCTGCGGAAACCTTCACGAAGGTCTCGGCGCGGGAGCAAGCGGCGATTACTGCCGCTATTTGCGATGGGACAGCGGAAGGAACGCGCTGCGATACCTGTCCGGAGAGCACGCCTGAAGCGAGCGGCGGATTTACATTGAAGGACCTATTCGTGGGCCACTTCTTAACGCCGCATAGCACCGATGCTTTGGTGACCGTGTCCGGCTGTGAGGAACGGCATGCCAGTATCGGCTGGGGATTTCTGGTTACGCGGCGAGCCGGGGTGTGGGAAGCCCATGGAGACATGCTGGGTTTGGAGCTTGGGCATTGTCACGCGATGCAGTTCCGAAGCGGGCGGCAGTTTCTCGTTTGCGAAGGCTACGGCATGGAATCGTTCCAATTGATGCATGGCGTGAACGTGGTGTTTGGAAAGGGAGGGTCGATTGGCTTTCGGAACCTCCTGACCGCTACCGACACGACGCGGTTGTGCGACGCTCAGAGTCGAGTGCAGGCTGCGCAGATCGACAAGATCGAGTTTGGCGATCTAAATGGGGACGGTGTCGAAGATGTGTCGTTCACGGCGTCGTTCGGAGCGATGCGCGATTCCAAGCGGCGGCGCGATCTCTGTCAAGAAGCGCAGGACCGAAAGCCGGGGACGCCGGGGCCGGGGCCAAGCGTGATGAAGACTTACCGGATCAAGTACTTGTTCGATGGAGAGCGATTCACGTTGACGAAAGAGAGCGAAGCCGCGGCGAAGTTGTTCCGCTGGGAGAACTGACCAAGGTTGCGCTGGTCCATCTGACTCCGGTGGTTACGAATGAGCATTTTCATCGCGCCGCTGCCAAGCCCAGTTCAGTTCCGGCGACCGGCGTGCCATCGGAGGCAACGGGTACCGGGCGGCCACGGGGCATAATGGGAACCATGCGCCTGCTATTTACCCTCATGCTATTCACCCTGGTACCGCTATTCGCGCAAAGGCCGGATGAAACCGATGCCGTCGCCACGGTTCAGAAAGTCTTCGACGCAATGGCGGCTCACGATGCGGCAGCGATCCGGTCGACGATGCTGCCGGATGCCAGGCTCTACTCCGTTCGAGATGAAGGCGCGCCGGCTGCGAGCACGGCAGTGGCGGACTTCGCCACTCAGATTGCCGCGATCAAGGACGATCTGGTGGAGCGTTTCACTAGCCAGCCGAGCGTCTCGATTCGCGGACGCATGGCCCAGGTTTGGGGCGAGTACGACTTCCTGCGCAATGGCAAGTTCAACCACTGCGGCGTCGATTCTGTCGGTCTTTTCAAAACCGACGAAGGCTGGAAGATCGCCACCATCGTTTACACCACCGAGATTGCTGGTTGCAAAAAGTAGTCCGTGCGGGAGCTGGATGCCAGCGGGGTGTACCTTCAGCGGCGGGGAACGACGAGGTCGCTTGGCCGCATGTTGTTTAAGATCACTTCTTCTTGGCTGCTTCTTCGGCGCGCGCGCCTTTGAGGATATCTTCCATCGCGTAGTTGCCCTCGTGGCAGGCGTATTCGAAGAGTGGTTCGTCGATCCTGGTCATGGGAACGGCTACGGTCCACGGTCTGGTGAAGGTGGAGGGATCGTCCACCGTATAGCGGAAATCGATGCTATTCTCGTCGACGCGCCGGAAGCGTTCCACGATGTGCATGCCCTCGCCGGCGGGTCCGCAACAGTTGAAAGAGGCGAACCTCACCTCGTCCCTATAGTTGGTGGTGTCGACGACCAAGGTATCGCCTTCCCAGTGCCCGACGGAGTCGCCTTGCCAGAGGCGGACGTTCGGCGACGGATGCGGACTCCCGTCCAGGCGGATCACGCGGACTTCGTGCAGCATCTCGGACATGATCATGACGGAACCGCGGGTCTGGATAATCTGCACATTGTTGTTGTAGCCGCCCGGCAGCTTGGGAGAAGCGCGCGTGAGGCAACGCTCGGCCAGGTTGAGATCCAGCCAGGATTCGAACGGGCCGCGTTGGCTGCGGGCTTCGCGGCGGGCGGCTTCGCGTTTCTGCGCTTCCGGTGCCAGGGGAGGCATTCTGCCATCGGGCGGGTCGATGATGAGCGAAGTCAGGCCCCGGCCGTCGATGCGGGCCAGCTTGGTTCCGGCGTCCCAGAAGACGTAGTTGTAGCCGAGACCGGTGCCGGGCTGCGGGGGCGCGCCGGGGCGGTCCCAGTTGCCTTGTTTGGCCAGGCGTGTTTCTAATTCGACCGTTTCCTGTTCGGACAGGTATTGCTTGTTGGCGAATTCCCGCGGGCGTTGGAGCTGCGTGAGCGTGGAATTGTTCCAATTGCCCTGGATGTCAGGCTGGCCGTCGGGCGTGTGGGGCTGGGTCCAGTGCTTGACCTGCGCCGCAAGGGGTGCGGTCATGAGAAAGATGGTTGCGACGGAGGCAAGGAGCAGGCCGAGAGAGCTAGGAGAAGAGCGGCGAGTTGGCCAGTCGACGGGATCCATAAACGGAGTTTAACACCGCGCGCGGGGCCTGCTGCACTAGCATCCGAAACAGGTCCATGAGAATCGTCCAAGCCGGTGCGGCCGGCTGGGCTGCCAGCAAGCGCGTTCTTCGGTAACATTCAGAAGTGTCCCCAATTCGCATTGAGCTGCTGGGCAAGCTACGCTTCCTGGTCGGACAGCAGCTCCTCGCATCGGTAAGCACCAGCCGTCTGCAATCGCTGCTCGCGTTCCTGGTGCTGCACGCCGACGCCCCGCAATCTCGCGAACACCTCGCGTATCTGCTGTGGCCCGAGTCCGGCGAATCCCAAGCTCGTACGAACCTGCGCCAACTGCTGCACCACCTCCGCCGCGCTCTGCCGGTGGAGTGTTCGCTGCTGGCCACCGACAATCAGACCGTGCGCTGGCGGCTCGATAGCAATTGCTCCATTGACGTGAACGAGTTCGAGACTGCGGCGGCTCGCGCGACGGATGCCGAAAAGAAGGGCGACCTTGCAACCGCGCGCGAAGCGCTCGAGGAGGCGGCCCGGCTCTATTCAGACGACCTGCTGCCAGACTTGTACGACGAGTGGCTGGGAACCAGACGTGAGCAATTGCGGCAGCAGTCCACAGAAGTCCTCAACCGTCTGACGGCGCTGCTCGAAATGAACGGAGAATACGCGGCGGCGATCCGTCATGCCACCAGGCTGGTGGCAGCGGACCCGCTGCGCGAGCCGTCCTATCAATTGCTGATGCGGCTGCACGTCCGGAACAATGATCGATCCAGCGCCTTGCGTGTCTATCACCAGTGCATGCGCGTGCTCCAGCGCGAGCTCGGCATCAGCCCTTCGAAGGTGACCCAGGATCTATTTACCCAGGCGCTGAAATCGGAACATCTGCCCGCTACCGCCGTGGAACTGCCGCCTTCCGCCGCTACCACGCGGATGCCGATGATAGGCCGGACGGCGGAATGGGAAAGCCTGCTCGGCTGCTGGCGGCGCGCGACACAGGGCGAGGCGCACTTAGCTCTGATCCTCGGAGAGCCGGGAATCGGAAAGTCCCGGCTGGCCGAAGAACTGTTTCTGCACTGCTCCCGCCACCCGGAGTGCGGCGCCGCGCGGGCTCGCTGCTACTTCGTGCAGGGCCGGCTCGCCTACGGGCCGGTGGCGGAGTGGCTGCGGGCCGAACCGATGCGGTTGGCGCGAACGCAGTTGCCGAAACCGCAGCTTGCTGAGTTGGCCCGAGTGCTGCCGGAGATCCTGATTGAAAGTCCCGAAATCGCTCCGCCCCAGCCGCTGACCGAGAGCTGGCAAAGGCGTCACCTCTACGAAGCCCTGAACGCCTGGTTCAGCAAGGGGCCGAAACCGCTATTGCTTCTGATCGACGACTTGCAGTGGTGCGATCCCGATTCGTTCGAGTGGTTGCATTCATTTTTTCGGTCTGCAGCCTCCGCTAGCACCTTGGTGCTTGGTACGGTGAGGCCCGAAGAGACGGGGCGCGATCACCCCTTGGCCGGCCTCGTCAGCGAATTGCGCCAGTCCGGGCAGTTGTCCGAGTTCCCGCTGGCGCCGCTAAGCGTGGAAGACGCGGCTGCGCTGGCGGCCCAGGTTGCCAGGCGCGAATGCGATCCCGCGTTCCTGAGCGGCCTCTATCAGGCCACGCAAGGAAACCCTCTCTTCGTAGTGGAGAGCGTGCGCGCTTCCCTCGAGGATCAAGCCACCAGGAACTCGGCGCCGCCGCGCGTACAGGCCGTCATCGCGGCGCGTCTGGCGCAATTGTCGCCGCAGGCCTACGAACTAGCCGGGATCGCCGCCACCATTGGCCGGCCATTCTCCTTCGACCTGCTCGCCAAGGCCACCGATTGGGATGAAGACAGCCTGTCGCGAGCGCTCGAAGAATTGTGGCAGCGCCGCATCATCGAGGGTCAGGGCGCAGGCGCGTATGATTACACGCACGATCTTTTGCGCGAGGTGGCCTACACTGAATTGAGTCCCGTGCGCCAGCGTTCGTTGCACCGCCGCGTAGCGCGCGCGCTCGAGGAGCTGTATGCGTCCGATCTCGAAGGCGTCAGCGGATGGCTGGCCGCGCATTGCGAAGCCGCGGGCATGCCGGAACAGGCCATTCGCCACTATCGCGACGCCGCTTCCGTCGCCAGGCAGCGATTCGCGGACGCCGAAGCAGCCGACCTGATCCGCCGCGCACTCCGCCTGTGCCGCGATTTTCCGGAAACCGCCAAGCGCGACAAAGAGGAACTCGAGCTGCTCGTAACACTCGGTCCCTCGCTCGTGACGACGCACGGCTATAGCCTGCCGGAAGTGGGCCAAACCTACGAGCGCGGCCTGCTGCTCGCGAAGCGGTCCGGTGACCGGAAACACCTGTTCTCGCTGCTGAGCGGCGCCTGGGTGTTTCATATCGTTTGCGGCCAATTCGAGGAAGCACGGCGCTTTGGCGAGCTGTGCGTGGAGGAGGCGTTGAGAGACGGCGCTCCCGACCTGGCCACGGCCTGCCGCTTCTGCCTGGGCAGCAGTCTGTTTCACTTGGGCCAACTGGCGGAATCGCGACAACACATGGAGCACGCCGCGCCGGCCTTCGGCAGCTCTTCTCCGCCCGCGTTGTCGCTCTTCGCCGGGCCCGACATCGGCGTCTTCTGCCGTTCGTACCTGTCGCACCTGCTCTGGCTGTTAGGTCACGCCGGCCAGGCCGAGTCCACCAGTGAGGAAGCCATCGCCCGGGCCCGCGATTTGTCACATCCGTTCACGCTCGCGATCGCACTGGATTACGCCGCGATGTTGAACGTCTTTCGCCGCCAGAGCAAGCTCGCGCTGGCGCAGGCCACGGAAGCTTCGGCCCTCTGCCGGAAGCACGGGTTCGTTTACTACTTGGCCTGGGCGGATGCGCTAGCGGGATGGGCCATCGCTCTGGAAGGCGACACCTCCGCCGGGTTAGTCGAGCTGCGGCGCGGGATCGAGGCGCTGAAGTCGACGGGGGCCGAGCTTCGCCTTCCTTTCTACTATGGACTGCTGGCGGAAGTTTGCGGCTTGGCCGGCCAGGTGGGCGAAGCTCTCGCCAACGTCGCCAGCGGATTCGCGTTCCAGAGCAAGAACGGCGAGACGTGGTTCGCCGCCGAACTGCACCGGATTCATGGCGATGTGCTTGCGAGCAGCGGAGATGCGGCCCAGGCCCAAGCCAGCTACCGGCGAGCCATTGAATCGGCCCGCCAGTCCGGTGCAGTCATGTTGGAGGCCCGCGCCCAAGATCGACTCGGGAATCTGCCCGCGCCCAAGACCGAACGGGCGAACATCGCCGAACGCTGACTTGCTCTGCTTTAGAACGGTTTCGGAACGCCTGCTCTGGCAAAGTAGAAAACGTACCGGATGTTTCCCGGCTAAGGAGGAAAGCATGAAACAGGAAGCCGTTAATCAATTCAAGGGTCAGCTCCGCGGCGAGCTGATCGAACCCACCGACGCGCGTTACGACGAGGCGCGCAAAGTATACAACGCCATGATCGACCGTAAACCGCGCTTGATCGCCAGGTGCGTCGACGTGGCCGACGTGATCACCGCCCTTCGATTCGGCCACGAACAGGGTCTGCGCGTTTCGATCCGGAGCGGAGGCCACAACGCCGGAGGTTTGGGAGTCTGTGACGACGGCCTGGTCATTGATCTCGCCGCCATGAAATATGTGCATGTCGATCCAGCCGCCAGAACCGTGCGCGTGGGAGCCGGCTGCACCTGGGCCGACGTCGACCATGCCACGCACGCCTTCGGGCTGGCCGTCCCGTCTGGAATCATCTCCACCACCGGCGTCGGCGGCCTGACGCTCGGCGGCGGCATTGGACATCTGACGCGCCAGTTCGGCTTGACCATCGATAATCTGCTGGCGGCCGACGTGGTACTGGCGGATGGAAGCTTTGTCGTGGCCAGCGCCGACGAGAATAGCGATCTGTTCTGGGCCCTGCGCGGCGGCGGCGGAAACTTCGGCGTCGTCACTTCGTTTCTCTTCCAGGCCCATCCCGTGCACACCGTGTGCGCCGGACCGATGTTGTGGCCTCTGGAACAGGCCGCCGACATCATGAAGTGGTACCGCGAGTTCATCGTGCAGGCGCCCGAAAAAATCAGCGGCTTCTTTGCATTTCTCACCGTGCCGCCCGGGCCGCCGTTCCCCGAGGAGCTGCACTTCAAGAAAATGTGCGCCCTAGTCTGGTGCTACAACGGACCGCAGGAGCAGGCCGACGCGATACTTGCCCCGCTGCGAAGCTTCCGGCGTCCGGCCTTCGAGTTTTTTGCTCCCATGCCTTTCCCGATGCTGCAGGGAATGTTCGACGGCCTGTATACGCCCGGCCTGCAGTGGTACTGGAAGGCGGACTTCGTCAAGGAACTCAGCGACGAGGCGATCGCTCTGCACGTCCAGCACGGCTCGCAACTGCCCACGCTGCATTCCACCATGCATCTGTATCCCATTAACGGGGCCGCGCACAAAGCGGGGACGCACGACACGACCTGGAGCTATCGCGACGCGGTCTGGAGCGAGGTGATCGTCGGCGTGGACCCGGATCCCGCCAACCGGGACCGCATCACCGCCTGGGCCAAGAACTACTGGGAAGCCCTGCATCCCTATGGGGCCGGCGGCGGGTACGTGAACTTCATGATGGACGGCGAAGGCGAGGATCGCATTCGTGCCACCTATCGCCATAACTACCAAAGACTGGCCAAGATCAAGGCCAAGTACGACGCAAAGAATTTCTTCAACGTGAACCAGAATATCCGGCCCGCTGCTTAGGCGGAACTTCGGGTGAGAGCGGCCGCTTCGAGACACGAGGCGGCTCGGCGCTGGGTGCTTGGATTCGTCGGCCTTAAGGCCGCGAGTCTGAGCATCCCTGCTGCGTCGTGCTACGCTAGCATCGTAACAGCTCCATGAGAAACCTCCTGGTCGTGGGACTGGCGGCCGGCTGCTTGTTCGCCGCGGACACGAATGAACCGTCCAAGTATACGGGGCCGGGTTCGTGCAGCTCCCCGAGTTGTCACGGCGGCGTGCAGGAGCGCAGCGATACTTCGGTGCTGCAGAACGAGTACAGCACCTGGGTGGTGCGCGACAAGCACGCGCACGCCTTTGTCAATCTGACCAATCCGGTCGGCACGCGCATCGCGAAGATCATGAAGCTGGACAAGCCCGACACGGCGCCGCGATGCCTGGCCTGTCACGCGCTGGACGTTCCGGTGGATCAACGGGCGCGCACCTTCGATCTGACCGACGGCGTGGGGTGCGAGAACTGCCATGGACCCGCTTCGGCTTGGCTGGGTCCGCACACGACGCGCGACTGGAAGTACGAAAAGTCGCTCGAACTCGGGATGTACAATACGCGCGACCTGGTGAAGCGCACCGAGAAGTGTCTGACCTGTCATTTGGGGACGCCCGAGAAGACCGTGGATCACGAGCTGATCGCGGCCGGGCATCCGGATCTGTATTTCGAGCTGGATTCGTTCCTGTCCGTGATGCCGGCGCATTGGAAGGAAGTGGATAAAGACCCGTGGTTCGGCGTGCGGGCGCTGGCGGTTGGCCAGGCGGTGCAGTTGCGGGAGCAGTTGAAGCGCGTGGCGCGGGAATCGCAGGGCGGCATCTGGCCGGAGTACGCGGAGCTGGATTGCTTCGCCTGCCATCACAGCCTGGTGGCGGCCAAGGACAGTTGGCGGCAGGAGCGCGGCTATGAAGGACGCCGGCCTGGCAATCCGCCGTTGAATCTTTCGCGCTTCGTGGTGTTTCGCCGGGTGATTCAGGAGGCGGACGCGGGGGCGGCGCAGCAGCTCGCATCCGAAGTCGAGAAAGTCTATGCGCTGGTTACGTCGTTGAAGTCGGACCGCGGGCAGGTGGCGGCGCAAGCCTCCAGCACGGCCGAAATCGCGGATCGGCTGGCGCAGCGGCTGGACGGGATGAAATTCGACCAGCCCATGACGCTGCGGTTGATGAAGAATATCTCGGCCGACGCCGACGCGATTGCCGAGCAGGGCGAGCGGCCGGCCGAGCAGGCCACCATGGCGCTCGATTCGCTTTTTGTCGCCTACACCAAGAACGGGCGGCTGGGAAACGATCAGCAGATCCGCGCGGGGATTAACGGGCTGTTCAAGCAACTGGAGGATCCGTCGGCGTACAACGGCTTTCAGTTTGCCGCCGCGCTGAAGAACCTGAGCGCGCTGCTGCCATGAGGTCGCGAGTTCTGCTGGCCGCCGTCCTGGCGGTTTCGCTGCTAACGTTCCGGTCGCGAGGCGACGATGATGCACCGCTGGCCTCTACGTCTCCAATATTGACGGCTGCGGATGTGGATGCAGTGGTTCAGGCCGCGGCGGCGTCGGTGAATTCCGAAGGTATGGTGATCGCGGTGACGGACCGCCAGGGCGACATTCTGGCGGTGTATCGCAAGCCCTTCGCCCCGGCCACTGCGGCCGCGAATTTCGGCGTGCAGGCGGACAGCAATGAAGTGGCGGTGGCGCTGGCGCGCACGGCGAGTTTTTTCAGCAACAATCAAGCGCCGCTCTCCTCGCGAACGGTGCGCTACATCAGCGGCATTCATTTCCCGCCGGGCATTCCGTTCACCGGGAATGCCGCGCTGTACGGGATTGAGAACACCAATCGTGGATGCGGGTTCAATACTGATTTTATTCCCGGCCAGGACGTGCCGCCGTCGCGATCGATTGACGGCTCGCGGCCGGGCCTGGGGATTCTCACCGGCAAAGCGGACTTCAACGACAGCGATCCGAACGCGGTGAATCCGGGCGGCGTGCCGTTGTTCAAACAAGGCGTGGTGGTGGGCGGCGTGGGCGTGGCAGGTGTCGGCGCTGACGTCGCGGAGTTCGCGGCTTTTTCGGGCGCGACGGCGAATGGTTTCGGGCCCGCGCCGGCCCCTCCGGGCGTCGTGATCATCGATGGCATCGCGCTGCCGTTCGTCAATCAGACCAGCATGCCGGCGGGATTCGGGCCGGGATCGGCGGATGGCGCATATATGCTCGGGCCGATGGCGAGTCCGGGACCGGCGCCGGAGGGCGATCTGGTGGCGCCGCGCGATGGTCCGATGGGCGGCCTGACGCACGACGAGGTGCGGCAGATCATCGATGCGGCGGTGGCGACCGGCAACCTGACTCGTGCCGTGATCCGTTTGCCACTGGGATCACGCGCGCGCTTCGTGATCGCGGTGGCGGATCTGGACGGCACGCTGCTGGCGTTGCACCGCATGCCGGATGCTACCGTGTTCAGCATCGACGTGGCGGTGGCGAAATCGCGCAACGTGATTTTCTTCAGCGGGCCGGATCGTACGGCAGGCGATTTGCCGGGCGTGCCCATGGGCACGGCCGTCACGAACCGGACCATCAGCTTCGGCGCGCAGCCCTTCTTTCCGCCCGGTATCGATTATTCGACGCCCGGGCCGTTCTTCGACCTCTACAAGTTCGACACCCTGAATCCGTGCACGCAAGGCTCGCAGGCTTCGAAACCGAATCAGAATGGCATCGTGTTTTTTCCGGGGGCGCTTCCGCTGTACAAGAACGGAGTGCTGGTGGGCGGGCTGGGCGTGAGCGGCGACGGAGTAGAGCAGGACGATTTCGATACCGCTGGCGCGGCAGCCGGTTTCGAAGCGCCCGCTGCGATGCGCGCAGACCGGGTGATCGACCAGGGCGTCCGGCTGCCGTACATTAAGTTTCCACGCAACCCGGTGGATTGAAAACGCGCTACGGTAAGCACAGGGGGTTCCGCATGCGTCATTCTTCACCGTCCTCGGCGTTTCCGCCCGAAGTTCCGGCACCCGAAAGGCAACCTGGTTTGGAGAAGATCGGGTTCATCGCGCCACCAGTCCCGGTCATCTATGAAACAACGGAGCTGGAGAAAATGTCGCTCCGTGAGTACGCGGCCATCCATCTGCGCGTGCCTGATTCCGGGAACGGCTGGCTGGACAAAATGATCAAGCGCTCTCGAGAGCTGGACCGCGCGAAGAAGTGACGGCCTACTTGGTGGCCGGGACTTCGCCGCCGAACTTGATGCTGGAATCGACGCTGTAGATCTTCACGCCGGTTTCAAGCGGCCGAAGCATCTGCAGGACGATGGCCTCACCCAGGGTCTTGATGGAAAAGTGCGAGCTGCCCTCGCGCTCGACTGGGAACTGCCGCGCGCCGAAGGGAGGGACTTGAACTTCGAAGGCGATGGAGCAGAGCGGCGTCAGTTCCGCGGGGTCGGCTCGGGCCTGGCTGGGAAGCGAATACAGATTTCCAGCCGAGTAGCACAGGCGCGCTCTGGCTGAGTGTTCGGTGGTGTTCACCAGCGATATGACGTAGCCGGGCATTGCATCGACGTCGCTCGAGAAGCTGGGATTGCGAAACGGGTAGGCCACTTCGCGCGCGGTGGTCCTCAACTGGTTTTCGGCGACGCATTCGGTGTGGCCGGAAACCGCCACGACGGGCGTGAGCTGGGGTGATGGAATTCGTTCGCGGATCTTCATCCAGGCGCTGCCGGTCTCTTCTTCGATCTCCAGGCGAAAGCTGGAGCGCTCGCCGGGCGCCAGCGGGATGGTCATCTGGGGATGATCCACGACAGCGACCAGCGCGCCCGACGCCCGGTGCGATTCGAGTTCGACGGTGACGAGCCGGTCGCCGAGATTCTGAAGGTCGACACTCGACCAGCAGGCAGGGCCGTAGGCGAGCGAGGGCAGAACGCTTTCCACCACTCGCGCGCCCTTGTCGGCGGCGAGTGCGGCGGCGATCGCAAGAAGCCAGGCCAGACCCAGGCGCATCACTCTTCTCATCGGCCGCCCGGCCGGAAGCTATAGGGCGACCGCTCGGGCCGGCTGCTCCCGCCGGTTAGACTCCGATTGAGACGTCGCGCTCTTGGGCATCTCCAGGCGTATTTCCGAGGCCGCGCCGATCAGGTTGGCGGCCCAGCGGTAGATGTTGTGCTGCTTGACGATGCGGCGCATCTGGCGCATGCGGTCGCGCCGCTCGCGAGGGTTCATTTCGAGGGCCCGCCAGATGGAATCGGCCAGTTGATCGGTGTCGTAGGGATTGACCACCAGGGCGTCCTCGAGCTCACGGCTAGCTCCGGTGAACGCGCTGAGAATCAACACGCCGCTTTCGTCGGCGCGGCTGGCAACGAATTCCTTGGCCACCAGGTTCATGCCGTCATGCAGCGATGTCACCAGGCACAGGTCGGCGAAACGATAGCAGGGTTCGATCTCCTGATGGTCGTGATGCCGCTTCAGAAACACGATGGGCTTCCAATGTTTGGCCTGAAAACGGCGGTTGATGCGTTCGGCCTCGGCTTCGACTTCCGCGATCAGGCCCTGATAGCGTCCGATATGCGTCCGGCTGGGCGCGCCGATTTGCACGAAGCTGAAGCGTCCCTGGTAAGTCGGATACTTTTCCAGGAAGCGCTCGATGCCGCGGAAACGTTCGGGAATGCCCTTGGTGTAGTCCAGCCGGTCGACGCCGATACCCAGGTAGTCGAAATCCAGATCGAGTCTCTTGAGCAGGGGTGGACGCTCGGGCGCGTCGCGGTCGCCGTCATCCTTGAATTCAACGCTGATCGGGAAAGGCCGCACCAGCGTAAAATGGCCACCCCTGTTGACGGCGAAGCGCTCCCATTCGATGCGCGACTCCAGCGTCCGATCGATGGTCTCGAGAAAGTTGGTGCAGTGCGATTGAATGTGGAAGCCGATCAAATCCGCGCCCAGCAGGCCCTCCAGCAGATCCGACTGCCAGGGGCAGATTCCGAATGCTTCCGGGTTCGGCCAGGGAATGTGCCAGAAGATGGCGACGCGAGCGTCCGGGCGGCGCTCTTTGATGAGCCTGGGGAGCAACGCGAAGTGATAATCCTGAACCAGAACGGTGGGCCGTTCGACGCCGGACATCTCGTCCAGCACAGCCTCGGCGAACTTAGCGTTCACTTCGCGATAGGCTTCCCAATCCTCGGAGCGGAAAATGGGGCGCGTGTGCGCGATGTGGCAGAGCGGCCAAAGGCCCTCGTTGGAGAAGCCGTAATAGTATCGTTCTTCTTCCTGTTCTGTGAGCCAGACGCGGCGCAGCGTGTACTGGGGCTCGTCGGGAGGGACGGCCAGTCGGTCGTGTGAGTCCACGGTCTGATGGTCGGCGTCGCCGGCGCCGTGCGCGATCCAGGTGCCCGAGCAGGCTCGCAAGATCGGCTCCATGGCGGTGACCAGGCCGCTGGCGGGGACCAGGACTTCGATGTTGCCGCCTCGTTCCACATGCTCGTAAGGTTCGCGGTTGGAGACCACGAATAATCGGCTGTCGCCCAGTGCGTCCTGCTGATAAACGCGCAGGCGCTCGGCGGTCCACAGCGAGTCGGCTGCCTCGCGCAGACGGGCCTCTTCTTCGGCGGTGGCGCGCGCCGATCTCAGGCTGGCGGCCAGATGTGTTACCTCGCGCGTCAGCGGCTTGAACACATGCTCGGCGGGAAGGTCGGGATTGGGCGGCGAAATGCCGGCGCGAAGATCGTGCAGCCATTGAGCCATGCGGGAGATGGGCCGCTCCATGCTGGCGCGCACGATCAGCAGCGTGATGGTGGCGATGAGAAGCATCTGCACCAGGATGTGCGTAAAGGTGTCGCGCCACATGCTCGCGTTTTGCGCGCTTATATAAGATGCGTCGTGAAAGACGGCCAGAGCGCCGATCACTCCGGCCTGGCCTCGCACCGGCACGGCATAGACGTATGTCTCGCCTTGGCTGGTGGAGAAGAATCTGTCCCATCCGTTCCCTTGTAAAACCTCCGGGTCGAGCGCCGGCAACTGTCCCACGCGGGTCGCGAGATTCGGTGTCGTCAGCACGGGGTGGCCTTGGAGGTCGTAAATCGCGACTCCGACCAGGCGCTCCCTGTTTCCAAACCGCTCGACGATCCGCTCCAGATTGGCCTGCTCGCCTTTCGCCAGGAGCGGTTGCACTGTTTCCTGCAGGCTCTCGGCCAGAACCTGGGCGCGCTTTTCCAGTTCGTTGCGCCGCGCGCGATTGTCTGCCTGCACCTGATAAATCGCAAAGGCAACGGACACGAAGGTGACGGCCATCACAAGCGAGACGATCAATCGAAGACTCATTCGCATGTTTGTCTGTTCCTTTCAGCGCTGGTTGCACCTGGACCAACAGAACGATTGCCGTTACTCTGAGTACCTGAGCAACGGTCGTGCCAACCGCTGACGGTTACTCAAGGTGATGAATCGAGACGATGTTCGTCGGAATGTCAGACTGTTAACGGGCAGGCGATTAAGAAATATTTACCGGAGGCTAGCTGGATTTTTTAGCCGCGGCGCGCTACGCGGTGGACACCGGGAACGAGCAGTTGTTCAACTTGGTCGGCTTCACTTTGAGCGCGATCGACATATAGGTCGCGCCGGCCAAGGTCTGGGGAACCGCGTCGAAAGTGTCCAGGTAGCCGGCTTCTTTTGGGACCAGGAAGCCATCTTGCATCTTGAGTCCGTTCAGCTTGTTTCTGATCAGGTCGGAGTGCTCGCGGGGAATCGCGATGTAAGTTCCGGTGCGCAGCCGGAGACCGGCAGGCAGATTGGAACATCCTTCGGCGGTGCACGAAACATCCAACGGTCCGGATCCCATGATCCATTGGTGGTCCATACCGTGCAGTTGCAGGTTGCCCACCAGCGTCCGGATGGTAACCAAGGCGGGCGCCGCGACCACCGGCAGCGAGAGCATGGGCAGGTACGACAGCCGGGATGAATTGCTGCCCATTTCCAGGAAGGCGGACACGAAGGTTCCGAAGGCGGACTTCCGGCGGTCCTTCATGAAGCAACTGAACGCCAGCTTGCCGACGCCGTTCGGTAGCCCGATGGACTGCGCCTGCGCGGTCTCCTGGAGAGGAATGCCGGCTGACGGGGTTGGGCTGGCGCCGGCGGATGTTGAGCCTTTCGCTTTGGATGCGGCCGCGACCGGGAAGATCGCGCTGAGCAGCGAAGATGCGAGCGCCGTCATCGCCTGGGGGTTGCTCGGTTGCTGCGCCTGGTGTTGCTGCTGCATGTCGAGGTAGATGCCGCCCGACGCAAATCGGCCGAACTGCGTTGCGTCGCCGGGGCTCAGCCGGAGGCGATGCATCTGCAGATCCACCATGGTGTCGCCCGACGGGTGAAGCTTCTGTTTGGGAACTTCCACGGCGGGCACCAGAGCGTGGTCGTCTTCGTCCAGATAGAAGAACAGCGGCTCGCGGCCGAATCCGGAGAGGCCCGCGCTGACGGGTGTGGCCTCGATAATGGGCTGCGTTGAGCCGAGCTCCACGGCGCCTGAGCGGGGGCGCGGATTCAACGGGGACGATAGCGTCTCGGGTTCTCGCGAGGAACTTGGGGGAGTTGCCGCGGACGAGCGGCCCGCGCCACGGAGCAGCAGCCGCGAAGGAACGCCCATGCGCGTGGCCCAGAAGTCCGCCACGCCCTGCGCCACTTGAACAGACGCGCCGCTCGATTGTCCCCAGGCTAGCTCGGCCAATTCGGGGAAGCCCAGCAGCGCCGCGGGGGCGCCCACCAGAAACGTACGCCGGTCAGAGCTCATGCTGGTCCGCCTTCCTGTGGGTCATATTCTAACGCAAATGAAAGCGGAACAAGCCCCGCCGTATTTTACTGGCCCACCACCAGCACCACGTGATCCTGCGACTTAGAGCCGTCGGCGGTGATGCTGATCGGATAGTTGCCCGGCGCGAGGTTGGGTACCGTGAAGTTCACCTGGAACAGTCCGGGCGCGACCAGTCCCGCGAAGTCCGCTTTGACGGAAGTACTTCCGACGGTCACGGTCACCGGATCGTGGAACGTGTTGATGGGCGACCCGACGCCCGCCTGCGAAGCGGCCAGAGCGTTGGCGTAAAGCTGAATGCTGTCGCCGGGCTTGGCTTTCTGGACGGCTGAGCCGAAAATGGCCGGATCGCCGACGATCACGAAAGGATTGGCGTTGAACCGGGCGGAAGGATAAAAGGTGATGTAATCCTGGCTGTAAGCAAACAGGCCGGCGTTGTGGTCGACTACCGTGACAGTGACGTTCGCACTGGGGACGCCGTTGCGAAAGACCTGTACGAACGCGCTTCCAGCCAAATCGCTGGGAGCTTGCACGTTGATTTGGGTCGGTGTCACATAGTAGACAGCAGCGGCCTTTCCAGCGATGGTCACTTGGATTCCCGCGAGCTGTGTAGGCAATCCGCTGGAAAAGTCCGACTGGCTCCAGTCCGTAGTGATGTCGGAGAAGTTCGAGCCGTAAATGGAAACCCATGCGCCGGCCACGATCTCCGGCTGGTTGTTGACCGCGTCCTGCACCGGATTGTTGGAACGCAGCGAGGGCGCGCCTGCCTGGCTGGCCGGCGGTTCGCGCCACAGCAGAATGCCATTGCCGGTGGGCGTGGAGTAGTCGTCCTGCCACATCAGGTACAGCTTGTCGTTGCCGGCATAGTTGATCGCCAGGCCAGCGGGAATTCGCGAGAAGTTCCCGGTGGTCTCAAAAACCGCGTCTCCGCCGGGCGCGCAGGTCTTCCAGGTGTCCAGGTCGGACGACAGCGCCAGCTTGGGAAAGCCGCACACATAGGCGCCGGTGCTCGAGTTCTGTTCGAAGGCGATTGCGCCGGCATCGCGCGAGTTGAGCGCCAGGTCGATGGGGTAGTCGCCGGAGGCGCCGATGTCGGGCGGAATCAGAACCGGTGTTTTCCAGGTTGCACCGCCATCCTCGGAGCGGACGAAGTGGACGCCGCTGTCCGAGGAGTCGTTGCGGAAAACGAAAAACGCGATCCGGGGATTGGTGTTGAAGAACCGGAGCTTCACGGTAGTGTCCCCGCTGTTATTTTGACTGTCGGTCACGCGCACGGGCGCTGAGCCGGGCCGCCAGAACAAGAGGATCGAGTTGTGATCCTTGGTCTGGTCGGGAACAAAATAGGCGATCGCCGGTTTGCCCGCGCTATCCAAGACCAACGACGGAGACGACTCGGGGTCAGGGAAGTCTGTGCCGCTGAGTTTAGGCGATGTGGAGGTGGTCCACGTCGAAGGGTCGCTGGCGAGCGTGCCGGTGATGTACTGAATGCCCGTGTGGTCGAGCTCGTAGGCCAGGTAAAGTTTTCCGCCGCTCAGCGCCAGCGACGGCGCATAGGAGCCTGCGTCGGCGTTCTGATATTTCTTCTTCGATGTCCAGGTGACGCCGCCATCGCTTGAGACGTACAGATTGATCAGGTCGCCGCTGTTGTTTTCCGCAGCCACCGCGAAGGTGTTGTTGCTGCTGTCATAAGCCAGCGAGACGGTTGGATAAGACGTGGTTGCGATGTCGCCGACCGTGGCTACGGTCGCCACCGGATTCCAGGCGTACTTGGCGCGGTTCCAGGAACGAAACAGCAGTTGCGTGTCGCTATGGTCGGTATCCTGATTGGGATCGTCGAACAGGAAGGCAAACGCCGGGTCGCCATTGCCGTCGAAGACCATGGACAAGTCAAATCCATAGCTGCTCGGGTTAGCTTGGGCCGGAACCGGCGCGGCCACCTGGAAGCCGACGGGCGGGGGACCCACGGTCACCTGATTGGAATTGGCCGAATTCGCCGTTATTTCGTATTCGTAAGTCGCGTACGGGTCGATTTGTGAGTCTTTGTAGGACGTCGTGGTCGCGGTGGCGATGGTGCTGAATGCGCTGCCCAAAACGCCGCGCTGGACGGTATAGCTGGAGGCGCTGCCGCTCCAGCTCAAATCCACCTCGCTGCTGGTGGCTTTGGTCACGGCAAGTTTGGTGGGGGCTTGCGGCCAGGCCGGTACGGCAGTAACGACGATTGTGGAGAGCCAAAACAAAGAAGCAGTAAATTGCTTTAGCATAAAATCCAAATTAACACAGGGGGGAACGGTGGTGACTCGCTTCCAGCGCGCTCCGCGCTAGCGGAATTACCGGAGACGCCGGATGGCGGCGATGGCGTCCTGCGCGGGGATGGCTGCGATTCCTTGGGGGTCCACCAGCGTGGCGGCCGACGTCGCGCGCCAGGGCGCCCAAGTGACCTGGTGCTCGACTCTTCCATACAGCACCAGCAACGGGATATCGAATGCGGCCGCGATGTGCGCCGGTCCGCTGTCGTTGCCGGCGAACAGCGATGCGCCCGAGATCAGCGCCTTGATTTCTTCGAGTGGCGCACCCGAGATGACCCGAAAAGATTGGAAAGGCGTCATGTCGTCGCTCGCGGCGCCGATTAACACCGGTTCGAGATTGAGGGACTGCTGGATGTGCCGGGCCACCGCGACGAATCGGTCGGCCGGCCAGGTTTTGTATTGCGCGGCCGCAGTGGGATGCAGGACTGCATAGGGCGTCGATGTGTGCGTGGCGGCAGCGTACAAGCGGGCACGTGGTATTTCCTGGAGCGGGCATCCCAGGTAGAACATCGCCGAGGCGAGGTGCTCGGCTGTGTGCACGGGCCGCTCGACGCCGAGTATTTCCTGGGCGCGGGGAATGCGGATGTGATACAGCACCGAGCCGCGATGATGCGCGAAGCCGGCGCGTCTAGGAGCGCGCGAGGCGATGGTCAATAGCATGCTGCGGCGGCCCCCGTGGAGATTCAGACACAATCCAGCACGCCAGTGGTAGATCTGCGCGAGCGTCGGCTCGAGAATTGCCGCGATCGCGGGATTGCCGTCGAAGATGGCGCGGAAACGGTTTTCCACCACCACTGCAATCTGAAGGTCGGGCCGCGTGCTCTTCAAAATGTCGATGGCTGGCGTGGTGAGGACACAGTCGCCCATGGAGCGCAGTCGGACGATGGCAACGCGGGCGCCCTGGGGCAGCCGGTCCAGCTCACTGGTGGCGCGTTCCATCCGGCCGCTACAGCGTTCCCTTGGCGACGGAGGCGTGCCGGGCCAGATCCAGCGCCGCTTCCACCACGCGATCCACGCTCACGCGCGTCATGCAGCGATGATCGATGGGGCATTCGCGCAGCAGGCACGGGCTGCACTCCACCTTCTCGCGCACAACAGTGGCGAAAGGCCCGGTGGGTCCGGTGGCGGTTTCATCCGTCGAGCCGAACACCGCGATCGTCGGCACCTGCAAGGCGCAAGCGACGTGCATCGCGCCAGAGTCGTTGGTCAGATAGAGCAGGCATCCGGCCACCAGCTCAATGAATGCGCGCAGCGTGGTCTGGCCGGCGAAATTCCGGACCGCTACGCCGCGAGCTTGCACCAGGCCGGCCACCTGTTCGCAGAGCTGAAGCTCGCCGGGTGAACCGAATACCGCGACGCCAGATTGGAGTTCGGCGGCAATGCGCGCGGCTGCATCGGCAAAGCGGTCCGCATCCCAGCGTTTTGCGCTGCCGAATGCCGCGCCGGGGCTGATTCCGATGGCGGGGCCACCGAATCCCGCTTCCGACAGATGACGCGGGCCCTCGCCGCGCAACTCGGCCGAGCGGCTGAACCGGATGGCCGGATCGGGCAGATCGCCTTGAATGATGCCGGCGCGCTGGAGCATCGCGAGGTAGTAGAAGCGTTGGTGGCGTGGAATTTCGTCCGAGTGCGGCAGGGGAACACGATCGGTGAGCAGCACGCCGCGTCCATCGCGATCGTAGCCGATCCGGCGCGGGATTCCCGCCATCCACGCCAGCAGCGCCGCTTCGAACGCGTTCTGTAAGAGGATGGCGCAGTCGAAGCGCTCGCGGCGGAGGGATTGAGCGGCGCGCCATTTTCCGATCCAATCCCCGGCGCCGCGGCTCGCGGTGAGAACCATCACGCGATCGGCGAAAGGCTCGCGCTCGTACAGGTCCGCGACCCAGGGCCGCGCCAAAATCGCGATGTGCGCCGCGGGGAATCGGGACCGGATGGCTTCGAGCGCGGGCAGGCTCATCACCGCGTCGCCAACCCAATTCGTCGCGCGAACCAAGATCCTGGAGAAGTCGGGTATGGTTGTCTGTCGCGGCAAAGTACCTTCCGGCAGGCCTGGCTGAAACCTTAGTCTACTATCTTGCCGGCTGGCGTTCGCACGAGCGCGTGCGCCACAGGTTATATACTGGCAGGCGATGAGACCGGCGTGCTGCTGGATGGTGGCTCTGATTGCTCCCGCGCTTTGCGCCGATTCGCTGAAGTGCGATCTGGCCGAGTACAAGGGCGCGGCGGGGTTGACGGCGGCCGTGGCAGACAACGTCCTCAGCGTCACTTGGGACGGCGACAAGCAGCAGGAACTGCGTCTGCGCTTGACTATCGAACAAGGGACGCCGGTCATCGGCGAGCTGGCGGTCAGGCGCAAGGGCATGCCGTGGGCCGCCCTGGCCTCGAACGTCACGCCTGAATTTCGCGTGGTCTCAGGAACGCGGCGGATGAGCGGTCAGCAGCTCGAGCCGCTGCAGCATCTGGGCGTGAAGATTACACCGGAACTGATCGACCAGGACAAGTGGGAAGCGTTTTGGGATGCACCGCTGGATGTTCCGGGCCTTCCGCAGGGAGGCCGCGGGCCGGGCGGCAACTTACCTCCGGACCTTCCGCGCTCGGCTTCGGAGATTCATCGCGCCGCCGCCAGTTACCACGCCAGCGCGTGCCAGGTGAAGACCAACGGCGCGCGACTCGAGATCACTTTTCCCGGCGTGGAGCTGGGCGTCTTTTCGGGCCGGCTGGAGTTCACGGTTTACAAGGGGACCAATCTGATCCGTCAGGAAGTGATCGCGAAAACGGAGCAGAGCTCGGTGGCCTATAAGTACGATGCCGGGTTGCGCGACGTCGGCATCCAGAAAGGCTCGCGCGTGGCGTGGCGCGATCTGGCGAACAATTGGCAGCACTACGAATTCGGCGGCAACCAGAACGACCACGACGTAACGCTCAAGACCGCCCACCGGCTGCTCATCGCCGAGCAGGGCAGGGAAGGGTCGATTGCAGTCTTTCCGCCGCCACACACGTTTTTCTGGGCGCGCGAAATCGAGACCAACCTGGGCTACAACTGGTACCGCAAGAACAGCGACAGCTCGTTCTCGTTCGGCGTCCGTCAGGCCGAGCGCGAGGAGGACCCGCGCTATCAGGGGAACTTCGCGCTCTATAGCGCGCCGCCGGGAAGCTGGCAAAGGATGGCGGTGTACTTCTACGCGACGGCGGATACGGCGCAGCAGGCGGCCGATTCGGTGCTGGCTTTCACGCATGGCGACCGCTTCAAGCCGCTGCCGGGCTATCGCGTGATGGCGCATCACTATCACATGGATCTCGGCGAGCGCTTGCGGCAGGCGGGCAGCCTGGATGCGGAAATTCCCGATCTGGAGGCCATCAAAGCCGCGGGCATCAATATCGCGAGCGAGATCAGTTCCGTGTTTCTGGGCGCGAATCGCGGACGCGGAGACGGGCTCGAGATCATCGCGGATTCTGTCGAAGGCGCGCGCCGTCACTCGGACAAGGACTTCGTCGTGATGCCCGACCAGGAAGTTTATGGCAGCCCGCTGGGCGGCCACACCGATCTGCTTTTCTCCCACCCGGTTTTCTGGACCGAGCGGAAGCCCGGGCAGCCGCTGGTGGAGGACCATCCCAAGTACGGCCGCGTCTACCACGTGAGCAGCGCCGCGGACCTGATGGAGATGGCCCGGCGCGAAAACGTGCTGATCAACATGCCGCATCCGCGCACCAAGGGATCCACCGGCTATCCGGACGCGATCAAGGACACGGATTATTTCAGGGATCCGCAATACCAGGGCATGGGCTTCCGCTGGGGCATGGGCCTGGACTTGTCGGACCAGCGGCTGTGCGAGCATCGCTGCCTGGCGCTGCTCGACGACATGAGCAACTGGCAGGCGAATCTCGCCACGCCGCCGAAATATCTTCTGGCGATCACCGAGACGCGCTACAAAGCGCCGGGCGACGACGTGTACGCAGCCTCGCCGGTGAACTACATCAAGATGGATGCGCTGCCGGCGTCCACCGATATGAGTTCGATCATCCGTACGCTCCAGCGCGGGGATTACTTCCTGACGTCGGGCGAAGTGTTGATTCCCTCGTTCGCGCTGGAGGGATCGGGCGACGAGCGCACCATCGTGGCGGATGTCGACTGGACTTTTCCGCTCGAGTTCGTCGAGATCGTCTGGGGCGACGGCCAGAAAACGGATCGGAAGATCGTTCCGGCCACCGGCCTTCCGGCATTCGGCCAGCACCGGTTTCGGATCCCGTTTCATGCGACCGGTCAGAAATGGGTGCGATTCGCGGCTTGGGATTCAGCCGGTAACGGAGCCGTCGGGCAGCCGGTCAAGCTGGCAATCGCACCCGGCGCCACTCGCTGACGCTGTGCGGGCGCCACACTTCCGCTGCTACAATAAACCTCACTCTTCATGAAGCTAGCTGGCTTCTTTCTGCTGCCTGCGGGATGGATCATCGTTCTCGCCGCTTTCGTACTCTTGCCTCCCGCGCCCGCGCAGACCGGCTTCGCGCTGGCCGGAATGGCGGTCGAGATGCTGGGATTGGCTCTGGTGGTTCGCTCGCATCTCGCGCCGCGCGGGGCTGAGCGGTGACTCTCCCTGCTCCAACCCTGACCGAGACGGCGTCCGCTCTCTGTCTGCTCTTTATCCTGATGGTCCCTCTGGCCCCCGCCGGAATCGCCTTGATCAACGCGGGTCTGGGGCGTTCCCGCAACGCCTCCCATTCGCTGCTGAGCGCGCTTTGTGTCGTCGCCGTAGCCGCGCTAGTGTATTTCGCCATCGGCTTCGCATGGCAGGGTTATCTGGGCCGCCCCGCGCACATGTTGAACATCCACGGCAAGAGCTGGAGCTGGATCGCGTCCGAGCCGTTCTTCCTGCGCGGGCTGGAGTTCAACGGCTCGCCCGCGTCGCTGGCTGCTTTGCTCGGCATGTTCAGCGTCGGATTGGCCGGGATGATTCCGTTGGGCAGCGGCGGCGATCGCTGGCGCCTCGGAGCGATTTGCGCATCCACCGCTGTGCTCGCGGGCTGGACTTACCCGCTGTTCGCGCATTGGGCCTGGGGCGGTGGATGGCTTCAGCAGCTTGGACCGAACTACGGGCTCGGCCGTGGCTTCCTCGATTCGGGCGGCGCCGCTTCGATCCAGGCTTTGGGAGGTCTTTCCGCTTTGGCGATCACCTGGATTCTCGGGCCGCGCCGCGGCAAGTACACCTCGGAAGGCATGCCGACCGCGATACCAGGTCACAACGCCGTGTTCGTCGTCTTCGGATGTTTTCTGGCATGGCTGGGATGGATCGGCTTGGGATCGGCCGGTGCGATGCTGTTCAGCGGAGTCGAATCCGGAAGCGCCGTGCTGGTGGCGCTCAACACCACCCTGGCGGCGGCCGCGGCGATGCTGGCGGCGGCCGGAATCACTCGAGCTCGCTTCGGTAAACCCGACGCTTCGCTGTGCGCGAACGGATGGATTGCGGGACTGGTCGCGTCCAGCGCGGCCAGCGCGATGATTCGCCCGGCTGCCAGCGCGGCCATCGGACTGGTGGCGGGAGTGCTGGTGGTCTACTCGGTCGAGTGGCTCGAACTGCATCTGACCATCGACGATCCGGGCGGCGCAATCTCGGTGCATGGGTTGGGCGGACTGTGGGGCTTAGTCGCCGCCGGTCTGTTCGCTCGCATTCCCGGCGGCAATGGCGCGGGCCAATGGCTGGCGCAATTGGCGGGCGTCGCGACGCTGCTGGGCTTTGTCCTGCCGATCGCTTATCTGCTGAACTGGCTGCTCAATCGCGTTTATCCGCAGCGCGTCGCCGCCGAGGGAGAGCGCCAGGGCCTGGATCTCTACGAACTAGGCGCGGGCGCCTATCCCGACTTCATGAGCCACAACGAAGATCTGTGGCAGCGCTAGCGCCGCTTCGAGCGCCGATTCCTCACCCTTTTCGCGCGACGAAGATCAGCAGGCCGAAAATCACGATCGGTATCAAGGCCATGGCCGCGTAGAACAGCACCTGCCGCAGCCACGGCGTGCGCCGCTTCTTCCAATCGCGCAGTTCCGGCCGGTCGGCCACGCCCACTTCGTCCAAATGCTCCAGGTCCCAGGCGAACTCGTTGGCGGTGGCGTAGCGGTTCTGCGGCTCCCGCTCGAGCGCGCGATAAATCACTTCCTGAAGGTGCGGCGAAATCTCGGGATTCAACTCGCGCGGAGGAACCGGATTATTCAGCAGCCGGTCGTTCATGATCGCGAATGGATTTTCACCGGTGAAAGGCGGCTGTCCTGTCAGCATCTCGTAAAGCATCGCGCCCAGCGCATAGATGTCGCTGCGCCCGTCGCCGCGCTTGCCCTTCACCTGTTCGGGCGAGATGTAATCCGGCGTCCCCATCACCTGCGAGAGTTTGCCGAACGTCAGCCGCCGCGCTCCAGTCCGGGCCGCGATGCCAAAGTCGATCAACTTGATGTTGTCCTGCTCGTCGATCATGATGTTCTCCGGCTTCAGGTCCCGGTGCACGACGCCATTGCGGTGGATATAATCCAGCGCATCGCAGATGGCGATGGTGAGACGCACCGCGCGTTCCGCCGGCAGCTTCTTCTGCGCATGCAGCACTTGGCGGAGCAGGCGGCCGTCCACCCACTCCATCACCATGTAGACCCGGCTGCGGTCGCTGTCCGGAAAAACCTTCATGACTCCCGGATGATCCAGCTTTTCACCGATCTCGCCTTCGCGCTCGAAACGCTCGAACAGCACCGGATCGGCCTCCATCTCCGGATGCGGAATCTTGATGGCCACCTGGCGGCCGTTCCGCATGTCAGTGGCCCGGAAGATGGACGCCATCCCGCTGCGCGCCACCAGCCCTTCGATGCGATAGTGATCGAGATGATCGCCTGGATGAAGTGGTGTCATGCGCAGCGCCGGAGCGGGTGAAAAGCGGAAAGGGACGTCTCGCGCCGCGCCCCGTTCTTGCGCGAGCGGCTCAGGAGCAGAGGCGAGTGCGGATTATCGGAGCTTGTATGGCCGCCCCCGATACATTCCGACGCGCTCCACGCTCCGGACACGGATCAGCTGAACGCTTATATTATCACTGCCGTCGCGATCGTTCGCAAGCGCCACCAGCCGTTCCGCCGCGGCATTCAGATTGCCTCCATGTCCGGTCAGCGCCGCGATTTCCGATCCTTCCACGGAATTGTGGAGGCCGTCGCAGCACAGCACCAGCACGTCGCCGGCCAGCAGTTGATGCTCGCCGGTTTCGACGTTCACGAACAGATCGCTTCCGAGAGACCGGCTCAACAGATGGCGCGTGGGCGCGTCGCGCGCTTCCTTGGCCGACATCAGACCCAGGCGCAGCTGCTCCTGGGGAACCGTGTGGTCGCGCGTGAGCGGCATGGCGCGGCCTTGCCGGATCAGGTAACAGCGGGAATCGCCCACGTGCGCCACCACCACGCGGTCGAACCGCAAGCCGCAGGCCACCAGCGTGGTAGCCATCGCGGTCCCGCCGGGGCTGGAGCTCTTTCCGATTTCGTAAACGTGCTGGTTGGCTTCTTGCGCCAGGCGCATCAACAGCGCTCCCAACGGTTCCGACGCCGGAGCCGTGCGAAAGCCTGCCAGGAAGTCCTCCACCGCCGCCCGGGAAGCTACTTCACCCTGCTCGTGCCCGCCCACGCCGTCCGCCAGTGCGAAGGCCCATCCGTGGGTGCGCGCCTGGGCCGGTGTGGCAGGTTGGAAATGCCCGAGAAAGTCTTCGTTGTGATCGCGCTGGCGTCCGGGGTCGGAGCGCTGCGCGAATTCTACGTCCAGTGTGGAGCCTTGCGGAAGGCTCGAATTGCTGTTGCTCACGAGGAACAGACCCTGCTCCTTCTCTTAGATCAGCCGGCGGGAAGCGGGCTCCAACGGTCCGCTACGGAATCAAAAAAACGGGCGGGCCCGCCAGCCCGCCCCCATCGCGTTAACGACCCCGACCGTGGATCAGTTCGAGGCGGCCTGGAAGCGCTGGTTCACCAGCGTCGTCCGGCCTTTGCTCTTGCTGGACCGCACAAAGTAGATCCCGCCGTAGATGGCCCAAACGGCCGCCACCCCCAGCGCCAGCAGCGGCTCCAACTTGGTGCCGAATCCCATGAACGGCCCGATCAGATAGAACGCCATGCAAGCCAGATTGGCGAGCAAGCCAAACACCGGAATAAATAGATGCTTGACCGGGTTGAACAGCGGATGGCCGTGAAACCCGACCAGGCAGGTCACGCAACTGAGCATATACAACAAGAACGTTCCAAAGTTCGAGATCAGCGTTATCAAAAGCAGAGTATTCGGCAGCGAGGCCATTGTGTCGTGGCTCATGTAGCCGAAGCTGGACCAGAATCCCTGGGGCAGCGCCTTGACGGTAGCGTCAGTGAGCGCGCCGGCATTACCGAACAGAACCGAAACGGTGAGACAGCCGACCACCGCCGAAATGGCAGCCAGTGTCCAGATAGCGCGGTGCGGAGTCAGGTTCTTGGAATGCAGCATCCCGAAATGCTCCGGCACTTCTTCGTCCTTCCCCATCGCGTAAGTGACGCGCGCGCCCGTATTCATGCAGGACAGCGTGGTTCCGATGAGCGCCAGGAACACGGTGAATGCTTCCGCCAGCATGAAGTAACGCCCGTTGCCTTGGCCGAACAGCGCGTCGCCGACCATCACCATCATGTCGCCGATCGGCGCGGCCGAGCCGGTCGCGTTTTGCATCGTGTAACCGCTGTTCAGGAAGTAATTCGCGGCGAAGTACTCGAACAGGTAGCAGAAGGCCCCCTGCACCAGCAGTGAAACGATCACCGCGATCGGAATGTCGCGTTTGGCGTTCTTGGCCTCGCCGCCCATGGAGGTCACAGACTCGAAGCCGACCAGAATTAAGACCGCAATGCAGGCTTGCACAAACATCCACCCCAGGTTGTGCATGCCGATCACTGATCCTCCGGTCTGGTGAGTCAGAAAATTGCCTTTTTCGTCCTTGGCCGGATAGTCGATCTTGAAAGGCACGGGCTTGCCGGAAGCGTCCAGTTTAGGCTTGGGAACGCCGGCTGTGTCGCGCAGTATTACGTCGGTCGCCTGGCCGTTCACCGTCTGCTTCTCGGTCTGAAACTCATAGGTGTATGCATCGCCGGAGGCCGAATCGAACTGGTAGGCGACGCTCCCCGGCGGGTGGTTCATCCGATAGCCGAGCGCCATTACCGCGAACACAATCAACGCGCTGATCTGGATCACATTGATCGCAATATTGACGGCCGTCGATCCCGTCACGCCCCGGGCCGCAATAGACGCTACGCCGAACGAAAATAGGATCGCCACCAGCATCATGAACATCGGTCCCGGATTGGAGGCGCTCATTGTGCTGGGCCACAGCGTTCCAGCCAGGTAGCCGACGATGATTCCCGTCACCCCGACCATCACTCCGGGATAGACCCAGTAGTACAAATGCGAGCCCCAGCCCACGATGAACTTCGAAAGCCGCGCATACCGCCACGCCTTTTCGTGGTTCAAGAACGACTGCTCGGCAAAATAGTATGAACTGCCCGTACCCGGATATAGCTTTGACAGCTCCGCGTAGCATACCGCGGTCGCCAGGCAAAGCAGTAGCGAGAACAGGATGCCGGCCCACATCGCGGGTGCGGTGTTGCCCGCCGTCGCCTGAGCCAGGAAAGTGAGCCAGAGGAAGGCGCCCGGCGCGATCAGCGCCATGGCGTTCATTGTCAAGCCCGTCAAGCCCAACGTGGCTTGCATTTTAGGTTCTTCATTAGCTGCCATATTTCACGTTGTCCCTTCCAAAAAAATTTGAGCTCGACTTGGAACTCGCCTTGCTAACTTAAGAGTCCGCCGGGAGCTATGCATCAGACCCATCCCGGCAACCACGTGGATTACTTCTTCTCAACGATGTTGTTGCCAAACACGAAGCCTATTTCTGCCACAGCTCGAAACTGATTGTTCTTGGTGCCCAAGGGACCGAACACTGCGCCCGGCGTGAAGTCGTTGATGTGAACCCAGGCCAGGTCTCCGCGAACAAAGAAGCCTCCGTATTGGAAGGTAGGCGTTCCAGTGATCGACGTGCCCGCGCTGCCTGGACCGTACATCAGATTGACCGCGTTCTCCGCGGCGTTCCCCGAACTCCCGATATATTCCCAGCGTCCAGCGAGCGAGAAGCCGTGCTTGAAGGCATGACTCGCCAGGATCGCGCCGCCCGTGGTCGACGCGCCCTTCACGATACCGATCTTCGCGTTGGTCGGAATGTTGCTGTATTGAAAGTAGGGCTGAATGATCCAAGCGCCCTTGGTGTACGTATAGATCACGTTGTAGATGCTGCCATTGTTTTGTACCGGTGTGGCGAAGGTCTGAAACGCTGTCTGTCCGTAGTTTCCACCGGCCACGAACGATATGGCATGGGGGCCGTTGGCATACGCCAGGGAGCCGCTCAGCCAGGTGTACCGGTTGGAATAGAAACCGTCGGTCCAAGCCAGAGACGCCGTGAATTTGCCCATGGTCTGATTCACCTGGATGCCTTTTGTGACGGCGTTTTCCTGGTTCCACAGCAGACCGCGGTCGACGTTCATATTCTCGAAACTGAAGGTGTACTCGGCCCCGATCAACGTGGGCAGGGAACCGATCTGAAATGAGGTGTTCTTCCCTGCCTGCAGTTTCAGAAACGCAACCGGTATCGGGCCGTAGAGGTCCGATATCGTTTTGTCGGTGGCCAGGAACGGCAGCCCCAGGGACGGAATATCGTAGGCGCCGGCCTGCAGGTAGAACTGAAACCAGCCGTCCGTCTTTTGAATAAATACCTGCCCGTTGGTTAGAGCGGCTTGGGTGGTATCATCGCCAGGGACTGAATTGTTCTGCGCCAGGCCTATGCCGCTGAGAAAGCCGTTCACCGCGATTTTGCCGAAAGGTCCAGCGTCGAAGATGGCCGGAGGCAGGTTCGACAGCGGACCCGTGACGGCAGGAGTGGAGAGCGGCGCCGGGGCTGCCGGAGCTGCCGGCGCGGGGGGTTGCGCGGCCGGCGCCTGCGGATCCGCCGCGGCCGGCGATGGCGCGTTCGCGTCCGCCGGCGCAGGCGTGTTCTGAGCGGCGGCCAGCCAGGTCATCGCGGCCAGGCATATGCCGGTAAGTAGCGTTCTGGTATAAATTTGTCTCAATTTCAACCCTCGCATTTTGATGTTTTGCACTGAGTACCAATCCTGACTTCGGATGTGAATTACTAGTTAACGGGTATTGTATGGGCGTGCCTGCCGCTTTGGCTAATAGATAATTTCGATGAAGCTCATAAGGCCCATTCCACGGGCCTCCGCCTGCACCATACTGGAGCTAGGATGATGTTGAAAAAGGGGGACAAGCTACCCTGCGCCGTCGCGGAAATTCCGGATTTCGCGCGGCGCGAGCGCGCAGTGGAAAGAGTAGCCTGTCCCTGGTCTTTGAATGCAAGGAGCAGCAGATGAATTCAGGTACGGACATGGCGCCCGTCAGCCATGGAAAACTGCAAGCCGGCGATTCCTGGCGGCGCATGGAGGAAGAGTTCCGGGCATCAGGCGATGCTCTGAGCGTCCAGCAAGGCCTGACCCAGGCGATCGACGAGATGGCCGCCAACGCCTACGCCGCCACCATCCGGCCGGGGCTTCCACAAGGCGCCGCTTTGCTGGCCATGGGCGCTTACGGCCGCCGCGAGCTTTTTCCTTACTCCGATCTCAGCATCCTGATCCTGCTCGAAACGGAATCGCCCTGGGTCTCGTTGCGGGACATCCTTTCGGAATTCGTGCGCGAGCTTTGGGACGTGGGCTTGCGAGTGAGCCATGCGGTGCGCACGCTCTCTGAATGCGTGGACGCGCGCGAGGAGAACACGGATCTCACGATCGCCCTACTGGACCAGCGCTTCGTGGCCGGCGATCCCGAGGTCCACGCCAAGCTCGCCGGCCGGATGCCGGCATTCCTCGCCAAGCAGGGCCACAAGCTGAGCCAGCATCTCTGCCAGCAGGCCCGGCTCCGCCACGTCAAGTATCAGAACACCGTGCGTCACCTGCAGCCCGATGTCAAGGAAACCTGCGGCGGCTTGCGCGACGTGCAGTTGATCGGTTGGCTGGATCAGCTCGGCTCCCCACGGCCGCGTCCGCTGGAACAGCTCCGGCAGGCTGCGGCGTTCGTCAGCGCCGCCCGCTGTTTTCTGCACTACCGCGCCCACAGCGACCGTAATTTTCTGGATTTCGAGGCGCAGGAGAACATCGCCGGCCAGCCCTTTGCGCGCGGCCAGAGCAGAACGGAGTGGATGCGCCAGTACTTTCACCACGCCGGTGTGATCTTCAACGAAGCGCGCCGCGCGCTGGAAGCTTCCGAAAAGGCCGAGAGTTCGCTGCTCGGAAATTTCCGCGAGTGGCGCTCGCGTTTGTCCAACACCGACTTCACCGTCGCTCGCGATCACGTCCTGCTGCGAAATCCCGCGCAGATCGACAGCGACCCGATACTGGTGATCCGCCTGATGGAGTTCATCGCGCGGCACGACATCACGCCGTCCTCCGACACCGAGCGGCGCATGGAGGCCGCCAGACCCGCTCTGGCCGCCTATTACGCCCAGCCGCGTCCCTTGTGGCCGACGCTTGCGCGCATTCTCGCCCTGCCGCACGTGGGCCTGGCGCTCAGGACCTTCGAGAACGCGGAGCTGCTCGCCGCGATTTTTCCGCAATGGTCGCACATCCAAAATCTCGCGGCCAAAGACCCCGAGCACCGCTACACCGTGGACGAGCACACCCTGCTGGCGATCGATCGCGCCAACGAGCTGCGGTCCACCACCGATCCAACCCGGCAGCGATTCTCGCAACTGCTCGCGGAAACGGACAACCTGGCGATATTGATCTTCGCGCTTCTCTGCCACGACCTTGCTCGGCCCGACGCAAGCCCAGGCTCCGCCGGCGGCGATTCGCTCCAGCTTTCGGCCCAGCGCGCCCTCGAAGCGGCGGCTCTCATCGAAATGCCCGGCGAACAGCAAAGCGAAGCGGCCTTCCTCATCGAACACCAGAAGGATCTCTCGGATGTCATGGCTGGGCGCGATGTCGGCGATCCCGCTACCGCTCGCTTCCTGGCCGAACGCGTCGGCACCATCGAGCGGCTCAGGCTGCTCACCATCCTGACCTATGCCGATATCTCCGCCGTCAGTCCCGACGCCATGACTCCCTGGCGGCTGGAACAGCTTTGGCGCGTCTATCAAACCGCTCGCCAGGAGCTCACGCGTGAACTGGAAACCGATCGCATCCAGGAACTGCCCCCGGCCCTGCCCGGCCATGCCGAGTTCATGAAGGGCTTTCCGGTGCGTTACCTGCGCGCACATTCCAGCGCCGAGATCGGCACGCACGTGCAGTTGTACGAACTGAGCCGGCCCACCGGCGTGGCTGTCCAACTCGACCGCATCGAAGGCGCCTATCGGCTCACCGTGGTGGCGCGAGACATGCCGTTCCTGTTCGCATCCTTCGCCGGAGCGCTGTCGAGTTTCGGCCTGGATATTCTCAAAGCGGAAGCATTCTCCAACGCGAAAGGGCTGATCCTCGATACTTTCGTGTTCGCCGACCCCAAGCGCACGCTGGACCTCAATCCGCCCGAGGTGGACCGGCTGCAGGATCTCATCCGGCGCGTCGCGCTGGGCAAAACCGACGGCCAGCGGCTGCTAAGGAATCGCGCCTTGCCGGACCCGAAGAAGCGTAGCGTCGCGCCGCAGATCCAGTTCGATTCCCAGGCTTGCGAAGGCGCCACGCTGGTGGAGATCAGCACCGAAGACCGGCCCGGCTTGCTCTACAACCTGGCCACGGTGTTCTCCTCCAACGGCTGCAACATCGACGTCGTCCTGATCGACACCAAGGGCCGCCGGGCCATGGACGTCTTCTACGTGGCCTGCGACGGGCAGAAGCTGTCGCCCGAATTCCAAGCGACCCTGAAGGAAAAGCTGCTGGCAGTCTGCTAGCCAGGGACAGACGAATCTGTCCCAAGCGGCAATGGTCCCCCTCGGTGCGATGATAGGCCGTCGCGCGTGGACAGATCCGTCTGTCCCTCACGCGCTCCGTCGCGAGCGTTTTCAGCAACCCGCCAAAGCCTGTGCCACAATTGAAAGCTCGGGTCTAATTTCATGTTGGTTGTCATGCAGGAAGGGGCCGAGGAGTCCCAAATCCAAAAAGTAATCGACCGGCTGGTGGCCATGGGTTTTATCGTCCACCGTTCCTCCGGCGTGATGCACACCGTCTTGGGCGGCGTGGGACCGGTGGGCGACGTCGATCCGGCCGAGTTCGAAGTGATGGAGGGCGTCAAGGAATGCCATCGCATCGTGTCGCCCTACAAGCTGGCCAGCCGGTCCTTCAAGCCCGGTGGCACGGTGGTGAAGATTCGCGACGTGGAAATCGGCGGCGAACGCGTGGTGATGATGGCCGGGCCGTGCAGCGTGGAGAGTCGCGACCAGATCGAGCAGATCGCCGCTGCCGTGGCGCGCGACGGGGCCCGAGTCATCCGCGGCGGTGCTTTCAAGCCCCGTTCTTCGCCCTACAGCTTTCAAGGCCTGGGCGAAGAGGGCCTGCGTATGCTGCGCGAGGCGGCCGATCGCAACGGTCTGCTGGTGGTCAGCGAAGTGATGGACCAGACCCAGATCCCCGTGCTGGCCGAATATGCCGACATCCTGCAAGTGGGCGCGCGCAACATGCAGAACTTCAACCTGCTGCGCGAGCTGGGGCAGGTTCGCAAGCCGATCCTGCTGAAGCGCGGCATCTCCGCCACCGTCGAAGAGCTGCTGCTCAGCGCCGAGTACATCCTCTCGGGCGGCAACTACGAAGTGATTCTGTGCGAGCGCGGCATCCGGACGTTTGAAAATTCGACGCGCAACACCATGGACATCTCGGCCATTCCGGTGGTGAAGTCGCTCTCGCACTTGCCCATCGTCGCCGATCCGTCGCATGGCACGGGCCGGCGCGACAAGGTTCTGCCGATGGCTCGCGCGGCTGTGGCGGCCGGGGCGGACGGGCTGCTGGTGGAGGTGCACCAGGATCCCGACCACGCGTTGAGCGACGGCGCGCAATCGCTCCGGCTGCAGCAGTTCACCGAGCTGATGGAACAGTTGCGCATTATCGCCAAAGCGGTGGGGCGGTCGGTTTAGGCATGTCTCGCGTCACACACCCGCTCCGGCTGGAAGCCGGTTGCAGACACGATCGGCTGCGCCACGCATGAACACGGTTGCGATTTTCGGCGTTGGGCTGATCGGCGGTTCGTTCGCGCTGGCCCTGCGCGAGGCCGGCTTCTCCGGTCGAATCATCGGTGTCAGTTCGCCCGGGACGCTGGCGCGGGCGCTGGAACTCAAAGTGATCGACCGCGGAGCGTCCCCCGAGCAAGCCGCGCGCGAGGCGGACCTGGTCTACCTGGCGCAGCCGATTCTTCGCATCCTCGACACGCTCGCGGAACTGAACGCCTGGGTCCGGCCGGACGCGCTCATCACCGACGCCGGCAGCACCAAAACAGCGATTGTGGATCGAGCCTCCGCCGTGCTGTCGCGCGGCCAGTTCCTGGGAGGCCACCCCATGGCGGGACGTGAGCGGCGCGGTGTCGAAGCGGCTGAGGCGGGGTTGTTCCGCGGCCGGCCCTATGTGCTGACTCCGCGTTCCCCAGCGGAACTGGAGCGCCCGAACGCGCGTGAGTTACAGGATTGGATCAAGAAAATCGGCGCGGTACCGATCGTCCTGGGCCCCGAAGAACACGACCGCATCGTGGCCTACACGTCGCATCTTCCGCAACTCGCCGCCACCGCCCTGGCCGCGCTTCTGGAAGGCCGCGCGGAACCCAATTCCGGCGTGTTCGGTCCGGCTCTAGTGGACAGCACGCGCCTGGCGCTCAGCTCCTTCGACATCTGGGGCGACATCCTGGCCACCAACCGCGGCGCCATCCTGGAGGCCCTGCGCAGCTACATCGCCAAGCTCGAAGAGTTCAGCCGGGAGTTCGAGCCGGCGCCTATGCGCGCTCAGTTCGACCGGGCGTCCAAGTTTGCCGCGCGGCTGCGAGAAGCCCCGGAACGTACTAGCTAGATGCAAGTTGCATGACAATTCACTTGACTTTAGGACTATAATAAGCAGGTTCGATGGATTCGCTACCTACATCACTGGCGGCCGCCGTGCGCAACGAGTTGATCAACCAAGAGGGGGTTACGCGGTTCTCCCCCAACCGGCGGTTCGCAACCATTTACTCGGAGGGCAGTCCGGCCGACACGCTCTTCTTCGTCGAGACCGGCTTGGTCAAAATCTACAAGCGAGGCGACGATAACAAGGAGATCATCCTGCAGATCGTCGCGCCCGGCGAGCTGTTTGGCGAGCAGGCCATCGCCGGCGAGCAGAGCCGCACCGTAGCCGCCGAAGTCCTGCTGGAAGGCATCATTTTCACCATCCCGCGCGATTTATTCCTGCGCGTTTGTGAAAAGCATCCGGACCTGTGGCGCGAATTTTCCGGATTCCTGGCGGCTCGCAAGCGCCAGCTGGAGAAGAAAATCGAGCTGCTGTGCCTGCGCGACGTCGAATATCGCATCCTCTATTACATGGCTGAACTGGCCCGCACCTTCGGCGCCCGCTCGAACGGAAACGAGTATTCGATTCCGCTGTCGCAGGGCGAACTGGCCAGCCTGATCGGCGCCACTCGCGAGACCACTTCCACCACTCTGAACTCGCTGGCGCGCCGCGGCGTCATCCGTCTGGGCCGCCGCCAGTTGATCGTGCCATCGATCGACGGCGTGCTAGCCGCGGCCAACCATCAGTCGCAGGCCGCCAAAGTCTCCTGACCGGCGCAACACCGCCGCGCTGGACTCACAAGCCGAATGTCGATCAGCTACCGGGCGGCTCAGCCATCGGATGCCGAAAGCATCCTGCGTCTCATGCGCGCCTTCCAGGTCGAAGATCCGTGGTCGGTGCCGTTCGATGAACCCGAGGTGCGCCGTTCCTTGCAGGTACTGCTGGAGGATCCTGGCGTTGGATCAGCCTGGCTGATTTGCGACGCCGGCCGGCCCATCGGATACATCTTCCTCTGCTTCGACTACAGCGTCGAATTTGGAGGAAAAGGCGCCTGGGTGGACGAGTTCTTCGTTCAAGCTCCCTATCGCGGGAAAGGCATCGGCGGAGAAGCTTTGCGCCTGGCCGAGGAACTGGCCCGCCAGTCGGGAGCCTGCGCGTTGCACCTGCAGGTGAGCCGAGGCAACCCTGCGATTCATCTTTACCGTCGCAGTGGATTCCAGGCTCACCAACGAGATGTCATGACCAAGTGGCTCCGATGATGACCGTCGGCGTGCCGCTGTTTTTCACCGGCACACCTGTGCGGGCGGGTCACAAGGGAGGTCCAGGATTGCGTAGTGTTTTCAATAGTTTCCCAATGGCCCGGCGAGTGCTTTCAGGACCCAGCGTGACGCGTGTCCTGCTCCTGTTCCTAGCGGCCTCGGCGCTGTTCGCCCAGCCCATCCAATCCCCCGGTGACGGTTCGAGCGAAGAGCGCTCCGGCGATCTGAACGTCAACTCCCGCTACACCATCGAGAGCATTGGATTCGTCGGCCCCGGCCACTACAAGCTCAGCCGATCCGTGCTGGAACAGATGCAGCAGTTGATCGGAGCCAAGCTGAACACGGAGGCGTTGAACAGCCTGGTGAGCCGGGTCCGCGGCGAACTGCGGGCGCACGACGTCACCTTCCGGCTGGACCGCGGGGGATCGCCTGAATCCATCAAAGTTCTGCTGCAGGTGGACCGCGGCAAAAGCAGCTTCGATCTTTCGATTCCCAAGTTCGCTTACAATTCCCAGCAGGGTTGGACCGCCATCGGTGAAGCCGGCGCCACCATCGGCGCAAACGCTTTCAGCTTCTCTTTGCTGAGCGACCGCGACACGCTCGCGGAAGGCATCGCCGGAATCAAGGCCAAATACGAGCGCCTCTCGCTGGCGACCGACCGCATCCGGCTGGGCTTCGAATTCGACAGTTTTCACGAACAGTACGATCGCTCCACACGTCTCGCTTTGGATGACAGTGCGTTAGTAGACTCTTCTTCCCTCGGCGCTGGCGCTTATCGTTCCCGTCTGAACTTTGAGCCCAGCGCCACCTTTGTCCTGGCTAAGCCGCTGACACTGAGGGTGGGGATGAGCTTCGAACAGCTCGAACCCGAATCTTCGGCCGCGCGATCGGAATCGGCCAACGCGGTGATAAATACTCTGCGCTATCACCAGCGTTGGGAAGGTTCCGGCGCCACCATTCAGGAGTTGGATGCAGGTTACAGCCTGCGCGCGGCCACCAAATCGCTTGGCTCGGACTTGGGCTATACACGGCACTCGGTCAATGCTCGATACGACTATACCCACAACCGTCAATTCGTCGAAGTGGCGCTGGCGCTGGGCCTGATCTATGGCCACGCACCGCTATTCGAGCGCTTCGTGCTGGGCAACAGCAGCCTGCTGCGGGGCTGGAACAAGTACCAGTTGGATCCGCTTGGCGGAAACCGGTTGGCCTACGCGTCCGTCACTTATGGGTACCATATTATGCGGGTATTCTACGACACCGGTTCGGTGTGGAATCAAGGCAATTCGCCGGAGCTGAAACAGTCGGTCGGTGTCGGAATTTCGGGCGGCCTGGGCCTGTTCCAGAAAGGCGCTTTTTTACTGGCGGTGGCCTTCCCGCTCCGGCAGGGCCGCGTCGAACCGGTGTTGATTGCGGGAATGAATTTTTGACCATCCGGCGCGAACGGATCGAGCTACGGGCGGCGCAGTGGGTTCTGGCTGCGCTGATTTGTCTGGAAGTGGTCGGCATGAGTGTGTCCAGCCAGGACCTCTTCATCCGCCGCGCCTCGAATGAAATGCACGTGCTTGCGCCGCGCCTGCATTTCCTGACCGGCAAGACGCTGGAGCGTCTGCACGACGGAGCCGCGATTCCGTTCGATTTTCAATTCACCGTCTCGGCCGGATCGAAGAGCAACGTGATCGCGCGGGCCTTCGAGCGCTTCACCGTCAGCTACGACGTGTGGCAGCAGAAATTTTCGGTGGTCAGGCTGCGCGATTTCCGCAAGTCCGGCCTGAGTCTTTCGGCCAACGCGGCCGAGGCCTGGTGCGTGGACAACATTGTGCTGCCCGCGGCGACGCTGCCCGAGGGCACGGAATTGTGGGCGCGCCTGGAAATACGCAGTGTCGAGCAGCGCGGATCGGCTCTGGCGGGTCCCGATCCCGGCATCAGCATCACCACCCTCATCGAGCTCTTCAGCCGGCCGCCGCGCTCCCAGCAGGACCATTGGACGCTGGAGTCGGCCGCGTTTCATCTTCCCGAATCGAAGCCATGAACCGCCTGCGCAATCGGCTGATCCTGATCTTCGCCGTGGCCACGCTGGCGCCGCTCGCGCTGAGCACCTGGATCTTCGTAGTGGCCGCTTCGAGCGCCGTGACGCGCTGGACGTCCACCGCCGAGCTGGACCGCCTTTCGAAATCGCTGGAGAAGACCGGCCGCGAGCTGTACCAACGGTCGCGCGAGTCGCTCCGCCAGGACGCCGCGCTGGGTCGCGTCACGCCCCAGCGCTTCCTCGCTGCTGGCCGCGATCAGTGGCCCGCTGCGGTAAAGGAATTTTTCTCGAGCGGCGAAGCGGAGCACTTTGCCTACGGCGGCCAAGGCGGCGACCGGCTGGATTACCTGGTGCGGCATGGCGACGACATCTGGGTGTACTCCACTTCGTTGCACGGCGTCGGGATGCTGGATCTGCAGGCCGAATACGCTCAGGCCCGCGCCCGCGTGGCCGACGAAAACTCACGCGATCTCCGGCGCGGCTTCACCTACACCTTCCTGGGACTGACCGCGGCCATCTGGATCATCGCGTTTGTGGCGCTGACCTATTTCGCGCATCGCATCGCCAGGCCCATCCGTCAACTCACCACCGGGCTGTCCGAAGTCGCGGCCGGGAATCTGGAGCATCGCGTCTCAGCGTCGCGCAACGACGAGATCGGCGCCGCCATCCGGGCCTTCAACAATATGGCCGATGAGCTCAAGCAATCCCAGGAGCGCCTGGTCTACGTGACGCGCCTGGAAAGCTGGCAGGCGCTGGCGCGCAAGATGGCGCACGAGGTGAAGAACTCGCTCACGCCCATCCGCCTCACCATGGAAGAAATCGCCGCCCGGCAATCGGGCGTGGGCGGCGAGTTCTACCAGCAGGCCGCTCAAATCGTGGTGGACGAAGTGTCCAGCCTGGAGCGGCGCGTGCGCGCGTTTTCCGAGTTATCGAGCGAACCGCCCATCTCGCCCAAGCCGCTGGACGTCAATGCGCTGCTCGAAGAGCGCATCGCCTTGCTTCGGGCCGCCCATCCGGAAGTGGTTTACAGCACGCGCCTGGCGCCGGGAGTCCCCAAAGTCTACGCCGACGAAGATCTCATCAAGGGCGTGCTCACCAACCTCTTGGAGAACGCCGCCCAGGCGGTGAATCCTGGCGGAGTGGTTCTGGGAGTGACCGCGGCCGAGAGCGGCAGAGTGTCGATCGAAGTGCACGACTCCGGCCCGGGCCTGAACGCGCAAGCGCGCAGCACGCTGTTTGAACCCACCATCTCGTTCAAGCGCGGCGGTATGGGACTAGGGCTGTCGATCGCACGCAAGAGCGCGCTGCTGGCGGGCGGCGACATTCTTCTGGTCCCTGGCGAGCTGGGAGGAGCGGCGTTTCGTGTCCTGCTCCCCGCGGCTTAAGACGTGGCGCACGCACTCGTGCGTGCCGCGTTCACACTCGTGTGAACGCTTGGTGCGCCACGCCGCCATCGGGGTCTCGGTCTTGCTGGTCCTGTCCCCTCTTCTCCCAGCCCAGGATCTCCGCGTTCGCGTCCCCGTCCGCTTGGTGATCGCTCCCACCTCCGTGACCGACCACGGAAGGTTCGTCAACGGCCTGACCGCGGCCGACTTCACGCTCTTCGACAACAACATCCCGCAGAAAATCTATGAGGACGCCGATTTTCTCCCCATCTCCCTGGCCGTCGCCATCCAGACCAACCTTACCGTCGAAGCCATCCAGCCGCGCATCCAGGAGCTAGGACCGCTGCTGGGAACGCTGGTGGTCGGCGAGGGCGGGGAAGCGGCCATCCTGACCTTCGACCAGCGCGTGCACTTGGTGCAGGGCTTCTCGAGCGACCTCGGCCGCATCACCCAAACGCTGCGGCACATCGAGTTCTCCTACTCGAGCAGCCACCTGATCGACGCCGCGCTCGAAGCCATCCATCTGCTCAAGCAGCGTCCCGAAGGCCGCCGCCGCATCCTGCTGCTGATCTCCGAGACCCGCGATCAGGGCAGCGAAAGCAAACTGCGCGACGTGGTTTCGGAAGCGGAATTGAACAACATCCTGATCTATTCGCTGGACATCTCGCGTGCGCACGCCGTCAAGCAGATCTTCCTCCCCGCCTCCGGCGGCCCCGTCGGAACCGCCCTGTCCCTCGACATCCTGGCGCTGATCAAGGAGATCTACAATGACTCCAAGAACCTGGTGATCGAAAACCCGCTGTCCGTGCTCACGCGTTATTCCGGCGGCGAACAGTATCCTTTCCTCAAGCGGCACTCGCTTGAGGAGGCAGTCCTCAAAATAGGCAAGGAAATCCACGGCCAGTATCTGCTGAGCTACACGCCGTCCCAAGCGTCCGAAGGCGGCTACCATAGCATTCGAGTGGCGCTGAGCCGGCCCGGAATGGAAGTTCGCTCGCGGCCCGGCTACTGGGTCACGACGGAGGACTCCGCGGCCGACACCGCCGCTCATTAGAAATGCCCACCCAACGCATCCTGGTTCTCGACGACGAGCCCAATATCGGCAGCTCGCTCCGCCTGATACTGGAACGCGAAGGCTACGCGGTCACCATCGCCCGAACCATCGCGGACGCGAAGAAGGCCGCCCCCGCCGCCGACGCGCTGCTGCTGGACGTCCGGCTTCCCGACGGCAGCGGGATCGATCTGCTGCGCCAATTGCGCGAGCGCTATTGCGCCGCCCCGGCCATCATGATCTCCGGCCACGGAACCATCGCCGAGGCCGTGGAGGCCACGCGCGCCGGCGCATTCGATTTTCTCGAAAAGCCGCTCGGGCGCGACAAGGTCCTGCTGTCGCTCAAAAACGCCCTTGAGCAAGTTACCCTGCGCCGCGAAAACGAGCGCCTGCGCGAGTTGGTGGGCAGCGGCACGAAAATGATCGGCTCCAGCCCTGCCTTCCTGCGCGTGGTCGAACAGGCCTCCATGGCGGCGCGCTCGGATGCCCGCATCCTGATTAGCGGCGAGTCCGGCACCGGCAAGGAACTGCTGGCGGCGCACATCCATCGCGAGAGCCCGTTCTCCAACGGCCCGTTCGTCAAGGTGAACTGCGCCGCCATTCCCTCGGAGTTGCTTGAGAGCGAACTCTTCGGTCACGAGAAAGGCGCTTTCACCGGAGCCATCTCAACCCGTAAGGGCAAGTTCGAGTTGGCCGACGGCGGCACCATCTTTCTCGACGAGGTCGGCGACCTGCACGCCGGCTCCCAAGCCAAGCTGCTGCGCGTCCTGCAGGAGGGCGAGTTCCATCGCGTCGGCGGCGAGGAGCCGATTCGCGTGGCCGTCCGCGTCGTAGCGGCCACCAATCGCAATCTCACCGAGCTGGTGGCGCAGCAGAAGTTCCGCGAAGACCTCTACTACCGGCTGTGCGTCGTTCCCATTCGCGTTCCCTCGCTGCGCGAGCGGCCGCAGGACATCGCTCCCATGGCGGACTATTTCCTGGACGATTTCTGCACTCGCAACAACTTTCATTCCAAGAAGATAGATCCTGAAACTTATGAAATACTTGAGGCCTATTCCTGGCCCGGAAACGCCCGCGAGTTGCGCAACATCATCGAGCGCATGGCCATTCTGACGACCGGCAACGTGCTGACGCTGGACTCGGTTCCAGTGGAGATCCGGCTGGCACAGGGGTCGGCCCCCAAGTCGAATCTGAAGGAGGCGCGCGAAACCGCCGAGCGCGAGCACATCCTCAAGGCGCTGGACGAGACCAACTGGAATGTGTCCGGGGCGGCCCGGGCGCTGGGTATGGAGCGCACCAACCTGCACAAGCGGATTCGCGCGCTAGGCCTGAGCCGCGGAAAACATTAAACCTTCGACCGCCACGTCAGAATCCCCAGGATCAGGAATCCCGCCGCGATCAGGAAGCGCAGCACGATCAGCCACATCCGCTCCCCCAGCATCCAGCGGTTGATTCCCAACAAAACGAACCCAGCCGCGATGGCGAAGTACCACCAGGCGAACAGGCGCGTCCGGAGGGCCTTATTCATTCGCGCAGGCTGCTCCCGGCGGCATTCTCAGCAATTCCGGCCTCCTCCAATCGTATGAAACCATACGTACTTCCCTGTTGCAACTGTCCGATCCTGTGATATATTATGGTGCAGTTTTGTAATAAGACTGTGCGTTTGGCCATCGAGGTACCCAAGGGATCCCCTGTAAGTGTCTTGGGCGGGCGATGCTTGCCCGGTCTCGCCGGCCCGGCGCGCGGCACCAGAAGTTAGGAGAATCAGCAGTGAGAGAAAAAGGTATCGTGAAATGGTTTAACGCCGCCAAGGGCTATGGCTTCATCCAGCGCTCCAACGGCGATGATGTGTTCGTTCACTTTTCAGCAATCCAGATGAACGGGTATCGAACGCTGGAGGAAGGCGCGGAGGTGGAGTTCGAGGTTAAGCGGGGCCCCAAGGGACTGCAGGCCGAGAATGTCAATCGGCCTTAACTGGCAACTCCAATAAAATTGAAAAAACGGGCCGTCCTGACCAGGCGGCCCTTTTTCATTTCCAGGGCATCCTCTTGAACTATCTGATCCTCACTCATGGCGCCGGATCGAATCGCAACGCACCGCTGCTGGTGGCGGTGGCGAACGCGTTCGCGTCAGCCGGGACCGAAGTTTTGCGGTACGATCTTGCGTTTCGCCAGTTGCGGCCGCACGGTCCGCCGCGTCCCGGCGATGCCGAGCGCGATCGCGCTGGGCTGCGCGAGCAGGTGCTCAAGGCGCGCGAGAAGAAACCCGAGCGGGTCTGGTTGGGAGGCCATTCCTACGGCGGCAGGCAGGCCAGCATCCTGGCGGCCGAAACGCCCGGCCTGGTGGAGGGCTTGCTGCTGCTGTCCTACCCTTTGCATCCGCCGCGGAAACCGGAGCAGCTTCGAACCGCGCATTTTCTTAAACTGGAGACGCCGGCGCTTTTCGTGCATGGCTCGCGCGACGAGTTTGCTACGGCTGGCGAATTGAAGCAGGCTCTCGATCTGATCCCGGCCAGAACGCAGTTGATCGAAGTGGCGGGCGCCGGGCATGATCTCGGGCGCGATCGCGAAGGTTTGGCTTTGAGAATCGTTGAGGCATTCACCGCGTTATGAGGAATGAATGAAGGTCTGGCTGCAGGCTTGCCGCGTCAACTCGCTCGCCATTTCGTCCATTGGGGTCATGGTGGGAACGGCGGTAGCATTTCGCGCCGGCCATTTTGATTCGGTCCGGTTCTTGCTGGCCTGGCTCGGATCGGTGCTGATCCAGGCCGGAACCAATCTGACCAACGTGTACTACAACTACAAGGCCGCCAGCGCCTCCGCGGATCCGGCTTCGTTCGATCCGCGCGGGTCGAGCTCGGTGCTGCGCCTTGGTCTGCTCACGCCCGCGCAAGTCCGGCGCGGCGGGTTGCTCTCCTTCGCGTGCGGCATCGCCTGCGGGCTGCTGCTGGCCTGGCTGTGCGGAGGGACCATATTGTGGCTTGGCCTTCCCGCGGTCGCCGCCGGCTACTTTTATGCCGGGCCTCCCATCCGCTACGGATACCTGGCGCTGGGAGTCGTTTCAGTCTTCGTCTTCATGGGGCCGGTGATGGTAGGCGGCGCGTATTACGTCCAGGCGCTGTCGTTTTCAGCCGGCGCGATTGCCGCCGCGATTCCTATCGGACTGGTTGCAGCCGGAATCATGCACACCAACGATCTTCGCGATTACGACACCGATGTCTTGCACGGAAAGCGCACGTTGGCTACCCTGTTCGGACGGCGCGGCGCGGCTTATGCGCTGGCCGTGATGGATGCCGCGGCATTCCTCGTGATTGCCGCAGCGGTCATGGGCGGTCTGCTGCCGTGGCCGGCGCTTCTGGTTCTGCTCGCCGTCCCACAGGCGCTGGCGCAGGTGCGCATGGTGTTCCGCGAGACCGACGCCAAACACTTGCACGTGGTCTGGCTGCGCGGCGTGAAGCTGCACATGCAGTTCGGCTTGCTGCTGATCGTGGGGCTCCTGGCGAGCGCGGCGCTGCACCTTTAAGCGGCGTGCCGTTCGGGCCGGCGGATATAGGCGTGGTAGTTGTACACCAGCAGCGTCGCGATTCCGAATACCATTCCGGAGACTGCCAGCACCGCGGCGAACGGCCGCGCGACGGTCAAAGAGAAGCGGATCAGAATGGTCGAGATCACGAAGGCGGCGTTGCGGAACACCAGCTCGTAGCGGTCCGAAACCGCCAGCGACAGGATAACGATCAACACGTCGGTGAAGATCATGACGGTGAACACTTCGGTGTAGAAGAACGTGTTCGGATCGAGCCTCGTTTGAGCGTTCTGGTAGACTACGCGCCAGGCTTCCACCGAAAACTCGCCCAGGCTGTACACCGCCAGCGACACCAGCAGTACGGTGAGCGCGACGGCAATGGCCTTCTTGCGCGAAATGAATTTCTTCAGTTCCGGGGATTCTTCGGGAAGCGTGTCGGGCGCCACTCGCCTCCGTCCGGCGTGCAGAAACACCGTCACCAGCAGGAACATCAGCAATCCGGCCGCGACATCCAGGAACACTGGCAGCACTTCCGGCGACAATTGCGCCAGCTTGCCGATGTCGTCGAGCTCGGCGATGTCCTTGAAGAAGCGGCGAATGAAGATGAGCGAGACGATCTCGTACTGCTTGGCGATGGATTGCGTGGTGGAATGCGGCAGCGCCGCGATCAGCATCAGCACTTCGTAAAACAGAATGAAGCTGAAGGGCGTGTAGATGGCCGCCAGATAATTTCTGCCGACCGCGGCGATGAGCGCGGGCGGATGGGCCAGCGTTCGCGCGAGAAACACCAGAGCGAGGTGCGCCAGAAATCCAAGCGCGCTTACGTTCACGATCAGCCGTTCGAGCCAGGCCTGGCGGGCCTCCGAATACAGCCGGTCATACGCCGCAGCGAGCGAGGACCTGACGCCCTCGAGCGGCATTAAATCACTCCGACGGCCTGATGAAACTCGAGCGGCGCGATGGTTTCGAGCTGCAACAGCCGCTCGCGATAGGCCTGCAGGTAAGCCGCACGCTGTTCGGGAGTGACGCGCGCGGCACCGTAAGCGATGAAGGGCGGAAGCACGTCCATGCCGACGAACCGGAACATCCCGTATTGCACGTGCCGCAGCAGCACATCCAGGTCGCCGTTCTTGCCGTCGGGCCCGTAGGAAGCCGGCGGGCCTCCGGTGGTGAACGCCAGCATGGCGCGCTTGCCGCGAAAGATCCCGGTCTCGAAGCGCTCCGTCGGCGTGTAGGAGAACCCCATGGCGAAGACGCGGTCCACCCAGCCTTTCAGAATCGCCGGCAGCGAGAACCACCACAGCGGAAATTGGAAAATCACCAGGTCCGCCCAGACCAGCTTGTCCATCTCCGCTTTCAGTTGCGGAACGAACAGGTCCGACGACGTGGCGTGGATCTGCTCGCGCTGGTAGCGGAAGCAGCTCGCGTCGTCGCGCTCGATAAAGTCGACCGGGCCGCCGGCGGGGTCGAACTTCAGAGCATACAAATCGGAGACCTGCACCTGGTGCCCCGCGGCAGTCAAGACTTCGACCGCCTGGTTCTTCATCGCCGCGTTGAAGGAAAGCGGCTCGGGATGGGCGTAGACGATGAGCGTTTTCATGTTGGTTTTAGAATTGTAGACGCAGCGCCAATTGCAACTGGCGCGGAGCGGCGGTGGCGCGGATGCCGCCAAAACTGGCCAGCGGCGCCGCTGTGCCATCGCCGAAATGTTCGGGAACGGCGCCGATGAAATTCGGCGAACCGTACACGGTGTTGAGGTCGGTCACGTTCAGCGTGTTGGTGATGTTGAAGGCTTCGGCGACGAACTCCGCATGCAGGCTCTCGCGCAGGCGGAACACCCGGGCGGCGCGCAGATCCAGGTTGAAGAGCGGATCGCCTCGATAGGTATTTCGGCCCAGCAATCCCACCCGGTCGGTGTTGGCGTTGCCATCGTGGTTCACGTCCGTCCCGGCGAAGACGGAATAGAAGCCGGCCGCTTGCGCGCTCTCGATCAAGGCAAACCTGAAATTCCGCAGCCATCCATGGTTGGGCGCCTCGGCCGCCAGCGCCGCGACGAAACGCTGCGGCACATCCTGCTTGGAGTCGGCCTTTTCCAAGTACCGGCGATACGGATCTTCGGGCGTTCCGTTCAGCGACGGATCGCCGCCGCTGTCGATGGTGTGCGACCAGGTGTAATTCGCGGTGAACGAGTAGTGCCTGCCAAATCGCTCGGCCACCGTCACGGTGCCCGAATGATAGCTCGATTGCGCCCTGGCGTCGTAAAAGAATGACAGCGGCGAGATGAGCGGGTTAAGCGTTCGCGCGACGGTGGACCCGGGCGCGATCGCGTAATCGGCTTTGCCATTGGCCAGCGTCAAAGTGGTCGGCGCGACGTTGCCTCCAATGGCGCTCGGCAAGAACAGCCCTTTCAGGCCCAGGTAATTCACCGAAAGCGTCATGGACCGGTTGATCTCGAAGTCCACTTGGCCGTTCCACTGATAGCTGAACGGCCCGCCGTGATTGAAACGCTGGATAGTCGAAATGAACTGCTGCGCCGGGCTGAAGTTCGAGTTGTTGAGCGCCGGATAAACGCCGGTCTTCAGGAATTGCAGCAGCGTGGCGGTGGCAACCGCGGGATTGGAATAGAACGGGCTGTGCAGGGTTCCGGTGGAGACGGAGTAGTCTTCGTTGGCGCGCACCAGGCCGAAAGCCGGGTCCTCGCCCGCCACCATCGCGATCAGATAAGGGACCGAATAAGCCTGGCCTTGATACCTGCCCGCGCCGGCACGCAAAACCAGACGGTCATCGAGCAGGCTGTAGGCGAGGCCGGCGCGCGGCTGGAACGATTTGTAATACGTCCGGAAAAACTGCGGCGGCATGTGATCGACATCCCACCTGAGGCCGTAGTTGACGGTCAGCCTGCGCGTAGGCTTCCACTGATCCTGCGCGTACAGCGCGTAGCTCTCGGCGGTATTGTCCGGATGGACCTGCTGATTGAAGACCGGAAGGTTGGCCGGAGCGGTGAACCCGGCGGGCGCCGGGGGCCGGGTGCCGTCCGCGCCTTGCGCGAAGCCGAAGACGACCGCGAACGTCCCCAGAAACGTGTTGAGGTTCGGGAACACGGCGTAGGCGGGATCGAACGGATCGTAAAAGAACCCGATGTGATCGTAGGATAATGTGCCGCCAAAAGAAAACGTGTGAGCGCCCAGCACCGCGCTCAAGCTGTCGCCGATTTCGACTCGCGTCTCTTGATCGCCGTTGATGGCGTTGAAATGCCGGCCCATATCCAGCGTGTTGGCGATCTGCAGGTGCGGCTCGTACGACACCGAAGGGAAATCGAAGGACCGGTGCGCGAACTGGAACAGCCCCTGGTTGACCAGGCGCGTTCCCAGAGCCGATGTGATGTTCCCCACCAGCGCGTGATCGTCGATGCCCGCGTCGCGAAAATTGGAAGGCGCGCTCAGTTGGTTGGTGGCCGCCGGCAGGTTCGTTTCCCGGTCCTGGCGGAAGCGATACACGGCGCTCATTTGCGTGCGGTCGCTGGCGGCATAATCGATCCGCGCGAGGCTCGCATCGTAGTTGGTTTCCCGCAGCTTGCCCTGCAGCACCTCCGGAGGCAGGCCGAGGGACTGCTTGGTTCGATTGATGGCCGCCAGGTTGTTCAACAGAAGGGAGGAATAAAACGGCGATTCCTCGCGCCGTTGGCCTTCGTAGTTCACGAAATAGAACAGCCGGTCGGAGATGATTTTCCCGCCCACCGTCGCGCCGAACTGGTTCTGGCGCAGTTCATCGAATCCGGCGGGCGCCAGAATGTTGCGCGCATCCATGGCGTTGTTGCGGAAATACTCGTACAGCGAACCGTGAAGCTGGTTGGAGCCGGACCTGGTCACGATGCTCACCACGCCGCCGGTGGCGGGACCCAGGCTGGAGGCGTAGTTGTCGTTCAAGACGCGAAACTCCCGCACCGCTTCCTGAGAAGGCGTGGAGCGGGACCGGCCGAACACCCGGTTCATATTGTTGGCGCCGTCCACCAGGATCATCGAAGTGGACTCGTGCAGCCCCGCGAACGAAAGATCCACCTGCTGCGGTTCGCCCGGCGAAGACGGATTCGACACGTTGGTCCGCCCAGTGTACACGTTGGGGGTCAACAGCACGAAATCCAGGAATTGCCGGCCGTTGATGGGCAGTTCATCGATCTGCCGCTCATCGATCACCTGGCTCAGCTCGGTGCGCGCCGGCTCCAGCACCACCGGCGTCGCGGTTGCGGTCACCTGGTCGCGCTGGACCGCCAGTTGGAATTGCAGGTTGAGGATGGCCTGCTGATTCACGGTCAGCTCCAGCGGCAGCTTAATCGGTGCGAAGCCGGACGCCTCCGCCGAGATCTCGTAGCGTCCAGGCGCCAGATCCAGAACTTCGTAGCGGCCGTCGGCGGAAGTGCGCACGCTGCGAGCCGGACCATTCTCCAGGCTGCGGACGACGATGGTCTGGCCGGCGATCACTTTCGCGGACGGATCGGTCAATATTCCGGAGAGTTGGGCGGTTGCGCCAATCTGGGCCACCAGCGGCGTAGCGGCCAAGAACAAGGCGCACGCCTGAAGAAGCCGAAGCATTGATCCTAGGATGACACGGATGTTTGCGGTTCAGAGCGCGGCCCGGCGGCCCTGTACGCAGACAGTCGCAACCGGACGCATTTCCTTGAATTCGGAATGCACGTTTTCGAAGCCGGCCGCGGTGAGCGCTTTGGCCAGGCCGATTCCCACCTGGCGCGTGGTTTCCTCGGTAGCGCCTTTGTTGCGCGGCTGCACCGCCAGCAGGATGCGCCCGCCGGGCTTCAGCACTCGGCCTACTTCGGTGAACGTCTTCACGGAATCCTTCCAGAACTGCGCGGAATTGATGGCGAACACGCAGTCGAACTCGGCATCGCGAAACGGCAACTGCGCGGCCACGCCCAGCCGGAGGTCGACACGTCCCGCGCGAATGGCCTCGCGGTTGCGGCCGGACGCCTGGCGCAGCATGACGTCTGAATGATCCACGCCGGCGACGAAAGCCGCCGCCTGACTGGCGCGCACGACATCGGCGCCCGGGCCAAAGCCGATCTCGAGCACGCTCTCCACCGGCTTCAGGTCCAGCAGCGAAAACACCCACTCGCTGCGTTCGCGATTCTTGAACGCCATGGCGTGACCCACCACCCAGCCGAGCGCACCGGTGGGCTTGACGAATTGACTACGCCAGTCCATTACAGGC
>JAIQFN010000108.1 GCA_020073265.1 Terriglobia bacterium | reverse complement strand
CTAGCGCCAGTTGGCTCAACCAAGTCGAACGGTTCTTTGGCCTGCTTACAGACAAACGTATCCGGCGCGGCACCTTCGGCAGCGTTCGTGAACTGGAGACCGCGATTGGCGAATACCTGACTCATCACAACCAGAACTCCAAACCCTTCGCCTGGACCGCGGACGCTGACTCCATCCTCAAAAAGATCGCCCGCTTTTGTATGCGAACTTCTGACTCAGGACACTAGAAGTACGGCTTAATGGCCCCGAATTCGTTTTCGAACTCGGTCAACACGGCCGGCAGCCGATCTCCGAGGCCGAGCGATTCAAGCACGTTCTCGTCCCCGTCGGCGGTATTGTCTTCGAAAACGCTGAGCGAATTTCCCATCCGCTGCACGTAGCGATCCGCGGCGTACAGGATTCGGCTAAGAGGAATGCCTGGCTCCGCCGCCGCGGGATCGAGCTGCGGCGTACAGTGGTAGCGCACCGCTGTCTGGATCGGCTCGGGCAGGTTCCAGCTGGCCAGGGCATCGGCTGACAAGTCCGCGTGGGTCATCCCCAGCAGTTGGACTTCGTACTCGAAGGCCCATTTCTCGTTCTGCTGGCAGAGCAGCGAGATTTGTTTGAACTCTTCCGGCAAGCCGATCGCAATGAGCAGCCAGCCCAGATCGTGGAACAATCCCGCCGCAAACGCTCCCTCGGCATACTCGGTTCCCAGCCGGAGGGCCAGCAGGTCCGCCAGAATCCCGACGCCGGCCGAATGCAGATTGAAGTTTCCCATGGACCAGCCGGACGGCGTTTTCACCTGTTTCCACATGCGCGCCACCGACATGCTGAGGGTGGCGTTGCGCAGCTTGTTGATGCCCAGCAGCGAGACCGCGTGCCGGATGGAATTGATGGTGCCCGGCAGCCCATACAGCGCCGAGTTCACCACCCGCAGGATGTTTCCCGCCAGCACCGTGTCCTTCTCAATCAGCTCCGCGATTTTGGCAAACGAGACGTCTTCCTGCGCCAGGCTCGCTATCAGCCGGTTCAAAATAGGCGAAAACGGCGGAAGCTCTCCCAGGACTCGGAGCGCCCGATCGCGGGCAGGGGACGAAGTAGTCGGCGCTGTCACACTAGACCTATCGGCCGTTTAGGCCTAAAGCTTGAGGTCGCAAGTGCCTCCGCCGCACCGCCTTGTGTAACATAAGACAGGCCTGCCATGGACGCGACTCCCGCCATTTCGGTCCGTAATCTCCGTAAGATGTACGGGGCCAAGGCCGCTGTGGACGGTCTGGATCTGCAGGTCCCAAGGGGGTGCTTCTTCGGGTTCCTGGGTCCCAACGGCGCCGGCAAAACCACCACCATCCGGATGCTCATGGGCCTGGCGCCGCCCACCTCCGGCAGCATCGAGTTGCTGGGCCTTCCCATGCCGGAGCACGCTCTGGAAGTGAAGGGCAAGATCGGGCTGGTTCCGGACGAGTCGCTGCTTTTCGACCATCTCACCGGGCAGGAATTCACCGAGTTTGTCGGCCGGATGTACGGCCTGGAGCGGCCCCGGGCGCGCGAACGGGCGCGCGAGCTGCTGGCGCTGTTCGAGCTGGACTCCGAGCCGCGCAAACTGATCGGTGATTATTCGAAAGGCATGCGCAAGCGGGTCGCCATGGCGGCCGCCTTGATCCATCGGCCGGAGCTGTTCCTGCTGGACGAACCGTTCGAAGGGGTCGATGCGGTGGGCGCGCGGCTGATGAAGGAGATTCTGCTCGAACAGGTCCGCCACGGCGCCACCGTGTTCCTCACCTCGCACGTGCTGGAGGTGGTAGAGCGGCTGTGCGATCGCGTGGCCATCATCCAAGAGGGCAAGTTGGTCCTGGCCGGCACCATGGCCGAACTGCGCAGCGGATCGGAGACGCTGGAAGATATTTTCGTTCGCGTGGTCGGCGCCGAGCGTCCGGCTGAAAGCCTGGACTGGCTCTAACTATGATCGGCCAGCAGACCAGAGCCATCGTGTGGGCGCAGTGGCGGTCCATGCGCAACTATTTCCCCCGCTCCAACAAGGGTGGCGCTATCTTCACTGGAATTTTGACCGCCCTTTGGTACGGGGCTTTCGTTTATCTGGCCGCCATCGCGGGCTTCCTGCTTTCCAGGCCGCAAGAAATGGGCTTCGCGCACGACGTTTTGCCCGCGGCCTTGCTGATCTGTCTGCTGTACTGGCAGTTGATCCCGGTGCTGATGGCATCCATGGGATCTTCGCTCGACATTCGCAAGCTGCTGGTTTATCCGATTCCCAAGGGCGAGCTGTTCAGCCTGGAAGTTGTGCTGCGCGTATCCACCGGCGTCGAAATGCTGCTGCTGGTGACGGGATCAGCCATCGGACTGCTGTTGAATCCCAAGGTCCCGCTGTGGGCGCCGCTCGCGTTCGCGCCTTTCGTGGCGCTCAATCTGTTGTGCTCGGCCGGAGTTCGGGATCTGCTGGTCCGCTTGCTGGCGCGCAAGCGGGTGCGCGAGATCGTGGCCTTTCTTTTCGTGATCGCCGCCGCGCTCCCGCAACTGCTGTTGCTGCGGGGTTCGCCCGGCCGATTCAGGCAGGCGTTCTCCGGCGAAGCCTCCGCGTTCTGGCCCTGGACCGCCACCGCCCGGCTGGCGGAGGGCGAATTCGCCTGGCTGAGCGTGGCGGTGTTGTCGGCCTGGACGGCTGCGGCGTATTTCTTCGGACGCTGGCAATTCGAGCGCGGACTCAATTTCGACTATGGCGAGGCGGCCGCCAGGAGCGCCCCCGCCGGCCGCACCGCCAGCCGGCTGGAGTGGTGGTACACGCTCCCCAGCGCGCTGCTTCCCGATCCGCTCGGCGCGCTGGTGGAAAAGGAGCTGCGATCCCTGAGCCGCGCGCCCAGGTTCCGCCTGGTTTTTCTCATGGGCTTCTCGTTCGGCCTGTTGATTTGGGCGCCCATGGCGTTCGGGCGCGGCGGCGCTCGCCTGTCGCTGATCGGCGACAACTACCTGACCTTGGTCAGCGTGTATGCCTTGCTGCTGCTGAGCGACGCGCTGTTCTGGAACTGCTTCGGATTCGACCGCAGCGCCGTGCAGGTCTACTTTCTCGCGCCGGTGAAGCTGTCCCTGGTGTTGCTCGGCAAGAATCTGGCGGCCATGCTATTTGTTCTGCTCGAGATCAGCGCCATCGCCGTGGTCTGCGCCTTGTTGCGCCTGCCGCTCTCGGCGCTGCAGATATTAGAAGCATTTTCGGTGACCTGCGTGGTCACGTTGTTCGTTTTATCGATCGGAAATCTGAGTTCGTTTTACAATCCACGTGCCGTGAACCCGGTGAAATCCTTCCGGACCGGGGCCAGCGGCCGGACCCAGGCCATGCTGATGCTGGCCTTTCCGATCGCGCTGATTCCGGTTGCCATGGCCTACCTGGCCCGCTATGCCTTCGATTCGGAACTGGCGCTGTTCGGCGTGCTGCTGGTGAGCGCGGCGCTGGGCGGGATGGTGTATTCCTACTCCATGGGATCGGCGATGCGGGTCGCCGAGGACCGCAAGGAACGCATCATCGCCACGCTGAGCCGCACCGAAGGGCCGATCGAGAGCTGATGGCGCAAAGCTCCGCTTGCAAGTTTTGCCAGATCGCCGCTCGCGAGCTTTCCAGCTACGTGGTTTTTGAGGATTCCATCTCGCTGGCGTTCCTGGATAACCGGCCTTTGTTCATCGGTCACACTTTGCTGGTTCCCAAGCGGCACGTGGAAACGCTGGCCGATCTTTCGAGCGAGCTGATCGCGCCGTTCTTCGCCAACGTGCAACGCCTGGCGCGCGCGGTGGAGCAAGGGCTGGAAGCCGAAGGCAGCTTCGTCGCCATCAACAATCGCGTCAGCCAGAGCGTGCCGCACCTGCACGTGCACATCGTTCCGCGCAAGAAGGGAGACGGGCTGCGCGGCTTCTTCTGGCCGCGCAGCGCTCACCCGGACGAGGCGCTGATGAAGCAGGCGCAGGCCGCGATTCAACGCGCCCTCGGTCGCTAGAAATACAGCTTCATCGCGAGTTGGATGATGCGCGGGTCGCGCGCCGCTGTGATTTGTCCATAGTTTGTAGCCAGCCGGGTCGCCGAAAGGTTCGACCAGTTCGCATGATTAAAGATGTTGAAAAACTCGGCCCGGAATTGCAGGTAGCTCGTCTCGGTGAAACGGAAGTTCTTGAACCCCGACATGTCCCAGTTTTGATAGCCGGGTCCGCGGATGGTGTTGCGGCCCGCGTTGCCTGGACGAACCTGACCGGTCGGAACGTTGGCGAAGCAGGCCGTGTTGAACCACTGCGTCAGCGTGTGTGGCGCGCCGGCGTTGGGATTGCACACCTGATCGGAGCGCGCGCCCGCCTGGCTCGATCCGAAGAAACCGAGTCCGCCGGGATCCAGGCCCACGGTGCTATCGGATTCGTTGAACGGCAGCCCGTTTGCTATGGACAAGATTCCTGAAAATTGCCAGCCGGCCAGCGCGTACTTGACGAATCCGGTTCGCGATTTCAGCCAGGGCAGCTCATAGTTCCAATCCGCCGTGAACACCTGCGTGCGATCGTACGGCGACCAGCCGTAGTCACCCTGCCGGTTGTACACACTCATGGGCGCCGACACGTCGGTGCCGGAGTTGGTCAGAAGCTTGGACCAGGTGTAGTTGGCGCCGATGAAACCCGTTGCGGCAAACCGCTTTCGTGCCGAGAGCTGCAGCGAGTTGTACTTGGAGTTGAACCACGGCTCAATGGTATTGATGGCGTTGTAGCCGAGATACGGGCGCAGCTGGTTCAGCTTCGGGTCGGTGGTGCGATTGAACGGTGTATTGGCGTCCGTCAGTCCGGCCGCCACTCCGGCGCCGGGCTGCACTTCGTTGATGTCGGGTTCGCCGATCAGGTGCGTGCCCTTCGAGCCGAAGTATCCGACGTCGGCCATGACTTTTCCGGGGAACTCGCGCTGCACATCGAAGCTGTATTGCTGCACATATGGGGTCTTCCACCCAATCCCGATGGCCGCCAGTGGAGGAGGAGCCGCGGACACCACGGTGGTGCCGCCACCGACGTTCGCAAAAGTCGTGTTGTTGATCGTGATGGTTTGAACCGACGACGGGTTAGTGGTGATGGGGCTCTCGTACACGTTCGAGACCTGCGTGAAATCGTAGGCGTATCCATACCCGCCTCGAATCGCGGTCTTGCCGCTACCAAAGGGATCCCAGGAGAAGCCGAAGCGCGGCGCGAAGTTTCCGTTGTTTTCGTTGGTCACCTTGCTGCCGTAGGGCGAGTTCTTACCGGCGATGATGATGCCGTTCAGCGGATCGCCCGTGCCAGGCACCAGATTGCCGCTGGAGTCGATCTTGGGCGCTTTGGCCGGGTCATACTTGGACGGATCGAAGTTGTTCAGGAATCCGTTTCCGTCGGTGGCCTGCCGGAAGATCGAGTAGCGCACGCCCAGGTTCAATGTGAGATTGGGCCGGACGCGGAAATCGTCCTGCACGTAGAGCTCGGATTGGTTCACATGAATGTCGGGCGTGATGTCGCGCGCCGTTTGAGTGAAACTGGACACGTTGCCCAGCAGAAAGTTCGCCCAGGCCTGCTGGGTGGTATTGGCGGTAGTCGGACGCGGCGTCGTGGCGAAGCTAAAGCTGCCCACATTGTTGGTGGCCTGGTTCTCAGTCTTTTCGTAGTGGACGATGGTGACGCCTGCCTTGAAAGTGTGCCGGCCCACGGTCTTGGTGAGGTTGTCGAACCAGTTGTGGTTGCGATTGTAGTCCAGGTACGGACCGTAGCCGCCGACAGTGGAGATCGTGCCGCTGAATGTGAGCGACGGAATCCGGCCCAGGGTTACTGGGAACGGCAGCGAAGGTTGGATGTCCGGCGAGTTCTTGGACGCGTCCAGGCCTGTGGGCTGGCTCGTGATGGCGCCGTAGGAGTACGAATAGCCCCCTTCGTTTATCAGCGTCGGGGAAAGAGCGCCGGTAACTCGCACGACCAAGCCCCGGCCCGGCGAGTCGGTGGACGTGTCGCCGACTCCCGGCAGCGCGATGCCCTGAAACAGGCCGCGCGGCTCGACGGTGGGAATCGAGTCGTTGATGAAACGGCCGAACACCGACCACTTCTCGTTGAACACGTGGTCCAGCCGGTACAGCTCCTGGCGGCCGTTGAAGATGTTGCGCAGCGCCAGGTTGATGAGGTGATTCGCGTCGCCGTCCGGGACTTTCGACCAGATGTCCTTAATGTAGGCGGCGGCCAGAGGGCTGATGTTCACTTGCGTGCCCGTGGCCGCGCACGTGGATCCGCTGATCTGCACGCACACCGCTGAGGAGAAGATGCCTTTCTTTTCGTCCGCGGTCGGCGCCGTGCCCTGCACCGATGTATACGTGATCACTCGCCGGAACTCCTCCGAGAAGAAGAAGAAGGTCTTGTTCTTGCCGTTGTAGACTTTGGGAATCAGGACCGGTCCGCCGAGGGTGTAGCCGAAGTTGTTATAGCGCAGCGGCGGGATCACGGCTTTGCCGTCCGGTCCGGGATTCACGCTGTTCTTGTTGTTGAAGAAGTTGTTGGCGGCCAGCTTGTCGTTGCGGAAAAACTCGTAGGCGTCGCCATGGAAGGCGTTGCTTCCGCTCTTGGTGATCACGTTGATCATCCCGCCGGCGTCCCGGCCGATCTCGGCGCTGTACTGTCCCCGCAACACGCGAAACTCCTCGATCGCGTCCACACTCGGATAGTTCAGCAGCGTCAGGTTCGCGCCTCGATCCACGTTGTCGGCGCCGTCGATGGTCCAGTTGTTCTGGCTGGTCCGCCCGCCGTTGATCGCAAACGCCACCTGGTTGGATTGGCCATTGAGCGGGTTCGAAACTCCAACATAGATCTGGTTCCCCGTGCCGGTGAACACCACGCCCGGCATGAGCGCCACCAGTTGCTCGTAATTTCGCGCGTTGAGCGATAGCTCGCGCACCTGGTCGCCCGATATGAGCGACTGCGCCGTGGAGGTCTGCAACTCCACCTGGACCGGGTTGGCCTCCACCGTGACTTGCTGCTGGACGTCGCCGACCTCGAGCGCGAAGTTCACGGTGAGCCGGTCGTTGACATTCAACTCAATGCCGCTCCTGACCGATTTCTTGAAGCCCTTGGCTTCAATCGCGACCGAATAGTGGCCGATGGGCAACAACGCGGCGGTGTAGTTCCCACTGCCTTCGGAGGCCGTAACGCGAACCACCGCGTTACGATCCGTATTGGTGACAGTGACGGTGGCCCCGGGGACGCCCGAGCCGCTCGCGTCCTGGACCGTGCCCACGATGGAACCCGTGATTTCCTGTGCGACCAGACTGGTGGCAAGACCAGTCAAGAGAAGACCAACAACCAGACCAACGCGCCTCATGACCTACTCCCTAGAAGTTCTGAATGTGCGCCGACGGTTACAATTCCGTGACAGCGCGCGTTAGCCCGATTCTACACCGTTCCGCATAAGTCGTGGAGACGCGCCCGGCCAAGGCGGTCAGGACCTACAATCAAATCGTGGACTACCGCATGGAGCGCGACACCATGGGCGAGATGCGCGTGCCCGCCGACGCGTTGTACGGCGCGCAGACGCAACGGGCGGTCGAGAATTTTCCCATCAGCCGGTTGCGCTTCCCTCGGTCCTTCATCCGCGCCCTGGGGTTGATCAAGAGCGCGGCGGCACGCGTGAACGGCCGTATCGGGCAGTTGCCGCCCGAGCTCGCGGCAGCCATCGAAAAAGCCGCCGAGGATGTCGCCTCCGGCCAGTACGACCAGCAGTTCGTGGTCAATGTTTTCCAGACCGGCAGCGGCACCTCCACCAACATGAACGCCAACGAGGTGATCGGCCATCTCGCCCAGGCGCATCCGAACGATCACGTGAACCGCGGCCAATCCAGCAACGACGTGATCCCGTCCGCCATCCACGTGTCCGCCGCGATGCTGGCGCATGCGGACTTGCTGCCTGCCATGACGGGCCTGGCGCAATCGCTCGGCAAGAAAGCCGACGAGTTCCGCGGCATCGTCAAGATCGGTCGCACGCATCTTCAGGACGCCGTGCCCATGCTGCTCGGCCAGGAGTTCAGCGGGTACGCCGCGCAGGTGGAACTGTGCGCCGGACGCATTCGCACCGCGCTCGACGGCATTTACGAGTTGCCGCTGGGAGGCACCGCCGTCGGAACCGGTTTGAACGCGATACCCGGTTTCGCCGCGGCCGTCATCGCCGAAGTCGCCGAGCGCACCGGAATCCCATTCCGCGAAGCGAAGAATCATTTCGAAGCGCAAGCGGCCAAGGACGCGGTCAGCTTCTTGAGCGGCGCTCTGAAAACTTACGCCGTCGCGCTCACCAAAATCGCGAACGACATTCGCTGGCTGGCATCCGGACCCCGCTGCGGCCTGGGCGAGCTGAATCTGCCGGAGACGCAGCCTGGGTCGAGCATCATGCCCGGCAAAGTGAATCCGGTGATCGCAGAAAGCCTGCTCATGGTTTGTGCGCAGGTGATCGGATACGACGCCAGCATCACCTGGTGCTGCGCCGCGGGTAATTTCGAGTTGAACGTGATGATGCCGGTGATGGCGTACGATCTGCTGGAATCGATCGAGCTGCTGGCGGCCGGCTCGCGCAATTTCGACCAGCGCGCCATCCAAGGTCTGGAGGCCGACGCCGCGCGCGCGTCCGGATTCGTCGAGCAGTCGCTCGCCATGTGCACGGTGCTCGCGCCCGAGATCGGCTACGAACGCGCCGCCGCCATCGCCAAAGAGGCCTATCGAACCGGCCGGACCGTCCGCGAGGTTGCGCGCGAGACGAGCGGCATCCCCGAAGACCGCCTGAACCAGTTGCTGGATCCGAAGAGTCAGACCGGCGCGTACTAGTGGGTTGTCTCTAAGTACTCTTTACTAGCCCAGGTAACGTCATATGATTATGACGTTGCGTTCTCGCATTACCTTGACTCCAACTCAACGGGGCGAACTGCAAGCGCATTTGCGGCGTCGCAATCTTCCGGCCAGCGTGGCCGTCCGAATGAAGATCGTAC
>JAIQFN010000043.1 GCA_020073265.1 Terriglobia bacterium | reverse complement strand
ACCCAGGCATACAGCTCTTGCCGATGGCTGGCTTGAAAACGCAGCTCCGAACTGCCTTCCAGAAATGCCCGGATCTGCTCCAGGCTCAATCGTTGTCCTTCTAGCACGCTGATCTTCAATCCCCAGCATGCGCAATCGCCCCTTCAGGCTCATCTTGTGTGAGAAACCGATTCCCGCTTCAGGCTCATCTTGCATGAGATAAGACTGCGGCAGCACGGCGCGTATTACGCTGGGATCATGCGAACGATCTCACTGAAGCTGCCGGACGAGCTCTTAGCCCAGCTCGCGAAGACGGCCAAGGCGAGGCGCGTGACCAAATCCTGGCTGGTGCGGGAAAGCCTGGAGCGAGCCCTGTACGAGCAACCGCGGCGCGGCGAGGTTTCGTGTTACGACCTGGCGCGCGACCTTGCCGGAGCGGTGAAGGGGCTTCCGAGAGACCTGGCCGAAAATCCCAAATACATGCGGGGATTTGGGCGGTGAAAAAGGTCCGGGACTTCTGGACCCGGACCGCTGGTGAGCTTTCTGGCTTCCGGGCTAAGGCATCATGCGTGGGCCTGCGAGCAATGGAAGTTCTATCGCCCGCCGCTGCTGACATGCGAACCGGTGCTTAGCGAGGCGGCCTTTTTGCTGCAACGGGAAGGCCACGAAGCCGATGCTCTGTTTGCGTTGTTGGAGCGCGGTGTGATCCGCATTGCGCTGGACGTGGAGGAGGAGCAGGCGGATCTCCGTGCGCTCATGCACCGCTATCGCAACCGGCCCATGTCGCTGGCGGACGCGTGTCTGGTACGGCTATCGGAGCTCCACGCGGCGGGCGAGGTTTTCACGCTGGACTCCGATTTCCGCATTTACCGGAGGCATGGGAACAAAGTGATCCCGGTGTTGATGCCGGATTGAAATGGCGGGCTAGGTGGCCGGTTACCAAAGGGATGGCTGGGGGCGGAGCAGAGGCGAAGAGCGGGCAAGTCGGCGGTTTGGGCGTTATACGCCCAAGTGGTACTTCCGAGGCGCGGTTTCGAGAAAATCAAGCCCGGCCTGCCTCGCTTCAGCGCGTCATCGCGAAGCACTACACTAGAAGCGAACTCGGTTCATTGCGCTTAGTCTGAATGTAGAATCGACCGTCATTAGTCATGACCACGCGAAGCCGCACTCTTGTTCCGCCAGACCCAACCGGATCTGGTCGGATGTAGCCTCCTGCGAGCAGGGCGTGGAGGTCCAGGCGAAAAATACCAACGTTGATCGTGTCGCCATGGGAGTCGGGGCGCCAAGAGAGATCAAGATACAGCGGCGACTCTGACAGGTCCACCACTCCGTGACAGTGTGCGCGACTATCGCGCCGCAGCGTCCATAGCCTAGTATTGGTTTCACGACGTGTTGCTTGTGGGGACTGGCTGGCAGAAGTGGACTTCAGTGTCCTTCCACGCGCGCCAAGCGTCATCGCGGCAGGTGAATCGCGGCGCTCAATCCTTATCCGAAGTTCGCCTTCAGGCTTGCTTGGCATCACGGCGCCGGCAGCCGAAAGAAATCTTTCAGGGAGGTCTGGAGCAACCGAACGCACGCGCAGTATCAGCTCGTGCAATGCGTAGTCGCACACTGTTCGGCTCTCACCAAGATCTGTGGCGTTCTTTTCGTCCGACCAGCCTTCGCGCTCAGTGCGAAAATGCTTAATCCCGTTTGGAAACACAAAATAGTTCATGAGCGCAAGATTTCGGAGCGACCGCTGGGTCAACCTATGCCCAGGCCTGCCGCGCAGGTCGAAGATGTGGCAATGCTTGAGCCCGCTCGACCACAGAACGTTCGCGTCATGGTGTGAAAGGGCAGTCGTTGCGTGGGTCCAGGGACGGTCCGGTCGTCCGCCCGACCGCATCTTAAGCACCGGGAGGCGCCCTCCTTCTATAAGGTCAGGCCAGCAAACAGGGTCAGCGCCGGCATCTCGCGCGCGAAGCAGAATCCATATCCCTGGAGCGTTGTCAGTGAAGACGATCCTGCGCCCGCTCGCCCGGTGCAACCACCCCTTGTCAGCACTTCCGCGAACGAGCAATAGGCAGTCTGGACGCTGGTGCCACGCAATCGCAGCCTCGGTCCACGCTGCGATGCGGTCGGGAGGGGGCCACCACGGAACAACGTACGTGGCGAAGAACTCTGCTAGCGTGCCGCGCCACGAATCGCGAAGCGGCGGCGGTGACTCGATGGTATGCACGGTTGCGGCGATCCTGTCCATGGCTTCCGTTCAGCAGTCTCGTATTTAAGCTGACTCACCACCAGCACCAGCGGTAACCGACTTCCATTGTAACCCGAGCGTTTCGCCTTCGCGACGGCGACTCACGTCGCAGCATGTTCGTTGCGGCTCAGTGTGAGCGGCCCGCTTCGCAAAAACATCCACTGTCCGTGTAGTCGCCGTTCCGCGGATGTTCCGCCTAGTTCCCAGACCCCGCGCGGGAAGTCGACAAGGAAGCTGGCCGGCGCGAGGGGAGAAGCGACGACAGGATGGCGAGAACTGGGGCGGCTCGCAGGATGCCGACCGACTCCGACCACGGAGCTCGCGTGCAATAGAGCCAAGAGGCGGAAGACCGGATGACCGAACCTGGGAAAATTAGCGTGCTCGCCGAACTTCGGTGTTGCATTAGCGGTTGGCCGCGAGCAGCTCCAGCAGCGCGCTCGACACGGCGTCCGGTTTTTCGCGCGGCATGAAGTGACCGGCGCCTGGGACGATGCGGCGCGCCCGGAGCGCGGTGAACACCGCTCGCTCGGCTGGCGATTCCGCGGCTGGCCGCCCGAGTCCATCGTCCGCGCCATACAGAGTGATGGCGGGAACCTGAATTTTCGGACGCTGGGCCAGCCGCCGCTCCATCTCCAGGAAGCGCGGTTCGCCCGGCGCGTTCCCGATCCGATGGCGGTAGGAGTGGATCACGACGTCCACGAAGTCCGGGTTGTCGAACGACGCCGCAGTGCGATTGAACGTCTCGTCGCTGAAGTGCCAAGTGGGCGACCAGGTCTCCCACAACAGGCGGCAGAGCGCGCGGCGGTTGGCTTGGAGGCCGGCGCGCCCGCGCTCGGTGTTGAAGTACCACTGATACCAGAGCGCCCGTTCGGTCTGGGGCGCGGCCGGCCGGGGCGGGGCGGTGGTGTCCTGGATGGTGTAGCCGCCGATCAGGACCGCGGCGCGCACTCGCTCCGGATTGAGCGCGGCCGCGATTCCGGCGGCACGACCGCCCCAGTCGTAGCCTGCGACAGCGAACCGTTGGAGCTTCAGCGCGTCGGCGAAGTCCACCAGATCCTGACCGATGGCGGCTTGCTCGGCCATGCGTGGCGCGGCGGCGTCGCGGAAGCGCGTCGGACCGTAACCGCGCAGGTACGGCACGAGCACTCGATACCCGGCCCTGACGAGCGGCGGCGCAACGTCGTCCCACGCGTGCACGTCGTCGGGGAATCCATGCAGGAGGATGATCGGAAAACCGGAGCCGGTGTCTTCGTAGCCGATGTTCAGCACGCTGGTTTCTACCGACTTGCTGGATGCAATCGCGCGCCCTTGCGCCAGGGCGAGTCCGGTTCCCTGAAGAAGAGTTCTGCGGCTGAGCTTCATTGACCATGCCTCCCTTCGCCCGAGGCGAACCGCTTGGCGCCGGCCACCGTCTCTCCGCTCTCGATCACCTGCATCCCGCGTCGAAACTCATTGCGCGTCGCTTGATCCCATGGCATCGACCATTGCTCGTAGGCCGACAGCCGGTCTGACCGCATGCACTTCTGCGGCAGGCTGGCCAGCGCGCGCGCCAGTTCCAGCGCGGCCTCGAGCGCGCGGCCGGTATCCACAAGGCGGTTTACCAGACCCATCCGCAGCGCCTCCTCGCCGGAAACGCCCCGCCCGGTTAGGATCAAATCCAGCGCCTGGCTGTGCCCGATCATCCGCGGCAGCCGGACGGTTCCCAGATCCACCAGCGGGACTCCGAAGCGGCGGCAGTAAACGCCGAACACCGCGTCGCGCGCGGCCACTCGCAGGTCGCACCACAAGGCCAGTTCCAGCCCGCCTGCCACGGCATGGCCCTCCACGGCCGCGATCACGGGTTTCGAAAGCAGCATGCGCGTGGGACCCATGGGACCGTCGCCATCTTCTGAGAGCCTGCTCCCCCGGCCGGATGCAACGGCCTTCAGGTCCGCACCCGCGCAGAACGTGCCGCCCGCTCCGGTCAGAATGCCGACGCGCAGGCTATCGTCCGCATCGAAGCGGCGAAACGCGTCCGCCAAAGCCTGGGCGGTGGAGGCATCCACGGCGTTGCGCACCTCGGGACGGTTGATGCTCACCACCAGCACGTCGTCTTTCGCCTGAGTTTGAACCGAATTCGACATTATTTTCCTTTCACCGCGGATCGAGCGTTCAAGACCTACAGTATACTTAGCTCAGTTCCTGTTTTCCGGCCTCGACCGAGAAACCAGAAGCGGGCACTTATGTTGTTGTCGACCCCGGCCTACTTCGCCTTCCTGGTAGCCATCTTCTTTGCTTATTGGCTGGCTGCGCGCTACCGTCTGGGCGCGCTAGCGGTGGTGATCTTCGCGAACTATTTCTTCTACGCGCGCTGGGACCTTATCTATCTTGCGCTCATCCCGCTGGCCTCCACGTGCGACTTTTTCATTGGCCGGGCGCTCCACGGCGCCGAGCGCCCGCTGGCTCGACGCGCGCTCATCACGGCCAGCGTGCTGCTCAACGTCAGCCTGATCGTGTCGGTGAAATACTCGCCCAGTCTGCCGTGGACGCTGCCGCTGAGCCTTTCGTTCTACGCGTTCCAATCGCTGACTTACACGCTGGATATTTATCGGCGCGATGCCCAGCCGGCTACGAGCTACCTGGCCTATCTCGCCTCGGCCAGCTTCTTTCCGACTACGCTGGCCGGACCGATCACGCGGCTCACCACGCTGATCCCGCAATGGTCCAAGAGTGAGATCCTGAGCGCGGAAAACGGCGGCCGGGCGCTTTTTCTGATCGGTCTCGGTTTGTTGAAGAAATTTTTCATCGCCGACTACCTGGCCGACAACCTGATCAACCGCGTGTTCGACCTTCCCAAGCTTTACTCGGGCACCGAGGTCCTGGTCGGCGTCTACGGATACGCCTTCCAGCTTTACTACGATTTCTCTGGCTACACTGACATCGCGCTCGGCTCCGCGCTGCTGCTCGGGATCAAGCTGCCCATCAATTTCAATCGGCCCTACACGGCGCAGAACATCGCCGATTTCTGGCGGCGCTGGCACATCTCGTTCTCCAACTGGCTGCGCGACTATCTGTACTTCTCGCTCCCCGGCCTGCGGTCGCGCTGGAAGATTTTCACTTACGCCAATCTGATCGTCACCATGGCCATCGGCGGCCTGTGGCACGGATCAAGCTGGACGTTCCTGATCTGGGGGCTGTGGCACGGCTGCGGGCTCGCGACGCAGCGCTGGTGGCAGGTTTTGCGGGGAAATCCCACGCCGTCGCCAAAGCCGGTCGCGCGATTCCTGCGCGCATTTGTGACCTTCCACTTTGTTCTGGTCGGCTGGATTTTCTTCCGCGCCTCGAACCTCGCTACCGCGCGGGAAATTCTGGCTCAGGTTTTTTCCGGCACCGTCTCGTTCGCTAACGTGACGCCGGCGTTCCTGCTGGTGCTCGCGATTGCGGTCTGCGCCCACTACCTGCCGAAGCGCTGGTACGACCGCAGCCAGGAGCTTTATTCCGCGTCGCCGTTCTACGCGCAGGCTGCCGCCATGGCGCTGCTGGTTCTGGCTATCCAATATGTGGCGGCCACCGGCGCCGCGCCGTTCATCTACACGCGATTCTGAGCCATGCTGCCGAAAAAGACCACGCTCGCGATCCTTACCTTCGCAGGCCTGGTGTTGCTTCTGAACGTGACGCGCCTGGTGCCGCGCTTCGCGGCCGGCTCGGTGATAGATTTTCGTCCGCGCCAGACAGCGGTGTCAGAGCCGACGCCGGCAGCGCACACTCCGGCCGCGCGAGTCCCTCGAAGCAAATCCGCCAGCGCGGGACCCAACCTGATCGACGAACACGAAAACCTCAAGGCTTTTTACCAGGCGCTGTGGCGAACCGAGGCGAAGCTTCCCGACGCCGTAACGCGCGTGCTGCACTACGGCGACTCGCCGGTCACCGCCGACTCGATCACCGCCGACGTCCGCTCGCTCCTGCAGCAGCACTTCGGCGACGCCGGCCATGGTTTCGTCCTGATCGCCAAACCCTGGGCCTGGTATGGACACCGCGGCATCGAAGTGTCGGGAAAAGGCTGGCACATCGCGCCCGCCAGCCAAGCACGCGCGCGCGACGGCTTGCACGGCCTGGGCGGCGTCAGCTTCGAGGGCACGACCGGCGCGGGCTCGCACATCGTCCTCAAGGAAGACCATGCCCGGATGGAGGTCGAATATCTCGCGCAGCCGGGCGGCGGCGTACTGGAAGTTCGCGCGGCGGGCCAGGTGATCGGCCAGATCGATACGAACGCGGATGAAAAACGCCCTGGTTTCGAAACGGTCAGCTTGCCCGCTGGCGCCCGCGAAATCGACCTGGCCGTCGCGCGCGGAGGCGTCCGCCTGTTCGGCGTGAGCTTTGCCAGAAGCGAGCCCGGCGTGATCTACAATAGTTTAGGGCTGAATGGCGGCCAGGTTCAGGTAGTGGTCCGATACTTCGACAAGGTCCAGTGGGCCGAGCAGCTCCAGCATCAGCGGCCCGATCTCGTCGTGCTGAACTACGGTACTAACGAGAGCATTTTTGCCAACTATATCGAGCATGAGTACGCGGGCGAGCTGCGCGAGGTTATCCGGCGCGTGAAAACCGCCGTTCCCAACGCTTCGGTTCTGGTGATGAGCCCGATGGATCGCGGGCAGCGCGACTCCACCGGCCATATCACCACCGTCCCCACGCTTCCGCGCCTGGTGGAGATCCAGCAGCGCATCGCCGCCGAAATGGACTGCGCGTTCTTCAATACCTTTCAAGCCATGGGCGGCGAAGGAACCATGGGACGCTGGTATGAAAGCCAGCCGCGGCTGGTGAGCGCCGACTTCATGCATCCGCTTCCGGGGGGCGCGCGCAAGGTGGGCGTGCTGCTGGATCAGGCGCTCGAGTCGGGATTCCGGCAGTACCAGGCCAAGCATCAGCGCGAGGTCGCGCGCGAGGCGTCGAGCGGCGGAGCGCAACCCTGATGCGGAAGCTGGCGCTTACGCTCGCTCTTTGTCTAGCTGTGACGCCGGCGTCGGCTGCCGTGCCCGTTGCCACCAAGACCGCCGCGAAGAAATCAACCAAAAAGCCAGCGACCAAAACCGCAACGAAGGCCGCGAAGAAATCCTCCCCAAAGAAGACGACGGTCGCGCGCAAGAAACGCCCTCGAGTCCCGGTGGTTGCCGTATCGCCCCAAGTGCGGCACGTTGCGTTTCAAGCCGTCAGCGCTCGGGCCGCCGCGCCGACGGGCACACTGGAAGGCGCGGGCGCGCTGGTTCCGTTCTTCGAGCAGGTTTCGCATCCGCCCACGTCCGGGTCGCTGCACATTCTGCAATACGGCGATTCGCACACCGCCTCCGACGATTGGGCCGACGAGATGCGCCAGGCCCTGCAGCGCAAGTTCGGCGCGGGCGGCCCGGGCTTCACGCTCGCCGGTCACCCCTTTCTCGGTTATCGCCGGTTTGACAGCCGCGGCGCCAACTCGCGAGGCTGGTACACCGATGGCATCGTGACGCGCAAAGGCGACGGGGTCTACGGCCTGGGCGGAGTCAGCCTGACCGCGCACGCCCCCGGCCAGACTGTCACGTTGTCCGCCGAATGCCAGCAACTCGAATTGCATTACCTGCAGCAACCGGGTGGCGGCCAGCTCGAATTTTCGGTCGACGGCCAGGCGGTGGACACCATCAGCACGGACGGAGAATCCGCCGACGGCATCTATCACTACACGCCCGCGCCGGGGCCGCACCAGTACACGCTGCGAACGCTGAACGCTGCGCCGGTGCGGCTGTTCGGGTGGGTGGCGCAGAATCAGTCCGGAGTCACTTACGAAACGCTCGGCATCAACGGCGCGCAGGCGGATCTGCAGCTGGAGTGGAATCCGTCGATTCTCGAGGGCGAAATGGCGGACCGCGATCCGGCCTTGATCGTGCTCGCTTACGGCACCAACGAGGCGCTGAGCAAGAAATGGACCGCCGACGAGTATCGCGCCGCTTTGACTCAAGTGGTCCGGCGCCTTCGCGCGGTCGCGCCCGTGGCCAGCATTTTGTTGATCGGTCCGCCGGACTGCGAGTATCGCTTCCAAGGCCGCCGCCTTCCGTTTCCGCATCTGGACGAAGTGATCGAGATCCAGCGCCAGGTGGCGCTCGCGAACGGCTGCGCGTTTTGGGACTGGCGGGCGCGCATGGGCGGGCCCGGATCGGTGCGCCAATGGGTGCAGGCTGGTCTCGGCCAGGGCGACTATACGCATCTGACGAGCGCGGGCTATCGCCTGATCGGCGACATGCTGTTCAGCGAGCTGATGGCGCAGTACGATCGCTTTCTCACCGTCCGCGCGGAACGAGCCGATGGACAATAGAGCGCGCATCATCACCATTCTGAAGACGGTCTCGAAGAAGACCTCGGTGCCGGATGCCGACGAATCGCTGTTCGATTCCGGATTCCTGGATTCCTTCGCGTTGCCCGACATGGTGGGCGAGCTGGAGCGCGAATTCAGCATCAAGATCCCCGATTCCGACCTGAACCCGCGCAAGTTCGAATCGATCTCCCGCATCGAATCCTACATCGACAGCCGCAAGTGAGACGGCCGTGGCATTTCTCAAGTCCTTCGGTTCCTACCTGCCTTCGCGCGTCGTCAGCAATGACGAGCTGGCCGCGGGATTAAACTGCGCTCCCGACTGGATCCGCGAAGTCTCCGGCATCGAGGAGCGGCGCTACGCATCGCCGGACGAATCCACCGCCAGCATGGCGGTCGCGGCGGCGCAGCAATGTTTGGAACGGGCCGGACTGACGGCCGGCGACATCGGTCTGTTCATCGTGGCCTCGGGATCATCGGAACGCCGTTTTCCTGGGCCTGCGGTGACAGTAGCGCATCAACTCGGAGCCGGTCAGGCGCCGGCATTCGACTTGCCCATCGCCAGCGCCGGCAGCCTGTTCGGGATGGCGCTGGCGGCGACGCTGGCCGAGGCTCACGGCCACGTTCTCGTAGTCGCTTCGGAAAAAATGTCCACGGTGGTCGCCCGCGAACCGGTGGAGCCCGGCGTTGCCATCCTGTTCGGCGACGGCGCGGGGGCGTGCATCGTATCGCCGGGATCTGGGCCCGCGCGCATCCTGGATCACGTTCTGCATTCCGACGGTGCTTTTGCCGAAGACCTGCGGCTTGAGTTCGACGCCCCGCTCGCGATGAACGGCCGCTCGGTAATCATGCAGGCATCCCGCAAGATACCGTCGGGCATCGCGGAAATTCTCGAAAGAAACCACAAGCCCGCCTCGGTGGTCGAGGTGTTTCTGATGCACCAAGCCAATCAGAACCTGATCGATCGCGTCGCGCGCGCCCTGGAAGTGGAACCGGCGAAGTTCTATTCGAACATTCGGTGCTACGGCAACACTTCGGCGGCTTCGATGCTGATCGCGGCGGCCGAGTGGTGGCAGAACCCAGGCCCGCGCCCAGGTCAGATCATCTGCTTCGCCGCGTTCGGCGCCGGATTCCACTGGGGCGCCCTGCTGGCCGAAGCATAACGTGGCGCACGCACTCGTGCGAGCCGCGTGCACACTCGTGTGAACGCAGTCCTCTCTCCCGGTGACCGCTTGAGCCGGGATATTTTCTCCCACGTTGCAAGCACTTCGGCGATCTCACCCCAATCCGCCGGCCTTCCTCGCGCTACGCTCGAAGCGGAATTTATGCCGACACGCCTCCGTCAAACCGACCAAGCGCTGGCCCTGCTCTACCACGCCCGCGCTGCCACCCCGTTCTGCTCCGAGGACGGCGAGCTGTACGCCAGCATTCCCGCCAGCCTCGACTCGCGGCACGTGCTCCCGCTGCGCTCCGCCGCTTTCCGCGACTGGCTGATCGCCAATTTCTACGGCGAATATGAAACAGCGCCCTCGCCGGACGCCATCCGCGCCGCCCTCCGCACGCTCGAAGCGCGCGCCCGCTACGGCGAGACGCCCGCCCGGAAACTGGATCTTCGCCTGAGCTTCGAAGGCGACCCGTTCACGCCGACCAAGATCATTCTCGACCTGGCCAACCAGTCCGGCGAAGTGCTCGAGATCAGCTCACAGGGCTGGCGCATCGCCGACAACCTGAACAAGTCGTTCCGCGAATCGGCAACTGCGCTTTCACTGCCGAGGCCCGTCCAATCGGACGCTCCGGCCGGGGCCGCGCTCGACCAGTTCGCCAAACTGGCCCGCTTGTCCGAAGGCGATCGCGCCCGCGCGCTTACCTGGATCATGACCGCGCTCCGCCCGACGGGTCCCTACCCGGTGCTGGTGGTCCGAGGGCCGGCCGCTAGCGGAAAATCGTTCTTCGCTCGCGCTCTGCGCACCTTGATCGATCCTTCGGCCGCGCCCGTCCGCCGGCTTCCGGCGCGCGATCGCGATCTCCTCCGCCTCGCTCACCAAAATTGGATGCTGGCCTTCGACCAGGTGCAGCGCGTTCCAGCTCGGATCGCCGGGGCACTGAGCGCACTTTCTTCCGGCGACGCCTACGAGATCCCGCAAGCCGACTACCGCGATCCGCTGGTGTTCCAGATCGCACGTCCCGTGATCCTGATTGCCCCCAGCGACGAAATGCAGACGGCCTGGGCGCCGCCGCGCTCTTTTTCGAATCGTACCTTGACGATCGACCTCGCGGCCATCGCTGCCCCACGGCCGGAAGCCGCGCTCTGGTCTGAATTTGAAGCCATGCGCCCTGCATGGCTGGCGGCGCTCGGCGATGCGGTGGGCGCCGCGCTGCACCGCATCCGCGACATCGACCTCGGCAATGTCGCACGTTTTCCGGATTGCGCTGCCTGGGCCGCCGCCGCCGCTCCGGCCCTGGGACTGAACGAGCGGTCCATCGTCGACGCCCTCACCGATCCGGATGCGGTCTGGATCGGTTCCGACCCCCTGCGCGACGCGGTGCACGGCTTGCTACGATCCAAGCCCGTCTGGAGCGGAGACGCGGCCGCGCTGCTCGATCAGCTCCGCGCCATCGCCCCGTTCGCTTCCCTGCCGGCCACGCCCAAAGGTCTATCCCAAGCTCTCGCCGGCGTCAGCGGAATTCGCGTCGAAAAGAACGCCGGCGGCACGGGCGCGCTCAGCATCGCAAGAACCAGTCGCGCCGCCGAGCAAGCCGCCACCGGCGATGCATCCCTCCTCCTTCCGACCCGCTAAACTAGAAACAAGCACCAAGAAACGAGAGACTAGTGCGGCTAGTGCCTATCCTCTTGCTCGTCGCGTGGACTGCGTCCGCCCGGCAGCCTGCCAAGCATTCCAACCAGGACCCCGGCCGCGTTACCGCCCGACGCCTCAATCGCTACGAATACAACAACACCATCCGCGATCTGCTCGCGATCGACTTCAAGCCCGCCGCCGACTTCCCGGCCGACGACTCCGGCTACGGGTTCGACAACATCGGCGACGTGCTCTCGCTTTCGCCGGTCTTGATGGAGAAGTACCTGGCGGCCGCCGAGAAAATCGCCAGGATCGCGATTGTCCCCGCTCCTCTCCCCAAGCCCACCAGCGAGCGACATGGAGGCGCCGACAACCGCCCTGGACCCAAACGCAACGTGCTGACTGTCGCCCACCGGTTTCCAGTCGAGGGCGACTACGACTTCGTGATCTCGGTCAACGGCCGGCCCGACCCCGTGCAACTGAGATTTTCGATCGATGGTCAGACGCTTCCCAGAGCCAAAGTTGAAGCGGCGGTCGAGGATCGCCGCAGCGCCCAAGTGCACGCGCACGTGACGATGGGGGAACACATCCTGGCGGCGGAACCGATTCCCGACGGCCCGCATGCGCCCGACGCCGAGTTCGAGAGCGGCAAGAGCGCCAGGCCGCAAGCCGAACCATCCGAGGGTTCCATCGAAATCCGCGGCCCGTACCAGCCGATTCAGCCGCCGCCCTCGGAAAGCTACCAGCGCGTTTTTGTGTGCGCCAAGCCGGGCGTGAAGACGCTCGAATGCGCCCGTGCCGATCTGGCGAATCTGGCCCGCCGCGCTTATCGCCGGCCTGTGACCAACCAGGAAGTAGATGGCCTGACGCGCTTCGTTAAAATGGCCCGCCAGCAGGGCGACAGCTTCGAACAAGGCATGCAGGTTGCGGTGGCGGCGATCCTGGTTTCCCCGCACTTCCTGTTTCGCATCGAGCGCGATCGCAACCCCACCAATCCCGAAGCCGCCCACGACCTCAGCGACTTCGAACTCGCCACGCGCCTCTCCTATTTTTTGTGGAGCAGCATGCCCGACGATGAACTTCTCCATCTGGCTGCCAAGAAGAAACTCCGCATTCCGACAATTCTCCAAGCTCAGATCCACCGCATGCTGGCCGATCGCAAAGCCAAAGCCCTGGTGGAGAACTTCGGCGGCCAGTGGCTCCAACTTCGCAATCTCGACAGCGTGAAGCCCGATCCGGACCGCTTCCCAATGTTCACCGAGGCGCTGCGGCGCGACATGCAGCGCGAGACGCAGTTGTTCTTCGAGTCCATCCTGCGCGAAGACCGGAGCATCCTCGAGTTCCTGGACGCCGACTACACGTTTCTCAACGGCCGCCTCGCGGCGTTTTACGGCATTCCCCGCGTGGGAGGCTCGGATTTCCAACGCGTCCAGCTTTCGCCGGAGTATCATCGCGGCGGCGTTTTGACGCAAGCGGCCATTCTCACGGTTTCCTCGTATCCCAACCGCACCTCGCCGGTGATTCGCGGCAAGTGGATTCTCGAAAATTTCCTGAACGCAGCGCCGCCTCCACCGCCGCCCAACGTTCCCAACCTCGACGAGAAAGCCATCGGCTCCACCGGAAGCCTGCGCCAGCAGCTCGAGCGGCATCGCACCAATCCGGTTTGCAACGGCTGCCACGCGCGCATGGACCCGCTCGGGTTTGGGCTGGAGAATTACGACGCCATCGGCCGCTGGCGCACCGAGGACGGCAAGTTTCCGATCGACGCCGACGGACGCTTGCCGGATGGCCGCACTTTCGACGGCCCCGAAGGCCTGAAAGACATCCTGCTCGGCGACAAGCATGCCTTCACGCAGTGCTTGGCCGAAAAACTCCTGACCTACGCGCTGGGCCGCGGCTTGGAAGATTACGACCGGCCCGCAGTACAATCAATCGTGGACCGGACCGCCGACGCCGGGTACAAGTTTTCAGCCATGGTTCAAGCAATCGTGCTCAGTAGCCCGTTCGAACAGCGCCGCGGCGAACCGGATGTGGCGCAGGCGCTCGTGCCGAAGCCCAGGGAAACGGCGCACCCATGATTTTGACCAACAAACGCCTCTCGCGCCGCACGCTCCTCCGTGGCCTGGGCGCCGCCATCGCGCTGCCGATGCTGGACGCCATGACGCCCGCCTTCGCCGCCACTACTAAGACCGGCGCGCCCCCTATGCGTCTGGCCTTCGCCTACGTTCCCAATGGCATTGTGATGAATCAATGGACGCCGTCGGCCGAAGGCGCCGCGTTCGAGATGCCGCGCATCCTCCGGTCGCTCGAAACCTATCGCGAGAACCTGCTGGTGCTCTCCGGCCTGACTCAAAATGCCGGACGCCCGCTCGGCGACGGCCCCGGCGATCACGCGCGCGCGGCCTCGACCTTCCTCACCGGAGTGCATCCTAAGAAAACCGCGGGCGCCGACATCCATGTGGGCGTTTCCGTGGATCAGGTCGCGGCACAAAACATCGGGCACGCCACCAAGTTCGCATCCATCGAGCTGGCCTGCGAGGACGGGCGCATGACCGGAAGCTGCGACTCCGGATATAGCTGCGCCTATTCCAACAGCATCTCCTGGCGCACGCCGTCCACGCCCATGCCGCCGGAAGTGAACCCGCGCGCCGCCTTCGAACGTCTGTTCGGCGCCCAGATCGAAAGCCCCGACGCCCGCACCCGGCGCGAGCGCTACGAAAAGAGCATCCTCGATTTCGTTCTCGACGATACGCGCCAGTTGAACAGCAAGCTCGGTCCCACCGACCGACGCAAGATGGATGAGTATCTCTCGTCGGTCCGCGAAATCGAGCGCCGCATCCAGATGGCCGAGCAGGACAACCAGCAGATTGTGCCGGCCATGGAAAAGCCGGACGGTGTACCGGCCGCTTTCGCCGACTACGCCCGGCTGATGTTCGATCTCCAGTTGGTGGCCTTCCAGACCGACCTGACGCGCGTCTCCACCTTCATGATCGGCCGCGAGGGCAGCATTCGCACCTACCGCGAGATCGGCATTTCCGATGGACACCATCCGTTGACCCACCACCGCGGCAATCCCGATTGGATCGAGAAAATCACGTGTATCAACACCTATCACGTGGAGCAGTTCGCGTATTTTCTCGGGAGGCTGAAATCCACCGCCGACGGTGACGGCACTTTGCTCGATCACACCATGGTCGTCTACGGCGGCGGCTTGAGCGACGGCAACAACCACACGCACGGCGACCTGCCGGTGCTGGTGGCGGGTGGCGGCCTGGGCCACGGACATCTCCGCTATCCGGCCGAGACTCCGATGAACAACCTGCACCTGGTTCTGCTGGACCGCATCGGCGTGAAGGTCGAATCGCTCGGCGACAGCCGGGGTGAGCTGGATCACCTCTCCGAGCCGGCGTAACCGTCCATGCCGCGCTCTCGATGGTCCGCCGGCGCGCTGGCGCTTCTCGTCGCCGGATATGTTCACGCTCAGCCCAACGCCGCGACTCCTCAGGCCGACACGATCCTCATCAACGGGAAGGTAATCACCGCGGATGCCGGAGATTCCATCGCCGAAGCGGTCGCTATTCGAGGCGGTAAGATCCTGGCCGTTGGCACGCGATCCGCTGTCTTGCGCTCGCGCGGCAGCGGCACTCACATGGTCGATCTGCATGGGCGCACCGTGACGCCGGGCCTGATCGATACGCATATTCACTTTCAGGCCGTTGAAACCATTTACGCGGTTGAATTGAGCCAGGTGCGCAGCGTCGAGGAAGTGATTCAAAAGGTGGCCGAGCGCGCGGCTAAGTCGAAGCCTGGAGAATGGATCAGCGGCAGCGGCTGGGACGAAGGCAAGCTGGCTGAGCATCGCTACATTTATGCGTCGGACCTCGACAAGGCCGCACCCAACAACCCGGTCTGGCTCGAACACACCACCGGCCACTACGGCGTCGGGAACAGCGCGGCGCTGAAGCTGGCGCATATCGACGCCGCAACCAAAGATCCGCCCGCTAGTACGATCGACCGCGATCCGGAAGGCCGGCCGACTGGTGTTTTGAAGGAGGAAGCTGCCACGCGCCTGGTCACCCGGCTCATTCCGCCGTATTCGCACGACCAGTTGCGCGCCGGGTTGCTCAAGATCATCGCCGATGTGAACCGCGAAGGCATGACCGCAGTGAAGAATCCAGGCATCGGCCCGCGCGAGTGGGATCTTTATCGCGAGCTGCGGGATCAAGACAAAATTTCGGTTCACCTGTTCGCCTTGTGGTCGGGCGGCCGGTCGCTCGATTCGACGCGCGCGGCCGTCGCCCGCGTTCAAGCGCTTCCGAAACCAACCTCACAGCTCGCCGACGACGTGCTGATCTCCGGCGGCGTGAAGCTCTTTCTGGACGGCAGCGGCGGCGCCCGAACCGCCTGGATGTTCGACGACTGGAACAAGAACTTCACCGACACCGACACCGGCAACCGCGGCTATCCGACCACCGACCCGGAAGTGTATCGCGCGCAGATTCACCTGATCCACAACGCCGGCATTCACGTCAGCACGCACGCCATCGGCGATCGCGCGATTGATTGGGCGGTGGACAGCTACGCGGAGGCGTTGAAGGAGAAGCCCACTGCCGGCCTTCGCCACGGCGTCATTCACGCCAATGTTCCAACCGAGCACGCGCTTTCCGTCATGACGGCGCTTCAGAAGCAGTACGACGCGGGCTATCCGGAAGTGCAGCCCGGCTTCACCTGGTGGATCGGGGATACGTACGCGGGCAACTTTGGGCCGGCGCGCGCGCTTCGGCTGGTGCCGTTGCAAACATTCCTGACGCGCGGAATCAAATGGGCCGGCGGCTCCGATTATCCCGTCACGCCGTTCCCGGCGCGCTACGGCATCTGGGCCTCGGTGGTGCGCAAGACGCTGCGGGGATCCTACGGCGCGCAGCCGTTCGGCACCAAGGAAGCCGTGGATGTCCACATCGCGCTGCGATCCTACACGCTGTGGGCGGCCCGCCAGTTGTTTCTCGAAAAACAAATCGGCTCCATCGAGCCCGGCAAAGACGCAGACCTCGCCGTCTGGGATCGCGATTTTTACGGGATTCCGGCCGACGCCATCCAGGACGCCAAGTGCGAGCTGACGTTGTTTCAAGGCCGCATCGTCTATCGCGATACGAATTCGCCGGTCACCGTCGAGTGAGTCAGGCTTTCAGATAAGGCTTTAGCGCGTCGAAGCGGTATTCGATTTCCGCGATCTGATCGGCCGTGAGCTTGTACTCGCGCTGCCTGGAGACCGAGGTTTTGAAGATCCCACGCTTTTTGAGGATGTACAAGCGCGTGCCCGGAATCTGCTGATCCAGATTCAGCATCAGCAGGAGTTTTCCGTACAGGTCGCGTTTCTCATCCGCCTTGTTCTGCTGATGCAGATTCCATAGACGCGCGTAGATGTCGCCGTACATTGCGCCGCCGGTGATGACGCCGTCGGACGCGAGTCGCATTTCGTACAGCCAGCCGTTTCCGAAGTGCGCGCCGAAGACGCGCTTGATCGGGTCGGGCCGATGCGCGATCAGCTCTTTCATGCGCGGTACGACAGGATCATGCTCTTCCTTGACGTATCCGAAGTTGGGAAACTCCCGCGCCAGATCCAGCATCATTTCGATGCTGGGCGCCAGGTCGTGCGCGCCGCCGGAGGTTTGGATGAACACCGGCCGCTTGGTGAGCTTGCACAGCGCGCGAAAATAATCGCGGTAGTCGTCCATCGATTTGGCTTTGGTCGGCGGGATCGCGATCATGGCGTCGGGCGCCACCTTTTCAGCGTGCTCGGCGTATTCGAGCATTTCGGCGGTGTCGTCGCCCTGAACGCCCAGCACCAGCACCGGCCGTTTGCCTTGGACAGCCTTGGACAGAACTTCCATGCCGCGCAGGCGCTCGTCTTTATTGAGCTGCAGCAGTTCGCTCGAAAGCTGCGGCCACACCAGGCCGTGGACGCCGTAGCGGTCCATGCAATCCACTTCATTGGCCAGGTCCTCCCAATCGACGGCTTTGGAGGAAGTGTACGGGGTCGACAGGATGATGAAGGCGCCTTGCATCGATTTCGCTGCGACGTTGGGAGCCGCGGTTATGGAGCGCGACAGAAGCACGGCGGCTCCAGTTGAGGCCAGCAGCTCGCGGCGGGTCGAAACAGTGTGCATAGTGTCCTCCTGGGGCGCGGCTATAATGGGGCGAATCACTATGATTGTAGTTCCAATCCGCATAGCTTGGTTTGGCTGTGTAGTTCTACTCAGTTTGCGCGTGCTGGCGGCGCAGCCGGCGGAGCTGGTGTTGCGCAACGGCAAGATCGTGACCATGGAATCGGGCGTCGCTGAAGCGCAAGCCCTGGCGGCGCGCGGCGGCAAGATTGTCGCGGTCGGCAGCGATCCCCAGATTCAGGCGCTGGTCGGTCCCGGCACAAAGGTCATCGACCTGCGCGGGCGCCTCGCGACTCCGGGTCTCATCGAAGGACACGGGCACTTCATGGCGCTGGGCGCGTCCAAGATGGAGCTGAACCTACGCGACGCGAAGAACTGGGACGAGATCGTCGCCATGGTGGCCGCGGCGGCTCGCGAAGCCAAGCCCGGCGCGTGGATACTGGGGCGCGGTTTTCACCAAGCCAAATGGGATAAGCCGCCGTCACCCAACGTGCTGGGTTTTCCGGTCCACGATGCGCTCAGCAAAGTGTCGCCTCGCAATCCGGTGTGGTTGACCCACGCGAGCGGTCACGCTGGATTCGCCAACGCCGAGGCGCTGCGGCTGGCGGGAGTCGCGAAGAACACTCCTGATCCGCAGGGCGGCGAGATCTTGAAAGACGCGCAAGGTAATCCCACGGGATTGCTCAACGAAAAAGCCCAGGGCCTGGTGGAGCGCGCACTGGCTTCCTATCGGTCGACGCTCAGCGCCTCCGACCGCGCAGCCGAAGCGCGACAGCAGGTGGAGCTGGCCGAGCGCGAATGTCTCTCGAAAGGAATCACGACCTTCGAAGACGCCGGGTCGCCCATGGCCACCATCGACCTGCTGAAGTCGCTTGCCGGCGAACATCAGCTCGGCCTGCGAATCTGGATGATGCTGCGCCAGCCGAACGCTCTAATCGAGCCGAACCTGAAGAAGTACTTCCTCATCGGCGCGGGCGATCAGCATCTCACCGTGCGCGCGATCAAGCGGCAGATCGACGGAGCGTTGGGATCGCGCGGGGCGTGGTTGCTGGCGCCTTACTCCGATCTTCCGCCCAATGCGCCCAACAGCAGCGGCATCAACACCGAGGATCTGGCCGACATCCGCCAGACCGCGGAGCTGGCCATCAACAACGGATTTCAACTGTGCATTCATGCCATCGGCGATCGGGCGAATCGCGAAGTGCTGGATCTGTACGAATCGGTGTTCAAGGAGCATCCGGAGAAAAACGGCAAGAACCTGCGCTGGCGCATCGAGCATGCACAGCACCTGAATGCGACCGACATTCCGCGCTTTGCCGCGCTGGGCGTGATCGCGGCGATGCAGGGCGTCCATGCGACTTCGGATGGGCCGTACGTGCTGGCGCGCCTGGGATTCAAGCGCGCCGAGGAAGGCGCCTATGTCTGGCAGAAACTCATGAAGTCGGGTGCGGTAGTCGGGAACGGGACCGACACGCCGGTGGAGGATGTGGATCCGATCGCGTGCTTCTATGCGTCGGTGAGCCGCAAGTTGAAGGACGGCAGCGTGTTCTTCCCCGATCAGCGCATGAGCCGCATGGAGGCGCTGCGGTCGTACACGGTGAACAACGCCTACGCCGCGTTCGAAGAAGACAGCAAGGGATCGCTCAGAGTGGGCAAGCTCGCCGACGTAACGGTTCTGTCGAAAGACATTCTGACCATTCCGGAAGACCAGATCCCGACCGCGAAAGTGGACTACACTATCGTCGGCGGAAAGGTGCTGTATCAACGGGAGGGTGCGCCGTAAGCAAGAGTCTAGCGCTTGCGAAGAGGTTTTCGAGCTGTCGCTACGCGGGCCGTTTCTGCCAGCAGACGCAAGGCGCGGTTAACGGATTCGCTGTCTGGAAACACGTTCATGAGATCTGGATCGATCAAGACGACATTCGTGCTTGCAGTCGCCCGGCGATAGTACTTACCGCGGACTCCGTTCTTCAGCGTGGAGAGATCGTACTCCGGTCGCAACGTGTCGTCAAGGGTTTTTGTCGATGCCTTCCTCATATTGGTTCCGTCTGAGATTGTATCGCCCGCCATGCCCCTGAGGTTGCGTGAAGCTGGAGTCACCCGACCATCGCGCGTCTAAGAGCAACCAAACTCAAGCGAACCAAGCTGTGGCGAATCGAAGGCCCACTGCGGCGTGCGATCCTATATGGAAAGCATGAGCTACGACGTCCGCATCGTCGAAGTGTCCGAGCAGCCGACGGCCGTGGTGGATGGCCGCGCGCGCCAGGCGGATTTTCCCAAGGTCATTCGCCCGATGTTCGATCGGTTCTACCAGAACGTTGGCGCAGTCGCCGTCGGAAAGCGCGGGCTGAACATCATTGTTTATCGCGATCAACCGGGCGTCAACTTGCTGGTGAGCGAACAGGGCGTTCCGCTCGAGATCGGGGTGCAGGTCCCGGCGCCGTTTGCCGGCAACGACGTCATTCGATGTTCCAGCACGCCGGCCGGCAAGGTCGCCACGGTCGTCCACATGGGACCGTACGAAGAGCTGGGGCCCGCGCACGACGCGGTGCTGAAATGGTGCGCCGATCAGGGCGCCGCGCTGGCCGGACCGTTTTGGGAAGTGTACGGCCACTGGAGCAACGACCCCGTCCAGCGCCGCACCGATGTTTGCTATCTGTTGAAGTAGCTCGGCGTCCAATTGTCATGGATCTTTCTCCGCTCCTGATTCGTAGGTGCTCGATATGAGTACGTTTTCCAAAGTCGTGATGGCGGCGTTCGTGCCGCTAGCGGCCTTCAGCCAAGCGCCGCCGGAGTTCGAGGTGGCATCCATCAAGCCGTCGGTGCCGCCGGGCGCGGAACGGGTGAACGTGGGAATGCGGATCGACGGCGCGCAGGTGCATTGCACTTACTTCGCGCTGAAGGATTACATCGCCATGGCCTACGGGGTTCCGGATTATCAGGTCTCGGGGCCGGACTGGATGGCGTCGCAGCGATTCGACATCACGGCGAAACTTCCAGAGGGCGGCGGCCGCGCGCAGATCCCGGAGATGATGGCGACGCTGCTCGCCGAACGGTTCCAGTTGAAAATTCACCGTGAGACCAAGGACTTTCCCGTGTACGCCATCGTGGTTGGCAAAGGCGAGTTGAAGCTGAAAGAATCAGCGGCTGTTTCGGACCCCGCAGCGGGACGGGGCAACATCAGCCTGGCCGCGAGTGGCGGGCGCGGCGGCGTCGCGGTCAATCTCGGCAACGGTTCCTCGTTCGCGGTGGGCGACAACCGCTTTGAGGCGACCAGGCTGACCATGGCGAGCTTCGCCGAGAGCATCCGGCGGTTCCTGGATCGGCCGGTACTGGACATGACCGGCCTGACCAAGGCCTACGATTTCACGCTGACATTTTCGCCCGAGGACTACAACGCCATGCTGATCCGCTCGGCGCTCTCGGCCGGCGTGGTGCTTCCTCCCCAGGCTCTCAAGGCGCTGGATTATGGCTCCGGCGACTCGCTCATCGCGGCCGTGGAGACGCTGGGGCTGAAGCTCGACCGTCGCAAGGCCCCGCTGGACCTAGTGGTCGTAGATCACATGGAGAAGTCGCCGACGGAAAACTAGACTAGTCCTTGTGCGCCTGGCCTTCCACCAGCTCGATGCGAATGTGGTCCGGGCCTTCGATGAAGGCGAAGCGCACTTTGCCGCCGGCCACCGAGCGCGGCTCGTCGGTCACCTTGACGCCGTCCTTCTTCAGTCGCGCCAGCGTTTCGTCCAGATTGTCCACGCCGAAGCCGATGTGGTCGGTGGTGTGGCCGCGCGTCGACTCCATCTCGGTGCGGCCTTTGTATAGTTCCGGCCACTGCGTCTTGCCGTATTCCATCGGATAAATGATGATGTTGACGTTGTCCATCATCAGCGACATCGAGGGGCCGATCTGGAATCCCTTGTACATGCGCGGCTCGCGCGACGGAGTGCCGCGGCCCTGGCGCGTGAGCCCGAACTCTTTGATGTACCACTCGCCGGCCGCGATCGGATCCTTGCTCAGCATGTGGATGTGGCCGAAGTGATGATGCTGGGCGGTGTTCAGTTCGATCAACTGGTGCTCCGGCCCGTCGACGTAGGCGTAGAAGAAGACGCCCATGCGAGTGCCGCCGCCGATGTCGCTGATGTCGGTGAGCGGCGTCGCGAACTTGGTGCCCATGTCGAGCTGCTTCTGATAGGTGGCCTTCATGTCCTCGGCGCCCCAGCCGATGTGCCAGATGGTGGACGTGATGTCGCTCGTGGGCGGCGTGGCCACCTTGGTGAACAGCAGCCACGATTTCTGCGCCCACACCGCGTCTTGAATTCCGGCGAAGCGGGCCTTTTCGGCGTCGAACTTCGAAGTGTAAAAGTCGATGGCGGCAGCCGGATCGGTGACGTTCAAGTGCACGTGATGGAAATGCGCGAGCTGCTGCGTGGGAGCATCCTGCGCGCAGCAGCCGAGCGCCGCGGCGAGTAGAAGGGTTAAGGCTTTCATACTTACCGCGCGATGGATTTGATCTGGAAATATTCTTCCAGGCCGAACATGCCGAGTTCGCGGCCGATGCCGGATTGCTTGTAGCCGCCGAAAGGAGCCAGCGGGTTGTACCTGCCGCCGTTGACGTCCACCTGGCCGGTGCGCATCCGCCGGGCCACTCGCATGGCGCGCTCGGGGTCGCCCGACCAGACGCCGCCCGCCAGTCCATAGATGGTGTCGTTGGCGATGCGGATGGCTTCCTCTTCGGTGTCGTAGGGCAACACCGACAGAACCGGTCCGAAAATTTCTTCCTGGGCGATGGTCATCTGGGACTGGACGTCGGCGAAAATGGTCGGCTCCACGTAATAGCCTTTGCTGAAGGCAGCGGGCCGGCCTCCACCGAGGACCACTCGCGCGCCTTCCTGTTTGCCTTTGGCGATGTAGCCTTCCACGCGCTTGCGCTGGGTGTCGGAGATGAGCGGACCCAGTCGCGTGGCCGGATCGAGCGGATCGCCCAGCTTCAGCGATCCGATGGCTTGCGCGGCCAGATCGAGCGCTTCCTGATAACGGCTGCGCGGAACCACCATGCGCGTCCAGGCCGAGCACGTCTGGCCGGAGTTCAACATGGCGTTGCGCGCGCCGGCGGGAATGGCTTTGTCGAACGGCGCGTCGTCGAGCACCACGAAAGCCGACTTGCCGCCCAGCTCGAGCGTAACTTTCCGGATGCCTTCGCCGGCCAGCGCGCCCACCCGTTTTCCGGCGCGCACGCTTCCCGTGAAGCTGACCATGTCGACCATGGGATGCGACGCGATGGCTTCGCCGACCACAGGCCCGTAGCCGGTGACGATGTTGAGGACGCCCGCGGGTAGTCCGATCGACTGGCAGGCATCGGCCAGCAGGAACGCGTTCAACGGCGCGACCTCGCTGGGCTTCAGCACCACGGTACAGCCGGCCGCGAGCGCGGGCGCCACTTTGGCCATGATCTGGTGCAGCGGATAATTCCACGGCGTGATGGCGCCGACCACGCCGTAAGGCTCGCGAACCACCAGCGAATTTCCGATCTCCTGCTCCAGTTTCAATTCGGTGATCAACTGCGCGTAGCTGTTGGTCACCATCACTGGCAGTCCGGCCTGGATGCTGGTTGCCATCGAAAGCGGCGACCCGACTTCCTGCGCGATGATGTTGGCGATCTGCTCGCTGCGATCTTTCAACGCGCCAGAGAGTTTGCGCAGCCAGTCGGCGCGCTCGGCCACGGTGGTGCGGCTCCAGACGTTGTCGAACGCCGCGCGGGCTGCCACGGCGGCGCGGTCAACGTCGGCAGGCGTGCCCTCGGGAATCGAGCCGATGACTTGCTCGGTGGAAGCCGAGAGAACGTCGATGGCGCCGCTGCCCGATTGCGGCAGCCACTGGCCGTCGATGTAGAGGTCGCGATAATGCGTGGTTTTTGCTTGTGCTCCGGTCATGATGGTCCCTAATCATTATAGTGAGGGAAACCAGCAGGGTCATGCCTTCGGAGGCGACTCGAGAGCAAAGGCTCGCCGCAGAAGCTCTGCAAGTTCTGTCCGATCACCTGTAGTCAACTCGGCGAGGCGTCGCACAACTTCATCTTTCGCGAGCACTGTGAGCTTGTGAACTCGAATCGTCGAAGACACATTTAAACCGGTCTCCCGCCAGTGGCGAATCGTGAGATCGAAATTAGAGCGAGGTGGACGGGACGTAACGGGCGCCGCGACGAAATCATCGTCCTCCGCGTCGAGGAGAACTACAGCCGGGCGCAACTTGCCACCCGGCGTCTGATGAAAGTCGATCCGTATCAGGACCACCTCACCAGGTCGCAGCGTCATGGGTCGATGAGTTGTTCGTAGACCGAGTCATCAGCGGCGTAGGCAGCTTCAAACTGCAGTCGGCCTGTGGCCCGCCAGGCGGTCTCATCATCGGTGACGCCCCATCGGAGTACGACCTGGACCTTCTCGCCTGTGGGAACCTGGGATGCGATTTCAGGCGGAACTGCGATCTGGCCGTTCGGTGCAATTTGTCCCTGAAAATCGACTGACTTCATCCTGATCCCTTCTTGTTTATCATCTCATATATCAAGGGAGAAGAGCTTGTTTTCGTGAATGGGAATCGGGGTTTGCATTCGGGTAACAATGACATTCCGAAGTTTATATACACCATCCGGGTCAAGCAACAAAACACTGTATGGCCAGGGCCGCTGGTCAATTGCAAAGAGGCGGATAGGTTCCTCTGGGAGGGATCACAGAATCCGACTCTCGTCCAAAGAATCGCGGCTTGGCTTTTTGGGCTTGTGTTTATTAGAGGCGTCCTAGAACGGTTGCGACCGCCACGGTACCATAGGCGTAGTGGTGCGGGGTTTTGCAGTTGCACTTGTCCTTCCTTTGGCCGCGCAGGTCAACGTTCTCACCTACCAGTACGACACCACCCGCGCGGGCGCTAACTTGAACGAGACGCTGCTCACGCGCGCCAACGTCAATTCCAATCAATTCGGGAAATTGTTCTCGCACGCCGTGGACGGGCAAATCTACGGGCAGCCCCTTTATCTGGCCGGCGTCGACGTCCCCGGGAAGGGTCTTCACAACGTGGTTTACGTCGCCACCGAGCACGATAGCGTGTACGCGTTTGACGCCGACAGTGGCTCGGACGCGAACGCGTCATCGCTCTGGGAAGCGCACTTCACTAACTCTGCCGCTCTGACTACCGTGCCCGCTTCCGACGTGAACTGCAATCAGATTTCGCCGGAAATCGGCATCACCAGCACGCCGGTGATCGATCCTGCGAGCGGCACCATCTACGTGGTCGCGATGCGCAAGGTCATCGGCATCACCACGACCTGGGAGCACTTGCTGTATGCGCTCGATCTGGCGACTGGCGCGGAGAAGCCCGGCAGTCCGGTCGCTATTGAGGCGTCGGTTCCGGGAACCGGAGAAGGCGGGAGCACGGTAACGTTCGTGCCGAAGAACTACAAGCAGCGGCCGGGGCTGCTGTTGCTGAACGGTGTCGTGTATACGGCGTGGTCGTCGCACTGCGACATCGGCCGGTATCACGGCTGGCTCATCGGATACGACGCGAAGACGCTGCAACAAATCGCGGTGTTCAACAACACACCCAATGGGAACGAAGGCTCGTTCTGGGCGGGTGGCGCCGCGCCGGCTGCCGATGCGAGCGGCAACATCTATCTGGTGGCCGGCAACGGGACCTTCGACGCTTCGAGCGGCGGCGTGGACCTGGGTGAGAGTTTCATCAAGCTGTCGAGTACGGGCGGGCTCAAGGCCACCGACTACTTCGCGCCGTTCAACTTCGGCGACCTCAACAACCGCGATCTGGACGTCGGATCGGCGGGCGTGGCGTTGTTGCCTGATGAAGCGGGGAACGCGGCACATCCGCACTTGATGGTTGGCTCCGGCAAGGAAGGCCGGATCTACGTGCTGGATCGCGACAATCTCGGCAAGTGGCAGGCGGGATCGGACAGCCAGATCGTGGATTCGCTCGCGGGAGCGATTGGCGGGCTGTTCGGAAATCCCGCGTATTTCAACAAGACCGTGTATCTCTGCGGCTCGGGCGATCGATTGAAAGCGTTCGCGTTGTCGAACGCGACGCCGGCGCGCACTCCGAGTTCGCAATCGCAGGCGAGCTTCGGTTTTCCCGGGTGTACGCCGACCATCTCGGCGAACGGAACTTCCAACGGCATCGTGTGGGTGCTGGAGACCTCCGGCACGCTGCATGCCTACGACGCGTCGAACCTGGCGAACGAGTTGTTCAACAGCAATCAGAACCGCGCGCGCGACGCGTTGGGCGGCTATGTGAAATTCACCGCGCCGGCGGTTGCGAACGGCAAGGTGTACGCGGGAACGCCGGGCGCGCTGGTGGTGTACGGGCTGCTGGGTACGCTGAGCATCGGCAATGCCGCGAGTGGGCAGGCAAATTTCATCGCGCCCGGGTCGCTCGCCACCGTGTATGGCACGGGCCTCATCAGCATACCGCCCGCCCGGTTTCCGATTCCGCCCACGGTGTCCGGCGTGACGATCAACATCAATAACGTCGCGGCGCCGCTGCTGTTCGGTGGCAGTGGCCAGATCAATGTGCAGGTGCCGTTTGAAATACCGCCGGGACCGGCGACCGTAACGCTGACATCCGGTGGGAACGTAATGGGAACGGCCAGCTTCCTGGTGGAACCGGTGGCGCCCGGGTTGTTCCTGCTCGGACAGGGGCGCGCGGCGGTGCTCAATCAGGACTACAGCATCAATCTGGCGAGCCAGCCGGCCGCGGTTGGCAGCGTGATCGCGGCTTACATGACCGGCCTCGGCGCGGTGGACAATCCGGTGGGGACGGGGCTTCAGACGCCCGCAAGCCCTCTCTCAAACGTCACCAGCCACGTGACTGCGACCATCGGCGGACTGCCTGCCAGCGTCGAGTTCGCGGGGCTCGCGCCGGGGTTTGCGGGATTCTACCAGGTGAACGTCGCCGTTCCGCGGCTTGCGCCGGGCGATTATGCTCTCGTGATCACGGTCGCAGGTGTCGCGAGCAATTCCGGGATTATCAGCATTCGCTGATGCGTTCACACCAGTGTGAACGCGGCACGCACGAGTGCGTGCGCCACGAGCTATTGCACGGTTACGGTTATGCTTTGACCGGTGTTGGTGTTCGTGCCGACTGTCAGCACCATCGACTGCGGCCCCGAGCCGATGTTGGCCGGGACCTTGGCGTTGACCTGAAGAGCGCCGCACACCAGCGTGGGAGCCTCGCCAGCATAGGAGATGTCCGCCGATTGGCCGCCGATGGTCACAGTGACCGGTTTAGCGACCGGAGCAGCGAACGGGGGAACCGCGCCGGTAATGCAACCGGTTGCGCCGGCCGGCACTAGCGATCCTTCGCCCGTGGCGAAGATCTGCACGATGCTGCCCTTGGCCGCGGGCTTGGCGTCGCCGTTCACGCTGAAGTCCTGGTTCAGAATCGCGCCCTGGCCGCTGCCGCCCTGGCTCAGAGAGAAGATGGCCGGAGCGGTGGGCACGATCTGCACCTGGAAGTTGGCCGAAGTCGATCCGCTGAACTGGACGACGACGGTCGCGGTGCTGAAACTGCCCATCTCGTAAGGCACGATGGCGTTGATCTGCGTCTCCGAAACATATAGCAGGGGCGCGGCGACATTGTTGAACGTCACCGTCACGCCGCCGAGCGTAGTGGGCACCGTGCCGCCCGCGGTCTTCTGCCACTGAATCCCCTCCGGAGGCGTTGCCGGGCCGAGGTTGAGACCCTTGAACGTGATGATCTCGCCGGGCGAGACGGAACTGACCGGCTGCAGGCTCGCGCCGTTGCTGAGCGATTGAATGATGGGCGTCGCCGCGGGCAACACGGTCAGGTTGACGGTGACGGTCTGGTTTCCGCCGGCGATGTTGGGCGAGGAGACCGTGACGGTTCCCGAATAAGTTCCGGCGGCCAGCGACGAGACCACAGCGGTGTTGAGCGCCAGCGTGAGTGTGCCGGTCGTGTTGCCGCTAGCCGGGGTGACGGTGACGAAGGCCCCGCCTGTCTTGGCCGCAAACGCAGCGGTGAACGGAATGCTGCCGCCCGTGCTGGTGACTTGCACGGTTTGGGAGCTGGCAGTCGTGGAACCAAACTGCGCGGTGAAGTTGACGGTGGCAGGGGAGACCGCCAGAGTCGGCGCTGCGCCGACGTTCAGCGTGACGGGAACATACAGCGGGCTGTTTCCGGCGCCGGGGACAATCACGGTGACGACGCCCGCGTAGGAGCCTTGCGGAAGCAGCGTGCCGTTGGCGGTGACGGTTACAGTAGTCGCCGCGGCCGTCGCCGTCAGCCATCCGCTTCCATTCAGCATTGTGGAAATGACGCCGATGGTGGCGCCGGCCGGCACTCCGCCGATCTGCACTGCCTGGCTGGGAGGAGCCGCGCCTCCCACGGATTCGGTGAACGTCAGGCTGGTGGGAGTAGCGGTGGCGCTCGATGCGACGATGTTCAGCGTGACGTTGATGGTCTGGGCCGGCACGTTGGGCGCCGTGCTCGAAACGGTGATGGTGCCGGTGTAGCTTCCGACTCCGAGATTGATCGGATTGATGGTGACCTGCAGATTGTTGGGCGTGTTGCCGCTGTTGGGCGCGACGGACAGCCAGGTCAGCCCGATTGGATTGGTGGCGGCGGTCGCGGTGAAGGGCAACGGCGCGCTGGTATCCGTGCTGGTGACCGAAACCTGCTGGACGCTGGACGCAGCTCCAACCACGGTTGAAACAGTGATGCCGGATTGGCCGACGTTCAGCAGGGCCGTGGTGCTCACATTGAGCGTCACCGGAATCACCAGCGGCGGCGTCCCCGAGCCGGGCACGTTCAGCGTCACGTTGCCGCTGCAGGATTGCGAAGTGGTGAGTCCGGCGGTGTTCACCGAGACCACCACCTGGTTCTGACTTCCGAAGGTGCTTCCGTTGGCGGGAGTCGCCGCCAGGAAGCCGCTGCAACTGGTGGTGTTGGCCGCAACCTGATAGTTGAGCGGCGCGCCGGTGCTGCTGACGGTGAAGGTCTGGTTGGTCGGCACGGCTTTGCCGACCTGGTAATTGAAGTTCAACGAGCTGACGGTCGCGTTGAGAACCGCGTTGCTCGCCACCACCAGGGTCACCGGGAAGGATTGCGGCGAGTTGCCGGCGCCGGCCGAAGTGATGGTCACGTTTTCGCTATAGGTGCCGGGGCCGAGCGAGCCGACGATCGCCGCATTGATCGCGAGATTGACAGCTTGTGGAGTGGTGCCGGAGGTCGGAGTTACCACCAGGAAGTTCGGCCCTCCGCTGACCGGAGCCGCGGCAACGGTGAAGTTCAAAGCTGTGCTCGAACTGGTGATCTGGACGTTCTGCGCCGCGGGGATCGTGCTCCCGATCTGGTAATTGAAGGTCGGACCACTGGAGGGAACCAGCAGCAGCGGATTGGTGCTGACCAGCAGGTTGACGGCGACCGTCACCGCCGGATTCGAAGCATTGGGAGCGGAAATATCGATTTCTCCGCTACAGGGTCCGGCGGTTAGACCGGAAGTGTTGATCTGCACGCTGAGCGTGCCGGGAGTGGCGCCCTGCGTCGGCGACACCACCAGCCAGTTGTTGCCGCACGTGGACGTTTTGGGCGCCGCGGAGAAGCTGATGTTGGAGCCAGTGCTGCTGGTCAAGGTGAGCGTCTGGGCCGCGGGCGCGCCGGCGCTGAGCTGGAAGGCAAACGACAACTGGGCAGGGCTCACGTCCAGAGCCGGAGTGCCCGCCACGGTGACCAGCACGGGCAGGCTGATTCCAGTGGTGCCCGGCGCATTGATGGCGATGGCTCCGTTAAACGTGCCCGCTCCCAACGAGGCTGGATTCACGGTGGCCTGGAACGAGCCGGGAAGATTGCCGGCTTGAGGCGACACGGTCAGCCAATTCCCGCCGCCGTTGGTGACAGCGGTCGCGGTGAACGTCGTTACGCCGGCGTTGTTGCTCGAAACGGTGACGGGCTGCGACGAGGGAATGGTGCTGTTCGCCGGGAAATTGAAGCTCAACGAATTTGGACTCGCCGTGAGAGGACTGCTGGCGCCCGAGGAATTGGTATTGAGCGTCACCGCGATGGTCAGGAAGGTTGGTCCAGGGCCGGTGACGTTGATGAAGCCGACGTCGCTGCCGGTGGTAGGGGCGCCGGGTCCGATGGATATGCTCACGGAGAGCGGCGTGGTGCCGGAACTCGGCGTGGCCACCAGCCAATTGTTGTTCGAAAAAGTCGAGACTGTCACACTGGCCGCGCCGCCCGAGTAAGACACTAAGACTGTCTGCGGGGTGGGAGTGACACCTTGCTGCGTGTTGAATGTAAGTTGCGTCGGATTGGCCGTGAGGGTGTTGTTTTGGGCACGAGCCGTGTCAAAACAACCCATCAGGCCGAGCAGCAGGACTCCGGCGTAGACCAAAGACTTTTCAGTGCTTTTCACGAGGCTCTCCAAGAAATCAAAGTGTGGTAGCTGGAAAGAAAAGACGCGGCTACCCGTTTTCAGGCAATCCTCTTGCCACGACCAGTTAGACCCAGGATGGGGAGAAGAGGTTGCACAGTTTCACCGTCACGTAACGTACAAAGTTCAAGGCGGCGTCGGCGATTGGACGTGTTAGCATCAAGGCGGAATATGTCCAAGCTTTCGATTCGTGACTTAGATTTAAAGAACAAGACGGTGTTCATCCGTGTTGACTTTAACGTGCCGCTGGCTCCGGGCGGGCAGGAGATTACAAGCGATAAGCGGATTCGGGCGTCGCTCCCGAACATCCAATACGCGCTCGATCACGGCGCGGCGGTCGTTCTGGCGAGCCACTTAGGACGTCCTAAGGGTAAACCGAATCCGGAAATGAGTCTTAAGCCCGTGGCCAAGCGTTTGGGCGAGTTACTCGGAAGGGACGTAAGAATGGCGCCCGATTGCGTTGGACCCGAGGTGGAACAGCTGCGGCCGGCCCCGGGAGGCGTTTTATTGCTTGAGAATTTGCGATTTCACCCCGGCGAAGAGAAAAACGATCCGGCGTTTTCCAAGCAACTGGCATCGTTGTGCGATGTCTATGTGAACGACGCTTTCGGATCGGCGCACCGGGCGCATGCTTCCACGGTGGGGATGATCCAGTTCGTGAAGCAGGCCGCGGCCGGTCTGCTGATGGACAAAGAACTCGAGTATCTGAATAAGGCCACTAAGAATCCCGCGCGCCCGTGCATCGCGATCCTAGGAGGCGCGAAGGTTTCCGACAAGATCGAGGTAATTGAAAACCTGATGAAGTTTGTCGATCAGATCTTGATTGGCGGAGCCATGGCTTACACGTTCCTCAAGGCGCGCGGCGAGCCGGTGGGTAAGTCGCTGGTGGAGGACGATAAGTTGGATCTGGCGCGGGTACTAATGGCGCGGGCCGGTGGTAAGTTGTTACTCCCCACGGACCACGTAGTAACTGCCGAGTTGAAAGAAGGCGCCGACCATCGAGTGGTTACGAAAATTCCCGATGGCATGCTGGCGGTGGATATCGGTCCGGCGACCATCGAGGACTACTCCGCGGTAGTCGGAAAAGCGAAGACTATCATCTGGAACGGGCCCATGGGAGTGTTCGAGAAGCCGCCCTTCGATCGCGGAACGGTAGCGCTGGCCAAGGCGGTGGCGGCGTCGGGCGCGGTGTCGGTGGTGGGCGGCGGGGATTCGGAGAAAGCCGTCAAGTCGGCCGGAGTGGCGGACAAGATTTCGCACATCTCCACCGGCGGCGGTGCGTCACTGGAGTTCTTAGCGGGGATCGAGCTGCCGGGCGTGGCCGCGTTGACGGAGAAGTAGCAACTTAGAGCAGCAACGCTAGGCCGCTGATGGCCGCGGCCAGCAACGCCCACGGAGCCAGCAGCGAATGATCGATCAGGAAGCCTGCCACGGCCGGGGCGCAGATCGATGAGATCGAGTTCAGCGACTGCGTCAGTCCCAGCACCACGCCTTGTTCGGAACGCGCGGCCTTCTGCGTGATCAGGCTGGTGAGTGCCGGGCGGTTCATGCCGGTACCCAGCGATGCGGCGGCCGCCACTACCAGCATCAGGGGAATGCTGCCGGTGAAGCCGAGCGCCGCCAAGCCCAGCATGGCGAAGAAAAATCCGGCGCGCACCAGGTTTATTTCTCCGAAGACTTTCACCAGTCTTCCGATGAGTCCGCCTTGTAGAATCACGCCGAGGAATCCAAGATATGCGTAGACGTAGCCGACTTCCTTGGGTCCGAACGGATGCCCCTGCCACACGAAGCGGCGTTCGGCGAATAGCGGGAAGCCCGTCATGAAGAGCGAGAAGGTTAGCGTGAACGCCAGGAACTGCCACAGCAGCGAGGCCAGGGCCGGCTCCCGGAAGTAGCGAAGATAGCTGCCCCAGTCCAGCACCGTGAATTTCCGCGGCGTCGCGCTGTCGGCCGCGGCAGGCAGCGTGGCGGGCAGCAGGAAGTAAGTCGCGAGAATGCTGGTCGCAGACAACCCCGCCGCGGCGAAGATCGGATATTGATAGCTGTACTGCGACAGGAATCCTGAAATGGCCGGCCCGAGCAGGAAGCCCATGCCGAAGGCGATCCCGATCAGCGCGAAGGATTTTGCGCGGTCCTCGGGTTTGGTCACGTCCGAAATGTAAGCTTGAGCGAGCGAGAGGTTGCCTGCCGTGAGGCCGTCGATCACGCGCGCCAGGAAAACCAGCCAGAGCGCGTTGGCATAGGCCAGAATCAGGAAGCCGATGAACGTGCCCACCTGGCTGACCAGCAGCAGCGGCCGGCGGCCCGTCCGATCCGACATTCTTCCCAGCATGGGTCCGGCAATCAACTGGCAGAAGGCATATGTGGACACCAGCAATCCCACCACGGCCGGACTGGCGCCCATTTTCTCGGCGTAAAACGGAAGCAGGGGCAGGATGATGGTGAGACCTAGGACGTCGACCGAAACGATCAGAAAAATTGGAACGAGCGGTGATTTGACCAAGGAAAGTCAGTACGATGGTAACAGAAAGAAGCCACCCTCGATGGCCGACCAACTCTCGCTCTCCTACCGGCTCCGAAATTTTTCCGGACCCAACATGCTCCGCCAGTACGAGAAACTGCTGCGGATTTTTCCGTTCTCGCGGCTGGCTCGCCAGCCCTCGACATTCCGCGTGCTCGCGGTGGACTACAACGAGCCGGCCCTGCTGGAGGTGCCGCTGCCGGCGCCGATCGACTTGGATCAGGTGCTGGCGGCCGCCCGGGATTTCGAGAATCCCGACTTCTGCTGCCGGCTGGAAAGCTGGTGGGACCTGTGGCAGTTCCGGACCGATTGGGAACTGGCGCCGTCGCGAGTGGCGCTGAGCTGCTTCGGCCCGGAGTTCGAGCACGAAGGCCAGGACGATCTGAGCGTCGAGTTCGGCATCGACGCGCATTTCCTGCCGCAGCCTGACGTCGAGAACAGCTTGCGCATGGTGCAGTCCAACATCAAGAGCCTGCTCAAGCTGGTGCACGATCTGGACGATGCGCTGGCGGTGGATACGCGGCGGCTGTGGTCGGAATCCGGCGAGAATTTCACCGAGAAGCTGCACCAGGCGCTGTCGGCGGCGGCCAAGTAGCGGTCTGATCAATCCTGACGCAGCGCCAGCATCGGATCGACGCGCGTGGCGCGGCGCGCGGGAATCCAGCAGGCAATCGAAGCCGTCAGGATGACCAGCGCGACGGCGAGCGCGATCAGCGCTGGGTCGTTGGAAGTGAGTCCGGCCAGTACGTTGCGAAGCAGGCGCGTGAGCACCAGGGCGAAGGCCAGCCCGATCGCTGCCCCGATGCCCGCCAGCAGCATCCCTTGGCGGAAGACCAGGCCGACCACCTGAGAAGGAGTCGCGCCCAGCGCCATCCGGACTCCGATCTCCTGCGTGCGCAGCGAAGTGGTGTAGGAAATGACGCCGTAGATTCCGGCGACAGCCAGCAACAGCGCCAGGCAGCCGGTGATCGCGAGCAAGGTCATGATGAACCTGCGGTCGGCCACCGAGTCGCCAATGAGGGCCGACATGGAGGAACTGAGGAACACCGGCTGTTTCGGATCGACGGACGCCACCGCGAGCCGGATGGCTTTGGCCATTTCCGGTGCGGGCCGGCTGCTGCGCACCACTAGAAAGTCCGCCTGCTGGTACGCGTCGCTCGCGTAATAAACCTCGGAGTGCGCGGGATCGTCCAGGCCCGCATGCCGGATGGTTCGCACCACTCCCGCCACGCGTCGCCACTGTCGAGCTTTCTCATTCGCGCAATTGACGCAGAACCTCTTGCCGAGCGCGCTTTGGCCGGGCCACAAACGCCGCGCCGCGACTTCGTTGACGATGGCGGTGTCGCGCGACGTCGACATGTCATCTTCGCTGAACCAGCGGCCTTCGAGCAGCGGAATCCCCATGGTTTCCAGATACCCCGCGCTGACGTGGTCGACTTCGGCGACCTCTCCCTCGCCGGGCCGCTGGGCGGAGGCATCGCCCGCGCTAATAATGCCGCCATTGTTCTCGCCGCTGAAGGGCAGAGCATCCACCGTGCCGGCGGACTCGACGCCGGGCAAGATTCGCACCGCATCCACGATCTTTCGGAACAGAACTTCGCGGCTTTGGGGTGTCTGATACTGATCCCCCGAAGGAATGATGATGGACGCGAGCACGCGGTTGGTCTCGAAGCCCGGATCGGCGGCCAGCAGCCGCACGAAGTCGGCCGTCAGCAGTCCGCCGACGATGACCAGCGTCACGGCAACGGACACTTCCGCCACCACCAGAGCCGACCGCAGACCGTTGTGGGAAGCGCCCACCGAGCCGCGCGATGCGGATTCGCGCAACGAGACTGCCGGATCGCGCCGGCTGGAGCGAAGCGCGGGTGCGATGCCGAACAGGATTCCATTCAGGACGGATACGGCCAGCGTGAACGCCAGGACGGTCCAGTCGGCGCGCGCGTCCGCCAGCCGGGGTATGGTCATGGGCGCCACGGCCGGAAGCAGGGTCCAGGCCGCCACGGTGAGAGCGTAGCCGGCCAGACCGCCGCCGACGGCTAACACGCAGCTCTCGGTGACGAGTTGGCGGACGATACGCCGGTGGCCGGCGCCCAACGCCAGACGGATGGCGATTTCGCGGTGCCGCGCGAGCGCCCGGGCTAGCATCAGATTCGCAACGTTGGCGCAGCCGATCAGCATGAACAACAGCGCGGCTCCCATCAGCAGTAGCAGCCCGGTTTTAGCGAATCCGAAAGTGCGCGCCCGGAGCGATGCCAGGTGCAGAGTGCGGCCTTGATTGGTGGTTGGATAGAGCCGTTGGAGATCCACGCTGATGGACTGAAGATCTGCTTCCGCCTGCTCAAGTGTGACGCCAGGCTTCAGGCGAGCCACGGCCCCATAGCCGCCGGAGCGGCCCACTTTGGCGGGATCGATGGCCTCCGGCGCCCAGAAGTCCATGTGCTGGGAAGGCGTTCGCACCGTGGTGGCCATGCGCATGGGGAAGTCGAAGGCGGGCGGCATCACGCCGATGATGGTGATCGCGTGGCCGTTCACCTCTACGGATTGTCCGATGACGTTGCGGTCGGAGTTGAAGCGGCGCGTCCACAGGCCATAGCTCAGGATCATTTCGCGTCCGCGCCCGGGTTGATCCTCCTCCGGCAGAATATTGCGGCCCAGCATGGGACTCACGCCAAGCATGGGGAACAAGCTGGCCGATACAGTCAACCCGTACAGCGCTTCGGGCGGATGATTGGCGTCGCCGGTGAGATTGAACAGGGCGTAATGATGCGTTCCGAGCGACTCGAACGTTCGAGTCCGGCGCTTGATGTCCTGCATGTCGGCCCAGGACACCCAGTCAGCACGCGGGCGCGCACCGCGCAGGAAGTCGGTACGAAGCTGGACCAGGGCGCCAGGGTTCGCATAGGGCAGCGGATCGAGGAGCACGGACTTCACCGCGGTGAAGACCACCGCTGTCGCGCCGATGCTGATGGCGATGGAGAGCAGGGCGGTCGCAGTGACACCGGGGCTCCGGCGAAAGAGCCGCAAAGCTTGGCGGATGTCTTGGAGGAACAACACGGCCCGGTGCTCCTTTGAATCCTTAAGCCGGCTAAAGCCCGGCCGCAGCCAGGATCGGCTGCCCCACTATTTCGCTAGCGCCCGCGCTGCGTTGAGCGCTGCTTCGTAGTTGGGGTGATCGGCAACCTCTTTGACGTACTCGACGTGCTTGATGGTGTTGTCCTTATCCACCACGAAAATCGCGCGGCTCTCGATGCGCAGATCCTTGATGAGCGTGCCGTAATGTTCGCCGAACGAACCGGTGCGGTGGTCGGAGAGCATTTTGACTTTGTCGACGCCGTAGGCCCCGCACCAGCGCTTCTGGGCGAAAGGCAGATCCATGCTGATGGTGTAAATTTCCACGCCCGGCAGCTTGGCCGCTTCTTCGTTGAACCGTTTGGTCTGCGCATCGCAGACCGGCGTGTCGAGCGAAGGTACCACGCTGAAGATGCGCACGTTGTGGCCGGTGCTTTCCAGAGTCGTGTTTTGGAGCCCGTCACCGACGGTTTCGAAATCGGGGGCTTTGCTTCCGGGTTTCAACTCCGGCCCTATCAAGGTCAGCGGCTTTCCTCGCATGGTTGTCGCTCCGGGTCGTTCCATGAATTCTCCTCCAGTGTGATTCGAGTTTGATTTCGATCTATTGTAGCAACTCGATGAACTTCGATAAGTCGTTGGTGGGAAGCTGGCAGGCGTAGTTCTGGCACACGTACGCGGTAGGTTGATTGTTCGCTTCGCGCATGGCTTCGGCCGAAGGAAAAAAGCTCGACATTTTCTGACGCACCGGATCAGAATCGATGAGCAGCGTGATGGTATGCGGCAGGAAGCGCTCGCGGAGCGAACGCAGGAAAGCGCGGGTTTGCACGGCGTCGCGCGCACCGGAGATCACCACTTCGCGGCGCGGCGCGTTCCAATAGTCGAGCGCCACCAGCATCTGCGGGACCGCGACGGACTGGCTGGAAAGCTTGGGACCCAGCGCCTGGAGCGTGCGCTCGGCGGCCTTTCGCAAGTCCTGTTGATCGGTGAGATGCGCGAGACGCAGCAGATCGACCAGCGCCATCGAATTTCCGGACGGCTCGGCGCCGTCGTAGTCGTCCTTCATTCGCAGCACCAGGCTGCTGTCGCCGGCGGCGGTGCTGAAGAAGCCGCCCGCGCCTTGGTCTTCGAACAGTTCTTGCATCTTCGCCGCGAGCGCCAGAGCAGTTTCGATGTGGTCCGGATCGAAATCGGCTTCATACAGATCGAGCAGCGCGGCGATGAAAAAGGCGTAGTCGTCGAGAAAGCCCGGAATGGCAGCGTCGCCATCGCGGAAGCGGCGCAGCAGCGTGCCGGCAGCGGGATCGTACATTCGCGACAGGATGAACGCGCTGGCGCGTTGGGCAGCGGCCAGGTAGCGAGGCTCGTCCAGGACCTGCGCGGCTTTCGCGAAGGCCGAAATCATGAGCGCGTTCCAGGCCGTCAGAATCTTGTCGTCCAGGTGCGGGCGCACGCGCTTCGAGCGCGCCTCCAGCAGGATCACCTTGGCCTTTTCGATGTCAGGCGCTGGGATGGCGTCTTTGACATACAGGATGTTCTTGCCAGTGAACTCGCCGTGCGGATCGTGCTGCACGTTGCCGCCGTCTTCGACGCCGTAGTGAGTGGCGAACACGCGATAGAGCTGCTCGCCCAACAATTCGCGCAGTTCCTGAGCGCTCCAGATATAGAACGCGCCTTCGCCTTTCACCTTCGGGTTGGCCGCATTGATGACACTGTCGGCGTCCTCGGCCGAATAAAAACCGCCGTCCGGATGTGTCATGCCGCGGAGCACATAGTCGAGAGTGCTGCGCGCGATCGCCGCGTAGAACGGGTCGTGAGTGATCTGGAATGCCTCGAGGTAGGACACGGCAAGCTGCGCCTGGTCGTACAGCATCTTCTCGAAATGCGGCACCAGCCAGCGCTCGTCCACCGAGTAACGATGGAATCCGCCGCCGAGCTGATCGTGCATGCCGCCCGAGGCCATGGCGCGCAGCGTTTGGAGCGTCATGTCGAGCGCCTCCTGGCGGCGCGTTCGCGCGTAATAGCGCAGCAGGAAATTGAAAACCACCGGCCGCGGAAACTTGGGAGCATCGCCGAAGCCGCCGTGCTCGGAGTCGAAGGTGCGTCGGAAATACTGGAAGGTGGAGTCGAGAACGCTCGCGTCGGGAATGCCGCCCGAACCGGATGAAAGCTTGGCGTACCGCGCGAGCTGGTTCAGGGCCTCGCCGCTGGTCTGCACGATTCGATCGTGCTCGTTCTTCCATGCCTCTGCGATGCGCTCGAGCAGCACTCCAAAACCGGGCCGGCCGTAGCGATTGTCGGGAGCAAAATAGGTCCCGCCGAAAAACGGCTTGAGACTCGGCGTCAGGAACACGGACATCGGCCATCCGCCGCTGCCGGTGGCGGCTTGCACGTAGGTCATGTAGATGCGATCGACGTCCGGGCGCTCCTCGCGATCCACTTTGATCGGCACGAACCAGCGGTTCAGCAGAGCGGCGATCTGGTCGTTCTCGAACGACTCGTGCTCCATCACGTGGCACCAGTGGCAGGTCGAGTAGCCGACCGAGAGAAAAATCGGTTTGTCCTCGGCGCGCGCCTTTTCGAACGCCTCCTCGCCCCAGGCATACCAGTCCACCGGGTTGTGGGCGTGTTGCAGCAGGTACGGGCTCTTCTCGGCGATCAGACGGTTCGGCAATTCGTTTCTCTTTTCTAGTTTCTCGATTCTAGTGCGCTGCGCTCCGCCGGCAGGCTTCGCCGGTACGGTTTCCCGATGTATTGCTTGGACTCCTTGGCGACCTCCGATTGCGGTGCAGCGGCGATGGCCTCGCGATAGGCCGCGAGCGCCTGCGGGCGCAGCTTCTTCAGATCGTAGATCTGGCCCAGACGCATCCAGGACATCAGGCAGGTGTTCAGATCCAGTTGCATCGCCTTCGCGGTGACCTTCTGCATGTGCTCGAGCGCCGGGTCGAGGTCGTTATACCAGAACAGAAAATTCCCTTCCAGGTAATCGATCTTCTCGGGCATCAGCTCCGCGAAGCCGGGCGCGCCCGTCCGGTGCAGCTCCCAGATCGCTTCGATCTCCTTGCGCGCTGCCTCTTGATCGCCCAGATCGCTGTACATCTGAACCAGTTCGAAGCGAACCAGGTGATTGCGCGGGAACTGGCCAATCAGATCCTGGAGCAGCGAGACGGCGTCGCGCGCGTGATGTTCACGACGGTAAATGGCGGCCAGCAGCACCTGGGCATCGGCGCGATTCCAGACGCCTTCGCGCGCGACAGTCTCGAGCGTGCGGATGCCGCGGCTGCGATCCCCGTGATAGCCGGCCAGGAACGCCAGGATACGATAGCCGAACGGCAGGCTGCCGGTGACGTAGTCGTAGACGCCCGGAATCAGGCGCGCGTCCAGGTTGTCCGGTTCAATCTCGCATAGCCGCTTGTGCGCCTTGCGGGCGTCGGTGGCATCGTGCAGCGCGTCCAGCCAGGCCTTGCGAACCAGGAAATTGTAATTGGCTCGCAAGCCGTAGGCGACTCCGAAGGCTTCCAGCGCGCGCGGATCATCGGGATTCCGTTGCAGGCCAGCCCTGGAAATCCGGACCGACTTCGCGATGGCATCGTCGAAGCGCTGCTGTTCGGCCGGTGTCACCTTCACTTTCTCGCGATGCAGGAACGGATTGGTGCCTGAGACCAGCTCGCTTTCGAGCGCTCCGGAGCGATACATGGCCTGATACAGGATAGCCTGCGCCAGATGATTCCAGGCGGCCGGGTCCTCGGGGTGTTCGACGGTGCCCGCGGTGAAATCGGCGATGGCTGCTTCGTATTCGAGATTGTAGAAGTGATCGAAACCTTCCGATGTCAGTGGGCTCTGTGCGGCAATTTGGCTCGCGGCGAGAAGAGCCAGGCAGACGGCGATCGGCGCAACCCGCATCAGACTTCATTGTAGTGGCGCTGGAAAACGTCCCGGCCGCTACTTGGCAGCCGCGATGTCGAGCACGGTATACCAGAGGTACTGCACCATCTGATGCAGCGAGCTTTCGCGCAGCCGCTCCTGATCGGAATGCGCGCCGTGCAGCTCGCTTTCACTCTCGTCGGCGATGGGGCCGAAGCCGTAGGCCTGAACGCCCTTGCTGCGCAACTGCGCATTGTCCGTGGCGCCGGTCAACATGGTGGGAATCGTGATGGCGCGCGGGTACATTCTCTTCTGGGTGCGCTCGAGCGCCTGGAACATTTCCGAATCGATGCGCGACGACGGAGCGGCCGGCCGGTTGCGCGAGGTGTCCGCGACCACCTCCACCGCGGGATCGCCGATGACTCGCCGCATTTCCTCGTAGAGCTGATTCATGTCCTCGCCCGGAAGCGCGCGAATGTCGAGTACAGCCTCGGCCTGCGACGGAATAACGTTGTTGCGAAAGCCGCCCTGGATGACGGTGGGAACGATGGACGTGCGCAGGATCGAATAGCTATTGGTCTCGTGCTCGGCGAAATAACGCTGGATTTCTTCGCTGTGGGCCGGATCGGCGACGTGGTTGTAGCGGTAGGCCTGATCCGGCGGGCTGATGGTGGCGAGGCGTTCGAAATAAGCGCGCGTGGTGTCGTTCAAGCGCATGGGCGGCTGCCAGTTTTGGAACTTCGCCACGGCGCCAGCCAGGTGCAGCACCGCATTGTCCTGTCGCGGGCGCGAGCCATGCCCGGATGTTCCGTGCGCCACCAGACGCGTGGACCGCGGCGTTTTCTCGGTGGTGGCGATTCCAACGTACTGCACCTGCTCTCCGCGCGACACCGTCTGGCCTCCTTCGGCCAGCGCATACTCGGCCGCGATATCGTTCCAGTGCTGATCCACCAGGAATCCGATACCGAAACGCGAAGTGCCTTCCTCGCCCGCCTCGGCGATGAAGATGACGTCGCGGTCGAGCGCGACGTTCAGGCGCTTGAGCAGCAGCATGGTCATCAAAGACGCCGCGACGTGCGGCTTGTCGTCGGAAGTTCCGCGGCCCCAGATGTAGCCGTCCTTGCGCAGCGCCGCGAACGGGTCCACCGGCCATTTGTCGCGCTGCACGCCCACCACGTCGGTGTGGCCCATGATGATGATGGGCCGCTTGGAGCCGTTGCCTTTGATGCGCGCCACCAGGTTGGCGCGATTCGGGTCGAGCGACCACACCTCGGTGGGAATCCCGGCGCGATCGAGAATCGGCTTCAGATAATTCACTGCCTTGGTTTCGTTGCCCGGCGGATTGCTGGTGTCGATCCGGATCAGGGAGGTGTAGTAGTCCAAGGTTTCGGATTCGAGTTTGGGCCAGTCCACCGCATAGCGGTCGGCGGCGCGCGCGAAAGACGCCAGCGAGACGGCGCAGGCGAGCAGGGCGAGGGCGGTTCTCATGGGCTACAGGATAGCGTCCTGTCTGGGCGCACACAACTCAGGGCTGCGCGCTATTTTTCGACCAGGAAATTACCGACGAATAACGCGTCGATTCCCGACGAATAGAAGCTGCGTACCGCATCGCGCGGCGTGCAGACCAGCGGATCGCCGAACAGGTTGAAACTGGTGTTGTACAGCACCGGAAGCCCGGTGGCCTTGCCGGCGGCGTGCAGCAAGTTGTGATACAGCGGGTTGTCGTCCTTCGAGACGGTGTGCACGCGAATCGCATCCTGGCCCATGATGGCCGCGTGGAAGGTTTTGCGGTGCTGCTCGCGCACGCGTCCCACGGTGGCCAGGTAGCGCGCGTTCGGTCCGGTTTCGAAATACTCGCCGGCGATCTCGGCCGGCACCGAGGCCGCGAACTTGCGGAACTTTTCGCGATGCTTGATGTACAGATTCAAATTCTCGGTGGAATACGGATTGAGCGGCGACGCCAGAATGCTGCGATTGCCGAGCGCGCGCGGTCCGAACTCCATCCGGCCCTGCATCCAGGCGATGATCTTCTCGGTGTTCAGTTGGCGCACGGCGTTGTCGATCAGCTCGTCGGTGGTGAGCAGATAGCGGAAGCGCAGCTTGCAGTTCTCCAGCACCTGTTTGATCTGCTCGCCGTTGTAGCCCGGCCCGAAACACAGGTCGTTCAGCGAAGCGCGCTTGCTCTGGCCGCACACGCCGTTCCAGGCGTAGAACACCGCTCCCAGCGCCGTTCCGGTATTGCCCGCGGCGGGCTGCACGAAGACCTCCTTGGATGCTTCGAGCGAACTGACCAGCAGAGAGTTCAGGCCTAGTCCGCCCGCCAGACACAGCTTCGCGGCTGGTCCGGCCATGCGCAGCACGGCTCGCTCGATGGCGCGCTGGAGTCCGGCGGCGAGCGGCGCTTTCATTTGCTCGGGAATGTCGGCGCCATCCGCCAAACCGATGTGACGGTAAAATTTCTCGCTGAAGCCGCCCTGGCTGAGCCGGTCGGCGTCGAAGTAGGTGCGATTGATAGCCGGCCACTCGGCGCTGCCGAGAATTTCCTCGAACAGCGGCAGGTAGGAGGCGCCATCGTCGGCAGTCGAAAGCCACTGGACCTTGTGTTCGTCCGCCGCGGCCGCGAATCCCAGCAGTTCGGTGACCCGGCCGTAGAGATCGCCGAGCGAATCCGGATAGTAGAGGTCGCGTTCCAACTGCATCTGATTGCCGGACGCGCGCCAGCGGGCGGCCGAGCGGAAATCGCCGTCTCGATCCAGCGTCAACACGGTGGCGTCGTCGAAGCCGGACGGATAGTACGCTGAAGCTGCGTGCGCGGCGTGATGCTCCACCATCAGCATCTGGGCTTTGGCGAAGTTCGACCGCAGCGTCAGTTGGATGTCCTTGGCGAAAGGCCGCACCAGCGCGACGCAGTTCACCTGCGACGCCCCGACGCCCGCCAGCCGCAGCGCCATCGCGATAGCCTGTTCCGGCAGGGCGTCCGGATTCAGGCTTCGGGCGAGCTTCTTCTCTTCGACCGCGGCGAGCAGCTCGCCGTCCTTCAGCACCGCGCAGGCCGGATCTTTGGGAATGCCGCCCAATCCGAGAATGATCATTTGGATTTCTTCTCGATCTTAGCCCAGGTGTCGCGCAGCGCGACCGTCCGGTTGAATACCAGTTTCCCCGGCGCGCTGTCCGGATCCACCGCGAAGTAGCCCAGGCGCTCGAACTGGTAGCGGTTGCCCGGCGCGGCCGCAGCGAGCGCGGGCTCCAGCTTGCAGTCGCCGAGCGTCTCGAGCGAATTGGGATTGAGATTGGCCGTGAAGTCCTGACCTTCCGGCGCCTGGTTCGGGTCTTCGCAGGTGAACAGGTTGTCGTACAGCCGGACTTCGGCGTTCACCGCGTGCGCTGCCGACACCCAATGGATGGTCGATTTCACCTTGCGCCCATCCGGCGCGTTGCCTCCACGCGTGGCCGGATCGTAGCTGCAATGGATCTCCGTCACCGCGCCGCTTGAGTCTTTCACCACGCCCGTGCAAGTGACGAAGTAGCCATAGCGCAGCCGCACCTCGCGTCCGGGCGACAAACGGAAGTACTGCTTGGGCGGGTCCTCGCGAAAATCGTCCTGCTCGATGTACAGGACTTTCGAGAACGGAACGCTCCGGGTGCCCGCGCTCTCATCTTCCGGATTATTGACCGCCTCCATCTGCTCGACCTGGCCCTCGGGGTAGTTGTCGATCACCACGCGCAGGGGCCGCAGCACCGCCATGGCCCGCGGCGCGCGCTTGTTCAAATCCTCGCGGAGGAAATATTCGAGCAGGCCGAGTTCGGTGGTTCCGTTGGTCTTGGACACGCCCACGCGCCGGCAGAAACTGCGAATCGCCTCGGGCGTGTAGCCGCGGCGGCGCAGACCTGAAATGGTCGGCATGCGCGGATCGTTCCAGCCGCTGACGTGTCCTTGCTGGACCAGTTGCAGAAGCTTGCGCTTGCTCAACAGCGTGTAGGTGACGTTCAGGCGATCAAACTCGATCTGCTGCGGATGATAGATGCCGAGCTGTTCGACGTACCAGTCGTAGAGCGGCCGATGATCCTCGAATTCCAGCGTGCAGATGGAGTGCGTGATGCCTTCGATCGAATCCGACTGGCCGTGCGCGAAGTCGTACATCGGATAGATGCACCACTTGCCGCCGGTGCGGTGATGCTCGGCGTGCAGGATGCGATACATGATGGGATCGCGCAGGTTGAGATTGGCCGACGCCATGTCGATCTTGGCGCGCAGCGTTCGGGCGCCGTCGGGAAACTCGCCGGCCTTCATGCGCTCGAACAGGTTCAGATTCTCTTCCACCGATCGATTGCGGTACGGGCTTTCCCGGCCGGGCTCGGTCAGCGTGCCGCGCTGCTGGCGCACTTCATCGGCGGACAGATCGCACACGTAGGCCTTGCCGGCCCGGATGAGCTGGACCGCCCACTCGTACAGTTGCTCGAAATAATCGGAAGCGTAGAATAGCCGGCCCTCCCAATCGCCGCCCAGCCAGTGGACGTCTTCGATGATGGAGTCGACGTACTCGGTTTCCTCCTTGGACGGATTGGTGTCGTCGAAGCGCAGATTGCATTTTCCGCCGAACTCTTTCGCGAATCCGAAATTGATGTTGATGGACTTGGCGTGGCCGATGTGCAGATAGCCGTTCGGCTCGGGCGGAAAGCGCGTGTGCACGCGTCCGCCGTACTTGTTGGTCTTCAAGTCGTCGAGAATGATCTCGCGAATGAAGTTGGATGGCGCCGGGGCAGTCTCGGGCTCGGTTTTCGGAGTGTTCATTGTTCTTCAGGGAGCAGCAGTTCGACGGCGCGATCGATGCGTTTCAGACAGCTATCGCGGCCCAACACTTCCAGTGTCTCAAACAGCGGCGGCGCCGCCTTACGCCCGCAAACCGCCACGCGGATCGGCTGGAACATCTGGCCGGCTTTGATCTTCAACTCTTCGGCCGCGCCGCGCAGCGCCGCATCCAGTGCGTCGTGCGTGAACTCCACCGTCGCCAGGATTCCACGCGCGCGCTGCAGAACCTTGAGCGCCTGAGCTGCGTCGCCTTTCTGCGGGATCAGCTCGGCCGGGTCGTACGGAGCCAGCTCCTCGCGGAAGAAGAAATCGCCGACCGTGGTCACCTCGCTCAGCAGCCGGATGCGCTCGCGAAGCAGCTTGGTGACCGCCAGCATTTTGTCCGGTTCGACGCTGAAGCCGGCCGCGCACACAAAAGGCGTCAGTTTCGCCGCGAGATCTTCCACCGCCATGGCGCGGATGTATTCGGAATTGAGCCAGACCGCCTTGGGGTCGAAAGGATCGCTTTCCTGAAAGTTCACCACCGCGTTGTCGCGATTGATGCCTTCAAACGAAAACGCCGCCACCAGTTCTTCCCGGCTCATCTTCTCGCGATCGTCTTTCGGCGACCAGCCCAGCAGGCACAGGAAATTCACGTAGGCTTGCGGGACGAATCCGGCGTCGCGGTAAGTGGTCACGCTCACCACCGGTCCGTGCTTGCGCTTGGAAAGCTTCGATCCATCGGGCGCCAGCAGCAGCGGAAGATGCGCGAACTGCGGCGGTTGAGCGCCGAGAGCCTGGAAAATCAGGATGTGCTTGAACGTGTTGGTCAGGTGATCCTGGCCGCGAATGATGTGACTGATGTGCAGATCGATGTCATCGGCGCAGGAGGCCATGTGATAAGTCGGGATGCCGTTGCTGCGCAGCAGGGCGAAGTCTTCGATGTCGGCGAGTTCCTTGGATTGCAGTCCGTAGACGCCGTCTTTGAATTGCACCGGAGGGTCGCCTGCGCGCGGAACGCGAAAGCGAAGCACGAATGGTTCGCCGGCGTCGGCGCGCCGCTGGCTCTCTTCCGGCGGCAGCTCGCGCATCCCAGGATTGAACAGCCACGCGCCCTCTCCGTGCGGCCGCTCATCGGCGGACGAACCGGCCGGCGTGAAATCGCGATACGCAAGGCCCCGCTCCAAAATCCCCCAGGCCATCTCCTGATGCAGTTGCAGACGATCGGACTGATGGTACTCTTCGTCCCAGCCGAGGTCGAGCCACTTGAGGCCCTCGAAAATCGAATCGAGCGAGGCCTGCGTGTTGCGATCGACATCGGTGTCGTCGATGCGCAGGACCAGGGTGCCGTGGTTGTGACGCGCGTACAGCCAGTTGAAGATGAACGTTCGCGCGCTGCCGATATGCAGGAAGCCGGTGGGTGAAGGCGCGAATCGGACACGAGGGGGCGAAGACATGAAATTTCAGGATACAGGATCAACCAAGCTGGCCGTGCAGCTCCAGCAACTCGGGAATCGATAACTGCTCGGCGCGTTTCTTGGTGGTTGGAATCGCGTCCAGCCGCGCGCGATCGTAAAACGGCAGCAGGTTGTTGCGTAGCGTCTTGCGCTTATGCTGGAAGCAGCGGCTGGCAAACTTTAGGAATGCAGCGCGGTCCGGAACGGCGGCGTCGGATCGTGGAATCAGCCGGACCACGGCGGAATCCACCTTGGGCCTCGGGCGAAAAGCGTCCGCCGGCACCGTGAACAGCAGCTCCGGCGCGCTGAGTAGCTGGGTCTGGACGCTCAGGAATCCATAGGCGCGAGTGCCCGGCTTGGCGACCAGGCGGTCGGCCACTTCCTTCTGCACCAGGAACACCGCCTGGATCAAGCGCTCGCCCAGCGCCAGAGTTCTTTCGAGAATCGGCGACGTGATGTAGTACGGCAGATTGCCGGCCACCGCGACGCGGCCCCACTGGCCAAAGTCCGTCTTCAGAACGTCGGCTTCCAGCAGCGTGAGCCGCGGCTCGTCTCTGAACTCGGCGCGCAGATAGTGGACCAGCACCGGATCGATCTCGATCGCGATCACGCGCGCGGCCCTGGCCAGAAGATGCGTGGTCAGAGCGCCGCGGCCCGGACCGATCTCCACCACCACATCGGTTCCAGCGGGACAGGCAGCCTCAGCGATGCGTTCCAGGATGGACTGGCGCGCGAGAAAATGTTGTCCGAGCCTGCGTCCCAACGGTCTACGGCTTCCCGCCGTTCGCGCGGATGTAGGCGTCCACCTGGCGCTCCAGCAATTCCAGCGGAACGGTCCCGGTGTCGAGCACGACGTCGTGGAAGGCGCGCAGAGAAAACTTGCCGCCGAGCGCCTTCTGAGCTTTCTCCCGAACTTCGACGATCTTCAACTGGCCGATCATATAGGAACAGGCCTGTCCCGGAAACACCGCGTAACGCTCCACTTCGCTGGCCTCGATTCCGTAGTCGATCGCCTGCTGGCGCGTCCAGTGCTGCGAGTGCAACCCGGTGTCCACCACCAGGCGGCGCGCGCGAAACAGCGCGGCATCCAACTGGCCGAGCAAGCCCTCCTGATCGCCTTCGTACCAGCCGGATTCCGCCGTCAGGCGCTCCGCGTAGAGACCCCAGCCTTCCGACAGCGCGGAAATTCCACCGAACGCGCCGATCTGGCGGAAGCGCGGAAGACTCTTGTTCTCCACCTGCAATGCAATTTGAAAATGATGGCCCGGCACGGTTTCGTGATACACCAGCGAACGCAGCCCGAATTTGGTCATCCGCTCCGGCCGCAGCGGAATCTGGAAGACGCCCGGCCGGGAGCCGTCCGGCGCCGGAGCGTTGTAGTTGGCGGCCGCGTTGGCCTCGCGGAAACGCGGGAACGGCCGTGCGATCACGGGAGATTTCGGAGTCTTGTCGAACAGCGCGGCCGATCGCTTCTCGGCGTCGCGTAGAATCTTCTCGACGTCCGCCATGATGAGCGTGCGGCCTTCTTCGGTCTTCGGATAACCCAGGTCGGCCTGCAGTTTCGCTACCCGATCCTTCACCGAGCCCTGCGTGCGGCGGAGGCGGCGCAGAATGGCGTCCATCTGTTTTTCGATGCGGTCCACCTCGCGCAGGCCGATCTGGTGGACCTCGTCGGCGGTGAGATGGGTGGTGGTGTAGCGGCCGAGGAAGTAAGCGTAGGCGTCGGCGCCGCCTTTGAGCCGCCACAATCCGGCATCGTCGGTGGAGCGGGGAAGCTGGGATTCCAGCACGGCGATGGCGCGCTTCCAGGCCGGATATATTTCGGTCCCGACGATTTTCTCCGCCTGCGATCGAAGCTCGGCGCGCCGGGCGTCGCTAATCGCCTTCACCGCCTCCATCTTCTGCTCGAAGACCGCGACGAACGGGTTTTGCGCCGGCGCCGGATCAGCGAAGCTCTGCATCTGCTTGATGGTGGCCTCGAGGATAAACTTCGGCGGGATGAAATTCTTCGCCGCCAACCGGCGCGATTCCGCAATCGCCTCGTCCATGCGCGCGCCCACCTGTCCGAGCGCTGCCAGATAGTTGACCGCGTCCTTTTCGCTCCCGAGCGGATGCCTCACCGTCAACACTTCCACCAGGTTGATGTTCGCGCCGCTCATCTGCTGCAGCGGGAAACTGTAATCGAGATACGGCTCCTCGCGAACCACCGTGTCGAGCTGCCACTGCATCAGGTCGGCCGAGACTCGTTGGGTCTCGTTCAGCCTGGAACGGTCGAACTGGCTCAGTCCCGCCAGGCCCTTGCGCGCCAGCTCGATGCGCCCGCGCCGGTAGGCCAGCGTCTCCGGCGTCAACTGCCGTTCCAGGCGGTCCTGTTCTTCGCCGCTGAAATATCGCGACGAGGTGGCGAGATTCGGATTGCCGCGCACCCACTCGGCGGTGAAATCGCGAAAGAAGTCGTCGATGCTACGCTGCTGCGCCGAAAGCGTAGGGGCAAGCAGAAGGGCGGCGGCAACGGCCAGGCGGGTTCGTGTCATTAGTTATATATTCCCGCACCCTTGCTTCGCCGCGCAGTGTCATATTGATAGAAGGTGACGAATGGCCATTACTTACGATGCGATCATCATTGGAACCGGTCAGGCTGGACCGTTCCTGGCTCACCGGCTGGCCGGCTCGGGCATGAGAGTTGCGATCATCGAGCGCAACCTGTTCGGCGGCACCTGCGTCAACACCGGCTGCATCCCGACCAAGACCATGGTCGCCAGCGCCTACGCGGCTCACCTGGCATACCGCGCGTCGGACTTCGGCGTGGACATCGCGGTGGCGCCGGACGTCAACATGCGCCGCGTCAGCGCCCGGAAGGACGCAGTATCCGAAAAATCGAGAACCGCGGTCGAGGCCGGGCTGAGGAACCTCGAGAACTGCACCGTCTATCAGGGCCACGCGCGCTTCGAATCGCCGCGCGAGCTGAGCGTGGGCGACCTGCGGCTCACGGCGGAGCGCATCTTCATCAATGTTGGCGGCCGCGCCGTCGTTCCCCAGATGCCCGGGCTTGACCAGATCGAATGCCTCACCAACAGTTCCATGATGTCGGTGGATTTTCTCCCCAGGCATCTGATCATCGTGGGAGGCAGCTACGTCGGCCTGGAGTTCGGGCAGATGTTCCGGCGCTTCGGCAGCGAAGTCACCATCATCGAAATGGCGCCGCGGCTGATCCAGCGGGAAGACGAGGACGTGTCGGCCGCGATCCAGGAGATTCTGGAGCGCGAAGGCATCCGGCTCCGGCTGAATGCGAAATGCATCGCCTTCTCCAAGCTCGGCGAGGAGATCATCGCGCGGGTGGACTGCGCCTCCGGCGATCGCGAAGTCAGCGGAACGCACGTGCTGCTGGCGGTGGGGCGGCGCCCCAACACCGACGACCTGGGTCTTGAAAAAGCCGGCGTGAAGGTGAACGAGCGCGGATACATTCAGGTAGACGACCAGTTGCGCAGCAGCGTGCCGGGCATCTGGGCGCTGGGCGATTGCAACGGAAAAGGTGCGTTCACCCACACCTCCTACAACGACGGCGAAATCGTCGCGGCCAATCTGCTGGACAACGATCCGCGCCGCGTGAGCGATCGCATCACAACGTATGCACTCTACATCGACCCGCCGCTCGGACGCGCCGGCTTGACCGAGGCGGAAGTGCGCAAGTCCGGCCGCCGCGCGCTGGTCGGAAAACGCCCCATGACGAGAGTCGCGCGCGCCGTCGAGAAGGGCGAAACGCAGGGCTTCATGAAGATCGTCGTCGACGCAGAAACGCGCGAGATTCTAGGCGCCGCGATCCTGGGCGTCGGCGGCGACGAAGTGATCCACTCGATCCTCGACGTCATGTACGCCAAGGCGCCCTACACCGTCATTCAACGCGCGGTGCACATCCACCCCACGGTCTCGGAACTGATCCCCACCATGCTGGGCGATCTCCAGCCACTAGCATTTTCTCATTGAAGAATGAGCCTGAAGGCGGGAGCGGAGCGACTGCCGCCAGGCCTCCTTTCTGAATTGGGTTTTGAGAGGAAGAGCAGTGAGTGGGAAAGTGGGAAACCTGCTCTTGGTTTTCCACTTTCCCACGTCGAGTAGGGGCGGTGGAAATGTGGGAATCGCGACCAGCGATTTCCAAGGGCTGTGGGCGCGGAGGGAAACCTGCCCTTGGTTTTCCTCGGCGTCCACAACCCCGCATTTCCACGGCCCTCCCTCAGGCGGTTCGTGCTGCTACAGATTCAATCTTTGCGAACAGCCGCCGTTTGGC
>JAIQFN010000002.1 GCA_020073265.1 Terriglobia bacterium | reverse complement strand
CAGCACGTTGGGATTCACTTCCAACCCACGCGCCACCTCTCCGATCGGAACGCCCTCTTCCAGCCGCCGCACCGCGGCCAGCTTGAACTCCTTAGTGAACAACCTGCGCGACAAACCCATGACTCAATTCTCCTTTGAATGGATTTTGAGTCTTAACTGGCCGTCTCATTTTTGGGGACCACTCCATACAACCCGCGGTTGACAAGTGCCGTTCTACAGCTTAGTATGATACGCGATCAAACTTATGGTGGTCCGAATTTTGAACGTGATGGCGGTCGTGGGCTTGCTGATTTCCGGGGCTTCTGCCGCACCGGCTGTTACAAGCGTTTTGAACGCGGCAAGTAATAAAGATCCGCGCCTGGGGGGTTCATCGATCGCTAAGGGCAGTATCTTCATTGTCAAAGGCACCGGCCTCGGGCCCGCGACGCTCACGATCGCGCCGAGAGCTTTCCAATCGACAAACTTGGATGGGACCTCCGTAAGAATAACCGTCAACGGCCAGAGCGTCGATGCGCTGATGTACTACACTTCAGACACGCAGATTGCTGCTTTACTGCCTTCGAACACGCCGGTAGCCGGTCCCGATTCGGGGAACCCAAACATTCAGGCAACCATCACGGTTACCTACAACGGTACGAGCAGCGATCCGACACCGATTCGCGGAGTGGCCAACAATAGCCTTGGAATCTTTACCGTCGATTCATCCGGCAGCGGGCCGGCAATCGTGACGTACCCGGATTACAGTCTGGTTTCGCCCTTCAAAGCCGCCAATTGCGGTGGACCGAACACCACGTGCGGCGCAGTGAATCCTGGCGACACGCTGATCCTGTGGGCGACTGGATTCGGTCCTATTGCCGGTTCCGATGCGTCGGGTGCCGGATTAGGGGTGAACAACCCCGGCCCGCCCTATGCACTCTGGCTGGGGGGCGTGCAGGCGACGATCGTATACCAGGGCCGCTCCGGGTGCTGCATCGGGGAAGACCAGATCGTTTTTACGGTTCCGAACAATGTGCCGACGGGCTGCGTCGTCCCACTAGTTGTTCAGCTCCTTAATCAAGTCAGCAACAGCACCGTAATTCCAGTGGCCAATGGCAGCCGTTCCTGCACTCCTACGGATCCCATCGTTGCCGATGAGAGGGTGCAAAGGCTGGGAACGCTCAGCTCGTTCAACCTGGGAGTAGTGGAGTTGGATCATCTTCTCGATGCAGCGCAAACGGCCTATGCGGACACGGGGGTTTTCACGTTCGCCAAGGCTTCCGGTATCCCAGCCGGATTGCAGCCGTTCTTTGCGTCCTATTTCGACGTGCCGGCAACCGGGACCTGCATAGTATTGGGTACGAACTCCCCTGTGGACCATTTATTCAATAGCTTCACTCTTGCACCGATCGAAGCCGGATCTCGTTTCACGGTCACGGGGCCCAAAGGCACGACTACAGTTACGGCGAACCCGGGGGCTCAAGTGTCCTTCAGCACGCCCGGATTCATCGGATCGGGCGGTGACTTTACCGTCACGGGAGGACCTGGAAGCGATGTTGGCGCATTTACCGCTCGCCTGACGATCCCCCATGCGCCCGAGCTTACGAGCCCTGATAGCGCCAACGGACTTACGGTCACCCGCAGCCAAGGAATGACGGTAACTTGGACCGCCGGCGCGAATATAACTTCGCCCCTGAGCGGACCTCTGCCAATCGTGCTGAGCACTAATACAAACCCAGGGGGGTTCTTAGCAACCCTGGTGTGCACCGCTGACGCAGCTAAAGGGACCTTCACAATTCCCCCTTACGCTCTGTTGGGGTTGCCACCGACGGGCGGCGGCGCGTTCCTTGGGTTCAGGCCGCACGATCTAATGCCTTCCGGTATTGCGTTATTTTCAGCGAACGGCTTGGATCTCGGGATTGTAGAGTCGTTTGCGGACGACTTCGCATTGAGCAACTTCAGCTTGCGCTGACGCCTCCGGCTTCGGGCCTGAGTCGGCTTGTGCCGTTTGCTCCCGGATGCAGCTCTGCGGAGTTCACGATGACGGATCGAACAATAATTCGCGATAAACGCTGTGTAGACCGATCGCGTCTCAGCCCGGATCGCCGGCCGTTCGGAACCTGACTGCGGTTCGAAGTTCGAAACACATCTAACCTAGGCGCCCAATCAATCTGGACGCGAGCATCCTGGCAGGCACCATCCTGCGTCCCGTCAACCAGTTGGCCCGGTTCGAGTGGCACGTGTTTTAGGCCGCAATAGTTCGAAACGTGTCCAAGGTGGGGAGCCAAATATCAATTCTCGAACTCCCTGCTATCCTGCTCATTTCATTAGGCGAGGTTTAGCAATTTTCGCGAGTTGTGAGCCTTCTTTCGTCTACCCCAGCGTGGACTCGAACTCTGGAGGTATAAACTCTTTTTCTGGAGTTCGAGTCGTTCGGGAATAATCGTTCGCGTTGCGAACTGTCGGCGGACGAACTTCCGGGTGCCCGACCATACGGGAGTTGCCCCCTGCCGCCATGTTTTGTAGGCGTAATCGCGACGCCCGAGCTCGAACTACTGCGACGTCCTGGTTGGCCGGCGCTGTGCCAGCAACCACGTGATCAGCTCGACATTGCCGTACATCTTGTCTGTGCCCTCGTTGTGTTTGGTTTCCGACATCTCGGCGAAACGCACGGTCGCTCCAGCGGCTCGAAGAGCAGCCACCAACAGATGCGACTGCTCGATGGAGACCACCGTGTCAGCATCCCCGTGAAAGACCCACGCAGGCACATCCTTGATACGCCTGGCAAGCGCCGAGAACGGATCCGGCTCGACCGTGAAGGGGTTGACGCGCTCGTCGATCTTCGCGCGATCGGGACCGAGCGATGCAGGGATAGGCTGGACAGTTCCAGCGCCGGTCGCGATGGCGGCAAAGCGCTCCGGCCACTTGTAGGCAATGCGATAGCTGCCGGCGGCGCCCATCGAGTAGCCGGTCAGGTACTCACGCGACGTGTCGATCCTGAACTCCTTCACTGTTTGATCCAGCTCCGCGATTGCCAGTTGCTGCATTGACGGTTGTTCCCAGAATTCGTCCTTCGGAGCCTGCGGGAAGACGCATATGACGGGAAACGCGTCACGACGCAGCCGAATGGCATCTGCAAGGCCCCGCCGCGTTGGTAGTAACCCGTCGTCCCCTTGAACAGAGTTCCCATGCAACGAGAGAATAATTGGCCACGGCTTAGCCGCCGTGTAGTCCGCAGGCACATAGATCTGGAAGCGGTATGTTTTTATTCCGACCGTAACAGTTCGATCGAGAAAGCCAGTTTCGGCCGACGCGGACCATACCGTGAGCAGCAGCAACGCGACGAAGTGAATCGCTCTCATTTACAGCCTCCGCGAGTGATTTTAAAACGGGCTACAACCCGTTCGCCGATTATAACCTGTGTCACAGTGACCTGCTGGAGGCGAAGGACTGCGGCGAGGGCTGATTAGACTGACCGCACAACACGCGTATCGCGGCTTAACGCGGAGAAGCCCCCAGGAGAGTTGGAACACCTCACAAGCAGCAGTTCGAGACACGTCCAAGCTCGGTGCCCAGGCTGGATAACCGGCGTTATAGCGCATTGAAGTCATTGAATGTAAAAGTTTTAAATTGGTTCGAGTGGACCGTGCTTTAGGCTGCAAAAGTTCGAAACGTGTCCAGTGTGGGGAGCCAAATTTCGATTCGTGGAAAACAGGCCACTTCCCTTCAGGTAAAACCGCTAAGTATTCTGTCTTCGAGTTCGAATCCACGATGGGCCACAACAGCCCCCGGCGCAAGCACCGACGCATGCCGGCCTTCAATCTGTGACGAGGATGTGTGCCGCGGCTTTCGCCTTCGGTAGGATAGGACTGAGTGGAGGCTCGCTCTATGACCGACCTTGAAGCGAACAAAACCACTGTCGGCGCGTTTTACGATCTGATGTTCAACCAGCGCAGACCGGCCGAAGCGATCGAGAAATATGTCGGTGACTGGGACGTGCTTCAGATAATTCCGGAAACATCAGCGAACACCAACACAATGTTCTGAGGCTGAGCTGGAAGCCCGTCACAGGGCGGCGGACGACCCATCCCAAGTGCGCTACCCGCCGAAGTTCGAAACGTGTCCAGGATGGCGAGCCAAATCTCAACACGGTGAAAACATTTGACTGCAAAGAAGCCGCACGGGGTTAGGCCCTTTGTCTTCAGGTTCGAGTCCTGACTGGGGGCATGGAACATCACGACATAACGTCCAAGTTCACGAATTCCGAGTCGCCGGCACTTGGGAGTTGGCGACCTTGCTCTACACTGCTCCGTTAGGCGCGATTTTCGAACTACACCGGTTGATTCTTAAAGGACGCGCTCCCAGTATCCAACATCAACCCATTTATTGAACTTGAATCCGACTTGCTGAAAGTGTGCGACTTTCTCAAGCCCGAATTTTTCATGCAGAGCAACGCTCGGTTCCTTTGGCAATGCGATGCCTCCAATGACAGCATGAATGCCGAGCGGCTGTAAGATCGAGAAGAGCTGGCTGTAGAGCATCGAACCAATTCCGTGGCCTACGTTACCTGGGGCGACGTATACGGTGATTTCCACCGAAAAGCGATAGGCCGACCGAGGCCGACCGCACATCCTCGATTCGCCGGGCGATCTCATCGGCATGGATCGGTTTCTCCTCAAACGTGATGACGGTTTCCGCAACGTAGTGATTGTAGATAGCCGCAACGGCGCTGGAGTCGGATGATGCGGCTGCTCGAATCGCCGCGGTTTCGCTTCGCATTACCCGCCATCTTACCCAAATCCGGGAAGCGGAGCAGCTTTCGATCCTGAGAAGTCGCAAAGGGTAAGGCAACCCGTGCGAGCAGTCCACACGGATCACTCCGAAAACAATGCCCGTCCACGGGCCTGGGATCTATCGATGAAGTCCTCGCGGCCTGGCGGCTCGGGCGGACCCACGCTCCACCAAGAGCTGCACCACCGCATCCTTGCGGCAATTGATGGCTCGCTGTAACGGCGTATCCCCTTTGCTATTCCGCGCGTCAATTGCAGCCCCGCAATCCAGCAAGGTCCGCGCGATCTCCAGGAAACCCCGCCGCGCCGCCATGTGCAGGGCAGTCGCCCGCATGACGCCGCTGCACGCGTTCACATCGGCGCCCGCTCGCACCAGAGCCTGCACTACCTCCGGTCCCGTACCCGACGCGCATTCATTCGCCGCGCGATACAGCGGCGTGTGACCTCCGTTGTCCTGGATATCGGGGTTCGTACCGTGCCGGAGCAACAACGCCACCAACTCCAGGCAACCCGCACCGGCTGCGTAATGGAGCAGCGTGCGTCCGCCAAAACGGCACGTTGCAAGCGACGCATCACGCTCCACTGCATCCACTGCGAAGCTGATCAACGCCGCACGGCCGGATTGCACCATCCGCGCCAGCAACCCCACGAACACAGCCGGCCGGGAGACAAACCGCGGTGCGAGAACCGTCGCTTCATGGTCGTGGCCGGCGGCAATCGCAGCGATGGCGTCATCCAAGACGCGTTGCTCGCTCCAACGCGCGGCTAGTTCCTGGTGTTCCGGCTCGGCGGCTTCCTTTCCTATGACGTACGCGGAACTACACAGGAAGAATTGACCGAGGGCCTTTCGCGTCCATTCATCGAGCGGAGCTGCTTCGAGCGTTTCCGCCATGTGCTTCAGCCAGGCCTTCCGTTCGGTGAGGCCAATCCGGAAGCGCGCGTGCGATTCGCGCAAGCTCAGCCACCAGCGGTACTGGGTTTGCGCTTCATCGCCCTCCAGGAATTGAATGAGAAAAGCGCTGAACTCCTCGATAGCGCACCTGAGGCTCTTGCCCGGAAATAACGGACGAAGTACAGGGTCCTTGCCAACACGCCCGTAGAATTCCACCGATAGCTGCTTGCAACCCGCTTCACCCCCCAGCGCTTCCAGCAATGTTTTGCACCGGCTCATGAACAGATTGTAGCGTTCAAGCTGCGCACCACCTGCTGCCGGCGCCCTGAAGTAGTTGGAGCGATTCGATCGGATCCCGTCTCGGGCTGCAAAAGTTCGAAACGTGTTCAAGGCGGGAAGCCACGCCCAGTTCGCTGTTCTCTGATTTCAGCCTTCTGCCTCTTCGATTTGCCGGTTCGGACTCGAATTGTGTGGCGTGGGCGCGATCTGGCCGTTGGGTTCCGAATGGGCCTCCGACCGATTGGTTAGCGCTGGGCGACAAGGGCGAATTGTCAGTCTCCGACTGGAAAGCGCATTGCGCTCTGTTGCTCGGATGTCAGCGACTCCCACACGGCCCTGGGAATTGAATTGACCTCCCGACTGTCGTCGGCATACCAGCGGCGTACGTAGCGAACGCTGGCCACGGCACGGGGTGTGTCGGTGGTGTTGGGTGTACCTCGGTGTAGGGCCCAAGGATGGCGAATCAGTACGTCGCCGGTCTCCAACAGCACTGGGCGCATTTCAATTTCACCGGCTTCCAGCGCTCGAAGCGCTGCTTTCCTCGGCATCCGGTGGGTGCCGGGTGCAATTTCGAGTGGGCCATGGTCCCGCGTTACCCGGACTAAGCCAAAGCTGACGACCAGCATGTAGGCTGGCAGAGAGAGGTCAGGAGCCTCGGCAAACAATGGACGCTGATAATCAACATGAGCTCCCTGGTAATCCGAGCCCCGGAGCGGCACATCACAGCCCCATTGGTCGGCGACTATCCGGTCGTCCATCACGCCACGCACGATACTCAGCACCTCGGTGTCAAAGAAGAAGTCTTGAACAAAGCACGGCGGCTCGAACGGCATCGGCAGGAAATGGCGATGCGGGCCGCGGTTCGGCTCGTGGGTGTGCATTTTGAGATAAGCGAGGAGCACCGGCCAGAACGCGTCTCGGCAAGCATCGATCACGGGTCGCGCCAAATGGGCTCTGAGTACGCAATACCCCTGGTCTTGAATCTCGAGTATCTTTTCTTTGATCGTCGCCGGCGCGCCATTCTCCATGCTCAAACAGTCTGGCAGAGAATTCCGTTCCGCGAAACGCCTCAGGTGCCCGAAACCGAAATGAGCCGGTCCGCGATCCCTTGCAACTGCTCGGACTGCGACTGCAATTGCTCGCCGGCGGCGGCGGTTTGTTCGGCTGCGGCCGCGGTCGACTGTATGGTTGACTGAGCCTGGGAGATGGCTTGCGCCATCTGGTCCAGGTGCTGCGATTGATCGAGGCTGCTGACTCGAACTGCCTCGGCCAGCGCACCGACCCGCGCGGCGCTACCGGTGATAGAGTGTACAGCCTGGACTACTCCGCCGGCCGTATCCATACTATGGGCGGATTTGGCGACCGATTCCTCAATCAGCGGGGTGGTGTCGCGGGCCGCCTGCGCGCTCCGGCGTGCCAGTTGTCTCACTTCTTCGGCCACCACGGCAAACCCCATTCCGGCCTCGCCGGCGCGGGCAGCCTCGACGGCGGCGTTCAATGCCAGCAGGTTGGTCTGGAAAGCAATCTCGTCGATGAGGCGGATAACGCTCGAGATTTTCTGGCTGCTTGCGCCCATGTCCTGCATGGCGGACATCATTTGTTCCAAGGCTGCATTGGCTTCGATCATTCGTTTGTTGAGATCGGAGGAAAGGCCCACCGTTTCGCCGGCCGCCTGTGTGTTGGTCCGCGCGCCACCCTTGATTTCCTCGGTTGACGCCGAGGTCTCCTCCAGCGCAGCGGCATGTTCGGAGACGCTCTGAGCCACGGTCTGACCCGCCTCGGAAACTTGAGCGGCGGCGCTGGCTACCTCCTGGGCGGCTTGTCTCAATTGGGCGGCCACGTTCCGCAGGCGCCGCACCGTCCGGCTCACGATCAGCAGCACGACAAACCCCACAACTAAACTCATCCCCAGAACGATAAAGGTGGCCCGTTGGGTGCGCGCTATGGTAGCGCGAGCGCGATCATCCGACTGTGTGAGCGACCTCTGCGCCTCCCCCCGCAACTGGGCCATCACCTTGTCAATCCCGTCCACGATGGGCGCCATCTGATCGCGCAGTACACCATGGGCGTCGTCAAACTGGTTACTTTCGGCAAGCTTCAAATATTCGCTGAAGAGCGGCGCATACTGGTCGATGCCGGCCTCTACTGTGGCCAAACATTTCTTTTCGCTTTCAGTGGTTACCAGCGGCCGCAGTTGTGCCACCGTCCTCTTTACGTTCACTGCCATCGCACCCAGCTCGCGTTCCCGCGACTGGCGGTCCTCCAGCGTGTGACACATCGAACAAGTCACGTTGGCCCCGAATTTCTCATTGGTCTGGACCAGATGATTCACCACAAACGCAAACTGCGTCCGGCGAGCGTACACCTGCATATCTTGAAAGTCCGCCGTTAGTACGCCCACCAGGCCTATCTTCTTGGCCGTTACGTTCACCGCGCTGTTGAGCTCGCCTCCGATCTTCGTCATCCCGTTGCGGGCCGAATACCCCAGCGTGACCAGCAGGACCATGACGCCCAGGAATCCGAAAGTGAACTGTTGGCCGATCGTAATTTGCCGTCTTGGTTGCATTCTTAGCTCAGTTGCCCTTATCGGCAAGTGTGCGCCAATCTTGTGCCGTGTACCAAGAAAACGCGATGAACGTTAGGGAGGCGGCCTTCAGATACAAATCTTGACCTCTTGCGTTATGATCGAGAAGCTGTGAATCCACAAACTGAGTACGTGACACTTCCGGTCGGCGACGGCACCTCCATGCGTGCCTTTGTCGCTCGTCCTGCGGCGAAGCCCGCGGCCGGACTCCTGGTGCTCCAGGAAGCCTTCGGCGTCAATGCACATATTCGCGACGTGGCCGCGCGTTTCGCCCGCGAGGGATATCTGGCGATCTCGCCGGAGCTGTTTCATCGCACCGGTCCCGGCTTCGAGGGCAGCTACACCGATTTCGCCGCGGTGATGCCGCACTACCAGGGACTGACCAGCGCCGGCCTGGAGGCGGACATCCGCGCCGCGTTCGACTGGCTGCAGGCGAGCAGCGATTCCAGATCTCTGCCGACGGGCGCCGTCGGTTATTGCATGGGCGGCCGGGCGGCGTGCCATGCCGCGCTGGCGGTACCGCTGGCGTGCGCGATCTCCTATTACGGCGGCGGGATCGCACCCAACCCGATGACGCCGGGGCTACTGGATCGCTTGAAAGATCTCAAAGCGCCGATGTTGTTTTTCTGGGGCGGGCGCGATCAGCACATTGGTGCCGAGCAGATCCAGGCCGTGACCGGCGCGCTGCGAGCGGCGGGGAAGCCGTACGTGAACGTCGAGTTTTCCGAAGCCGACCATGGGTTTTTCTGCGATGCGCGCGCGAGCTATCATGCCGCGGCGGCCGCGGAGTCGTGGGCGCTGACGCTGGCGTACCTGAAGACGCATCTGGCGGCGGCCACGCGCAAGGCCGACGCATAGAATGCTGTTCATGGTGATCGAGCGGTATCGAAACGGCGATCCGAAGCCGGTCGGCGAGCGCTTCAAGACCAAGGGGCGCATGCTGCCCGACGGGCTTAGCTACGTGGCGAGTTGGCTGGAACCCAGCGGCGCGCGATGTTTCCAGCTCATGGAGGCAGAGCGGCGGGAGCTTTTCGATGCCTGGATAAGCCACTGGGACGATCTGGCCGATTTTGAAGTTATTCCGGTGCTGACTTCCGCGGAATTTTGGGCAAAGCGTGAGTAACTGACGCTGTTACCAGTGCCGGACGCCGCTCCAGCACAACTGGATGCCGAGCGTGATCAGCCAGAGCGCCAGCGCGACGCGGAAGACTCGCTGCGGAGTTTTGGACGCGACGTAGGTTCCGGCGAAGGCTCCGAACAGGCCTCCGATGATCAGCTTGGTGAGAATCGCCATCTCGTAGTTGCCCGCGCTGAGTTGGAATCCGCTGCCCACCAGCGCGACGCACAGGCCGAAGAAAAGATCCGTTCCGACCACTTGCGCGGCGGTGAGCGGAGTGATGGCCAGGAGCGCCAGCGATCCCATGGCGCCGGCGCCGGCCGAGGAAAACCCGACTTCGGCGCCGATCGGAAAAGTGATGAGCGGCAGCCAGCGCGACCGGTCGCGCCTTCCGGGCTCCGAGGGACGAAGCCAAAGCCGATAAAGATTCACCGCGGCCATGATCACAATGGTGGAGCCGAGCGCGGCGTACAGGATGCCCTGCCTCGAAGGGATGTTGAGTTTCGCCAGGATCGCCGAACCGAGCAGCACGCCCGGCAAGCCTCCGGCCAGCATGTATCCGAGCACGCGGAAATCCACCTGGCGGCGAAACAACTGCATCGGGACAACCAGCAGTTTGACGGCGAGCCCGAACGCCAGCGCGGTTCCGACCGCGTGCGCCGGAGTTACGTGCATGAAGAGGATCAGGACCGGAGCGGTGATGATGCCGGCGCCGACACCGGTGATTCCGATGGCAACCGCGATCAAGAATCCGAGGACGATCTCCATGCGCTACTCGCTTGAGATATGGATGCCGCACTCGAGCTTGCGCCCAGCCCAGCGGCCGGAGCGGGCATTTTCGGGATCGAGAGGCGGGGTGGTGCACGGCTCGCAGCCGATGCTGGTATAGCCCTGGTCATAAAGCGGCAGCACCGGAATGCCGCGCCGCTTCAGATAAGCCCACACGTCCGCGTTGGTCCAGGCGGCCAGCGGGCTCACTTTCAGCAATTGCTTGCCGGTGGGGAGCTTGAACTGATCGACCGGCTGCAGATTCGCGCGCGTGGGAGACTGCTCGCGGCGGAGCGCGGTGAACCAGACGCCGTAGGGATCGAGACCTGAAAACAGCGGTTCGACTTTGCGCATGCCGCAGCAGCGGTCGGGCGCGCTTTGATACAAAATGCCGAACTGCGATTCCTGCTGGGGAACGGTTTGCTTCGGCAAAAGGTTCACGAGGTTGAGATGCAGCTCGCGCGCCATCTGATCGCGATACGCGTATGTTTCGGCGAAGTGATAGCCCGTATCGAGGAAGAGCACCGGGATGTCAGGGTGCTGGGCGATCAGCAGGTCGACGATGGCCATGCACTCGGTTTGAAAGCTGCAGGTGACGCAGGCAGGCTCGGAGTGCCGGGCGAGCACGTCGCGAATCACGCTGGACGCTTCGTCGATTTTTTGATCCAGAGTCATGTCAGATTCCTTCGCCGCCAGTCAGCGATTCTTCGGGGAGCAGAACTCCGGACTCCTCCAGCCTGCCGATCATGAGTTTGGCGGCGGCGGCATCGTCGTCCGGCAATTCCCAATCGGGTGCACCGTCCGAAACCAGCAGCACCAGCAGACCCGCCTTTTCGAGAGCTTCGATGGTTTCGTCGGCGGCGCGGTCTACCACCGTGACCGCGCATCCCCGATCGAAGAGCCTGCGTTCCAGCGACCAAGCCAGTTCCGTTCTCGGCCCGAGCGGGATGATGGCGCCGGCATGACGGTATCGGGCGATGCGCTCAGCCGGCGTCACACGATGCGCTTTCAATGCGACGGTCTCGCGTTGCAGGCGGCCGTGCTCGCGCGCCACCGCGGCGAGAATCATTCCGGCGGCGACGGTGGCGTTGCTTTGCGGGTCGATCAAAACGAAGCTGCCGGTGGCGCGGTTCTGAGTGTAGGGGTCGAAGTAAATCGGCCGGCTGGTTTCGATGCGCAACACTCCGATTTCGTTCAGCTCCAGGCGCTCGGCCGGCAGGGGGCCCAGAGTACCGATATCCACGCGATGCCGCACCGCCTTCACTTCGGCCGGTATGGTTTGCGAAGTGTGCTTCAGGAGATAAGTGGTGGAAGGATCGAGCGGGCGATCGTTCATCCACACCACGTTGGCATCGAATTGGCGCGCCACTTCGGCGACCTTGTTGGCGGAAGCGATCAGATCGCCACGGCTGATATCCAGCTCGTCTTCGAGCACCAGCGTGACCGACATGGGCGCGAAGGCCTCGTCCAAGGGTCCATCGAATGTTTCGATGCTTTTCACGCGCGAGCGCAAGCCGGAAGGAAACGCCAGGATCGCGTCGCCCGGACGGATGCTTCCGGAAGCGATCTGACCGGCGTAGCCGCGGAAGTTGAGATCCGGCCGGATCACGCGCTGCACGGGAAAGCGGAAGGCGCTGGATCGCGTGCGATGGTAGACCGGCACCGATTCGAGGAACTCCAGCAGACTGGGGCCGTCGAACCACGGCATCTCGGGGCTGCGGCGGACTACGTTGTCGCCCACCAGGGCGCTGATCGGCAGGAAGTAGACATGCGGGGCGTTCAGCTTGCCGAGGAACTCGCGAAACTCGGCTTCGATGGAGCGAAAGGCCTGCTCGTCGTAGGCGACCAGGTCCATCTTGTTCACCGCGATGGCGAAGTTCGGAATCCCGAGCAGCGAGGCGATGTAAGCGTGCCGGCGCGACTGCGGCAGAACCCCGTTGCGGGCGTCGATCAAAATGATGGCGAGCTCGGCGGTGGAAGCGCCAGTCGCCATGTTGCGCGTGTACTGTTCGTGGCCGGGCGTGTCGGCGATGATGAACTTGCGCCGCGCGGTGGCGAAGTAGCGGTAGGCGACATCGATGGTGATGCCCTGCTCGCGTTCGGCGCGCAGGCCGTCGGTGAGCAGCGAGAAATCGATGGGGCCGGCCGAACGATTCACGGAAGCCTTGGTTACGGCCTTGAGTTGATCCTCGTAGACGTTCTGCGAATCGTAGAGCAGGCGGCCGATGAGGGTGGACTTGCCGTCGTCGACGCTGCCGGCGGTGCTGAAACGCAGCAGGTCCTTGGCCTGCTCCTGGGCCAGGAAATCTTCGATCGCGAAGGAGCGTTCCGCCAGGGCGGCCATCAGAAATAGCCCTCGCGCTTCTTGATCTCCATGGAGCCTTCCTGATCGTGATCGATGACGCGGTTCTCGCGCTCCGAGCGCCGGAACGAAATCAGCTCCTCGATGATCTTGGGCACGCTGTCGGCATCCGAGCGAATGGCGCCCGTACACGGACTGCATCCCAGCGACCGCATCCGGCACATAACGCGCTGTGGCTTTTCGCCGGGCAGCATCGGGATGAAGGGCTGCTCGAGCGGGATGAGCGTATCGCCGCGCACCAGCATCTCGCGCTCTTTGGCGAAATACATGGGCACGATGGGGATCTGCTCGACGTGGATGTACTGCCAGACGTCCATTTCAGTCCAGTTCGACAGCGGGAACACGCGCAGGCTCTCGCCGGGATGGATGCGGGTGTTGTAGACATTCCACAGCTCGGGGCGCTGGTTCTTCGGATCCCACTGCCCCTTGTCGTCGCGGAACGAAAAGATGCGCTCCTTAGCGCGGGATTTTTCTTCGTCGCGCCGTGCTCCGCCGATGGCCGCGTCGAATCCGCCGGCGCGCAGGCCATCGAGTAAGGCTTTGGTCTTGAGCAGCCCGCAGCAGCGCTGGGTTCCGAGGCGGAAGGGATTCGCGCCGTCGTCGATGGCTTCCTGGTTGGTGTAGACGATCAGTTTGGCGCCGACTTTTTGCGTGTACCAGTCGCGGAATTCGATCATCTCGCGGAACTTGTAGGTGGTGTCGATGTGCAACAGCGGGAACGGGATGGGCGCGGGGTGAAAAGCCTTCTGCGCGAGACGGAGCAAGCACGACGAGTCCTTGCCGATCGAGTACAGCATGACGGGGCGTTGGAACTCGGCGGCCACTTCGCGCAGGATGTGGATGCTCTCGGCCTCGAGCAGCCGCAGGTGGCCCAGTTGGGACATCAGAAGCAGTTTAGCACAGCAATCTACCTAATGTCTCTAGAGATTAGGGATGTTAGCTGATAAGTCCTTCATTTCTAATATCTTCAAGAAGTTGCAGTCCGGCGTTTTCGGGATATCCGAAGTCCCAGAAGGGGTCGCCGGCGGAGGTTTCCCAGACGCGCGTGGTGCGGTTGGTGAGCAGGGCTTCGAAGCGGCGGTCGAGGTCTTGAACGGCGTCATCGATCTCGAGCATGGCGAGGATGCCGCGCAGATCCAGGTCGTTGCGGTAATCTTCCAAGCCGAACTTGTAGCCGCGCTCGACTTGTTCGACGAAGCGGCGCCAGTGATCGATAAGACCGGCGCGGCCGGCGCGGACCAGGTGCTCGGGGTAGCCGTTGGAGCGGAGGTAGTCGGCGATCTGCTGGTCAGTCATGCGATCTGCGGGCCTGTCTCCAGAAATAGCGCTCGCCATCGTTGGGGATGAAGAAGGTGCGGATGGTGCGATCGGGGTTGTAGGCGCCGAAGTAGCCGTGGCGTTTGTCGAATTTCGAGAACTCGCCGTTGCGGCGACGGGCTTCGAGGATGGGGCCGCCGGCGGGCGCGTCGCGGAGATCTTGCGCGAGCTCGAGGTAGTGCTGTTTGGTGATCTGTCCGAACTCGGCGCCGTGCTTCTGGAAATGCTCGTCGAGTTGGGCGGCGCTGCGGAATCCGGGGCCTGAGGCGCACAGCCAGAGCGCGAAGAGGAGGAGGGCCGCGAACAGCTTGCGCATCGGCTATGGTACGGCCCAGCGGCGCTTGATGGGCAGGCCGAAGCGGACCAGTACCGCCTCGACGTCCTGTTCGCTGAGGCGGGAGGCGTCGTACTCGACTCGCAGTTTGTCGAGCGAGGGGGCAAGCTGGACGCGTTGCATGCCGTACCAGCTATGGACGTTAGCGACGCCGGTGGCGTCGGTGTCGGTGAGCGGCCGCTCGAGATCGTAATCCAGTTGAACTTTGGTCATTTGACAGGATGATCCTCAGGATACACCAGACGGAAGTGGCGGTAACGCAAACGAAGATATTTTGCGCGCGCGGGGCGATATTTTTCCGTGGCGAGCAGGTAAGACATTTTTTGAAAAAACGAAGCCAACTTGGAACCGGCAGAAAAGACGTTCAATTCCAGAATGCAGTCCGCGTGAGACGAAGAGAGCGCGGCGGTCTTGGAAAGTGCAGCAGAGGCGGGAGAAAAAGACACGCGAGTGCAGTCATCGGTGTTCCGGGCCGCCTAAAGGCGGCTGCAGCCAGGATTGGCTGCCCCACTGAGTTTCCAGCGGATCTGGCGGATCATGCCTAGCCAGACTTCGGCGTCGTGGGCGGGGAGGTCCAAGCGGCGGATCAGGCGGCGGATTTTGGAATCGGCGCCCTTGGAATGCAGGTAGCCGGATTGTTCGAGGACCTCGGTGAGCAGGGCCGTGAGGCGGTCGAGGTCGGCTGCCCGGGCGGGTTTGCGTTTTTCAGGCTTCGCGGTGGCGGTCTTACGCGTCAGCTCGTACAGGCAGACGGCGACGGCCTGGCCGAGATTCATGGAGCCTTGGGTGCCGATGCGCAGCAGCCAGTGGCAATAGCTCAGGTCGTCGTTCGAGAGTCCGAATTTTTCGGAGCCAAAGAGCAGCGCAACACGCGTCGTGGCGGCGAGCTGCTTGCGGATGGCGCGGCCGCCGTATTCGAGCGATCGCAAGGGGTGCTGCAGTTCGCGATGCCCGAGCGACGTGGTGCCGACCACGAGATTGCAGTCGGCGATGGCTTCTTCCAGGGTTTCGTATTGCTGCGCGCTCTCCAGGATGTCGCCGGCGTGCACGGCGGAACGCGCTTCTCGAAAGGCGATCTGATAAGGATTCACCAGCCGCAGGTGTTTGAAACCGAAATTCTTCATGGCGCGTGCGGCCGCGCCGATATTCAGAGGATTTCTGGTGGCGACCAGAACCACCCGCAAGTTGTCCACTACTGCTCGAGGTAGGTGTAGCCGTTCAGTCCCTCTTCGTAGAAGCGCAGCAGGCGGCCGGACTCTTCGTATCCGATGCGGCCTTCCCGGAGCGCCGCTTCGACGTCGCGCCGGAACTCTTCGAGCAGGGTCTTGGAACTGAACTGAACGTAATCGAGCACCTCGCGCACGGTGTCGCCGCGAATCACGGTGTCGAGAATGACGTCGCCGTTTTCGCCCAGGCTGACGTGCACGGCATTGGTATCGCCGAACAGGTTGTGCAGGTCGCCCAGAATTTCCTGGTAGGCGCCCACCAGAAATGCGCCCAGCACGTACGGCTCGCCGTTAAAAGGATGCAGCGGGAGGGTGCGTTTCACGTCGCGGCGATCGATAAACTGGTCTATCTTGCCGTCGGAATCGCAGGAAATGTCGCCGAGCACCGCGCTGCGCGAGGGCATCTCGTTCAAGCGGTGGATGGGCATGATGGGGAAGAGCTGCTTGACGGCCCAGCTATCCGGGATGCTCTGGAACAGCGAAAAATTGCAGAAGTAGGTATCCGACAACATGCCGTCCAGGCCTTCCAGCTCTTCGGGAAAGTACTCGAGTTCCTTGGCCATGCGGTGAATGCGGCGGCAGATGGCCCAATACAGCTTTTCGGCCTCGCTGCGCTGGGCCAGGGGCAGATAGCCGAGGCTGAACAGGTTCAGGGCTGAATCGAGCGATTGCTGCGCGTCATGAAAGCTTTCCAGCAGGTTTTTCGAGCTGAGCGCGCGGTAGGTTTCCTGCAGGTCGATCAGGGGCTGTTCGGCGTCTTCGGGGACGGGGTCGCAGGAATCGTCGCCGAATCCGCTCACGCCCAGGACGTTGAACACCAGGACGCTGTGGTAAGCGGCGATGGCGCGGCCGCTTTCCGAAATGATGATGGGATGCTCGACCTCGGCCTCGTCGCAGACGTTCTGAATATGGTAGACGACGTCGTTGGAGTACTCTTGGAGCGTGTAATTGACGCTGGACTCGAAATCGGTTTGCGAGCCGTCGTAGTCGATCCCTAAGCCGCCGCCGACGTCCAGGTACTTCAGGCCGGCGCCGGCGCGCTTCAGCTCGACGAATATGCGCGCCGCCTCGATGACCGCGCCTTTGATCTGCCGGATATTGGTGATCTGGCTGCCGAGGTGGAAGTGGAGCAACTGGATGCAGTCCTCCATGCCGACGGCTTTCATCTGATCGAGGGCCTGCAGCGCTTCGCTCACGGTGAGGCCAAACTTGGAGCGATAGCCGCCGGAGGATTTCCAGCGGCCGGATCCTTTGCTGGCCAGCTTCAGCCGGAGCCCGATGACCGGGCGCACGCCGACGCGCTGGGAATGCTTGACCACCAGGTCCAGCTCGGTGTATTTCTCGACCACTGGAATGATCTGGCGGCCGATTTTCTTGGCGAGCATCACCATCTCGATGTACTCGTCGTCCTTGAAGCCGTTGCAGATGATGGGGGTCTCGTTGTCGGCCATGGCGAGCACCGCCAGCAATTCGGGTTTGGAGCCGGCCTCCAGGCCGAAGTGGTAGGGGCGGCCGTACTTGAAGACTTCTTCGACGACGTGGCGCTGCTGGTTGACCTTGATCGGGAACACGCAGCAGTAGCCGCCCTTGTAGCCGTGCTCGGCGATGGAGTTCTGGAAGGCTTGGTGAAGTTCTCCCAGGCGGTGCTTCAGAATTTCCGCGAAACGGATCAGAATGGGGAGGGAAATGCCGCGCAGCTCGAGTTTTTCGACCAGCTCGCGGAGGTCGATGCCGCGGGCCGGTTCCTTGGTGGGATGGACCCACAGGTGACCGTTCGCGCCGACCGAGAAATAACCCTTGCCCCAACTGGCGACGTCATACAATTCGCCGGCATCGGCCAGGCTCCACCGTTCGGTTGGCTCCCAAGCCACCGCTTCGCCGAGTTTCAATTCGTGGCTACCTCCGGAAATGAAAGCATCAAATCACAGTGTCCTTCGAATTGACTCGAAGGGCAAGTGTTTTTTCGTTACAACCGGCCGGCGGGACGGGGCGTGGCGGGTGGTTGGCGGATTCCGGGATTCATCGCGGGACCGGCGCCGTTCAGGAAGTGGTCATCTCGTCGAGGTCGCGCGCGCGATGGTCGCAGTTGCGCGCGTAGTACGACTGGTATTCGCCGGCCTTCACGAGCCGCACCAAATCCTGGCTGGCGTAGGCTGCCCGGCCGGTGACGAGGATTTTACTCGCCTCTTCTGTAGGTGCCAGTGGCGGCGTCACGGTGACGGGGCTTCAGCGGGTTGAGAACCGAGCTAGTGATTGTGGGTCAGGCGGTCGTAGATGAATCCGCCGGCGCCGCCCGCGAGCGCACCGATACCGGCGCCCTTTCCTCCGCCCGCCAAGGCTCCGATCGCCGCACCGACACCCGCGCTCCCAGCCACCATGGCGACCGACTTCTTGGTGGAGCGACGATGGCGACGCCGCGCTTCCCGATAAACAGGCGGCGTCGCGGACACGGGCTCCAGCTCCGGCTGGCGAATCACGACCGGCCGGCGGATCACTTGCGCGTACGGCTCGGGTGGAGGCGCGGGATAGGCCGCTGTTCCGTCTCCGGGAGCCACACATCCTGACGTTCCGTAGCCTGAGGCCGGTGGAGTTGCCGCGGTATCGTAGCCGGCCTGCTGCGTATAGAGCGCCGGAGTGGCGGCCGGAGGACGATTGCGCGTCCAGCCGACGGCAGCAACCACGCCGAGAATGGCGAAAGCTCCCGCGATCAATGCGTTTTTGAAGTTCATGGCTCTCACCTCCTGTTAGAGCGCGGCTTCCTGCGCCTAGAGCGCGATTTCCTCCGCCTACAGCGCGGTTTCCTCCGCACGTTAGAGCGCGGTTTCCTCCGCAAGCTCCACCCGTCCAGGAAGCCATTCGGGTGCCAAATGGCGAGGGATTTGCTTTGAGGCACTTGCGGTGATTCTCGAGGAGGGAAGACCTATGACATCCGGCGTCGAAGAGGTAAGAACTACAGGGCGGACTCCTGGGCTGGGCAAAAAGCACATGCTGGCGGCTGCGGCAGTGGCGGTGTTTCTTGTGCTGGTAGGCGTGGCGCTCTGGCTTTTCTCAGGATCTGGAAACTTGTTTCCGGTGCGGGTGAACGGAAAATACGGCTACATCAACAAGTCGGCGAAGCTGGTAATCGCTCCGCAATTCGATCGGGCCGACGGATTCAGCGAGGGCCTGGCGGTGGTGCAACTGAATCAGCGCTGGGGTTACATCGACCGATCGGGAAAACTCGCGATCACGCCGCAGTATGACCTGGCCGATCCGTTTTCGGAAGGGCTGGCGCTGGTGGGCACGGGTCCGAGTCTCGGCTATATCGACAAGTCGGGAAGGTACGCCATCAATCCGCAGTTCGAAGGAGCCGGCCAATTCGGCGACGGGCGCGCGCCGGTGATCGTAAATGGTCGCTGGGGCTATATCGACAAAACCGGCCGCATGCTGATCAACCCGCAGTTCGACGAAGGCGGCAATTTTTCCGAAGGCCTGGCGGTGGTGCGGCTGAGCGACAAGTACGGCTACATCGATGTGTCCGGCAAAATGCTGATCACTCCGCAGTTCAGCTCGGCCGGCGACTTTCACGAAGGCCTGGCGGTGGCGAGACTGGACAACCGCTTCGGCTACATCGACAAGTCCGGGCGGGTGAAGATCGCTCCGCAATTTGACGCGGCGGGCGATTTCTCCGACGGGCTGGCGCTGGTGTCGATCTCTGGCCGGTATGGCTATGTCGGCAAGTCCGGGAAGTTCGCCATCAACCCGCAGTTCGATCAAGGCGGAAATTTTCAGGCGGGGCTTGCGCCGGTTTGGATCGGAAACCGGGAAGGGTATATTGACCGGAACGGGAAGTATGTGTGGAATCCGGCGGGTTGATTCATAGAGCGGAACGCGCCGGCTGAAGCCGGCTGCAGCCAAGATTGGCTGCCCCACTCGACGTCTGCGTCAAGGGCTGGGATAGATGTTATGACCAGTCCAGGATTACTTTGCCGGTGTTGCCGGTGCGCATGGCCTCGAACGCTTTCTCGAAGTCCTGATAGGCGAAGCGATGCGTGATTACGGGCCGGATGTCCAGCCCGGATTCGAGCATCACCGTCATCTTGTACCAGGTTTCGTACATTTCGCGGCCATAGATGCCTTTGATGGTGAGCATGTTGAACACCACGGTGGTCCAGTCGATGGCAATCTCGCCGGTGGGGATGCCGAGCATCGCGATCTTGCCGCCGTGACACATGTTGGCGATCATTTCGCGGAAGGCTGAAGCGTTGCCGGACATTTCGAGTCCGACGTCGAAGCCCTCCTGCATGCCGAGCTGCTTCTGGACTTGTTCGAGCGGCGTCTGCGAGGTATCGACGGCCAGGGTGACGCCGAGCTTACGCGCCAGGTCCAGGCGATACGGGTTGCGGTCGGTGATCACGACGTGGCGCGCGCCGGCATGGCGGGCCACCGCAGCGCTCATGATGCCGATCGGCCCGGCGCCGGTGATCAAGACGTCTTCGCCGAGTACCGGGAAAGACAGCGCGGTGTGGACGGCGTTGCCGAACGGATCGAAGATCGCGGCCACGTCCAGATCGATGTTTTCCTTGTGACGCCAGATATTGGTCATCGGCACGGCGATGAAGTCGGCGAACGCGCCCGGGCGGTTCACACCCACGCCCATGGTGTGGGCGCATAGATGCCGCCTGCCAGCCAGGCAGTTGCGGCAGCGTCCACACACCACGTGACCTTCGCCGCTGACGATGTCGCCGCGGTGGAAATCGTTCACGTTCGAACCGGTGGCGACAATTTCGCCGACGAATTCGTGGCCGATCACCAGTGGAACCGGGATGGTGCGCTGCGCCCAGCTATCCCAGTTGTAGATGTGCAGGTCAGTTCCACAAATACCTACGCGTCTTACGCGGATGAGCACGTCGTTGATGCCGATGACGGGATCGGGGATGTCTTCGAGCCACAGTCCCGGCTCGCGTTTGCTCTTTACCAGTGCCTTCATTGAAGTAGCGGCGCCGCGCGGTCTTCACGCGCTAGCACCATGATATCCGTCAGGCTGTCGCGCCGTTGGGTTATTTGCCTCAACCTTACGGAGTCGCCCTATGCGGATGGTCGCAACACGTATGCCAATGAGGGTAACGAGTAGAGGAAACGCTCGATTGATCGAATTTTGAAGCGATGTTAGTTTTTCTCAAGCCCCACAAAGTACGGGGAGCCAAAAAGTACTGGAGCGTGAAAGGAAAACAATGTCGCGTTATATATTCTTCGTGTGTCTGGCGGGGGTGCTGGCCGGCCCTGGCATAGTCTCCGCGCAATCCGATCCGGGGCCGCGCATAGGACCTGCCGGCGCGGGTGGTCCCTTGGCGGGGCTAAGCATGGCCGAAAAAAGCACCTTCACTTCGGCCCGGGATTCTTTCAATGAAATAGATTCCGTAGGCGGCACCGAGCCGGGTACAACCGGGAAGGGCTTAGGGCCAACCTTTAACGGCAACAGTTGTGGCATGTGCCACGCGCAGCCGGATTCGGGCGGAAGCAGCCCGGCGGCGAATCCGCAGGTTGCGCTCGCGAAACGGTACGGGGCCGACAACACGCCTCCATCGTTTATCACTATCGGCGGTCCGGTGCGGGAAGCGCGATTCATCTCCACGAATCCGAACAATCCCAGCGCGCCGCTGGATGGAGGGGTGCACGGCCTGTATACGATCAAGGGACGGACCGATGCGCCCGGTTGCACGCTGCAACAAACGGATTTTGCGTCTCAGTTGGCGCGCCACAACGTGATTTTCCGGATTCCCACGCCGACCTTCGGGCTGGGCCTGGTGGAGAACACGCCGGATGCGGCGCTGGCGGCCAATCTGGCAGACCACCAGGCACAGAAAGCCGCGCTGGGCATCGGCGGCGAACTGAACACCAGCGGCAACGATGGAACGGTTACGCGATTCGGATGGAAGGCGCAGAACAAATCGCTTACGATTTTTGCCGGAGAGGCCTATAACGTCGAGCAGGGCGTTTCCAACGTTCAGTTCCCCAACGAGCGAGCCGCCGTTTCAGGCTGCGTGTTCAACACGACGCCGGAGGACTTCGAGGACGTCGAACAATTCGCGATCTTCATGCGCTTGTCGGCTCCGCCCACTCCAGGGCCGTCCACGCCGTCGACGTCGAACGGCTCGGGGCTGTTTACGAGCATCGGATGCGCTTTCTGCCACACGCCATCACTCACCACCGCGAGATCGAACTACACGGAAATGTCGACCGTCACGTACAGCCCGTATTCCGACTTTGCGCTGCACCACATGGGATCGAACCTGGCCGACGGCATAGTGCAAGGCGGCGCGGGGCCGGATGAATTTCGCACCGCTCCTCTCTGGGGTCTGGGCCAGCGGTTGTTCTTCCTGCATGATGGACGAACCTCCGACTTGCTGCAGGCCATTGAGGCGCACTCCAGCCCGCGGTTCGATTGCACGATCTCGCAGAGCTTCCAGCGTTTCGAGGCGGTGAACGATCTTTTCCAACCGTCTCAGCAGAGCTTTGTGTGCGGGTCGGAAGCCAACAAGGTGATCGACAACTTCAACGGGCTGAGCAAGAACCAGAAGCAGGACATATTGAACTTTCTGCGATCGTTGTAGCGTGGTGCGAGGCGGCTCGACGGCGGCGCGATGGGCGGGGTGCAACCCTGGATCGCGCCGCGCGGCTCGCACTTTCAGGCAGTAGCAGGAATGCGGGCGGGATCCGCCGGCAAATCCAAGTTGGCCGAGAGCGCGCCCTCATGCTGCAACAGCCAGCGCTTCCGTTCCAGGCCGCCCGCGTAGCCGGTCAAAGCGGAAGAGGCGCCGATGACGCGGTGGCAGGGCACGATGATCGCGACGGGGTTCAAGGAGTTCGCGTGTCCCACCGCGCGGCTGGCTTTCGGACGGCGGACCTGGACCGCCAGTTGGCCGTAGCTTCGAGTTTCGCCCGCCGGGATGGTGCGAAGCGCTTTCCATACCTGCTGTTGAAACGCGGTGCCGCCAGTGTTCACGGGGACGTGGTCGAGAGCGTGCAGGCGGCCGTTGAAATAATCGCGCAGCAGCGGCTTCAAGTTGAGAGGATCGGAGCCGCGCCGGAATTGAACGTCGCCGTAGCGCCGCGCGAGCAGCATCTCCGTGCGTTGTTCGCAGCCGGCGAAGTCCAGCATGCAGATCGACTGGCCGTCGGAGGCAAACAGAATGCGTCCGAGGGGCGATTCGAATTCATGGTAGTGAAGCAACATGATTGCTATTCCTTTCTCCGCAAAGATTCCCACAGATACAGGGCCGCGTAGGACCGCCAGGGCCGCCAGGCTTGTGCGATCTCTTCCAGGCGGCGCGCCGAAGATACGCCGGCGGCCTTGAGCAAGCCGAGATCCGAGGCCGGAAACGCGTCCGGATCGCCGAGCGCGCGCATCGCGATGTAGTTGGCCGTCCAGGCACCGATGCCGGGCAGCTCCTGCATGCGGCCGATCATATCCGGCGCGGCCACGGACGCGTCGAACCGGATGCGCCCGTCCGACACCGCTCGGGCGAACGCGCGAATGGATTCAGCGCGGGCTTTGGGCAAGCCGATACTCGCGAGATCGGCGTCCGCCAGCACTTCGGCCTTGGGCGGGCCAAATCGTTCGACCAGGCGTCCGGCCAGCGTGCTCGCGCCTTTCACCGTGACCTGCTGCCCCAGGATGGCCCGCACCGCGAGCTCGAAGGCATCCCAACAACCGGGCAAACGCAGGCCCGGATGGCGCTTGATCACCGGCTTCATGACCGGCGATTTTCCCAAGTGCGCCGCGATCTCGCGAGTGTTGGCGCGCAGGTCGAAGAAGAACCGCATTCGCTCGACCAGGGAGCGCAGGCGATTCACGCCGGCGGGCTCGATGCGGGCGACCAGGCAATTCTCGCGTGGGCTGTGCCGGACCCTGACTCCGTTGCGCCGGTAGATCTGCTGGTCGGCGGATTCCAAGCCCGGGATGGCGCGTGGCCGGATGAAGTTGAGAAACGCGTCCCAATCGTAGGGCGGGCGGTAGTTGAGCTTCAGCTCCACCGCCGAGCCTGCATCGGCTTCGGGCGGCGCGAACCGGCGCAACTCTTTCGGATTGCGCTGATAGGTGTCGCGGATGGCTTCGTTGAAGCGGCGCAAGCTGGCGAATCCGGCGGCGAACGCGATGTCGGCGAACGCGAGATTCGTCTCGGTGATCAGCTTCTTGGCGAACAAGGTGCGCCGGGTCTGCGCCACCACCACCGGCGACACGCCGACGTGTTCGAGAAACAGCCGGCGCAGATGGCGATCCGTCAAGCCCAGCCGTTCCGCTAATCGCGCGACCGAACCGTCATCCAGCGCGCCTTCATCGATCAAGCGCAGGGCCCGATTCACCGTGGTGGACGTGCCGGCCCACACCGGCAGGTCCGGCGACACTTCGGGGCGGCATCTGAGACAGGGGCGGTATCCGGCCGCCTGCGCCGCCGGCGCGTTCGAGAAGAATTCCACATTGCGACGGAGCGGCGTCCGCGCGGGACACACCGGGCGGCAGAAGATCCGGGTGGTCCGCACGGCGATGAAGAACAGCCCGTCGAAGCGCGCGTCCCGCGCCTGCACGGCCCGATAACAAACATCCGCATCCATGCTTCGAGTATGGCGCAACGCGGCGAAACAAACTAGCGCTTTTCGGACATCGCCATTCCCTTGTAAAATAGACACCGTGACTCGCCGCGCGTTCCTGAGCCTCGCAGCCGGCACGTCCCTTATGAGCCAGGACATCCTGCGGCTCCCGCCGCCCAAGGCGAACGCGCGCATTGCGTACGGCAAAGATCCGCTGCAGTTCGGCGACCTGTGGCTGCCGGCCGGCGGAGGTCCTCACCCCACGGTGCTTTTCATTCACGGCGGATATTGGCGCGCGGCGTACAATCTGGATCACGCCAGTCATCTGTGCGCGGCGCTGGCGAAAGCGGGGGCGGCTACCTGGAGCCTGGAGTACCGCAGACTCGGCAACCCGGGCGGAGGCTGGCCGGGCACGCTGGACGATGTATTGCACGGCGGGGAGCACCTGAAGAGAATCGCGCCGCGGTACAACCTGGATCTGCGGCGCGTGGTCGCGGCCGGGCATTCGGCCGGAGGCCAACTGGTGCTGTGGCTGGCCGCACAGTTGGCGGTCGATCTGCGTGGCGTCGTTCCGCTGGCGGCCGTTTCCGATCTGCGCCGTGCCTATGCGCTGCAACTCGGCGACGGCGTGGTCGGCGAATTCATGGGCGGCTCTCCGGATCGCGTGGCGCAGCGCTACGCCTCCACGTCGCCCATGCAGTTGCTGCCCATCTCGGTTCCGCAGCGCCTGATCCACGGCACCGCGGACAACATCGTGCCGTTCGAAATGAGCGAGCGATTCGCCAAGGCGTCGCGGAATGCAAAACTGATCGCGCTCCAGGGCGCGGGCCATTTCGAGCTGATCGATCCGCGCACGCGCGAGTTCGAAACCGTCCAGAAGAACATCCTGAACTGGGATTTTTAGCGCATGGACTTGGGACTGACGGGGCGTGTCGCCGTGGTCGCGGCCGCGAGCCAGGGGCTGGGCAAGGCGGTGGCGCTCGCTCTTGCGGCGGAAGGCGCCAGGCTGGCCATCTGCGCGCGCGGCGAAGAAGCATTGCGCAGCACGTCCGCGGAGATCGGCGGCGACGCTTTCGCCGAGGTGGTGGACGTCACCGTGGAACCGCAGGTCCGCGGGTTCGTCGCGCGGGTGTTGGAGCGATTCGGCCGCATCGATATTTGCGTCACCAACGCCGGCGGTCCTCCGGCCAAGCGGTTCGAGAACACGTCGCTCGAAGACTGGCGCTCGGCGGTGGATCTGAATTTCATGAGCACGCTGTACTTCGCGCGCGCCGTGCTTCCGCACATGCAGGAACGGCGCTGGGGAAGATTGATCACGCTTACTTCGATGGCGGTGCTGCAGCCGGTGGACGGTCTGATCCTGTCCAACTCGGCGCGGTCGGCGGTGCGCGGCCTGGTGAAGAGCCTGTCCAACGAATACGCGCCTTACAACGTGCTGGTGAACAATGTTTGTCCGGGCTACACGGCCACGGAGAGACTGAAGAAGCTTGACGTTCGAGTATCGGAGATACCGCTGGGGCGCATCGCGACGCCGGAGGAGATTGCCAGCGCCGTGGTCTTTCTTGCATCCGAGCGCGCCAGCTACATCACGGGGATTTCGATTCCGGTGGATGGCGGCTGGACCAAAGCGCTGTAGCGGCGTCCCAAGCTGAAACATTTTTAATCATATTTGTATTTCGAGCGCGGCCGGATTGGTAAAATAGGTCGAGTGCGATCTCACGGCCGCTTCACACGGTTCGGGATGCTTGTGGCGAGCAGCACGCTGCTGGCCGGAGCGCAGTACTTCACGCCGCAGCACCGGCTTTCGGGAATCGGTGCGGACCGAGCCGCGATCACGCCCGCGGTGGTGGAGGAGCGAACCGAGCGCATGATACAGTCGCAGACTTTCGTCATCATGCGACATCCGGAAGCCACCGCCGGCGCGGAACGGGTGACCGGTCCGGGGCTCACGAAGATCATCGGCAGCGCGGCCAAGTCCAGTGGCTTACCGGCGTCGTTGATCTCCGCCGTCGCATACCTGGAAAGTTGGGGCGACGCGGAAGCGGTCAGCCCGGCCGGCCCCAAAGGCATCATGCAGTTCTCCGAAGCAACGGCGCGCGCAGCGGGACTGCAAGTGGTGCGAGTGACGCGATACCAGACCACCAAAGAGCGACGGGCGGTCCGCACCAAGAGCGGCAAGACCATGTATCGAACGGTGCGCCGCAGGATTCCGTACGTGGTGACGGTTCGCGACGACCGCTTAACGCCCGAGCGCGCCGTGCCTGCGACCGCGCGCTACCTGGCGCGTCTTCAGACCAAGTTCGGCGGCCTGGACTGGGCCATCTTCGCCTACCACTGCGGCGAGGGCTGCGTTGCCGACTTGTTTCCGATGGCGCAAGCCGCGACTGGACGCGAGCAGCCGACCGTCGCCGAAATGTTTTTCGCCGCCCACCCGGCGCTGCATACCCAACTCTACGACGCCATCCGGCGCCAGATGCAGCGCGACTATTCGCCGACCTACTGGTTCCGCATCCAGCGCGCCGAGCAACTGCTGAAGCTGTACCAGGCGGACCCGGCGGCTTTTCGCGAGCTGGCGGCGGAGTATCGCAATCCGGAGAACCCGCAGCGGCGCGCCGACAATCGGCTGATGGTCTGGTTCAAAACCGCGGACGTGGACTACCGGCCGGCGCGCGATTTCAAGGCAGCTTCGGATGGCGCGTTGACGCGGCTGCTGGACGATCCGATGTTCTTTGGCGTCACGCCGCCGTCGCTGCCCGGAACTCAAGAGCTGCTGCAGGATTCACCGTCCGCGATCGGCTCGATGCTGTATATCGCGTTCGAAACCCGCCGGCTTTTTGAGGCGCTGAAGCCGAAGGGTGAACGCTTTGTGCCGTTGCGGATGGCGAAGGTCGCGAGCGCGACCGACCGGGAAGCTCCGGAATCCGGAGAGCATTCCACGGGACAGGTTTTTGCCATCGACCAGTCCAACCTGGGCCGCGCGGAACGCCAGTGTCTGAACTTCACGCTGGAGGATCTGGGTTGGGACGGCCACGTGGGATTCTTTCAAGACGCCGGTGACACGTTGCACATCGGCGCGGCACCGTCGTCACGCGAGTTCTTCGCGGCGGTGTTCCAGGAGGCTCTGGACGCCAAGCTCGAAGCCGGCGCTAGCGAGCTACCGCGGCGCGCTCCAGCGAGCGAATCTCTTCGATAACCAGTTCCAGTTCCTGGTCCCGGGTGTAGAAATGCGGCGCGATGCGGATGCCGGCGCCCGGCCGGTAGTCCACCAGAAAATCCCGGCGCAGCAATTCCTGCGTGATCTCGTAACCGTTGGGCACCTCCACCGTGACGGTGCCGCCGCGCTGGGCCGGATTGCGCGGCGAGTTCACCCGATACCCGGCCTGCTCCGCCAGATCGATGAGCATGGAAGTCTGCCGGATGGACTTGGCCCGGATGTTTTCCACGCCCACTTGGTTGATGATCTCGTAGCCTGACCGGGCAGCGTACAATCCGGGAATGTTGGGAGTGCCCTGTAGGAAGCGGTATGCGTCGTCGGCGAAATCGATGGGGCCGGGATCGAAGTCGAACGGTTTACGGTGCGCCATCCAGCCGGTGACGCGGGGCGCGAGCGTGGGCCAGAGATCGCGCCGGACGTATAGATAACCCGCGCCAGGACCGCCGCACAGCCACTTCACCGATCCTCCGGTGGCGAAGTCGACGCCCAGTTGCCGGACGTCGATAGGCACCGTGCCGGCCGATTGATAGACGTCGGCGACCACTCGCGCTCCCACTTGATGGGCGCGCTGGGTGATGGCGCGCAGATCCTGAATGAAGGCGCTCTTGAAAATGACGTGCGACACCGAAACCAGCAGCGTCTCTGCATCGATGGCCGCGAGCAGCTTATCTTGCGGGATGGTGATCCCGTCCTCGGACGGGACGGTTACGACGCGCGCGCCCAGCCGCTCGAGCTGGCGATGAACGTAGAGATTGGATGGGAAGTTGAGGCCTTCGGAGACGATCTTGTTCCGCCGGCCGCCGAAATCGAAACACGAAGCGATGACGGACTGGCACACCGACACGTTGGGGTGCATGGTGACTTCGCCCTCGCCGGCGCCGATGATTTTCGCGACCAGGTTGCCAACCGAGATGGGCATGTCCCACCAGCCCTCTTCCCAGGCGCGGATGCTGCGCGTGGACCAGACGTCGGCGTACTCGTTCAGCCGGTCGCGGGTGCGACGCGGCATGGCGCCGAGCGAATGGCTGATCAGATAGACGGACTTGTCGAGCGCGGGAAATTCCTGGCGCCACTCCAGCAGCGGATCGGCCACGGCATCAAACCCGGAACAGGTCCGCGCGCCATTTGGCGATGGCCTTCTTGATGTCCTTAGGACTCATTTTCGAACTGAGCGCCTTCTCCACCAGCCCCGGAATTTCCGCGTCGCAGGCGAACCGTAGGGCGACGATCTGCGCCTCGGTCAGCTCACCGGCTCGCGATTTCAGCGGCTCGGAAAGCAACGCGGCAAAGCGCTGGCGCTCCTCCATGCGAATCAGGCGGTCCTGAACACGGAGCGGATTGACGCGGATCAGCAGCACGGCCACTGGCGCCATTAACCCAATCAACAGCAGAATCCAGGGTTCCAGCCCATCGTAATGCCGAACCACGTTGACGATCACCAGGATCAAAAGAACCAGGGTCGCGGGCATCAGGAAAAAGTGAAACGGCGGATGCATCCGGACATGGTTTGCATAGGTCTGCTGAGTTTTTTCAGCCATCGTGCCTCCTTGCGCTAGAAAGAGTATTCTACTAAGAGGGGGTTCGTGCCGTATAGTGGCCGTCAAACCCTCGAAAAATATACTGTTCCGCGTCTTGAATTCCGCCTGATAACTCTGCTACGCTAGCGTCTTTGGGATACCGGTTTCAGGCGCGTCGCGCATAGTGCGAGCGGCCTTCTCGAAGTCAAACCTTCCCTTCTAGAAAATTCATGGAAGCAACTTTACGGGACTTGGGTGCACTCCTGCTGAAAGCCGTCCCGACGGTTTTTCTGCTGCTGGTAGTGTACCTGTACTTGAAGTGGATGTTCTTCCGGCCGCTCGAGAAGGTCCTGGCCGAGCGCCGGCAGGCCACGCAAGGAACGCGCCAGAAGGCGGAGGCGGTGCTGGCCAAGGCGAGCCAGACGGCGTCGACGGTGGAAGCCGAACTGCGGAAGGCGCGCGACGAGATCTATCAGCAGCAGGAGGAAGAGCGGCGGCGGTGGGTCGTTGAACAGACCGCGCAACTCGACCAGGCGCGCCGCCATGCGCGAGAGCTGGTCGGCCAGGCTCGCCAGCAATTGGAGAAAGACACCGCTACCGCGAAGCGCGAGCTGGCCGCCACGGCCGATACGCTCGCCGACCAGATCGCCGGCCGGCTGCTCGAAAGGAAGACGGCCTGATGCGGCGCGCGACGCTAGTACTCGTGTTGGGATTGACGCTGGCCGCGTTCGCGCTTCCGCAGGAGACCGGGAAAGCAGCGGAGCCCGCTGCGGAGGCTGGGGATCCCTGGATCGTTTGGAAGTGGATCAACTTCGCGATTCTGGCGGCCGGACTGGGTTACTTGATCGGCAAGCAGGCGCCGGCGTACTTTAAGAGCCGCTCCGAAGAAGTCCGCCGTGCGCTCGACGAGGCTGCGCGCGAAATGAAGGACGCCCAAGCCGAAGCTGCAGGCATCGAGCTGCGCCTGACAGGCCTTCAGAGTGAGATCGAAAATCTGCGCGGCGACGCTCGCACGGAGATGGCCGCCGAGGGCGAGCGCATCCGAACCGAGACCGAGCGGCATTTCAAGAGGATCCAGGATCAGTCGGCCCAGGAAATCGCCTTGCTGACGCGCTCCTCGCGGGACGAACTGCGGCGATACTCAGCAGGGCTGGCGCTCGACCTGGCGGAGCAGCGCATCCGTTCCCGCATCACGCCGGCCGCGCAGGATGGCTTGGTGGACGGGTTCCTCCACGATCTGCATCACGGCGTGAAGCCGGGCAAGAACGCGCGATGAAGGAGAGAGACTGACGCATGCCTTCCGCTGTAGCGAACCGGTACGCGCGCGCGCTGGCGGATATTGTTCTGGCTCCCGGCTCGCCGTTGAAGCCGGAGACCGCAGTCGCGCAACTGCGGGCCGTCGAGCAACTGATCGCGGGTTCCTGGGAACTCAAGAACGCGCTGCTGACACCCGCGATTCAGACTTCCAAGAAGTGCGCCGTGATGGGGCGGCTGCTGGATCAAATCCAGGTGCAGGGGTTCGTGAAGAACTTCGTTTTCGTGGTCATCGATCGCCGGCGCATCGGAATCATCGGCGAGATCCGGGAAGCCTTCGAGCTGCTCATCGACGAACGGTTGGGGTTCGTCCGGGCGGAGGTTGCTTCGGCCGCGGCCTTGGATGATCGGCGGCGGGCGAATCTCGAAACAGAATTGTCGCGGCTGACCGGCAAGCGGATGCGGCTGCGCTTCGCCGTGGATGCGGAGTTGCTGGGCGGCGTAGTGGCGCGAATCGGGTCGACCATGTACGACGGATCGGTGCGCGGCCAGCTCCAGCAGATGCGCAAACAGTTGACCGGCCAGATGGCTGAATAAGGGGTGAACTATGGCTCAAGTCCAAGCTGACGAAATCGCGCGCCTGTTGCGCGGCGAGATTGAGCACTACGAAAAGGCCGTGAACGTGGCCGAAACCGGCTCGGTGATCTCGGTGGGCGACGGCATCGCGCGCATCTATGGTCTGGAGAACGTCATGGCCGGCGAAATGGTGGAGTTTCCGCACGGCGTCACGGGCATTGCGCTGAACCTGGAAGAAGATCAGGTGGGCACGGTGCTGCTGGGCGAGTACCAGGAGATCAAGGAGGGCGACGAAGTCCGCCGCACGGGCAAGATCATGTCGGTGCCGGTGGGCGAAGGGATGGTGGGCCGCGTGGTGAACGCGCTGGGCCAGCCCATCGACGGCAAGGGGCCCATTGCGAGTTCGGAGTCGCGGCCCGTCGAAGCGATCGCTCCCGGCGTGGTGGATCGCCGGCCGGTGAAGGAGCCGTTGCAGACCGGCATCAAAGCGATCGACTCCATGATCCCGATCGGCCGCGGCCAGCGCGAGCTGATTATCGGAGACCGCCAGACCGGCAAGACGGCGGTGGCATTGGACGCGATCATCAATCAGAAGGGCGGCGACGTAATTTGCATCTATGTCGCGATCGGGCAGAAGCGCTCAACCGTCGCGCAGGTGGTCAAGACGCTCGAAGACTACGGCGCCATGGACTACAGCGTGGTAGTGGCGGCCACGGCATCGGACCCGGCCCCCATGCAATACATCGCGCCCTATGCCGGTTGCGCGATTGGAGAATATTTCCGCGATACCAAGCGCCATGCGCTGTGCATCTACGACGATCTTTCCAAGCACGCCGCGGCGTATCGGGAGATTTCGCTGTTGCTGCGCCGGCCGCCGGGGCGGGAAGCGTTCCCGGGCGACGTATTCTATCTGCACAGCCGCTTGCTCGAGCGGGCCGCGAAGCTGAACGACGCCAAAGGCGGCGGTTCGCTCACCGCGCTTCCCATCATCGAAACGCAGGCCGGCGACATCTCGGCATATATTCCGACCAACGTGATCTCGATCACCGACGGGCAGATCTTCCTGCTGGCCGACTTGTTCAACTCAAACATTCGTCCCGCGATCGACGTCGGCCTATCGGTGAGCCGCGTCGGCGGCAGCGCGCAGATCAGAGCCATGCGGCAGGTGGCGGGTTCGCTTCGCCTGGAACTCGCGCAATATCGCAATCTGGCCGCCTTTGCGCTGTTCGGATCGGAATTGGACAAGGTTTCGCAAGCGCAGTTGAATCGCGGCGGCCGCCTGGTGGAGGTGCTGAAACAGCCTCAATACTCGCCTCTGCCCGTGGAAAAGCAGGTCTTGATCGTTTACGCCGGAACCAACGCCGTGCTCGACGACATTCCCTTGGAACAATGCCGGCTGTTTGAATCGGAGCTTTATCGCTTCGTGGATTCAGCGCACGCCGGCATGATGCAGGAAATCCGCGACAAGAAAGCCCTGGACGACGGGCTCAAAGCAAAAGTCAATTCGGCGCTCAAGGAGTTTAAGGAGCGCTTCGTCGCCCAGCACAAGGAAGCGGTCGTCACGGTCTAGCCGATGCCCAGCCTGATCGATCTACGCCGGAGGATTCGCACGGTCAAGAACACGCAGCAGATCACCAAGGCCATGAAGGTGGTCTCGGCGGCGAAGTTGCGGCGCGCGCAGGATCGCGTGCTGGCCGCGCGCCCGTACGCACAGATCATCCGGCGAATGCTGGCGAACGTGGCCCAGGCGGCGGCCGAGCATCAGGGAGACGAAGGGATCGAGCTGCTCGCCAAGCGGCCCGAGCGCCGCATTCAATTGTTGGTGATCACCGCGGATCGCGGTCTGGCGGGTGCTTTCAATTCGAACGTCATCAAGACCGCCCACAAGTTCATCCAGGATCATCCGGACGCGGACGTGCAACTGGAGCTGATCGGACGCAAAGGCCGGGATTTTTTCCGCAAGCGGCATCGCAGCATCACGGGCGACTACAGCACGCTGTTTCAGAGGGCGGTGCGCTATGAGGACGCGCTGGACATAGCTCGCAAGGTGACGGAGCGCTTTCGCCAGGCCGAAATCGACGCCGTGTACCTGGTGGTGAACAATTTCAAGAGCATGATGGCCTCGCGGCTGGTGGTGACACGCGTTCTGCCAGTGGAGCTTCCCGAGAAACAAGAGCAGACCGACTATATTTACGAGCAGCCGGCGGCGCAACTGTTGGCGAGCTTGTTGCCGCGCTACATCGAATCGCAGATCTATCGCGCCATGCTGGAATCGTCGGCGGCCGAGCACGCCGCTCGAATGACCGCGATGGAGGCGGCCACTTCGAACGCCGCGGAAGTGATCGATACGCTGACGCTGAACATGAATCGCGTCCGGCAGGCGAGTATCACCAGAGAGATCATCGAAATCGTGAGCGGCGCCGCCGCATTGGAGTAATTCTTATGGCAACTACCGCAGGACTAGTGGAAGGCAAAGTAATTCAGGTGGCCGGACCGGCCGTGGACATTCAGTTTGCAGAGAGCCAGATTCCGGTCATCAACACGGCGATACATATCACCAGCGAGGGCTTCAACACAGTCACGCCCATTGACGTTATGGCGGAGGTGGCGCAGCACATTGGCGAAGGCCGCGTGCGCACTATCGCGCTGCAGCCCACGGACGGCATGGTGCGCGGCATGAAGGCGGTCAGCCTCGGGCATCCCATCGAGGTACCGGTCGGCAACCAGACGCTCGGCCGCGTGATGAACGTCATCGGCGAGCCAGTGGACAACATGGGCCCGATCGACACGCAGCAGCGGTGGTCCATTCATCGGCCCGCGCCGACTTTTGAAGAACAGGCCACCGAACTGCAAATGTTCGAGACCGGCATCAAAGTCATCGATCTGCTGGAGCCGTATCTACGCGGCGGCAAGATCGGATTGTTCGGCGGCGCCGGAGTCGGAAAGACCGTCGTCATCATGGAGTTGATCAACAACATCGCGCTCAAGCACGGCGGCGTTTCGGTATTCTCCGGCGTGGGCGAGCGGACGCGCGAAGGCAACGACTTGTGGCTGGAGATGCAGGAATCGGGCGTGCTGGATCCGCACGACTACAAGAAATCCAAAGTGGCCCTGATCTACGGTCAGATGACCGAACCGCCTGGCGCGCGCCTGCGCGTGGGTTTGAGCGGCCTGACTGTCGCCGAGTTCTTCCGCGATGAAGGAGGCCAGGACGTGCTGCTGTTCATCGACAACATTTTCCGGTTCACGCAGGCGGGTTCGGAAGTATCGGCGCTGCTGGGGCGCATGCCGTCAGCGGTGGGCTATCAGCCGAACCTGGCCACCGAGATGGGCGAATTGCAGGAGCGCATCACCTCCACCAAGAAAGGCTCGATTACGTCGGTGCAGGCCATTTACGTGCCCGCCGACGATTACACCGATCCAGCGCCGGCTACCACGTTCGCCCACCTGGACGCCACCACCAACCTGACGCGCAGCCTGGTGGAGCAGGGCATCTATCCGGCGGTGGATCCGCTGGCGTCCACGTCGCGCATTCTGGATCCGCGCATCGTGGGTGAGGAGCACTACAACGTGGCGCAACAAGTGAAGCAGATTTTACAGCGCTACAAGGATCTGCAGGACATCATTGCCATTCTCGGCATCGACGAGTTGTCCGACGACGACAAACAGATCGTGGCGCGCGCGCGCAAGATCCAGCGCTTCCTCTCGCAGCCGTTCCACGTGGCCGAACAGTTCACCGGCTTCAAGGGCAAGTACGTGACGCTGGCCGAAACGGTGCGCAGCTTCAAGGAAGTGGTGGAAGGCAAGCACGACGACCTGCCCGAGCAGGCGTTTTACATGCAGGGTGCCATCGAGGACGTCAAGGCCAAGGCGGAAGAGCTGCGCAAGCAAGGCGAGGCTTAATTGGCGGACACGTTCGACATCGAGATCGCCACACCTGAGCGCCTGCTGGCGCGCGAAAAGGCCATCCGCGCGCAGATTCCCGCCAAGGAAGGCTACATCGGCGTGCTGCCGGAGCATGCCTCGCTGCTGTCGGAACTCGGGATCGGCGCCATGACTTACACCACGCCGGACGATCATCTCTTCAGCCTGGCGATTCGGGGCGGATTTCTGGAGATTCACAACAACGTGGTGCGCGTGCTCAGCGATATCGCCGAGAAGGGGCACGAGATCGACATCACGCAGGCCGAGAAGGACCTCAAGCAAGCCCAGGACGAGATGGTCAACCCCGCCTTGGGAGTGGACATCGCTTCGGCGCTGACCGCCGCTAGACACGCGCAGGCGCGCATCGACGCCGCGCGCAAAGCGGCCGCCAAAGAAGAATAGCCGGACCGCGCCGCCTCCAACCTTCGCCCCGTTCGTTAGAATCGGAGTAGGCGATGTTTCGCGTCATCTTCTATCTTCTGCTCGCGGTGATCCTGATCTCGGTTTTCCGGGCCGTGGTGGGAGTTGTCGCCAGGGGCTTCTCGGAGCTGGTGAATCCGGGCGCCAATCGCCAAGGCCGGCAGTCCGCAGCCAATCAGGTTCCTTTGACCGGAGAGCTGAAGAAGGACCCCACCTGCGGAACCTACATTGCCACTGCGACTTCCATCAAAGAAACAGTCGGAGGCGAGACCTTCCATTTCTGTTCCAAGCAATGTCGCGATAAATTCGTGGCGTCGATGGCTCGCTAGTTTTCCGATTTGGCTGATCGCGAGCGTGCCAGCCCCGGCGGCTCCCGCGCCAAAGCCGGTTTTCTACAAGGACGTTCTGCCCATCCTCCAGAAGCGCTGCCAGGAATGTCATCGCCCCGGCGAGATCGCACCGATGTCCTTCCGCACGTACGCGGAAACCAGGCCATGGGCCAAGGCGATCCGGCAGGCGGTGGTAACGCGCAAGATGCCGCCCTGGTTCGCGGATCCGGCGTACGGGCATTTCGCCAACGATCGCTCGCTTTCGAAAACCGAAATTCAAACCCTGGCCGATTGGGCGGATTCAGGCGCGCTCGCAGGCGACCGGAAGGACGCCCCGCCGCCTCGCGACTGGCCGAGCGGTTGGAACATCGGCACACCGGACGCCGTCTTTGAAATGCCCGCGGAGTTCCCGATTCCGGCCTCGGGCGCGGTCGACTACCAATACGTGATCCTCGCCACGCGATTCGCCGAAGACAAGTGGATCGAACGAGTGGAGGTGCGGCCGGGCAACCGCGCCACGGTGCATCACGCCGTGGTTTACATCCGCGAGCCGGGATCCCAGTGGCTGGCAGGCGAACCGGGCGGCGTCGCGTTCCCACTGCCGCCGGGCTCCGGTCATCGCCCCAACCCGAGGAGCCTTACGACCAGCGACATACTGATGGTCTACACGCCGGGAAATTCGAGCGAGATCTGGAGTCCGGGAATCGCAAAGAAGATCGAGGCCGGCTCCGACCTCATACTGCAGATGCACTACACCGCAACCGGCACCGCGACTACGGACCGCACCAGCATCGGAATCGTGTTTGCGAAGACTCCGCCCAAGCAAGCGGTGCTCACTCTGCAGATGGGCAACGACCGGTTCGTGATCCCGCCCGGCGATCCGGACTACCGCGTCTCCGTGACGGGCACCTTACCGAATGACGCGCTGCTGATCGGCCTGCTGCCGCACATGCATCTGCGCGGCAAGGCCTTCGAATATCTGCTCGACCGCGGGAACGGCGCCATCGAGACGCTGCTGAAGGTGAACTATTACGACTTCCACTGGCAGATCGACTACCGGCTGGCCACGCCACGCCTTCTCAGAGCGGGCACGCGCCTCGAATGGGTCGGCTACTTCGACAATTCGGCGAACAACCCGCGGAATCCCGACCCTGCGGCGGAGGTTCGCTTCGGCGAGCAGAGCTGGGAAGAGATGATGATCGGGTTTTTCGACGTGCTGGTGGATGCGGGCCTGACGAAGGCCAAGTTCTTCGAGCGCAAACGCTAGAAAATCCCCTAAACAGGGTAGTAACCGAATGTACTGGCGGGAATCTAACCAGGTGAGGCCGCACCCTCGCACAGCGGGGAACTGTGGCCGTGGAGGAGAGCGCCCGCTGTCACGGCGGGCGTTCTCTCATTACCGCAGCGATTTCAGCTTGTCGCCGATTCTCTTGCGCGCCGCGCGGTCCGGTTTCAGGCCGAGCGCGGATTGATAAGCGACCCGGGCTTCGGCGGGGTGCTGCCGGCCGGCCTCCAGGTCGCCGATCTGTTCGAAGACGTCGGGATTCTGCGAATCCTTCTGGGACACGCTGCGCAGTTCGGCCAGCGCCGCCTCGGCATCGCCGGTCTTGGCGAGCAGGCCCGCGAGCGCCCGTCGCGCCGCGACGTAATCCGGCTTGGCGGCCAGCACCTTGCGATATTCCTCGATGGCCGCTGGATTGTCGCCACGCGCCGCCAGAGTTTCGGCCAGGCTCAAGCGCGAAGGCAGATAATCGGGCAACTGGCGCAGGTTTTCGCGCCACAGATCGATGGCCTCCTGCTGCCTATCTTTCTCGGCCGCCAGCAGCAACGCCAGATTGTGGCGCGCCGGAAGCAGGTTCGGATTCTTCTGCAGCGACTCGCGGTAGAGTTGCTCGGCATCGCTGCGTTTGCCTTCCGAGGCCTTCAGCGTCCCCAAAGCGTTGTACGGCTCAGCCGAATTCGGCTCGAGCGCAGTGGCCTTCCGATAAGCCGCCTCCGCGTCCTTGCGCCGGTTCAGGCGCTGATAAACCAGGCCGAGGTTGTACGGCAAGTAGCTGTACTGCGGCGTCAGCCGCATGGCTTCCTGATAGGCGCGGATAGCCGACTTGTAGTCGCCGGTTTCGACGTAGGCCAGCGCTTCGTTGTGCAGCGGATAGGACCAGTGCTGCGCGCGGCGGATGGCGTCGCGAAACGCCGGGATCGCCTTGTCGTACTGCGCCTGCTCCAGGTATGCGATGCCCAGCGCGTTGAAGGCGTACGCCGCGCCCGGATCGATGCGCACGGACTGCTCGAGCAACTGAGCCGCTTCCGGAAATTTCTTGTCGAACAACAGCGCGCGGCCCTGGAAGAAATCCTGCCGGCCTTCGAGGAAAAGCGACTCCTGCGTCAAGGCTCGCGCCGCTTCCATGTAACGCGCGCCCTGTTGGAACGCCGCTTGGGCTTGCGGCCTCTCATCGCCCGCCAGATACCGCAGCAACACTTCCTGCGCTTTGTTTTCGAGCGCGACCTGGAGCTGGTTCTTGCGCTCCTGATATTGCTCCGGGATCAATTGTCCCTGCAAAGCCTGGAGGGCGGCGAAGGCGTTGCTGGGGTCGGTGGGCAGGAGGCGCCCGGCATTGACCGCGGCGGTGAAGCGATCGACGTCGTCCGATGTTTGATCGTCAAACAGCGCGCCAGTGAACGAGGTCGACGCCAGGTACCGGGGCTCACCGCTACGCGAGTCGAAGATCATCTGCCAGTGCGCGATGTTGATTCCGGGCTTCCGAATGTCCGACAGCCGCATGGTGTTGTCGTAGGTGCCGAACTCGCGCGGATGCTGCTTGTCGTTGGTGGCGGTCTGCACCTGGCCGGTGACGTACTTGATCAACTCGTTCGCGTCCACCGCGCCGTCCTGGTTCTGATCCGCGGCGCCTCCCATTCCCTTGATCACGTAATAGCTGAAAACGCCGTGCCCGCCGCCGAACTGGGGACCTTCCAGAGAAACCTCTTTCGGACGGCTGGCCAGCAGCCCGAACAGGTCTCCTTCGACATCCCCCAATTGCGCGACGTTCGAACCCACCGTGGTGTTGTGAATGGTGCCGATGGTTCCGGCCTTGCAGACATCCACAAACAGCAGCACGCGGCCCACCTTGGCGAGCTGCTCCTCGAATAGCGCCTGCAGCTCCGCCATGGGCAACGCCGTGCTCGTCAGATCCTGCGGATCGGAATCGTAGGTGAGAATGAAGGCGTTCTTGCTGCCGGGCACCTCGACGGTTCCGTGGCCGGCGATCAGAATCACCACCGTGTCGTTCTTGGTGGCGCGCCGCTTCAAAAAATCCTGGAAGCCGTTGCGAACCGCGGCCGTGGTGGCCTTCTCATCGGTCAACAGCAGCACATTGTCGGGAGGCAGGCCGCCGCCGCGAGGGCTTTCGAGCAACTGGCCGAACACGCTCGCATCGGCATTGGCGAATTGAAGTGCCAATTCCGGCTTGGCGTATTTTGAGATGCCCACCAGCAGGGCGTAAGTCTTCCCTCCAGGGGCGGTGGCGGCGGTGGCGGCCGCGGCCTGGTTGGCGAGCGCTTCCTCCAGCTCGAAAATCTTGGCCTTGATCCAGACCGCGTCCGGCCACTGCTCTCGCAGCTTGTAGTATTGCTCCAGCGCGTTGGCCATCAGCTTGTGGTTCTCGAACACCGTGGCCTCGCTGACCAGGGCCGCCTGATCCTTGGGATCTCCGGCCAGCACTGCGTCGAACGGGGCCAGCTCGGTGACGACGTCGGCGGGCAATTTGTCGCGTGGCGTGGGCGGAACCTCGGGCTTGTTGATGCCGCGCGTCATGCTGACGCCATAGTGCTGCTGGCTCGCCACCGCGACCCGCAACGTCTGCGGCAAGGTGCAGGCGCGGGCCGGCTGCTCCGATATCTTGCCCGTCTTCACCTTGGGCTGCTTGGTTTCCAGGCGCACTTCTCCGGATGGACTGAGCGTGTCGATGGCCTTGGCCGGGCAGAACAGGAACGACGCCGGGCCGCTCTCGGTCTTCAGCCCGTCGCCGGCGAAGAGCAGATCACCGGCGCGCGCCGCGAGCAGGGTCTCCGTACCCGCGCGCAGCAGCTTGCTGCCGGCCGCCGAGAGGATCAGGCCGACCGGTTCCTCGGTGGTGTCGCCCGCGGCGGGTCCGGCAGCCAGGACCAGCAGCAGAGAGATCGCCGAAAGATGAACGAATCGCTTACGCATTCACCACAGCCTTGGCCACCAGCGACGCCACCGTGTACAGATCGATGAGCTGCGATTTGCCTCGCACGGGCACTTCGCCCAGGCGCACGGTTTCCACGTGATTGCCCAGCTTGCTCTGTGTCGCACCGGTCATCAACAACTTGGTGTGGTGCTCCTTATTCAGGCTTTCCAGCCTGGAGGCAAGATTCACCGTGTCTCCCAAGACCGTATATTCCATTTTATCGGCTGAGCCCACGTTGCCCACCACGGCCGGACCGGTGTGGATGCCCGCGCCGGTTTGAAAGCGGCTGGGAGCCGTGACCATTCGCGTCGCACAACGGACCGCGCGCAGGGCATGATCGCCTGGCAGAGCGCCCTGATCGTCGTCGCAGAAAATGGCCAGGATTCCGTCGCCGATGAACTTATTGGCGTGCCCGCTGTACATGGCGATGATCCCTACCATCATGCCCATGTACTCGTTGAGCAGCCGGACCACCTCTTCCGGCCCTTCCTTTTCACAGACCTCTTCGCTGAAAGCAGTGAAGCCGCGGATGTCGGTGAACAGGATGGTGACGTCCATCCGTTTCCCTGAGAGAGCAATCGCCTCGGTCTCTTCGAGCGAGCTGGCCAGTTGCTTGCCGACAAACAGGGAGATCGCGCGATGGAACAGGTTGCGGCCTTTCTCCTCGGTGCTGAAGCGGTAGATCACCGAGCTGATCAGGCAGATGGACGTCGCCAGCAGAATCTCCGACGTAGATAGGATGATGCCGCCTTCGAACAGCCGATCAGTAATTACAATCACCGCCAGCACCTCGATCACCATGAACAGCACGGCGCGGGAAGCGGCTAGTCCCGTGCTGGCCCAGACGGTGAGCGAAGTGGCCAGCAGCAACGCGAGGATTTGCGCCCACATCGCTGCGGGAATCAGATACCTCCGGTCCAGGATGGTACGGATGGTGTTGGCATGGATCTCGACTCCCGCCGTGGTCCATTTCGGTCCGCTGAACAGCGTATAGAACGGCGTGGCTTTGCGATCTTCATCGGCAAAATCGATTCCGATGAGGACCACTTTGCCGTTCACCCAGTTGCGCAGCTTGGCTTTGTCACCCGCCTTGAAGGCCGCTTCAAAGTCCGCCAGAGAGTACCGTGTAAAAGTGCCGGGCGGACCGGCATAGTTGATCGCAATGGTGCGGTCCAGTGCGATTGGGATCGTGTGTCCCGCAAGAGTCAGCTTGCCGTTCTGAAATTCGGCATCCGCGCCGGTGTACTTCTCCACCACCCGCAGGGCCAGCGAGCGCGCCGGCGGCGGATCGCCCGGCTTGGACGACAGCGCCTCGATCAACTCCTGGCGTCGAACGAAATCATCGGCGTCCGACGTCAGATTCGCGAACGCTCCCAGCCCGAGCGCCGCGGCCAGCATGTTAATCGGGATCGACTGCGAGCTCTGGTTGGTGTTCAGCTCGGAGACATAGCTGCACACCACGGGAACCGGCGAGGTGCTGACCGCCTCGCCCAGCAGGCGGTCGTAATCGGGCTCCCACTTGTCCACCGGAACGCCGAAGGCCAGGTCTAGACCAATCACCTTAGCTCCGGCTTCACCGGCGGCGCGAATGGCATCGGCATAGTGCTTGTGCCAGAACACTCGCAGCTCAGGAAAAGTATCCAGGGTCTTCTGGTCCGCCACCAAAAGGACGATGTTAGAAATCGTGGGTTGGCCGCCCAGTAACGAACGCAGCACAAAATGGGCGTCGTACGCCTTGAGATTGAGGATTTGGAAGAAACGGACGTTGCCGAGCGCCCAGGCAGCCAGCGTGCTGCCGGCCACCAGAACGGCGCACAACGCCCAGTGCCTCCATTTCCGCTTCATGTTAACCTGCATCTTACTACGGCAGTGCCGCCAGGGCGCTTTAGAGTTTTGACCATGAATTTCCGATTCCGGGCGCTCGTGCTGTTCTTCCTCACCGGCGCAGCCGCCCTGTCTCAGACCACGCAGGGCCTGATCTCGGGCCGGTTGGTCGATTCGGTCACCGGCCGGCCGCTGGCTGGGGCGTCGATCCTCTTCAGCAGCTCTGCGAGCAATCTTTCGGGCGCCTCGGCGAGCGATGCGTCCGGTTACTACTATCTGCCGCTGCTCTCCCCAGGCTTCTACCAGATTAGTGTGAACGCGCCGGGATATCAGTCGCAGGAGGTGCAGCAGATCGAGCTGACCGTCGCCGCGCGGGTCGAACTGGATTTCAAGCTGCGGCCGCTCAACGATGTTTGGGAATCCGGCGAATACCGCAGCGTTTTTCTGCCCGGCTCGAAGACCATCGTGACATTTTTCGGCCCGGACGTGGACCCCAGCAAGACCGGCTCGTTCGAAGCGCAGAAGGGCCGCCGCGGCGCGTTGGAATCCACTGTGTCGGAAGTAATCGACTCGGGCGAGATCGACAATCTTCCGCTGGCCGGCCGCGACGCCTACACCATGCTCGTCACCGGCGCGGGCGTCACCTCCGACGCCACCACTGGGCGCGGCCTGGGGCTGGCGATCAACGGCCAGCGCCCGTCGGCATCGAATTTCCTGCTGGACGGCGTGGAGAACAACAACTACCTGACCACCGGACGGCTGAACGTGGTGCCGCCGGAAGCGATTCAGGAATACCGCGCGTCGACCAATAATTTTTCGGCCGAGTATGGCCGCACCTCGGGCTTTCTGGCCAACGCGATCACACGCTCGGGCAGCAACGCTTTTCATGGCGCGACCTACCTCTATCTAAAAAACGATGTGTTGAACGCGAACGGATTTCAGGAAAATCTCGCCGGTGCGCCGCGTCCGCCCGACAAGGAGACCGAGCCTGGTTACGTTGTAGGCGGCCCGATACTAAAGGACCGGCTGTTCTTTTCGAGCACCTTCGATTACTTCCACAGCGGCAGCCGGCAGGCGCCGTTCACGTTCGTGGTGCCGTCCACGATTTTTGTGCCGCAATTCACCGCGCCCGGGTCGCTCGCGCGGCAACTGCTGACCGAGTTCCCCGCTCCGGCCGCTACCAGCGGAAATCTCCCGGTAGCCCCCATCACGCTCTCGCCCCCGGTTACGGTAAACCGCAAGATAGCCATCGAGCGGCTGGATTACAACACGCCCAGCCAGAAGGATCGCGTTATGGGCCGCGTGTTGATCAACCGCGTCGCGCGCCCCGACTTCATCTGGTCGCCTTACAAAGACTTCGTCTCGGGGCTGAATGAATACACCGTCGAAGCGGGGTTCAGCCACGTGCACCTGTTCCGGCCCAACCTGACCAACGAAGCGCGGCTGAGCTTCAGCGAGGACAATCTGCACTGGGATCGCGCTCATCCCGAGATTCCCACGCTGTCGGCTTCCGCGGTCTACTTCCCAGGCGGCGTAACCCTGCCCGGCAGCCTGGCGGCTTATGCCTACAAGAATGCGAACAGGAGTTGGGAACTGCTGGACAACCTGATCTGGTCGCGCGGCAGGCATCTGGTGACCGCCGGCGCGGGGCTCCTGCTGCGGTCTTCAGACGGTTATCTGACCTTGGCTCGGGATGGCCAGTATCTTTTCAACAGCATCGTCTCTTTCGCGCTGGGCCAAGGTCTGGGGCCGCAGCAGCCGGTGTTCTTATATGCTCCGATCAACAGGCCGACGCTTCCTACTCTTCAGTTGCCGAACTATGACCGCAGCTATGGCTATGCGCAATATTTTCTGTTTGCTCAGGACACCTACAAAGTCTCGCCGCGGCTCACGGCGAACTACGGCTTGCGCTACGAATTCTACGGAGGACCGCAAAATACCGGCGCTGTAAAAGAGTCGCTGGTTCAACTCGGCCCCGGATCGAACCTGGCGCAACAGCTTACCGGCGCCGCGATGGGGACGCCTTCGAGCACCGGCGACCAGCAGCTCTTCGGCTCCGACAAGACCGACTTTGCTGTACGCCTGGGCGCTTCCTACGACCTGTTTGGCTCCGGCCGCACGCTGCTCCGCGGCGCTTATGGAATTTTCTACGATCGGCCTTTCGACAACCTGTGGGAGAATCTGCGAACCAACAATGTCCTGCTTCCACTGCTTACGCTGCCCCAGGGACCCGTGAATTATCTGGCCCCGTTGTCGAGCCAGTTGGCGAAACTCCAGGGGCAGAAGGTGGGAAGCGACTTTCCGGATCTCACGCTGGTGGATCCCAACCTTCGCAATGGATACGCGCACAGTTACTTCGCAGGGGTCCAGCACACCGTCACCGAGAATCTGACCATCGAAGTCAACGGCCTGGGGACCTATGGCCGCCGGTTGATCACCACCGACATCGTCAATCGCGATTTTTCCACGTTGGCCGGCCGGTACAATCCGAGCCTCGCGGACATCGCCTATCGCGCCGCTCAGGGGTCCTCGGACTACAACGCATTGACCGCGGTGGTGCGCTATCGAATGGAGCGCGGCATGGTCCAGGGGTCGTACACCTGGAGCCACACCATCGACAACCAGAGCGACGCGTTGGTCGGCGATTTCTTCAATCTGAACTTCACCACCATTCAAGCCAGCGCCACCACGGCTCCGCGCGCGGCGTTTTCCCAACAATTCAATCCGCAGGCCGACCGCGGCAATTCCGATTTCGACCAGCGCCACAATTTCGTGCTCTTCTCTTACTGGGACCTGCCGGCGCCCTTCGCAAATTCGAAATGGGGCGCGTTGCTCAAAGGCTGGACCGTCGCGGAGCTGGCCGCCTTCCGCGGCGGCTTTCCGTACACGGTGTTGGGAACTTCGAGCGCCATCCCCGGAGGCGGGCAGATCATCAACAATCGCCCCAACATCATCGACCCCAACCAAACGTTGCTCGCGAACCCGGCGCCGGCACCGGGAGGCCTGCAGCTACTCAATCCGGCCGGCTTTCAGGAAGCCGCGGCCAGCACGCTCGGCAACGAAGGTCGCAACGCTTTTCGCGGACCGGGATTTTACAGCGTGGATCTCTCCGTCGCCAAATCGTTCGCCGTGCCGTGGCTGGGCGAAGGCGGCCGCATCAAGGTTCGCGCCGACGCATACAACGTGCTGAATCACGCCGATCTCGGCAATCCGGACGCGCGCTTCACTTCCCCGCTCTCCTCGACGTTCGGAATCGCGACCTTCGGCCGGCAGGGCACTCAATCGGGATTCCCGGCCGTCAGCCCGCTGAACGAGACGCCGCGCCAGATCCAGTTCAGCCTGAAAATCGAATTCTAGATGTGGCACGCACGAGTGCGTGCGCCACGCGGGCGCGATATCATTGAAGAACACGGCTCGACGACGCCTGAGGTTCGTCGCCGCCCAGAACCCAGAAGTTCAGGAGCTATCCATGTTTCAGCGTTACCTCGCCGTCCTGTTCATAGTTTCTATGACCCCCGCCGCTCACGCCCAGTGGAAACCCAAAGACACCGAGTGGCCGAGTTACAATGCCGACCTGTGGGGCACGCGCTACCGGCCGCTGGATCAAATCAACGCCTCCAACTTCAGCAAGCTCGAAGTCGCCTGGCGCTTCAAGACGGACAGCATCGGTAATCGGCCCGAGTACAAATTGGAAGGCACGCCGCTGATGGTCAACGGCGTGGTATACGCCACCGCCGGATCGCGACGCGCCGCCATCGCGCTCGATGCTGCAACGGGCGAGCTGCTGTGGGTACATGGCGAACACGAAGGCGAGCGCGGCGCCGCATCGCCCCGCCAGCTATCGGGCCGCGGCCTGGCCTACTGGTCGGACGGCAAGGAGGCGCGCATCCTCTATGTGACGCCCGGCTTCCGCCTCATCTGCCTGGATGCCAAGACCGGCCAACTGGTCCCGTCCTTTGGCAAGAGCGGAAGCGTCGATCTGAAGCTCGACGACGATCAAACCATCTCGGCATGGAACGACAAAGGCGAATGGGCTCCCGATCTGGTGCACGGCGAAATCGGACTCCAGTCGGCGCCCGTGGTCGCCAAGGACACCATCATCATCGGCGCGGCGTTCCGGGAAGGCATGACCCCCAAGAGCATGCGCAATAACAAGGGCTACGTGCGCGGCTTCGATGTCCGCACCGGCAAGCGCCTCTGGATCTTCCACACCATCCCCAAGAAGGGCGAGTTCGGTTACGACACCTGGGAGAACGGCTCGGCTGAGTACACCGGCAACACCGGCGTGTGGAGCCAGGTCACGGTGGACGAGCAGCTCGGCTTGGTCTATCTGCCCGTGGAATCGCCCACCGGCGACTACTACGGCGGCCACCGGCCCGGCAACAACCTGTATGGCGAGAGCCTGGTCTGCGTCGATCTGAAAACCGGCCAGCGCAAGTGGCATTACCAGTTGGTGCACCATCCACTTTGGGACATGGACATTTCCGGCGCCCCGATCCTGGCGGACATCAACGCCAACGGCAAAGCGATCAAGGCCGTGGCGCTGCCCACCAAGCAGGGTTTCCTGTACGTTTTCGACCGCGTCAGCGGCGCGCCGGTCTGGCCGATCGAGGAACGCCCGGTGGAAAAAGGCAACGTGCCCGGTGAATGGTACTCGCCCACGCAGCCGTTCCCGAGCAAGCCACCGGCCTACGCGCGCAACGGCGTCACACCCGACGTGTTGATCGACTTCACGCCCGCGCTGCACGACCAGGCTTTGACCAACGTCGCGAAATTCAAGATCGGCCCCGTTTTCACGCCGCCCGCGGCGAGCAGTGTCGATGGACCGTATTCGACCCTCACGCTCGGCACCGCGGCCGGCGGAACCAACTGGCCCGGCGGTTCGTACGATCCGGAAAAGCACATCGCGTACGTATATGCCTGCAACGCCTGCCTGGTTCCGATCGGAGTGGTCCCGTCTCCGAAGGATGTTTCGGACATGAAATACGTCATGGGGATGGCCGGACAGAAGGTGCAGATCGCCCGTGGCCCCGGTGAAAACACCGGCGCCGATTCTCCGCGCGCCCCGGCTGCACCGGCCCCCGCCGCGCTCCCGCCCCCAGCCGCGAGCGGCCCCAACATCTACAGCCTCCTGAGCGTGAAAGGTCTGCCGCTCATCAAGCCGCCCTATGGAACCATTTCGGCCATCGATCTCGACAAGGGCGAGATCCTCTGGCAGGCCCCGCATGGCGACACGCCCGACGCGATCCGCAACAACCCCGCGCTCAAGGGCCTCAGCATCCCGAAGACCGGCCAGGCGGATTACAACGTCGGAACGCTGGTGACCAAGAGCCTGGTGATTGCCGGCGATGGCCAGGTGACCACCACGCCCGAACATCCGCGCGGCGCCATGCTGCGCGCCTACGACAAAACCACCGGCCAGCAAGTCGGCGCGGTGTACATGCCCGCGGCCCAGAGCGGCTCGCCGATGACATACATGGTGAACGGCAAGCAGTACATCATCGTGGCGGTCAGCGGCGGCAACTACTCGGGCGAGTTCATCGCCTACTCGCTGCCGTCCGCCGAGTAACCGCGCGCGGCAGCCATCCGCGCATGCGGCTACAATTCGCGCTATCATCGCTCCCAGGCCGAATGGCCCTGGGGGAGCGAGTGTATGCATCGCACAGAAATTCGAGGATCGGTCCGTCTGGCGTATCCGGTCCTGACCATCGTTGCGCTGACCTGGATCACGCCCGCGGCGACCGCCCAATGGCGCGCCAAGGACAGCGAGTGGTCCAGCTATAACGCGGATCTGGCGGGCAGCCGCTACCGGCCGCTGGACCAGATCAACGGCTCCAACTTCAACAAGCTCGAAGTCGCGTGGCGATTCAAGACCGACAGCATCGGCAACCGCCCCGAATACAAGCTGGAAGGCACTCCGCTGATGGTCAACGGCGTGGTGTACGCCACCGCCGGATCGCGTCGCGCGGCAGTCGCGCTCGACGCCGTCACCGGCGAGCTGCTGTGGGTACACGGCGAGCGTGAAGGCGAACGGGGGGCCGCATCGCCGCGCGCTCTCTCGGGCCGCGGCTTGGCCTATTGGTCGGACGGCAAAGACGAACGCATTTTCTACGTAACGGGCGGCTATCGCCTGGTGGCGCTGGACGCCAAGACCGGCGCCGTGATCCCGTCCTTCGGCAAAGGCGGCATCGTCGACCTCAAGCTCGACGACGATCAGGTCATCTCCGCATGGAACGACAAAGGCGAGTGGGTGCCCGACCTGGTCCACGGCGAGATCGGACTTCAGTCCGCTCCGGTAGTCGCCAAAGATACCATCCTGATTGGCGCCGCTTTCCGCGAAGGCATGACGCCCAAGAGCATGCGCAACAACAAAGGCTTTGTGCGCGGCTTCGATGTTCGCACCGGCAAGCGCCTGTGGACCTTCCACACCATTCCGGTGAAGGGCGAAACGGGCTACGACACCTGGCTCAACGGTTCGGCCGAGTACACCGGCAACACCGGCGTCTGGAACCAGATCACCGTGGATGAAGAGCTCGGCCTGGTCTATCTGCCCGTGGAATCGCCCACCGGCGATCTGTACGGCGGACACCGCCCCGGCAACAATCTGTTCGGCGAAAGCCTGGTGTGCGTCGATCTCAAGACCGGCAAGCTGAAATGGTATTTCCAGATGGTGCATCACCCGCTCTGGGACATGGATGCGTCGGCGGCTCCGCTGCTGATGGACATCAATGTCGACGGGCGCGCCATCAAAGCCGTCGCGCTGCCTTCCAAACAGGCTTTCCTCTACGTCTTCGATCGCGTCACCGGCAAGCCGGTCTGGCCGATCGACGAGCGGCCTGTAGAGAAGGGCGATGTCCCCGGCGAGTGGTATGCGCCCACGCAACCTTTCCCCACCAAGCCGCCCAACTATGCACGCAACGGCTTCACGCCCGACATCCTGATTGACTTCACGCCCGAGCTGCGCGACCAGGCGTTGACCTTGGTCTCGCGATACAAGATGGGTCCGATTTTCACGCCCCCGGCGCTCAGCAAAGCCGGCGGCCCGCTCAGCACGCTGAACCTCGGTGGACCGCTGGGCGGCACCAATTGGCCGGGCGGCTCGTTCGATCCGGAGACGCACACCGTCTACGTGTACGCCTGCAATTCCTGCATTTACCCGGTCGGGCTGGTTCCTTCGCCCAAGGAAATCTCCGACATGAAATATATTTCAGGCAACGACGGCCAGCGCATTCAGATCGCGCGTGGTCCGGGCGAGGCAGGCGGCGCCGATCAGCCCCAGCTGCAGCGTCCGCCGGCGCCGCCTCCCGCCGCTGCCGCAGGAGGCCGGGGATCCCCAGCGGGCGGAGGCGGCCTGAGCGTCCTGGGCGGCCTCACCATCCAAGGCTTGCCGCTCGTCAAGCCTCCCTACGGCACCATCTCGGCGATCAATCTGGACAGAGGCGACATCGTCTGGCAGACCCCACACGGCGACACGCCCGACGCCGTTCGAAACCATCTGGCGCTCAAAGGCCTGAACATCCCCAAGACCGGCCAGTCCACTTATAACGTCGGCACGCTGGTGACCAAGAGCCTGGTGGTAGCCGGCGACGCCACCATCACCACTACGCCACAACACCCCCGCGGCGCCATGCTCCGCGCTTATGACAAAAAGACCGGCCAGGAAGTGGGCGCCGTTTACATGCCGGCGGCTCAGAGCGGATCGCCGATGACTTACGCGGTCAATGGCAAACAATACATCGTGGTGGCGGTCAGCGGAGGCAATTATTCCGGTGAGTACATTGCGTATAAGCTCCCGTCAACCTACTGAATCCGTCCGTAACGTAACCGTGACCAGAGCAATTACGCCAAGTCTCTTGCTGGGCGGGGTCTGCCTGATCTCACCCTGCTAAGACAGATATGACGGATCTTTGATATATTCATTAATCCGGCTACAGAATGAGGTGACATGAATTTAAGGTTTACGGTCATGGCAATCATCGGTTTGGCGGCTTTAGCGCCGCTGTCTTCGAGTCTGCGCGCTCAATCGCATTCCGTATGGGACGGCGTGTACACCCAAGATCAAGCCAAGAAAGGCCAGGCGGTCTACAACCAGAATTGTTCTTCGTGCCACGGCGACACTCTGATGGGTGGCGAGTCCGCGCCGGCGCTGGCGGGTGGCGAGTTCCTTTCCAACTGGAACGGCTTAACGATGGGCGAGCTGTTTGAAAGAATCCGCACCACCATGCCGCAGAACAAGCCGGGCAGCCTGAGCCGCGAGAACAATACGCTGATCCTGTCTTACATGCTCAGCGTCAGCAATTTTCCAGCAGGTAAGACCGACCTTCCGCAGCAAACCGAAGTCCTGAAGGAGATTCGGATCGACGCGCAAAAGCCAGACAAGAAATGAATTCGATTAACCCGGCGAAAATGGCGGCGCGCCCCGCCAGCTCACCGTTCGTGAGCAGCCGGCCAGCAGGTCAGATTGAGGAGGGAAGCCATGCGAAGGAGCACCAACCGAAGCGGCGTATTGCCGTGGACAGCGCTGTTTTTCGTTCTCGGCCTGGTATGGGTCGCGATAAGTGCATCGGGTCAGGGTCCGGGATTGCCTGCCACCCAAAAGGGTGACTGGCCGTATTACACCGCGGATCTGAAGGGCACCAAGTACTCGCCGCTCGCACAAATCGACGCCTCCAACTTCAACAAGCTGGAAGTCGCCTGGCGCTTCAAGACCGACAACTTCGGTCCCCGCCCCGAATACAAATTGGAAGGCACGCCCGTGGCGATCAACGGAGTGCTGTACACCACTGCCGGCACGCGGCGATCGGTCCTGGCGCTGGACGGGAAGACCGGCGAGCTCATGTGGTCGCACAGCCTGCGCGAAGGCAATCGCGCGGCCATCGCTCCCAGGCAGTTGTCGGGCCGGGGCGTGTCGTTCTGGACCGACGGCCGGGGCGACGACCGCGTCGTGTACGTGACCACCGGTTATCGACTGGTGGAACTCAACGCGCACACTGGCGCCGTCATCACGACCTTCGGCAGGGACGGCATGGTGGACCTCAAGGTCGGCATGGTCACCGGCGCCAGCCAGCAGATCGATCTCGAAACCGGCGAGGCCGGACTCCATTCGACGCCGCTGGTAGTGAAAGACGTGGTGATCGTCGGCTCCTCTTTCAAAGAGGGCATGACTCCGATCACGCACAACAACACCAAGGGCCTGGTGCGCGCCTACGACGTGCACAGCGGAAAACTTCTGTGGACCTTCAACACCATCCCGCGCCCCGGCGAGTTCGGCAACGACACCTGGGAGAACGGCTCCTGGGCCAACAACGGCAATACCGGCGTCTGGACGCAGATGACCGTGGATGAAGATCTCGGCCTGGTTTACTTGCCGGTGGAAGACCCCACCTCGGATTACTACGGCGGGCACCGGCCCGGTAACAACCTGTTTGGCGACAGCCTGGTCTGCGTGGACCTGCGAACCGGGCAGCGCAAGTGGCATTTCCAGGTGGTCCATCACCCCATCTGGGACTTCGACCTGTCCTCGGCGCCGATCCTGGCCGACATCAACGTCAACGGTCAAGCCATCAAGGCCGTGGCGCTTCCCAGCAAGCAAGCTTTCCTGTATGTCTTTGATCGCGTGACCGGCAAACCGGTGTGGCCGATCGAGGAGCGGCCCGTGCAGCAGTCCGATGTGCCCGGCGAGAAGACCTCGCCCACGCAGCCCTTCCCCACCAAGCCGCCGGCCTACGCCCGAAACTTCCTGAAGGTCCCCGACGACCTGATCGACTTTACGCCCGAAATGCGGAACCAGGCCAAGGACGTTCTGGCGCGCTACCGCGTGTCTGGAATGTTCAACCCGCCGCTGGCCGGCGATGGCAAGGGACTGCTCGGCGCCATCAACGTTGGCAACGCCGGTGGCGGCACCAACTGGCCCGGCGCGGGCTACGATCCGGAAACGCACATCGTGTACGCACAGGCGTCGAATTCCGCGGCCTCCGGCCTTTCGGTCCGCAAGCCGCCAGAAGGATTCTCCGATTTGAGCTACTTCGCGGGCCGTGGCGATCAGCCGTTCCGCGAAGCGCTGGGCCCCGGGTTCGGCACCGCCGCCGATTCTCCGCTGGCGACGAAACGTCCCCCGGCTCCTCCCACCCCGCCCCCGGCCGCTGCTGCTGGTGGAGGCGGTGGAGGATTTGGCCTCAACGTCCAGGGGCTGCCCATCATGAAGCCGCCCTACGGCGTGATCTCGGCTATCAACCTCAATCGCGGAGACATACAGTGGCAAGTGCCTTATGGCGAGACGCCGGATAACGTGCGGAACAACCCGGCGCTGAAAGGCATCAACATCGGCAATACCGGTCAGCCGGGCAGCGTTGGATTGCTGGTGACCAAGACGCTGGTGATCCTCGGTGACAGCCAGCTCACCAACCCGCCCGGCGGCCATCCGCGCGGTGCGATGCTGCGCGCCTACGACAAGGCCACAGGCAAAGAGGTCGGCGCGGTTTTTATGCCGGCGCCTCAGAGCGGATCGCCTATGACCTACATGGCAAACGGCAAGCAGTATATCGTCATCGCCATCAGCGGTGGCGCATTCTCGGGCGAATACCTGGCGTTCAGTTTGCCCCAGACGGAATGATGACGTGGCGCACGCACTCGTGCGTGCCGCGTCCCCACTCATGGGGACGCACCGATGAAGAAAGATCTTAGGAGAAAACACAACGATATGCACCAAAGGAAAACGAAGGGAAGAAAAGCTCTGTTGCTGACCGCCCTGTCGGCTGCCGCGGCGCTTTTGTGGATAACCGTAGGCGCGTTGGGCCAAGGCGGCGGATATGTACCCTCCACCAAGAAAGGCGACTGGCCTTATTACACCGCCGACGAGAAAGGCACCAAGTACTCGCCGCTCGATCAAGTCAACGCTTCCAACTTCAACAAGCTGGAAGTGGCCTGGCGCTTCAAGACCGACAACCTCGGCACGCGTCCGGAATTCAAGTTGGAAGGCACGCCGCTGGCCGTTGACGGCGTGCTCTACGCCACCGGCGGCACGCGCCGGTCGGTGGTCGCACTGGACGGCAAGACGGGCGAGTTGATGTGGGCCCACAGCATGCGCGAAGGGAATCGCGCGGCCATCGCGCCCCGCCAGCTTTCGGGCCGCGGCGTGGCCTACTGGACCGACGGCAAAGGCGACGACCGCGTCGTCTACGTCACTACCGGGTATCGCCTGGTGGAGCTCAACGCCAAGAACGGCCAGGTCATCTCTTCGTTCGGCAAGGACGGCATCGTCGACCTGAAGGTCGGCATGATGACCGGCACCGGCCAGCAGATCGATCTGGAAACCGGCGAGGCCGGCCTGCATTCGACGCCGTTGATCATCAAGGACGTGGTCATCGTCGGCTCATCTTTCAAGGAAGGCATGACCGTCGTCACCCACAACAACACCAAGGGTCTGGTGCGCGCCTATGACGTGCACACCGGCAAGCTGCTGTGGACCTTCAACACCATCCCACGTCCCGGCGAGGTCGGCAATGACACCTGGGAGAACGGTTCCTGGGCGACCAACGGAAACACCGGCGTCTGGACCCAGATGACCGTGGACGAAGAGCTCGGCCTGGTCTACCTGCCGGTGGAATCGCCGACTTCCGACTACTACGGTGGCGAACGGCCCGGCGACAACCTGTACGGCGAGAGCCTGGTCTGCGTGGACCTGAAGACCGGCAAGCGCAAGTGGCATTTCCAGATCGTGCACCATCCCATCTGGGATTATGATCTTTCGTCCGCGCCCATCCTGGCCGACATCACCGTCGGCGGCCGGGCCATCAAAGCCGTCGCGCTTCCCAGCAAAGAGGCCTTTCTCTACGTCTTCGATCGCGTGACCGGCAAGCCGGTGTGGCCCATCGAAGAGCGCCCCGTTCCGCAGTCCGACGTGCCCGGCGAGAAGACCGCCAAGACGCAGCCCTTCCCGACCAAGCCGCCGGCTTACGCCCGTAACTTCATCAAGGTCCCCGACGACCTGATCGACTTTACTCCTGAGATGCGCGCGCAGGCCAAGGATCTGATTTCGCGCTACCGCGTGGAGGGGATGTTCACTCCGCCGGTGGTCGGCGATCCGAATGGCAAGTGGCTCGGCGGATTGAATCTCGGCAACGCCAGCGGTGGAACCAACTGGCCGGGTGCCGGTTACGATCCTGAGACTCACATCGTGTACGCGCAGGCGAATCAGTCCGCGGTGACACCCATCTCGCTGCGCACGCCGCCTCAAGGGTTCACCGACATTCGGCTGGTCTCGGGCCGGGATGATGTACCGTTCCGCGTCGCCGAGGGTCCCGGTTTCGGAAGCGCGGCCGATGCGCCGCAAAGGACCGGAGGCCGTGGTGGTCGTGGCGGTCGCGGCGCAGCGCCCCCTGCACCGGCTCCGGCCCCAACCGCTGCAGCTCCTGCGGGCCGCGGTGGACGTGGCGCCGCTCCCGCCGGCGGAGGCTTTGGCTTGCAGGTGGATGGCCTGTCTCTCGTCAAGCCGCCCTACGCCGTGGTCTCAGCCATCAATCTCGACCGAGGCGATATCCAGTGGCAGGTGCCTTACGGCGAGACGCCCGACAACGTGCGCAACAGCCCGGCCCTCAAGGGCATCAACATCGGCAATACCGGCCAAGGCGGCAGCGTCGGCTTGCTGGTAACCAAGACGCTGGTGATCCTTGGCGATAGCCTGCTCACTACCGGCGGACATCCGCGCGGGGCGATGCTGCGCGCCTACGACAAAGCGACCGGCAAAGAGGTCGGCGCAATCTGGATGCCGGCGGCGCAGAGTGGATCGCCCATGACCTACCAGGCCAACGGCAAACAATACATCGTCGTGGCCATCAGCGGCGGCAACTACTCGGGCGAGTACCTCGCGTTCGCACTGCCTGACGCTGAATAATCCTCAACGCAGTGTTGTGAGAGGGCTCGCGGAAACGCGAGCCCTTTTTCTTTTCGGTCAAACCGCCAGAACATCGGATTCCCGGGCGGCTTCCGTATTCGGAAAATGAGCGCGGGCCTGCTCAACAATCCTCGAAATCATCTGATCGTCGTGATTCGGATCGTGATGAAACAGGATCAACTGTTTCACGTTGCACTCCCGCGCTACGTTGACGGCCTCTTCCCAGGTGCTGTGACCGTATCCGGTGAACCGCTGGAATTCTTCCGGCGTGTACTGCGCGTCGTGAATCAGAATGTCGGCATCCTGAGCATATTCTCGTAAAACCGCGTCCAGCTTCGTGTGCCCGTGTTCGCGATCGGTGGCGTAGACGATGGAAGCCCCGCCCGATTCGATGCGATAGCCGCCCGCGCCCTGCGGATGGTGCAACGGAAACGGACGCACCGTGAGATCTCCCAACGTAACCGGCATGGGACCTTTGTTGATGAATTGCTTATTTGCCGCAACCGCGTCGAAGTTCACTGGAAAATACGGATCCGTCATCTGGCCGGCCAGCGACTCGCGCAGCGCGCACGCGTAGCAGGTGGAGTAGAACGTCATGGCTACTTTCGGGTTGAAGAGCGGCCCGAAGAACGGAAGTCCTTGGATGTGATCCCAGTGATAATGGGTCAAGAACAGATGGATGTCGCGCTCCGCGTCGGCGGGATTGTTCTTGAGCGCGATCCCCAGTTCCCGAATCCCCGTCCCGGCGTCGAAAATAAAAAGCTCGTCATTGGGCAACCGGACTTCCAGGCAGGGTGTGTTGCCGCCGTATCCCAGGTTTTGCGAGACCGGGGTGGGGATCGAGCCGCGCACGCCCCAGAACTTGAGTTTCAGCCGCCAGCTCATGAGGCTTCCACACTCCGATGCAGCGCGTCGAGCAACGCCTGAAGCGACGACCAGCGAACGCCATACGCGACACTCGGCTCGTCGTATCCTTTCAACTTGACCACGCTCGTCCGGAAGAAGCCTCCCACCTCCGCCGAGCTAGCCAGGAAGTCGTAAGCATCCTGGCCGAGCGCCAGGTCGCAGGCCATGTCTTTGGTGGCCGACTCCAGTCGAAAGGCCTTGTTCACCACGTCGCCGAGCGCGGTGTAGTCCGACGATGCGATACTGCCAACGTTGCCCACCGATGCCCAGCCGCTGTTTATTCCGGCGCCGATCCGGATCGGTGCATCGAGTTGAAATTCAGCCTGCAAGCCGCCGGCGATTTGAGCCAGTCCAGCCAGCCCGTCGAAGATCGCGGCCAGTTCCCGCAACTCGGGAGCGCGCTTCTTGTGCAGCCACACGGCCATGACCGCGTCGCCGATATACTTCTGCGCCCAGGCGCTGCGCTCTGCCAGCACCCGGCCGGCTTCGCGGAACAGCGTCCGGGTCACTCGCAACAGCTTAGCGGCCTCCACGCGTCGCGCCAGCCCGGTGAAATCGCGGATGTCGACCACCAGCACCGTGATCAGCGCCTGAGCGAACAGAACGTTGGTGGATTGAAGCTCGGCGGTCTCGGCCGGTGGCGCGGATTCAACGGCAGCTTCCTGATGAAAACCGAATTCACGATTGCCGATCCGGAGATTGTCTCCGTCACGCAGAATCACCGGTGCGGCGATGCGTGTTCCATTCACAAACGTGCCATTGCTGCTGCCGCAATCGGTTATGTAGACCGGACCTTCCTCGGACTGCTGCAGCATGGCATGATGTCGCGAAGCCAGGTCATCGCTGAGCACGATGTTGTTCTTGTCGCTGCGCCCGATGCGAAGGATGCGATCGCCGTCCAACGGGAACCGGCAAACCTGCCCGTCGATCTCGGTCTCCAGAAAGGCAGCAGCAAAGTCGCTCATAGCACGCCACCGCGAAGCTAGGCGGCGCGCGACGGCCCGCTTGCCAGAGCCATCGCGGCGACACGTCCGGCGCCAAACAGCGCGGTCTTGTCATTGGTGATCACGCGCACGGGAATGTCCTTGAGCAATCCGCTGGCGCGCCCCTTGTCTTGAAACGCCTGCATGAACGTAGCGCCCTTCAGCTTCTGGATAATCTTAGGTGCGATCCCGCCGCCCACGAAGGTTCCGCCCGTGGCTACCACTTTCAGCGCCAGGTTGCCGGCTTCCGCGCCGTAGATGGAGACGAACAGGTCGAGCGCCTGCGACGCGAGGGCGCACGCGCCTTCGAGCGCTGACTTGGCGATTGCAGCGGAAGGATCGCCGTGCGCGATCGCATCGGCGAGCGCAGCCGGCTCTTCGCCCCGGCCGGTGTCCCGCAAAAACTGATAAACGTTGTAGAGTCCGGGCCCCGAGAGCACCCGCTCATAGCTCACGTGCTCGAAACGGCCCAGCAAGTAACGCAGCAGCTCGATCTCCAGCTCATTGCGCGGCGCGAAATCCACGTGGCCGCCTTCGGATGGAAACGGCCGGTAGCTGCCGCCCGCCTCCGCCAGCAGTCCTGCCTCGCCCAGCCCGGTGCCCGCCGAAATCAGCGCGCGATTGCCGCCCGGAGCCGGGTTGCCGGCGCTCAGCACCACGAAATCAGACTCGCTCAGCAACGCGATACCATGTGCGTTCGCCTCCAGATCGTTGATGAGCTGAACTTGTTGGATGCCCAGTTCACCCGCGATCTTCCGGGCACTTACGGTCCAGGGCAGATTCGTGGTCTCGACATACCCATCGCGAACCGCGCCGGCGATTCCAAAGCAGGCGGCCTGCGGTTTCAGCTTATGCTGCGCGAGAAACGCGGCCGCGATTTCTTCCAGACCCTTCCGGCCGCGGTTGGGAAAAACCTCCAGCGCTACCGGCGTCAGATGATCCGGAGTGCCTTCGAAGAACGCCAGGCGAGTGTTGGTTCCGCCGATGTCACCGGCCAGAATCATTCCCGTTGCTCCAGTGGCGCCGGTCCTTGGCCAGCAGCTCATCGGCCTCGGGTGGTCCCCACGTGCCGGCGGCGTAGTTGGGGAAGCGGCGGGGCGGCAAGGCCTCCCACACATCCAGAATCGGCCCCACCACGTGCCAGGCGGCTTCCACCATGTCGGATCGCTGGAACAGCGTTGCGTCGCCCAACATGCAGTCGTACAGCAGGCGCTCGTAACCGGTTTGCGGCGTGGCGTTGAAATAGTCGGTGTAGTTGAAATTCATGTTGACACCGCCGATCTGCACCACCGGGCCGGGAATCTTGGCGCCAAAGCTGAGCGAAATGCCCTCGTCGGGCTGCAAGTGCAGCACCAGGCGGTTGGGTTCGAGGCGGTCAACGGCGGTCTTTCGGAACAGCACGAAGGGCGCGCGCTTGAACTGGATCACGATTTCAGTAACGCGCTTAGGCAGCGATTTGCCGGTACGCAGATAAAACGGCACGTCGGCCCAGCGCCAGTTGTCGATGTGCAGCTTCATCGCGACGAACGTTTCGATGCGCGAGTCGGGCGCCACCATCGGTTCGGAACGGTAGGCCGGCACTTTGACTCCATTCACCAGGCCTTCGCCATATTGGCCCCGCACCGTTCGCACCAGCACCTCTTCGTCGGTCATGGGCTGCAGCGCGCGCAGAATCTTGGCTTGCTCGTCGCGAACCACGTCGGCGTCGAAGGAAACCGGCGGCTCCATGGCTGTCAGCGAGATCAGTTGGAAGATGTGGTTCGGCACCATGTCGCGCAACGCGCCGGCCTTGTCGTAGTACATGCCGCGCTGCTCCACGCCCACGGTCTCTGACACCGTGATCTGGATGTGATCGATGTAGCGCCGGTTCCAGATCGGCTCGAAGATTCCGTTGGCGAAGCGGAACACCAAAATATTCTGCACGGTCTCTTTGCCCAGGTAGTGATCGATGCGGTAAATCTGCCTCTCGTCCAGAACCTGGCGGATCTCTTTGTTCAAACTGCGCGCCGATTCGTAGTCGCGGCCGAATGGCTTCTCGATGATCACCCGCCGCCAGCCGTGCTCCTCCGACACCAGGCCGGCGGCTCCCAACTGCTTGACCACGACGGAGAAGAAGCTCGGCGAGGTCGCCAGGTAGTAAAAGTAGTTGCCGCGCGTGCCGTGCTCCTTGTCCACGTCGCCCAGAACGCGGCTTAGTTCCTGGTACACTTTCGGATCGTCGAAATCGCCGGAGATGTAGTGAATCCGGCGCGCGAACCAGTGCCACAGATCGGGATCCACTTTGGTGGTGGCAAAGTCGCCGATCTCCTGGCTGATCATGTCCCGGAACTGCTCGCTGTTCATCTCGTTGCGCGCCACGCCCACCAGCGCGAACTCCTTGGACAGCAGATTGTCCTTGGCGAGGTTGTAGAGCGCCGGGATCAGCTTGCGCTTGGTCAAGTCGCCGGACGCGCCGAATATCACCATCACGCACGGGTCGGCGGGACGTCCCGCGCCCGTACCGTTTCCGGTTGCCGCGATTTCTTCCGCGATCTGCATTTTCTGTTTCCCCTCCGTGGACGTCGCGTTTAGTCTAGTTGCCGCCTGGATCAGCCGCCGGCCGCGCGCTCCACATGCCCTCCGAACTTGTTGCGCATGCCGGACAGCATTTTTTCGGCGAAGGTATGATCCTGGCGCGAACGGAAGCGCGTGTACAGCGAAGCCGACAGCACATCGCACGGCACGGCCTCTTCGATCGCGGCCATGATGGTCCAGCGCCCTTCACCCGAGTCCTGAACCGTACCGGTGAAGCGCGCCAGGTTCGGATCCTCGGTCAGCGCCATGGCCGTAAGGTCGAGCAGCCACGACCCTACCACGCTGCCGCGCCGCCACAGCTCGGCGATATCGGGCAGATCGAAACTGTAGCGGTGATCTTCGGGCAGCTCCTTGGAGGTGGCGTTGCGCATGATGTCGAAGCCCTCGGCATAGGACTGCATAAGACCGTACTCGATTCCGTTGTGCACCATTTTGACGAAGTGCCCGGCGCCCGAGGGGCCGCAATACAGGTAGCCCTGCTCGGCCGTGCCTTTCTTACCTTCGCGTCCCTTGGTCGGAGCCACGTCGCCGACGCCCGGCGCGAGCGTCTTGAAGATCGGGTCCAGGCGGTCGGCCGATTCTTTCGATCCGCCGAGCATCATGCAGTAGCCGCGGTCAATGCCCCAGACTCCGCCGCTGGTGCCCACGTCCATGTAGTGCACGCCTTTGTCCTTCAGAATTTTCGACCGCCGCACGTCGTCCTTGAAGTAGGAGTTGCCGCCATCGATGATGGTGTCGCCCGGCTCCATCAAGCCGGCCAGCTTCATGACAGTGGTCTCCGTCGCCGCGCCGGCCGGAACCATCACCCAGGCGGCTCGCGGCTTGGTGAGTTTCTTGACGAAGTCTTCCATCGAAGTCGCGCCGGTGGCACCTTCGGCAGTCAGCGCTTTTACGTTGTCTTGGCTGAGATCGAATACCACGCACTGGTGCCCCGCTCGCATCAAACGGCGCACCATGTTGCCGCCCATTCTTCCCAAACCGATCATCCCGAGTTGCATGCTTCCTCCCGTTAGAAAAACCCGGCGCTCACACGAGTGTGAACGCGGCACGCACGAGTGCGCGCGCCACAATCAATTACGATAGCGCCTTCGCGATCGCGGATTCGAGCGCGGCCAAACCTTTTTCTACATCCTGCAGATGGACCCGCAGAGCGCGCCGGTTGCGGTCCGCCAGCACCTGGAAGTCGCCGCGTGCCTGCGCCGCCTTGACCACGCCAAATGTGTATTTCTGGCCGGGCACCGGCAGGTCGCTCGCGTCATCGCAGGTGACCTGCAGGAACACGCCCGAGTTGGGGCCGCCCTTGTAAGCTTGCCCGGTGGAGTGCAGGAAGCGCGGCCCGAATCCCAGACAAGTGGCGACGCGTTTTTTGTCGCGCACCGCGGTCCGCATCTTCTGCAGCGCCTGCTCGTGCGGCTCATTCATCTGGATGTAACCCAGCAGCGCGAAGTAGTCGCCGGCCTTCAGGCGGCCCAGGTGCGCGCGCAGGAATCCAGCCAGCGATTTGTCGCCTCCAGCCGCCGATGCCAGCGCGGCCGCATTCTTTTCGTCCGTGAACAGCTGGATGCCGCCTTCGGACAGGATGGGCGATTCGGCCGGCAGCGATCCGGTCTTTTCGTACTCGGTAGTCAGCTTCCGGGTCGCGATCTTGCTCGCCTCCACGTCCGGCTGATTGAACGCGTTGATGCCGATCACGGATCCCGCCACCGCGGTCGCAATCTCCCAGCGGAACATCTCTTGGCCGAGATTGTAGATGTCGGCCAGCGCGATGCGCACCACCGGATGCCCGGCCTTGGCGAGCGCCTCGACGGCGGCGTCCTGCTGCGGATCGGCGCCATTGTCGAGACGAATGTAAGCGAACACGCGGTCGTTGCCGTAAACCTCAGGCGGTCCCAACCGCTCGCGATCCACCGGGATCAGCCCCTTGCCGTCCTTGCCGGTGGATTCAGCCAGCAACTGCTCGAGCCACGCGCCGAAGTCGAAGATCCCCGGCGAGGTAATGAGAGTCACCTTGTCGCGCCCGTTCCTCGCGGCCACGCCCAGAATCAATCCCAGCAGCGCGCCCGGATTCTTGTCCGCCGGAAGGCAGGACGAGCAGGCGATGGCCATGACGTCGGCGCGATCCAGAAAACGCGGAGCGTCGATGCCCATCACCGCCGCCGGAACCATGCCGAAGTCCGACAGCGCCGAGTACCGCCCGCCGATACTGGCGACGCCGTGGAAGATGTGGCGGAAGCCGTCGGCCTGCGCGACCTGCTCGAACTTCGATCCCGGATCGGTGACCGCGATGAAGCGGCTGCCGGCCTTGTCCGCGCCCACCACGCTCTTCACGCGATCGAAGAAATACTGCTTGAAGATGTTCGGTTCCAGCGTCGAACCCGATTTGCTCGACACGATGAAGATGGTGTTGCCGAGATCGACCTTGCTTTCGAAAGCTTTCACCTGGGCCGGATCGGTGGAGTCCAGCACGAACAGCTCGGGGAAGCCGTCGATCTTGCCGAAGGTCATCTTGAGGACTTCCGGACACAGGCTGGAGCCGCCCATGCCAAGCAGCAGCGCGTGCTTAAAGCCCGACGCTTTGACATCGGCCGCGACATTTTCAAAATGCTGCTTGGAGGCCAGTTGGTCCTCGGTGATCCCGAGCCATCCCAGCCAATTGCTCTCGTCCGATCCGGTCCACAACGACGCATCGCGCGCCCACATGCGCCGCACCTTGCCGGCCATTTTCCAGTCCTCGATGGTCTCCTGAAACTGCGTTTCGATCGGCGCGGGCAGGCTGTAGGTCTGGGGATCCACTTCGGTCTGCGACACGAACTTGCACTTGGCGTCCACCGTGTTCAGCAGCTTGTCGAACGGCTCGGCGAACAGCTTGACGGCCTGCGTCACCAGGTCGTCAGTGACCTTCTTCATCGAAATGCCGACCTTCTCGAGCGTGTCCATGGTGTCTTGGGCGGCATCCAGGTCGGCCTCGAGACTGGCTCGCGGGCGGCCATGGTCGCGGAAGGCGTCGAACGTCGCGGGCGGAATCGTATTCACGGTATCGCGGCCGATCAGCTCGTCCACGTACAGCACGTCCGAATAGCTGGGATCTTTGGTGCTGGTGCTGGCCCACAGCACGCGCTGCGTCTGCGCGCCCTTTTTCGCGAGAGCGTCCCACCCGGCGCCCGAGAAAATCTCCTTGTAGCGCTGATAGGTGAGCTTGCCGTTCGCGATGGCCACCTTGCCGAGCAGGCTGCGCAGCAAGGCCTGTTCCTTGGGATCGGAAGTCGTTTTCAAACGCGCCTTGACGATCGCGTCCACCATGCTGTCGATGCGGCTGATGAAAAAGCTGGCGACGCTGGCCACGTGGCTCGGATCGCCGCCCCCGGCAGCGTACTTCTGCAGGCCCGCGATGTAGGCGTGAGCCACCTTCTCGTACATCTCCTGGGCGAACAGCAGCGTCACGTTGATGTTGATTCCTTCGCCGATGAGCTGCTGGACGGCCGGAATTCCTTCCACGGTGGCCGGCACCTTCACCATGAGATTGGGCCGGTTCACCACCTTCCACAGCCGCCGCGCGTCCTTGATGGTGCCGTCGGTGTCGCGCGCCAGGAAGGGCGACACTTCCAGGCTGACGTAGCCGTCGCGCTTCTTGGTCCGGTCGTAGACCGGCCGCAGCGTGTCGGCGGCGTCCTGAATGTCCTTTACGGCGAGGATCTCGTACACGCCCATCGCATCCAGGTCCTTGCGCTTCTGCAACTCCAGCAGCGCGTCGGAATAATCCGTGCTCCCGGTGATGGCCTTTTCGAAAATGGCCGGATTGGAAGTCACGCCGCCGAGGCCGTCCTGCTCGATCAGGCGCTTCAATTCGCCGCTGGTAATCAGGTTGCGCCGGATGTAGTCCAGCCATGCCGATTGGCCGTACTTGCCCAGCTCCAGGATCTGATTGGTAGTCTTCATCGCGGTTGGTGTCACGGTGCTCCTCTGTTTCCCTTCCGTATAATCAGCTTCCGAACTTCGCTTCCAGCGCTTTCACTTTGTTCAACCGGCGCACGTGCCGCTCTTCATGCGTGAACGCCGCCCTGAGATATGCGCCAATGAGTTCCTGGGCCATGGCCAGCCCGATCACCCGCGCGCCCAGCACCAGTACGTTCATGTCGTCGTGCTCCACACCCTGATGGGCGGAGTAGGTGTCGTGACAAAGGCCGGCGCGGATTCCCCGAATCTTGTTGGCGGCCACCGAGGCTCCGATGCCGCTGCCGCAGATCAGGATGCCGCGATCCGCGCGCCCCTCCAGGATAGCGACACAGACCGCCTCGGCGTAGTCCGGATAATCCACCGAGTCCGGGCTATGCGTCCCGACGTCCAGCACTTCCTTTTCCAGTCCGCGCACATACTCCACCATCAGCGCCTTCAGCTCAAAGCCGGCATGGTCCGATCCGATTACGATTCGCATCTTCTTAGGATGTTTTGGCGAACTGACGTGTTTTGGCAATCTCCTCCTTGGCTGCCGCAACCACGGCATCGGGAGTGAATCCGAACTTCTTCTGCAATTCCTTCAACGGCGCCGACGCTCCGAAAGTGTGCATGCCCACTCTTCGCCCGGCGTAGCGATCCCATCCGAACGTCGAAGCCTGCTCCACCGACACGCGCGCCTTCACTTTGGCCGGCAGCACGCTCTCGCGGTACTCGGCCGATTGATGTTCGAACAGTTCCCAGGATGGCATGCTGACGACGCGCGCTTTTATTCCCTCGCCGGTCAATTTTTCGTAGGCATCCACGCATAGCGACACTTCGCTGCCGGTGCCGATCAGGATCACGTCCGGTGCGCCGCCCTTGGAGTCCGCCAGCACATAGGCCCCCTTGGCGACACCCGATGCGGGCGCGTACTTGGTCCGGTCCAACGTCGGCATGTTCTGGCGCGAAAGAATCAGGCACACCGGTTCATGCCGGAACTGCATGATGACACGCCACGCTTCGGCCACCTCGTTGGCGTCACCCGGACGCATGGTGATCAGGCCGGGAATCGCGCGCAGTGAAATCAGTTGCTCCACCGGCTGATGCGTGGGACCATCCTCGCCGACGCCGATCGAATCGTGCGTGAAGATGTAGACCACCGGGATTTCCATGATCGCGCTCAGCCGGATGGGCGCGCGCATATAGTCGCTGAAGATCAGGAATCCCGACCCGAAGACCCGCAGCTTCGACAGCGACATCCCGTTCAGGATCGATCCCATGGCGTGCTCGCGAATGCCGAAGTGGAAGTTGCGCCCGCCGTAGCTGGCCGCTTCGAAATCCCCGGCGCCATCGAGGGTAAGCCTGGTTTTGGTGGACGGCGCCAGATCCGCCGAGCCGCCGATCAGCCACGGCACGCGCTTGGCGATGGCATTCTCCACTTTGCCCGACGAATCGCGGCCACCCATGCCCTTGGCGTCGGCCGGGAACGTTGGAATATCGGCGTCCCACCCTGCAGGAAGATCGCGCCTCTGCATCTGCAACAAGGCGTCGGCCAGTTGCGGATGCTGCCGCTGGTATTCGGCGAACTTCGACATCCACGCCTCGCGCGCGCCGTGCCCGCGTTTTCCAAGCAGCTCCTGGAATCGCGCGTACACGCCGCCGGGCACCAGAAACTTGGCGTCCTCCGGCCAGCCGTAATTCCGCTTGGTCAACTTGATCTCGGCTTCCCCGAGCGGCTCGCCGTGCGCCGCGCTGGTGTCCTGCTTGTTGGGCGCCCCATAGGCGATGTGGCTGTCGACGATGATCAGCGTTGGCCGATCCGACGTCGCCTGGAAGACGCGGAACGCGCGCGCCAGCATTTCCTGATCGTTGGCGTCGCCCACGCGCGTCACGTTCCAGCCATAGCCGATGAAGCGCGTCGCCACGTCGTCGCTGTAGGACAGCGCCGTGTTGCCCTCAATGCTGATGTGGTTGTTGTCGTAAATCCAGCACAGGTTGGAAAGCTTCAGGTGCCCGGCGATCGAGGCTGCTTCCCCGCTTACGCCTTCCATCATGCAGCCGTCTCCGGCCAGCGCATAGACGTCGAACCCGATCATCTCGAAGCCCGGCCGGTTGAAATACTGCGCCATCCACCGGGACGCGATGGCCATGCCGACACTGGTGGCCACGCCCTGCCCCAGCGGCCCGGTGGTGGTCTCGATGCCGGACGTCCAGCGATATTCGGGATGGCCGGGGCACTTGCTGCCGAGCTGCCGGAAGTTCTTGATGTCGTCCAGCGTGACACTCAGCTTGCCCAGCGTTTCGTATTCCGGATTCACCGCCTTGACCTGGCTCAGGTGCAGCATCGCATAGAGCAGCGTCGAAGCGTGTCCCGCCGAGAGCACGAACCGGTCGCGATTGGGCCAGATCGGATCGTCCGGATCGAATCGCAAAAATTGCTGCCACAGGCAGTAGGTCACCGGCGCCATGGCCATGGGCGTGCCCGGATGCCCGGAGTTGGCCTGCTGCACGGCATCCATGGCGAGCGTGCGGATGGTGTTGATCGAAATCTGATCGATGTCGCCTGGGACCGGCTGGCTGGATTCAGGCTGCGCTGACGTGGACATAAGTGATCCTCTCAGGGACACTGCCGGGGGTCAGTGGCGGACGCGTGCCGACGAATCGCGCTCCCTGATCGAGATTGTATCGAATTCGTACCGCAGCGCGCCAATGAACTTGGCGTGCTCGAGCTTATGCCGTGGCAGGGTACAGCCTGAGTAGCGAGATGGCGCCTATCAGGGGTTAAGGAACTTCGAGTCCGGCGTCAGACCGCGAGCCTCGGGCTCTTATTCCTGGATCGATACCAGGTAGGCAACCAGTTGCTTGAATCGCTCGTTCGCAATCTCTTGAGCAGCCGGGCTCTTCGGAAGAAATAAGTCACCCCAGATGGGCATCTCGCGGGAACCATGGGCTCCGATGTCCACCCACTCACTAACCATCTTCTTCACGTGTTCGGCCGGGAATTTCCCCCCGTTCCTCTTGGCAAGCGACGTCAGATCAGCGGGCGCGACCTTGAGCGCACCGACTGCCGGACCGTTGCCTTTGCCATCTTCTCCGTGGCAGGCGCCGCACCGGTCCATATAGATGTCGCGGCCGCTCGGCGCACTTACCGGATTCTTTTTGGCCGCGATGTTTGGCGCAAACAAGATAGTGAGTCCGACGAGAGTCACTACGCTGCAAAGGAAAACGACGATTCTGGACATACTGTTGCTCCTTCGTCCGGTCATGACAGATAGACCTAGGTTTCCTGAATCTCCATGGAAGATGAGCAATTGATGAACCACGGGGTCAAACTTGTCGCACCTGTAAGCGAGGTGCTCAAAAACAGCCCGTTTTGTGTGTAATTCCCTAGACGAGCTGGGTGTAGTTACACATCCAGGCCGTGAACAGGATGCTGGATCCGGTCTTACGGATTGGAAGTCACCGAGTCGAGCAGCTCGTAGCGCGCCCGGCGCTTGTCGGGAGCAGCTTGGGAAACCGAGCGGAGGTGCATCACCGGATAACCGCCGGCGGCGCTGTAGGCCGGCCACTTCGGCAAGCCGGCGCCATTCGGATCGCCGGTCTTGGCGAAATTGCTCCAATACGAAGACATCAGGTCGGACAGCTTCGTGTCTTCCGGGCTCCACGGCAGTTTCTTCGACGGCAGCGCCTCAAAAACGAACTCGATCTCTGCGGAGTGATACGCTCCCGAAGGACCGCTGGCGTTGGCGGGCACGGGCGGCGCCTGATCGAATTCGTAACGGTACACGGGCGTTTTCGCCAACCCCGCCTGGAGCTCGATCCATTTCCAGGTGGAGTAGGCGATGAACTGATCGCTCGCCAGGTCCTGGGCCGACCGTTTCGCCTGGTCGTCGTTCGCCGCCGGATAGAGCTTCAGCACGGCATCGGCTTTGCTCTTGAAGCTGGCGCGCACCAGCTCCGAGAAGTTGTGCGCGGTGGGCTCCTGCTTGCCAAAAAACATGCGGAGGTTGCCTTCATCGGCGTTCCATCCGGCCAGCAGCGGGATGTGACTCTGCTTTCCAGCGGCATAGATAGAGGTGGCACCGCCGGTCAGGAAGTAGCCATCGATGTTCGGAGCAAAGCGCAGGCTGGCTTCTTTCATGGAGGCTTCTAGAAGCTGATCGGCCGGCTTCGCCCGCAGCGCCTCTAGGGAATGCGCGCCCAGCGACTCCGCGAACTTGGTGTCAGTTTTTTCGGTCTCCGTATGCGGCTTCAGCGCCAGCGTAGTGCCGAAGAACGCGCCGCTTTCGCCGATGGCGCGCTGGAACAAGCCTTGCGCCAAAGGCGAGGCCATGAGCGCGCTGACGGAAAATGATCCCGCCGACTCGCCGAAAATCGTCACGCTGTTGGGATCGCCCCCGAACGCGGCGATGTTCCTGTGGACCCACTGGAGCGCCGCCACCTGGTCGAGCAAGCCGTAGTTGCCCGATGAATCGTGGCCGGACTCCTTGTCCAGCTCCGGATGCGAGAAGAAACCAAACACGCCCAGCCGGTAATTCAGGCTGACCACTAGCACGCCCTTTTTCGCGAGCTGCTCGCCATCCTGACGCGGCTCCGATGCGGATCCGGCGGCAAAACCTCCGCCGTAAATCCATACCATCACCGGAAGCTTTGCGCCCGCGGACGTGGCCGGAGTCCAGACGTTCACATACAGGCAGTCCTCGCTGGGGCCCTGATCGCGGAAGACCATGTCGCTGTAGATGCGGCCTTGCATGCAGCGCGGCCCGAACTCCAGCGCCTTCCGCTCGCCGCTCCAGCTCGCAACGGGTTGAGGCGCCTTCCAGCGCAACGGACCCACCGGCGGCGCGGCGAACGGAATGCCTTTGAAGATGCGGATTTTAGAATCGGCGCTGGCCGACCCTTCCACTACGCCCTTGTCCGTCTTGACACGGACGGCTGCCGCCAGCGGTAGCGCCAGCAGGGCTGCAAACGCTATGTAGGTTGTTCGCTTCACCACTCTGTTATAGCGTAAAGCGACGGAGGCTTGGTCTACTTCTTCAGACTGTGAACGTACGCCACCACGTTGTCCAGATCGGCGCCGGCAACGCTGGCGACCGGTTTCATCTTGCCCTGGCCTTCGGTGATCACCTTCTTGACGTCGGCCGTGCTCGATCCGAGCGCCTTCATCTCAACTTTCATGGCCTTGGCGATGCCCGGATTGCCCGAGCCATCGGCTCCGTGGCAGGTCTTGCACTTCGCGTCATAAACCGCCTTGCCGGCGGCTGCATCCGCTGCCCACGCTGCGGTGGGGCACAGCGCCGCCATCCAGCAGGCCGCTGTAAGTCCAATCACTCGTGTCATGAGTCTCAAGTGCTTCTCCTTCTCAATTCAATTCTAGACCACTCCCCGCCGAGCCGTAGCGCGCACACTCGTGCTTGCCGCGTTCACACTGGTGTGAACGCTATACTTCACAAGTAGACCGGCATTTCATGAGCGCAACAAAGAAACAGATCGTGATTCTGGGCGGAGGCTTCGCGGGTGTCTACGCCGCGCGCTGCCTCGAAAAGATGCTGCGGCCCGAGGAAGCCGACATCTGCCTGGTCAACCGCGAGAATTATTGGGTCTATCAGCCCATGCTGCCGGAAGTGATCTCTGGTTCCATCGGCCTCACCGACGTCGTTGCTCCCATCCGGCGATTGTGCCCGCGCACGCACCTGGTGATGCGCGAAGTCGAGGACGTCGACCTCAAGAACCGCGTAGTCACGGTCAGCCCCGGTTTCCGGCCGCGCCAGAAGAAGATTCCCTACGATTATCTGGTCATCGCGCTGGGCGAAGTCACCAATTTCTACGGCATGCCCGGGATGCTCGAAAACGCCATGCCGTTCCGCACGCTCGCCGACGCCATCGCGCTGCGCAATCACCTGATCCACGTGCTGGAGGAGGCCGACGTCGAAGAGGATGCCGACCTGCGCCGCAAGCTGCTCACCTTCGTGGTCGGCGGCGGCGGATTCTCGGGCGTCGAGGTCCTGGCCGAGCTCAACAACTTCGTGCGCGACGTGAAGCGGAGTTATCTGCGCCTGCGCGACGAACAGATCCGCTGTGTTCTGGTCCACTCGCGCGACCGCATCCTGCAGGAAATGGCCGAACCGCTGGCCTTGTTCGCCCAAAAAATCCTCAAGAAGCGCGGCGTCGAGATGATCCTCAAGGATCGGCTGGTGGCGGCCACGTCCGAAAAAGCCATCCTCAAGTCCGGCCTCGAGATCCCCTGCAAGACCATCATTTCGACGGTGCCATCGGGACCCATCCCGGTCCTCGCCAAACTGGAGTGCGAGAAAGACAAGGACAGCCTGCTGGTGACCACCGGCCTCGAACTGGTGGGATATGAAGGCCAGGTGTGGGCACTGGGCGACTGCGCCTCCATCAAGACCGCCTCCGGTAAACCGGTTCCGCCCACCGCGCAGCACGCCACGCGCGAGGCCACCACTTGCGCGCTGAATATCGCGGCGGCGATTCACGGAGGCCAGCCGGCTCTGTTCACCTTCGAAGGCCTGGGGACGCTCGGCTCGCTCGGCCACGGCTCCGCGGTGGCGCAGATCTTCGGAATGAAAATCTCGGGCCTGGTGGCCTGGCTCTTGTGGCGCGCCATTTACCTGATGAAAATCCCGGGCATCAAATCGAAATTCAGAATTTCGATGGACTGGTTCATCCATTTGCTGTTTCCGCCCGACCTGGCCCAAACGCGCCTGGAGCAGGAGTCCGGAATCAAGAACCAGCATTTCGAGCCCGGCGACATCATCTTTCATCAGGGCGATCTGGGCGACAGCGTGTACGTCATCGAAAAGGGCGAATGCGACGTTATCAAGGAAGACCAGGGCGCCTCCAGGGTTCTGGCGACTTTGCGCGCCGGCGACTACTTCGGCGAGATGGCGCTGCTGGCCGACAAGACGCGCAACGCGACCATTCAAGCGCGCACCGCCATGGAGATCCTGCTGATTCCCAAGCGCGACTTTGATACGCTGCGCAAGAGCGTCCCAGCATTCGGCGAAGTGTTTCACGAACTGGCTCGAAAACGCGCGCCCGCGCACGCCGCAGCGCCGGTCGATGCTCCTCCGCCGGCCGCCCCCAACTGAGCCGCCCCCCCCCGCCGCGCCACCCCACCGGACCGCGCCGCCAAGCCACTCTGGTAACATGTTGTTCGGCGGGCATGGGAACGCACGGCGTCAAGATTATCGTCATTTATCCGCGGCCTCAGGATGAGGCAGCCTTCGAGCAGGCTTACCTGAACGAGCACGTTCCGATGGCGGAGAGCAAGCTCAAGGGCATGACCCGTCTGGTCCTCACGAAAGTCGTGGGCTCGCCGCTAGGCAAGGTTTCCGCCTACCGCATCGCGGAAGTGTACTTTTCCAACATGGACGATCTCAACAAGTGCCTCGAATCGGACGGCGGCAAGGAAGTGGTTGCTCACGCCGCCCAGATCTCCTCGGGAGGGCCGCCGCTCCTGCTGGTGTGTGAGGAAGAATCGTTTGTCTACTGGTAGGTTCTCGCTTCGCGTGGCTGTTCTGGCGAGCGTGAGCCTGCTCGCCACCTTGGCATGGTGCCAGCCGCCCAGCCCGCTGGTGGATCGCGTCGGCGCCACCGGATTTCTTCAACTCGAGGCCGATAGCTTCCGCTCGCTTTCCCCGCGCGAGCAGGCCATCGGCTACTGGCTTTCGCAGGCCGCGATCGCGATCAATCCGATCATCTACGATCAACTGTCCCGTTTCGGGCTGCGCGAGAAGCGCGTGCTGGAAATGATCGTCTCGCATCCGGAGCAGGTGAATCGCACCGCCTATCCGAAGATCCTGGCGTTCACCAAGCTCTTTTGGGCCAACCGCGGGAATCACAACGAGACCACGGCGCAGAAGTATTCGCCGGACTTCAACTTCGACGAATTGCGCGACGCCGGCCTAGCCGTCATCCGGCACGGAGGAACCAGTTTCACCGAGGCCGCGTTCCTGAAGGAGCTCGGCGAGTTGAAGCAACCCCTGTTTGATCCGGACTTCGAGACGATGATCACCGCCAAAGCTCCGCGCGGCGGCTTGGACATTCTGCAAGCCAGCTCGAACAATTACTACTCCGGAGTGAAGCTCGCCGATATCGCGAAATTCACCGAGCGCTTTCCGCTGGACTCGCGCCTGGTCAACGTGAATGGCAAGCTGGAAGAGCAGGTTTATCGTGCCGGAACCCCGGATCATCGGGTGCCGCCGGGCCTCTACGCCGAATATCTGGCCAAGGCCAATTCCTATCTTGAAAAAGCGGCGGCGCTGGCCGAACCCGCGCAGGCCCAGGCCATTCGCGACCTGATCCGCTTCTACCAGACCGGCGACCCCCAGGACTGGATCCGCTTCGGCGTCGATTGGGTGCAGAATAACGCCGCGGTTGATTTCGACAACGGCTTCATCGAAGTCTATCGCGACGCGCGCGGCGCCAAGGGCAGCTCGCAGAGTTTCGTCACCGTGATCGACAATCGTGTCAATTCGCTGATGGTGAAGATCGCCGCCAACGCGCAGTATTTCGAGGATCATGCGCCGTGGGCCCCGCAGTACAAGAAGCAGGGCGTCAAGCCACCGCTCGCCAAAGCGGTCGAGTCGCTGATCGAGACCGGCGATTTTCACGTCACCACGGTCGGCGACAATCTTCCCAACGAAGACGAGATCCATCAGAAATACGGCAGCAAGAGTTTCCTGTTCACCGGCACGACCCGCGCTTTTTCGCGCGCCACCGGCAACAGCGCGCTCGAGGAATTCGCCGCCTCCGCTGAAGAGATCAACGTCTGCAAGAAATACGGCGACGAAGCCGAAGACCTCCTCACGGCGCTGCACGAGATCATCGGCCACGGCTCCGGCAAGCTGGACCCCAAGCTTGCGCACGATCCCGCCTATTATCTGAAGCAGTATTTTTCGACTCTCGAGGAAGCTCGCGCCGACCTGATGGCGCTGTGGAACGTGTGGGATCCGAAAATCCAGCAACTGGGCCTGGTTTCGAGCCCCGACGTCGCCAAAGCCATGTACTACTCATCGGTGCGCGTCGCTCTCACGCAGCTTCGCCGCAACCCCAAGGGCGACGCCTTGGAAGAGGATCACCAGCGCAACCGCCAGCTCATCGTGAACTACATCCGCGACAAGACCGGCGCGATCACGGAAGAAACTCGCGGCGGCAAGACCTATCTGGTGCTGCGTGATTTCCAAAAAATGCGCCAGGGCGTGGGCCAGCTTCTGGCCGAGCTGATGCGCATCAAGGCCGAGGGCGACTTCGACGCCGCTCAGGCGCTCATCGAAAAGTACGGCGTGCACTTCGATCCGGCGCTGCGCGATCAGGTGGTGGCGCGCTACGCCAAGCTCGACCTGCCGGCGTATTGGGCCGGTATCAATCCCGAGTTGTCAGCCAGCTTCGACGGCCAGGGCAACGTGACGAAAGTGCAAATCTCTTACCTGCGCGATTTCGTGAAGCAGCAGCTCGGCTACAGCGCCATGTACGCCGCGCGTTCCGGCACGCGCTAGCTCCGCGCATTCAGCACTGCCCGCACCTTCTCCAACAGCGAATTCAGCGTGAACGGTTTTTGCAGAAACGCGCTACCCGGCGGAAGCTCGGCCGCATACACGCTAGCGTCGTCGGTGTACCCGGATATGTAGAGGATCTTCATATCCCGACCCTGCTGATGCAAGCGGTCCACCAGCTCGCGCCCGCCCATCTGCGGCATCATCATGTCGGTGATCAGCAGGTCGATGCGGCGGGGAAATTCCCGGACCAGCGCCAGCGCCTGCTCGCCGTTGGCCGCTTCCAGCACCTCAAATCCATGCTTGCTGAGGAACTTGCGAACCAGTGAGCGAATGCCATTTTCATCTTCCACCACCAATACCGTTTCGAGCCCGGGACCAGCGGGCGCCGGACCAGCTTCCTCCACTCGCGGCGGCGCCGGCGCTCCGGGCGGTCCCGCGACGCGCTCCAGGAATATGCGATACAGCCATCCGTCCGCCGCACCATTGGCGACGCCGATATCCCCGCCCCACTGCCGGACCATCCCGTAGGCCTGCGCCAATCGAGCCGCTGTGTCGTCGGCCGGGTCTTTCTCCGGAAGGAAGCGCTCGAAGCTGCCGCCGTTGAGATGGACTTCCCCCCTTCCATTCGGTCCTGCGATCGTGATCGCGGCGTATTCGCCTCGCCGCAGAGGCGCCTGCGCGCGCTGCAGTTCCTCGCGAATTTCAACGCTCGAAATTTCGACCGTGATCCGGCCTTGCGGCTGCAGCATTTTCCGCGCGGCCTCGATAACCGCTGTCAACACCGGTTCCATTTGTCCCGCATTCGCCCGGACGCGGTCCCCGCGTAACGATCCCTTCCATTCCACGCCCAACCGCTCGGCCACCGCGCTCACCACCGGCTCGAGTTCGATGGTCTCAGCCGCCGCCGCTTGCTTCCGCGTGAATGCCAGCAGGTGCGCCGTCAGCCCGCTGATGCGCTCCGCCGCGGTCAGTATCTCCTGAACTTCAGCGCGCAACGGGCTGGCCGGCGGCAACCCGCTCAGCAGCTCTTCGCTGTAGCCGGTCAGAATCATGAGCATGTTGTTCAAGTCGTGCGCCATGCGGCTGGCCAGCTTGGTGACGGCCTCGATGCGCTCGGCCTGAACCATGTGCTGCTCCAGCAACCGCCGCTCGGTCACGTCCACCGAGATCCCCGCCAGCAGGACCGGACGGCCTTCGGAATCCATCGCCACGCGCACCGTCTCGCGCAGCCATACGACGCGCCCGTCCGCCGCCATGGCCCGAAATTCGCAGGCGTTGGCTTGCCGTTGCTCGATGGCGCGCTGATAGAACCGCGTCACCCGTTCGCGATCCGCCGGATGCACGCGATCCGCCCAGAAGGACGGGTTGTTGATCCAAAAATCCGCCGGGAATCCCAGCAGCTCTTCGGCATGCTGGCTCACGAACAGGAAGCGCATGCTTCCCAGCTCCACCGCCCACACCACCGCCTCGAGATTGTCCACCAGTTCGGAAGCCGCGATTCCCCGCACCGCCGCGCTTGGTACCGGTACTTGGCCCGCACGACTGGCCGAAGGCGCCGCCGCCTGACCCATTGCCAGCCCGGCACTAAGGTCCTCGATGGCCAGCACCGCTTCCGGCTCAGCTTCCTCCCAGCTTCGAACTACCGAAATTCCGATCCGCAGCCGGCGCCTCGAGGGAGCCTCCCCTTCCACCACCAGGTTGGTCTGCGGCGTCCCGCTCTTGAGCGCCTGGCCGACGCGTTCCAGTACCCATCCCGGCAGGATGGTGTCCATTCTCACGCGCAACGAACCGCTGTCCGCAAGGCCAAGCAGCTTGCGGGCCGCGGCATTCGCCAGAATAATCTCTAAGTCCGGAGACAACACCAGCAGGCCAACCGGAATTGACGCCACGATTTCTTGGAAATAGCGGCGTTGGGTCTCCACGAGCGCAAGCAGCCGTGCGACATCCTTAGGCCTCCATTGCTCGAGGTCGGCTCGTTCCATAGTTAGTTCTGCTAGTAACCAGTCTTTACTCTAGATGTCACCCGGACAAGGTACTTTGAGGTTTGAACGGTACTGTGCCGTACTGCGCGTCCTTCCGCCAGGCCGGATCATCCCGCCTTAGTTATGATGAATTCTTTGTAGCCGGAACCAATGGATTCTGTGTGCTCGTTTCAACTCGCCGGTAGAGATGTTCACGTTTGGCCCGTCCGAACTAAGGCGTCCTCCGCGGCCGTCGCGCGGTTCGCGCAGGTTCTCACACCCCTCGAGAGGGAGCGCGCGGCCCGTTTCCGATTTGAGCACTTGCGGCAGTCGTTCATCCTTTCGCGTGGCGCCCTGCGAATTCTGCTCGGACGGTACCTGGGCGTTGCTCCGTCCGAGGTCCGGTTCATGTACGGCCCGAAGGGTAAACCCGCTCTGGTGACGCCGGCAGGTGTCAGCTTTAACACGTCGCATTCCGGCGGCCTGGCCGTGTTCGCCTTCACGCCGGGCTGCGAACTCGGCGTGGACCTCGAACGGATTCGTCCGCTGCCGGACCTGCAGGATGTCGCACAACGCTTCTTTTGTTCCGAGGAAACTAGCGATCTGCTGGCTCTCCCCGCCGGGCAACAGGAGCGAGCCTTCTTCCTTTGCTGGACCCGCAAGGAGGCGTACATCAAAGCTACCGGCGATGGTTTATCCGTTCCGCTGGACGCTTTTCGCGTGGAGCTGCGGCCCGGCGAAGCAGCTCGATTCATCCATGTAGCGCACGACGTCAAGGCAGCCAAGGCTTGGACGCTGCATGATCTCGACTTCGGTCCCGATTACGCCGCGGCGCTCGCGTACCAGGATGCCGAGCGCCCGCTAACGGTTTTTCGGCCGGCTGATCCAGCGGACTTACTGGCGATGCCGTGACGCGTTACTGCGTCTTGGCCGGCGGCACCGCGGCCACCCTCTCGACTTCGGCCAGTTCCTTCTTGACCTCCTCGAGATCGTTAGCGTGGGGCGCATAGCGCAGGTAGTCGCGCAGGTTCTGGGCGGAAGCGGTATAGTCCTGCTTCATCGCCAGCAGCACACCCAGCAGGTGGCTCATCCCCGGGAAACGGTGGTTGGGATCGTGCGAGAGTCCTTCGCGCGCGCTCTTTTCCGCCGCATCCATCTTGCGAAGACTGTAGTTGGCGAACGCATTGAACATCCAGGCCTGCGGGAAGTCCACCGGATCGAGCCGCAGCAGCCGCTCGGTGTCGTCCAGCACGTCCTGCCATTTCAGCTCGTGGGCCGAAATCGTCGCAAGCTGCAAGTATGGATTCACAAACTTGGGATCCGCCGCCAGCGCCTGAGCGTAGGAGTTGCGCGCTCCCTCTACATCCTTCTGCTCTAGCTGGAGGTTGCCCAGTTCCAGCCAGGCCGCGGCGTACTTCGGGTAAATGGTGACGGCCTTCTGGAATTCTTTCTCCGCGTCCGGTAATTTTTTCTTGCGGGCTTCGTCGCGCCCTTTTTCGAGCGCCTTCTTGGCGTCCTTCGGAGCCAGCGCGCTGGTGGCGCTGATGGTGAGTCCTTCCACGTTCGACAAACGATGCAGCACCAGCGTGCCGATATCCGGATTATCCAGCGACCGGCGCAGGCCCAGGTTCACCGTGTCCGAACGATAGCCCGCCAGATAGGCCTGAATCTCGGTCCCCAGGAAGTTGCTTTCGCCGGGGCACACACCGCGCGAGTTCACCAAATTGTTGTTGGCTGAAAAAGCCTGATCGCTGGTTGGTTCCGAGGCGTCGGCGAATACCGCGTGGTTGCGGTTGCTCAAATCCACGTTGAAGTTTCCCTTGCCGTCGGTGTAAGCTACCGCGCGCGGTATGCCGCGGCAAACGATCTGAATCGTTACCGGGTCCGGAGGCGGCGTTCCATCGTCCATGACCACTTTCCCCGACAAGAACACCGGACGCTGCATTATGTCCGGAGAGGTATTGGGTTGAGCGCCTGGAAACGTGCTGGGGAAGTTTCCGTTGGGGTTCGTACCCGGATTGGTCGGTGTCGGCGCCGTTGGCGACGGAGCCGTCGGCGTGGATGGCGCCGGCGCTCCCCGGCCCTGCGCGAACGCGCCGATACTCAAAGCCAACGCCAGCGAGCCGCACAGAAGTGAATGAACGGTCATAAGACCCCCCGTCAGTCGTCCATCATTATAGACCCGTTCGGCAAAGTCCGTTTGTGTGCCTTTAGCGCCGCGCCGGAATGATTTTGGGGAGAATGATATTGATGTCGCATCCCCATCGGCTCTCCCCGGTCCTGCTGCTCTGCCTGTTGCTCGGCGCCTGCTCTGAACCCGCCAAAGTGGAAAAGGCGAAGGGGCCCGAGAAACCGCCCCAGGCGCTCACGGGCCGCCAGGCCTTTCAAAGAATCTATCCGCAGGCGCGCGGCTGGTCTCCGGACGCCCAGCCACTGCTGCTTCGAAGCATCCATCTCTCCCAGGTCAAGTCTGAAAAAGGCACGGCCGGCGCTTGGGAAGCCATCCTGGTTTCGGTTTCCAAGGGGAAGTCCCGCACCTATACCTACTCCGCAATCGAAGCCGAGGGCAACCTGCATGAGGGAGTTTTCGCGGGACTCGAGGAATCCTACTCCGGACCTCGAGGAGCGGGCTTCCCATTCTCCATCGCGGCCATCAAGACCGATTCGGATCAGGCTTACGACATCGCCGCCGCCAAAAGTCAGGACTACATCAAGAAGCATCCGGACATGCCGATCTCATACGTGCTCGAACAGACCAGCCGTTTTCCCGATTTAGCCTGGCGCGTGATTTGGGGTGAGTCCGCGTCCTCGAGCGACTATTCCGTCTTCGTGGATGCCACGTTGGGAAAGTACCTGGAAAAAGCTCACTAGTCGTGGGGCAGCCAATCGTGGCTGCAGCCGCCTTCAAGCGGCTCTTGTATCGCCGGCTGAAAAGCCGGTGGCGGGCAGTCTTTAGCGTTCGCTTTTTCGTTCCTTGGTTCGTTGGTTCTTTGGTTCTTTGCTTGGCCCGCCGGATTCGCGGCTGGCTAGCGGCGTATTCATCTGGATGACCGGGATCAGCGAGCGCTTGGGTTCCCCCGCTGAGGTTCGCGCCCGCGTGGCCAGCTCCTGATTGAGCGTGGCGACGAATTCCTCGATCTGTCCCTGCATGGCCGCCATCTTCTCGCGCATGTTCAGAATAATTTCGACGCCCGCCAGGTTCACTCCCAGGTCGCGCGTCAGCTTGAGAATTACTTCCAGCCGTTCCAGATCGTCGTCGGTATAGAGGCGCGTGTTGCCTTCGCTGCGCGACGGCGCGAGCAGTCCCTCGCGCTCGTAGAGCCGCAGCGTTTGCGGATGAATCTGGTACTGCTCGGCGACGGCCGAGATCATGTACGCGGCTTTGGATCTTGCTTTGGCCATACGCTACGCCTTCTTCTTCACACCTTGCTCCACATTTCCTGGCGCGGATCTTCGGTGCTAAGTTGCCCCAACTCCCGCAGCAGCTCCTTGGTGCGTTCGTCGTGCACCTTGGGCGCCTGCATCACCACCTCGACGATCTCGTCGCCGCGCTTGTTCAGCCGCGAGTTCATGACGCCTTTTTCGCGCAAGCGGAACTTTTGCAGATTCTGGGTTCCTTGCGGCACCTTCAGCAGGGCGCGCCCGTCGATGGTGGGAACTTCGATCTTGGCCCCCAATCCCGCCTCGGCCACCGTCACGGGCACCTGAATGTGGATGTCGTCGCCCTCGCGCCGAAAGAACGGATGCGACTCCACGCGCACCGTAATGTACAAATCGCCCGAAGCGGCGCCGTTTCTCCCGGCGTTGCCCTTTCCCGCCACGCGCAGCCGGGAGCCGGCTTGGACGCCCGGAGGAATCCGAACCTCCACCACGTCCCGCTTGGAAAGCCGCCCGTCGCCATGGCAGGTGGGACACACGTTCCGCAGCCGTCCCTTGCCATCGCAGCGCGGGCAGGTGAGGCTGAATTTCATCGCGCCGGCCATTTGAGTGACGTTGCCGCTACCATCGCACTCCGGACACACCGTCGAGGAGCTGCCCGCCGCGCCGCTGCCCCCGCAAGTCTCACACACTTCCTGGCGGACCACGTTGAGCCGCGCCTGGGTTCCGCGGATGGACTCCCAAAAATCGACGTTCAGGCCATATTCGAGGTCCGAGCCTTTTTCGGGAACGGAAGCGGGGTGCTCGCCCCGGCCGCCTCCGAAGAATTGACTGAAGATGTCGCGGAACCCGGCGCCTCCCACCCCACCACCGGCGTGACCCGCGCCGCTCCGATTCACGAAATCCGAAAAATCGAAGCCACCGAACCCCATCCCCGGACCGTGTTCGCCGGCGCCGGCACCGGGTCCGCCCGGAGGAATATTGTCTGAATAGAATCCGTATTGATCGTAGACCTGGCGCTTCTTGGCGTCGCTCAGAACGTCATAAGCTTCCTGAACCTTCTTGAAGCGGTCTTCGGCGGCCTTGTCGCCGGGATTCAAATCGGGATGATACTTGCGAGCCAGCTTGCGATACGACTTCCGGATATCGTCCGCCTTCGCATCGCGCGAGACGCCCAGCGTGCCGTAGTAGTCCTCTTTGTGTGCGGCTGGCATAAAAAGTTTCTCGTTGCTCGTTTCTAGTTCCTCGTTGGCTGCCGGTGCCGGCAACTAGAAACGAGAAACCAGAAACGAGAAACTAACGCGTTGCTTACTTCTTATCTTCCACGTCGACGAATTCCGCATCCACGACGTTGTCTTTCGGCTTGGCTTCGCCGCCCGGCGCCTGGCCGTCACCGCCTGGTGCGCCTTGCGCGCCGGAAGGCTGGCTGGACGCCTTGTACATCGCCTCGGCCAGTTTGTGGCTGGCCGTTTCCAGCTTGGACGTAGCCTGGTTGATGCGGTCGATGCCGCCCTCCTGCATGGCCTTCTTGGTCTCTTCGAGCGCATCCTCCACCGCCTTGGCGTCGGCCGCGCTGACTTTTTCGCGATGCTCCTTCAGCATCTTTTCGATGTTGTAAACCATCGCATCGGCCCGGTTGCGCGATTCGATCTCTTCCTTCTTCTTGCGGTCGTCGGAGGTGTGCGCGTCGGCGTCTTTGGCCATCTTCTCCACCTCTTCCTTGCTCAAGCCAGAGGAAGAAGTGATGGTGATCTTCTGTTCGTTGTTGGTGGCCTTGTCCTTGGCGGTCACGTTCAGGATTCCGTTGGCGTCGATGTCGAAGGTCACTTCCACCTGCGGAATTCCGCGCGGGGCCGGAGGAATGCCCACCAGTTGGAACACACCCAGTAGCTTGTTGTCGGCCGCCATGGCGCGCTCGCCCTGATACACCTTGATCTCCACCGAAGTCTGACTGTCCGACGCGGTGGAGAAGATCTCGCTCTTGCGCGTCGGAATCGTGGTGTTGCGCTCGATCAGGCGCGTGAACACTCCACCCAGCGTCTCGATGCCGAGCGAAAGCGGCGTCACGTCCAGCAGCAGCACGTCCTTCACTTCGCCGCCCAGCACGCCACCCTGCACCGCCGCGCCCACCGCCACCACTTCATCCGGGTTGACGCTCTTGTTGGGTTCCTTGCCGAACAGATCGCGCACCTGCTGCTGCACCTTGGGCATGCGCGTCGAGCCGCCCACCAGCACCACTTCGTCGATCTGCGCCGGCGTCACGCCCGCGTCCGCCAGGGCCTGCTTGCACGGACCGGTGGCGCGATCCAGAATATCAGCCACCATCTGCTCCAGCCGCGCCCGCGTCAGCTTCACGTTCATGTGCTTGGGGCCGCTCGCGTCCGCCGTCAGGAACGGCAGGTTGAGCTCCGTCTCGAGCACCGTCGAAAGCTCGATCTTGGCCTTCTCGGCGGCTTCCTTCAGCCGCTGTAGCGCCATCTGATCCTTGGACACGTCCACGCCGGTTTCTTTCTTGAACTCCTGGATCAGCCAGTCGATGATGCGCTGGTCGATGTTGTCGCCGCCCAGGTGCGTGTCGCCGTTGGTGGACTTCACTTCCACCACGCCGTCGCCCACTTCCAGAATCGAAATGTCGAACGTGCCGCCGCCGAAATCGTACACCGCGATGGTCTCGTTCTTCTTCTTGTCCAGCCCGTAGGCCAGCGCCGCCGCAGTCGGCTCGTTGATGATTCGCATCACTTCCAGGCCCGCGATCTGGCCCGCGTCTTTAGTCGCCTGGCGCTGGGAATCGTTAAAGTAGGCCGGTACCGTGATCACGGCCTTGGTCACTTTCTCGCCCAGGTACGCCTCAGCCGCTTCCTTCAGCTTGCCGAGAATCATGGCCGAGATTTCGGGCGGCGAATAGCGCTTCCCGTTGATCTCCACCCGCGCGTCGCTGTTCTCGCCGGCCACCACCTTGTACGGGACCAGCTTCATCTCTTCCGAGACTTCGTTGAAGCGGCGCCCCATGAAGCGCTTGATCGAATACACCGTGTTTTCCGGGTTGGTCACGGACTGCCGCTTGGCGACTTGGCCCACCAACCGCTCGCCACTCTTGGTGAAGCCGACCACCGAGGGCGTCGTGCGGCCGCCTTCCTGGTTGGGAATGACAACGGCCTGACCTCCCTCCATCACCGACACGACCGAATTGGTCGTTCCCAAGTCTATTCCTATGATTTTGCTCATCTTGCCTCAATCCTCCGGGTTACACAACCGGGTCCTATTTAGCCTAAGTACATTATTAAACTTTAGTGCCTTATTGTCAAGTCTGATTCGGACCTTACGGAGAGGTCCTGCCTAGACTGCACATCTGGCTACTCTTAGGAAGGCAGCGCGGTCTGGAGGGTTCCGTTGCTGGCGCGCAACTGCTGGAGCACTCGCTCGATCAGGCGCTCCATCACTTCATCGCGCAGTCCGGCGGCCGCCGGCGCGTCGGGTTGACTACCCGCCCACTCATTGAGGATGCGGTCCACCACGCCATCGATCACGCGGCTGCGCAACTCATCCAGAATTCGCGTCCGCGAGCCGGCACTGGTTCCGCCAGAGCCAACCGAGCGCGCAAAGTACGCCTGCAGTTGCCGCTCGAGTTCTTCTTCGCTTTCCTGCCGTTCGGCGGGTGCGAGATGCACGCCGGGCCCGGGATGCCCGGCCTCGGTAAGCCTGGTTTGCAGGTCTCGAATGACGGACCGTGTCTTGGCCGCAGCCGTTGAAATGTTCGGCGAAGGCCTCGTTGACGGGGTCCTGCTGGAAGCCATGCCAACCTCCTTAGGAGAGTGTTTTAGCAGACAACCGACCAGATGGATTATACCGGAACTCCGTGCGAAGCTCAAGATATGGCACTAGCCTTGACAACCACCCATGATATTGGGTATAAGTTGTCAAGCTCGTGGTATCTCCCCCTGGCGTCCTCGAACTCGATTCGAGGAGACGCGACCCATGAACTGTTGGTCAGGTCGGCATGGCGCAAGCAGAGAGCAGCTTCGTTGATCCTCGGCAAGCCACGGCCATCGCGCCGGCCACCGCCGCCGAATCCGAAGCAACCGCCTTCCGCTTTTCGGTTACCTGGTCGCTCTTGTCCGCCCCAGTTGACCCGCCGCGAGCAGTCACCAGTTTGATCCCCATGAACGAGCGGGCGGCGAAACCCGCGCTGGCGGGACCCAAGCCCGACTTAACCCCCGCCCCGGCATCGCTGCCAGCCGCGAGGATCTACGCCGACCAGGTGCTGCAGGCCGAGGGGAAGAACATCCGGCACGGCGGCGCATTCCAATGGGAGATGGTCGTTCCGAAAATGGTTCGGCCAGGCAAGAAAGCCAAGCTGACCAGCGCCATCGCGCCTCCTGCCACTCCGCGGCGGCCTCCCGCGCCTCCGGAACCTCAGAACGCGCCCAACTTATACACCGGCTCCACTCCGTTTCGAAAATCGTCCAGTTTCAAACTCTGCCTCGGCGTGCTGGCGTTGGCAGCGATAGCCGTTCCGGTGTGGCAGCGTGCGTCGCGTTCCGCCGGGACCCAAGTGGACACCTCCATCAACGGCGGAGACTGGATGCGCCAGGCGGCGGTCCAGGGAGATCCGGGCGTCAAAAGCGCGCGACAACTCATTCTCTACCGTCCCGCCCTCACGGCTCACGATGGCCGGCTGGAATTCAATTGGAAGGTCGACGACCAGGGCGTCGGGTGGGTGTTCCGCGCCAAGGACTTGGGAAACTACTACGCCATGCAGTTGAAGGTGGTTAGGCCCGGCTCGTCTCCGGCGGTCGGCTTGGAGTACTTCACCGTATACAACTGGTTGGAAAGCGGCCACACCGAAAAGGTGCTCATCCTCTCTAGCAACGATAGGGTGCTGCACGTGCGAATGGATATCTTCGGTCCCATGTTCACGCTCTATCTGCAGGGCAATGCCACCGAATACTGGAACGACGCCCGGTTGACGTCCGGCGCCCTGGGCTTTCTGGAGGAGTGGAATCAGACCGCGGACGTGCAAACGGTGCGGCTGTCGTTCCCGGAGCGGTCGTCGGTTCAGCGCGGGCTGCGTGTTCCCCAGCTTCCGGCATTCTTCGCCGCGGGCGGCCCTGGGATGGCACTGCATAGCCGGCCGGCGGCGGGAGGCGCTTAAGATGTCCGCCGCGGCCCCAGCGATGCGATGCCAGGTGGAGGCCGCACTCGCGCTGCGTGTCGCCGGCCGGCTCGAAGACGCGCTGGAGTTGCTCGCCGCGCCGGCTGAATATTCTTCCGACTTCTACACGGTGCGCGGCGAAATCCAGGTCGCGCTGGGCCGTTTCCAGGAAGCGGCCGGCAGCTACTTCACCGTGGTCGCCACCGAACCGGAAAATGCATTCGCGCGCTTCAACCTGGCGGCTTGTCTGCAGCGCCTGAATCGCTGGACCGAGGCCGCGCAGGCTTTCCAGGGCGTACTCGAAATCGATCCGCATCGCGATGACGCGCGCCTGGCGCTGGGCGCCTGCCTGCTGCACCTGAACCGTCTGGAAGAAGCGCTGTCCAACTTCGACCGTTGCTGGTCGGGCGCCGCGCGGACCCGCGCTATGTTCGGCAAGGCGGTGGCCCTGCAGCTGCTCGGCCGGCAGGACGAAGCCGAAGCCGACTACCAGCGCGTCCTCGAGGCGGATCCGAGATCGGAAGAAGCCTTGGCGAACTTGATCGCTCTGAGCATCCAGGAACGGTACTGGGACGCCGCCCAACACCTTGCTCTGCGGCTGCTCGCGATCTCGCCGCAGTCCTTGCCGGCGCTACAGGCTCTCGCCGCCGTCGCGCTGGAGCGGCGCGAATATGAGGCCGTGGTTCAGTATTGCGGCCGGATCGTGGAACGGGCCCCGGATTGCGTCGAGGCCTGGCACAACCTTCGCTTTGCCACCGGGCGCGTGATGTCGGCGCTGCACGCGCCCTCAACCGCTGCGCCGCGAGTCTTGGGGAGATAAATATGGCACGCCTGCGTGTTCGCGTTGAATTGAATCGCGGCGGGGTCGGGGTCCCGCTGCACAAACTGGCCAGTGTCGTTCACGAATCCCAGCGCTTCTTCGAGATGCTTGCGCTGGACGTCCACATCGAGAAGGACCGCGGAGAATGGCTGGGCTTCGACTTCGACAATGAGTCGCTCAACTTCACCGCCGAGTATGTCGGACCGGTGACCGCCGAGCAGGTGAGCGCCTTCTGCGCCGCGTTCGACGGCGTGTCGTCGCTGCGCCGCGCCACCATCGCGCAATTCACGCGCATCGCCGACGCGATCGGCGAAGACGAGCTGATCGGCTTCGGCCTCTACCCGGCCGACCATGACGGCGAGCCCATCGAATGGCGCTGTCTCTCCCGGCGCGATGCGCTGCGGATCGCCGACGAGATGCAGCTTTTGCTCGGCGTCTCGGGAGAACTGGACCAGGAGACTCGTCTTCCCTCGGTCATCGATGCCGGCGCGGCCGCCCGTCATTTCAAGGATCGGCGGGATCGCGGCCCCGTCGGCGCCGACCAGAGATTGCCGGAGCTGGTTCGCGAGGTGGAGTCCAACCTCACCAAGCGGATCACTCGCCTGGAGGGCGAGATCGAAAATCATTCGCACGCGCTCACCGATCTGCGCGACAGCTCGGCGGCCACCGAAGAGAGCTTCCGCGGGCTGCTGTCGGCGGTCGAGAATTTCTGCGGGCAGGCCACCCGGCAGTTGGAACGGCTCACGCCGCAGTCGGAGTTGCCGGCCGCGTCAGCGCCATCGGCGCCATCGGCTTTATCCGCGCCATCCGCTCCAGCCGTTTCAGTTGAACTCCCACCGGAAGCTGCGCCCGCACCGGAAGCTGCGCCCCCACTCGAGGCAAGGCCAACGCCGGAGGCCTCGGCGCCTTCATCCAGTGTCAACTGGCGGGCTCTCGCGGTTGCGGCCGTGATCGTGGTCGGCTTGGTTGCCGCCGCGTTCCTTTTTTGGCCCTCCCGGCAGCCCGAGCCGCGCAGTGCGGAAGCCGCCTCGGCTCCCGCGGTAACCGTGACGGAATCCAGCAAGCCGCCCGAAGCCAGCCAGCCCGCCTCCAGCGTCGCTGTTCCGGTGGAAAAACCGTCCGCAATCGCGCCCGCGCCCAGCCGCCCGAAGCCCGATCTCAGCGCCATCGCTTCAGCCAGCGTGTCCGAACCCGGCTCGAAACTCATGCGCGTCGATCTGGAAGCTCGCGACCTGGTTTGGGTCACGGTCACCGACGTGGACGGCAAGACCCTGATGGCGCGGACGCTGCAGCCGCACGAAAGCCGCACCCTGGAACTCACCAAGAACGCCACCTTGCGCACCGGCAACGCGGGCGGCCTGCAGGTTCGCTTCAACGGCGCCGACATCGGCCCGCTGGGTCCCAGCGGCAAGGTTCGCGACGTGCAATTCAAAGCCGGCGCCTATAAGATCCTGCTCTCGCGCGACGCCGGCTGAAGTCCCCCCGCCGGGCCAGCCCGTTACAATGAAGCCATCTTATGGCCACAGTCCAACGCATCTCGCTTGGCGATCTCGCCGCGCGCCTCGGCTGCGAACTTCGGGGCGATCCTGACATCGAAATCACGGGCGTCGCGGGGATGGAGCACGCCGGACCCGCCGAGTTGACCTTCCTCGCCAACCCGAAATACGCGCCCAAGGTGAAGCAGACGCGCGCGGCCGCGGTGCTGGTCTCCGAGGCGCTCGACACGCCGCAACCCGCCAGCGTGATCTCCTCGAATCCCTATCACGATTTCGCGCGCGCGCTGGCTTTGTTCTACCAGCCTCCCCGGCCCGCGCCCGGCATTCACGCCACCGCGTCCATCGCGCCCACCGCGCGGATCGGCGAAGGCGCTTCCATCGGAGCCTACGCGGTGGTGGGAGAGCGCGTGTCCATCGGGCGTAACGCCGTGCTGCATCCGCACGTGGTCATCTACGAAGGCGCACGGATCGGCGACGATTTCTGCGCCCACTCGCACGCCGTGGTGCGCGAGTTCTGCCGCATCGGCCATCGAGTGATTCTCCAGAACGGAGTGGTGATCGGCGGCGACGGCTTCGGCTTTGCGAAAACCTCCGCCGGCACGCATTTCAAGATCGTCCAGTCCGGCGTCACGGTGATCGAGGACGACGTCGAGGTGCAGTCGCTCAGCTCGGTCGACCGCGCCACCATGGGCGAAACGCGCGTCCAGCGCGGCGCGAAAATCGACAGCCTGGTGCAGGTGGGTCACGCTTCGGTGGTGGGCGAAGACAACATCATCTGCGCCCAAACCGGCCTGGCGGGCAGCTCCATCCTGGGCAAGAACGTCCTGCTGGCCGGACAGGTGGGCGTTTCCGGTCACCTGACCATTCACGACAACGCGGTGGTGTATGCGCAAAGCGGTATCGGCGGCGACGTGGCCGAGGGAGCGGTGGTTTCGGGATCGCCGGCCTTCGCCGCGCGCGACTGGCTGCGCGCCATCACCGCCTTTCCAAAGCTGCCGGATCTGCTGAAGACAGTGAGACAATTGGAGAAGCGCCTCGAGCGGTTCGACGCCGCTCCCCGAACATCGTAATGATCGATGCAAACAACAATGGCGGCCGCCGGCCCGTAGCCTACTTGAACGAAACGTTCCTGGAAAGCCCGGACGCCCGCGGCTTGCGCATTCTGTCGGAGTACCTGGAGCCGCTCTCGCATTTCCGCGACGAAAGAATCCAGGACACCATCGTTTTCTTCGGCTCGGCCCGCATCACTGAGGAGGGCGCGCTGGGCCAGTACTATCGCGACTGCCGCACGCTGGCGCGACTGATCACCGAGTGGTCCAACAAGATTGAAGCGACCTTTCGCCGCTTCGTGATCTGTTCCGGCGGCGGGCCCGGCATCATGGAAGCCGCCAACCGCGGCGCCGCCGACGCGGGCGGCAAAACCATCGGGCTGAACATCGGCCTGCCCTTCGAGCAGCAACCCAATCCCTTCATCACGCCGGAACTCTCCTTCGAGTTCCACTACTTCTTCATGCGCAAGTTCTGGTTCGCCTATCTCGCCAAGGCGCTGGTGATTTTCCCCGGCGGGTTCGGCACCCTCGACGAGCTTTTCGAAATCCTCACTCTGGCGCAGACCCACAAGCTCGAAAGCAAGATCGTGATCGTGCTGTACGGGTCCAAGTATTGGAAAGAGGTTTTGAACTTCGAAGCGCTGGTGAAGCACGGCACCATCGACCAAGAAGATCTCAGCCTGTTTCAATACACCGATGATCCCGAGACCGCGCTCGCCATTCTTCAGGAACAATTGAGCAGACACTTCCTGACGACCGAGAAGCCGCTGCCCGAACCCGTGCCGGAAACGCCGCAGATCGCAAAATCGCGGGTGTGACGCTCAACCTCCAATCCCGCTGGAAGCTGCTCGGCCGGTTGGGGCAGACCTTCCTTCTGCTGCTGATCGTCTACTTCACCTTCCTGCTGGTGGCGCCGGCCAGCGGATTCACCACCTTGCTGCAATTCGCCGCCATCCTGCTGGCGGTGTGGATTCTGCTGCGGCTGGCGCGCGCCGGGCTGCGCAAGGCCATCTGGCGGCTGCGCAACCGCCTGATCGTCGCCTACCTGCTGATCGCGGTGGTCCCGATTCTTCTCATCCTCACATTGGTTGGATTGGGCTGCGTCATGCTGGCGGCCCAGATCTCTGTTTATATCGCCCGCACGGAATTGGATCGCACCGTGGCGTCCATGCACTCGGCCACCGACGTCTTGCGGCGCGCCCAGCCCAAGTCGCGCTCCGAGGTCCTGCAACAAACCGGCGAAGTCTACGCGCAGACCTATCCTCGCATCGCTCTGCTGATCGCCGACGGCGGCGCCGTGTTGCGCTGGGGCGACGATCCCTCCATCGAGCCGCCTCCGGAAGCCCCGGACGCTATCAGCGGCGTGGTGCAGCGCAATGGACGCTACTACGCCTGGTCCGCGGCCAACCAGGACGGCGTGGAGTTCCTCGCCATGACACCGCTCACCCGGCATTTCTTGAGCTGGATGGTTCCTGGATTGGGAGATCTCTACTTTCTGCAGCTGTCGCGTCTGGCCAGCGCCGGTGGCGCCAAGGGAAAGGCGGGCATTCAGTTTGGCGCCGCGCCGCAAGCCCAAGCGCCGTTCCTGGTGGGACAAGACAGTTTCGATCTGGCGCCCACCGGCCGCGAACCCGCCGCCACCGTGCTGCCGCCGCCGGTCAATCGCTTGGACATCAGCGTGCGCTGGTTCTCCATCGTGCCGGTCACCGGTTGGAGCCATCCCGCTGAGTCCCGCAGCGCCGTCCTGATGGTTCACACCCGGCCCTCGGCGCTGCTCGGAGTGCTCTTTAGCCAGAGGGCCGACGAATTTCAGGGCTTCCTTCCGATCGCGCTGCTGGCCGCCGCCATCGCTTTCCTGGTGGTGGAAGTCATTTCGCTCATCATCGGCGTGTCGCTCACCCGCACCATCACCGGCGCCGTCCACAACCTGTACGAAGGCACCCTGCGCGTCATGCGGAGCGACTTCTCGCACCACATCAAGGTTTCCGGCCGCGACCAGATCGCTGAGCTGAGCAGCTCGTTCAACACCATGACGGAAAATCTCGAGCGCCTGCTGGCCGTCGCCAAGGAGAAGGAGCGCCTGCAGGCCGAGATCGAGATCGCGCGCGAAGTGCAGGAACAGCTTTACCCCAAGACCGTCCCGGCCCTCAAGAACCTGCGCGTGACCGGCATGTGCGCGCCCGCCCGCATGGTTTCAGGCGACTACTACGATTACCAGGCGCTGCCGGACAACCAACTGGCCATCGCCATCGGCGACGTCGCGGGCAAGGGAATATCGGCTGCGCTGCTGATGGCCGCCATTCAATCGGCGATGCGCATGGAGCTGCGGACCTCGCTCGAATACGCGGCCGCGCCGGCGAACGGCTTCCGGCTCTCCACCGCGCGCATGGTTTCCGATCTCAACCAGCAACTGCACGCCACCAGCTCGCCGGAGAAATTCGCCACCTTCTGCATCGCTCTGTACGACGACGACACCGGCCACGTGACCTACACCAACGCCGGCCACCTGCCGCCCATTCTGATTCGCGACGGCAACGCCACCCGCCTGGACGTCAACGGCACGGTGATCGGCGCGTTTCCCTTCGCCCAGTACGACGAGAGCCAAGTCGAGCTGCGTAGCGGCGACCTGCTGGTTTGCTATACCGACGGCATCACCGAACCGGAGAACGAATACGGCGAAATGTTCGGCGAAGAACGCCTCATCGAATTCGTCACCAAGCACGCCGACCGCCCGGACCACCAGATCATCGAAGCCTTGCTGGAGGCGGTCCGCCAGTGGACCACTTCTCCGGAATTGTCCGACGACATGACCGTGGTACTGGCGCGCCGCAAGTAGCCGCGGCGCACGCACTCGTACTCCTGCGAACGCGATGTGGTTTGCGGGTAAAATAGCCACAGCATGGAGCGCTTCCGCAACCGGCTGATCTTCATCGCCGCCGCCATTCTGCTGATCGTCGTCAGCGGCACGCTGGGCTTCATCCTCATCGAACACTACCCGCCGTTCGACGCCTTCTACATGACCCTCATCACCATCAGCACGGTGGGCTACAGCGAGCTGTACCCGCTCAGCCACGCGGGCCGGGTGTTCAATTCGTTTCTGATATTCTTTGGCGTGACCATCATGCTGCTGGCGGTCGGCGGCATGACCCAGGCCATCATCGAGCTGGAGCTCAATCAGTATTTTGGAAAACGGCGGGTTAAGAAAATGATCGACGCGTTACACGACCACTACATCGTATGCGGCTTCGGCCGCGTCGGACGAGGCGCAGCCGGCGAATTGCGCCGCGCCGGCGTTCCCTTCTTGGTGGTCGATAACAGCGAAGACCGCGTGGAGTGGGCCATCAAGAGCGGCATGCTGGCCGTAATGGCCGACGCCACCGACGACGAGACGCTCAAAGACGCCGGCGTCCTGCGCGCCAAGGGCCTCATCGCCACCTTGCAGAGCGACTCCGACAACCTGTTCGTCATTCTCTCCGCCAAGGCCCTCAAGCCGTCCCTGCTGGTTTCCGCGCGCGTCAATTCCGAGCAGAGCGAAAAGAAAATGCGACTGGCCGGCGCCGACTACGTCTTCGCTCCTTACGACATGACCGGCAACCGCATGGCCCAGGTGATGCTCAAGCCGCACGTTTTCCAATTCATCGACTTCACCACCAAGGGCATGGGACTGGACGTCGGCATCGAACAGGTCCGCGTTCCCAACGAAAGCGAGCTGGTTTCCAAGCGCCTGCTCGAGACGCAGATTCGCAAGGAATTCGGTGTCATCGTGCTGGCCATCCGCAAATCCGATGGGCGCATGATCTTTAATCCGCCGCCGGAGGCCGCCATCGAGGGCGGCGATCATCTGATCGTAATGGGCGAGGCCAAAAGCCTGCGCCGCCTCGAGCACGTGGTTACCGAGGTCCGCGCGTGAAGGTGCTCACCGCCGCCCGGATGCGCGAGGTGGACCGGCGCACCAGCGAGCTGGGCACTCCCGGCATCGTCCTCATGGAAAACGCCGGCCACCGCGTGGTCGAGTTCCTGGAGTGTCAGTATTTCCCGCTCGCCTCGCAGCGCATCGTGGTCTTCTGCGGCAAGGGCAACAACGGCGGCGACGGCATGGTGGTGGCGCGCGAACTCCACACCCGCATCTGTCCCCGATCGCTCGACGTCGTGCTGGCGGCCGACCCCGGCGAGATGCGCGGCGACGCCGCCGAAAATTTCCGGATGCTCCAAGCCGCCGGATGCCCGGTCACTCGCGATCTTACGCCCGCCATGCAGAGCGCGACGCTCGTCGTCGACGCCCTGCTCGGCACCGGCATCCACGGCCCCGCTACGGGCCGCCCGGCGGAACTGATTCGCGCCATCAACGACGGTTTCCCTCAGGCCGGCGTTGTGGCCGTCGACATTCCCTCGGGCCTGGACAGCGATTCCGGTTCCGTCGCCTGCCCGGCCGTGCACGCCAGTCACACCGTCACCTTCACCGCGCCCAAGCCGTGCCAGGTGATCGGCCCCGCCGCGGGGCTGGTTGGAAAACTGCACGTCGTGCCCATCGGAAGCCCGCCCGAACTTTTCGAAAACGACCCGTCGCTGTGGCTGTCTCTTTCCGAGCCTGCGCTGTTCGCACAACTTTTCCGGCCGCGCCCATCCGAGTCCAACAAGGGCATGTACGGCCATGTTCTGGTGATCGCGGGCGGGCGCGGGAAAAGCGGAGCTGCCGCCCTGGCAGGCATCGCAGCGCTGCGTGCCGGCGCGGGACTTTCCACCGTCGCCTCCTCCGAATCCGCCATCAACGCCATCGCCTCGCATGCGCCCGAAATCATGACCGAGCCGCTGCCTGAAACCGAAACAGGTTCCATCTCGTCCGCCGCGCTCGAGCCTGCCTGGCTCCCCCGCATCCTTGAGAAGAAAGACGTCATCGCGCTCGGCCCCGGACTCGGCCACGATCCCGACACCGTTCAGTTCATCCGCCGCGTGGTCACCGAGCTGCGCGTCCCCATGGTGGTGGACGCCGACGGTCTGAATGCCATGGGCCGCCAGGACCTGCGCTGTCACGGGCCGCGCATCTTCACGCCGCACCCCGGCGAAATGTCGCGCCTGACGGGCCAGACCGTCGCCGAGATCCAGGCCGACCGCATCGCCACCGCGCGCGCTTTCGCCACCGAGCGCGGAGTCTACCTGCTGCTGAAAGGCAACCGCAGCGTGATGGCCGCTCCCGACGGCCGCGTCTGGATCAATCCCACCGGCTCGCCCGCCCTGGCCACCGCCGGCACCGGCGACGTGCTTACCGGAATGATCGCGGGCCTGGTGGCCCAGTTCCCGGATCAGTTGGAGCCGGCGTTGCTGGCCGCGGTTTACCTGCACGGACGCGCCGGCGAGCTGGGCGCTGCCAAGCTCGGCGAGAAGTCGCTCATCGCGTCAGACCTGTTCCAGTTCCTCCCCGAGGCCATGCGTGAAGTCGCGGACCTTTCACACCCAGTCTGAGGAAGAGACTATCGCGCTGGGCGAAAAACTGGCCGCGGAACTCCCGGCCAAGGCGGTGGTGCTGCTGATCGGCAACCTCGGCGCGGGCAAGACCACGCTGGCCAAGGGAATCGTGAAAGGCCTGGGCGCGGCTCAGCCCGACGAAGTTTCCAGCCCCACCTTCACCCTGATTCACGAATACAGCCCCGGCGCATATCACATCGACCTCTACCGCCTGGACACCGCAGCGCAAGTGGCCACGCTCGGTCTCGATGAAATCTTCGACCGCGACGCGGTGGTCCTGATCGAATGGGGCGAGAAATTCCCGGCCCTGATGCCCGCGGATCGCATCGAAATCCGCCTGCGCGCCACCGGCGAAAACTCGCGCGAGATCGAAGTACAATAGAAGCAGCCTTCCCCACCGAGTTTGAGCAACAGCATGAGTTCCGCGCCGCCCTTCGTCCATCTACACTGCCACACCGACTACTCGCTGCTCGATGGCGCTTGCGAAATCGGCCAGTTGATGGACCTCGTCGTCCAGCAGAAAATGCCCGCCGTCGCCATGACCGATCACGGCAATCTCTTCGGCGCAGTCGAGTTCTACAACAGCGCTAAGGACAAAGGCGTGCATCCGGTGATCGGCTGCGAAGTGTACGTCTCCGAGCAGGGCCTCCACAGCCGCAGCGACACCGACCGTTACAACCACCTGGTGCTGCTGTGCGAAAACCAGCAGGGCTACCGCAATCTGCTCAAGCTGGTCTCCACCGCGTTTCTGGAAGGCTTCTACTACAAGCCGCGCATCGACAAAAATCTGCTCGCGCAGCACTCCCAGGGCCTGATCGCGATGTCGGCCTGCCTGCGCGGCGACATCAACGAAACGCTGCTCGCCAATCGCTACGAAGAAGCCAAGCGCCTGGCTTACGGCTACGTCGACATGTTCGGCAAGGACAATTTTTTCCTGGAGATTCAGGACCACGGCCTGGATCAGGATAAGATCGTCACGCCCCTGGTCCACCGGCTCTCCAAGGAAACGCGCATCCCGCTGGTGGCCACCAACGACTCGCACTACATGCGCAAGGACGACGCGCGCGCCCACGAAATCCTGCTGTGCATCCAGACCGGCAAGACCATGAGCGACCCGCAGCGCATGCGCTTCACGCAGCCGGAGTTCTATCTCAAGACCCGCGACGAGATGCTGCGCATGTTCGGCGAACTGGAAGACGCGCTCGACCGCACCTGGCAGATCGCCGAGCGCTGCCAGGTCAGCCTGGAAAAAATCAAGGAGCCCTTCCCCAAGTTCGACGTCCCGCGGGAGCATTCCACCGACAGCTACTTCGAATACGTCGCGCGCCAGGGATTCGAAAAGCGCCGCCCGCGGCTGGAAGCGCTGCGCAAGACCGGCCTGCTGAAACACGATCTCGCGGAATACGTCGAGCGCCTGGAACGCGAAATCCGCATGATCCAGCAGATGAAGTTCTCCGGCTACTTCCTGATCGTCTGGGACTTCATCCGCTTCGCAAAATCGCGCGGCATCCCGGTGGGGCCGGGCCGAGGCTCGGCCGCCGGCAGCCTGGTCAGCTACTCGATGGACATCACCGATATCGATCCGCTCGAATACGGCCTGCTGTTCGAGCGCTTCCTCAATCCCGAGCGCATCAGCATGCCCGACATCGATATCGACTTCCACACCCGGCGCCGCGGCGAGGTGATCCAATACGTCACCGAAAAGTACGGCCGCGAGCAGGTGGCGCAAATCATCACCTTCGGCACGCTGGGCGCGCGCACCGCCATCAAAGACGTCGGCCGCGTGCTGGACATCAGCTTCGCCGACGTCGACCGCATCACCAAGCTGATCCCCACCACGCTCAACATCAAGCTCAAGGACGCCCTCGAGCAGGAGCCCGCCATCGAGGACGCCGCCCGCAAGGACCCGCGCTTGAAGGAAGTGCTGGATGTCGCGCTCAAAATCGAAGGCATGGCGCGCAATGCCTCCATGCACGCCGCCGGCGTGGTGATTTCACCGGTGCCGCTCCGCGAACTGGTCCCGCTCTACAAGACCAGCAAAGACGAAATTGTCACCCAGTACGACATGGTGGGCCTGGAGAAGCTGGCGCTTCTCAAGATGGATTTCCTGGGCCTCACCACGCTGGATATCATCCAGGACGCCCTCGCGCTCATCGAACGTCACCGCGGCGTGAAGCTGTCCGTCGAAGATCTGCCGCTCGACGACACCCAAACCTACCAGATTTTCTCCAAGGGTTTCACCAGCGGCGTGTTCCAGTTTGAATCGCGCGGCATGCGCGACATCCTGCGCAAATACCAGCCCACCCGCATCGAGGATCTGTGCGCGCTCAACGCGCTCTACCGCCCCGGCCCGCTGCAAGGCGGCATGATCGAGGACTTCATCGATCGCAAGCACGGCCGCAAGCAAGTCGCCTACGACATCGCCGAGCTCAAGGACATCCTGGAAGAAACCTACGGCGTCATCGTCTACCAGGAGCAGGTGATGCAGATCTCCAACCTGCTGGCCGGCTACTCGCTCGGCGAAGCCGACATCCTGCGCCGCGCCATGGGCAAGAAAAAAGCCGAGGAGATGGCCGCCCAGCGCGCCCGCTTCCTACAAGGCGGCAAAGCCAAGGGCTATCCCCAAAAGAAAATCGAAAAGATCTTCGACTTGATGGAGCAGTTCGCCGGATACGGCTTCAACAAGTCGCACTCGGCCGCCTACGCGCAGCTCGCCTACGTCACCGCGTACCTGAAAGCGCACTACCCACTCGAATTCATGTCCGCGATGCTGAGTTCGGAAATCAGCAACACCGACAAGGTGGTGAAGTACATCAACGAGTGCCGCGAGATGGGAATCCCGGTGCTGCCTCCGGACATCAACTCCAGCAATCAGGACTTCACGCCCGACAGCCAGGGCATCCGCATGGGCCTCGGCGCGATCCGCAGCGTCGGCGGAACCGCGGCCGATTCCATCATCCAGGCGCGCCAGTCCGGCGGACCCTTCCAGTCGCTCTACGATTTCTCGGAGCGCGTCGATCTCACCAGCGTCAACCGCCGCGTCATCGAAAATCTCATCAAGGGCGGCGCCCTGTCGAGCCTCCCAGGCAATCGCGCCCAGCTCACCGCGCTCGTCGAAAACGCCATGGAATCCGGCCAGCGCGTCTGGCGCGATCGCCAAAGCGGCCAGACCGGATTGTTCGGCATGGATGCCGGCGAATCAGCGCCCGAAGAACATCCGCTGCCTCCGCTGCCTGACTGGACCCCGCAGCAGAAACTCGCCAGCGAGAAAGAAGTGCTGGGCATCTACGTCACCGGCCATCCGCTCGACGAGTACTCCGACAAAGTCGCCGAGCTTTCCACGCATTACACCGAAACGCTGGAAGGCCTGGAGAAGGGCGTCGAGGTGGCCATCTGCGGCATCCTCACCGGCATCACGCGCAAGCGCAATAAGGACGGCAAGCTGTGGGCCGCCATGCGCCTGGAAGATCGCACCGGCAGCGTCGAGGCCATGGTGTTCAGCACGCAGTACGAACGCCTGCTGAAGGCGATGGTGGAGGACCAGGCCGTGCTGGTCCGCGGCCTGGTGCTTCCCGAAGATAACGGCCCTCCCAAGCTTTCGGTCCAGGACATCACGCCGCTGCGAACCGCGCGCGTCGATCTGCCCACGCTCATCTCCATCCGCGTCGGCGTCGGCTCCAACGGTACGGTCGATAAGGCCGCGGCCCTCAACCAGCTCTTCGCCCGCAAGAGCGGCGCCACCGAGGTCCGCCTGCGACTTGAGAAACCCCGCGACTTTTCCGTTATTCTGGATGTGACCCTCAAGGTCCGCCCCGACAAGGAATTTTGGGCGGAAGTGGAACGGATCTGCGGACCGGAATCCGTCGAGATCCTGGCAAAGTAGCCGCGCCGTCAATCCGAATGGCCGACAACCGCAACCCGTCCCCGTCCAATGCCAGCAAGCCCGGTGAAACTCCGGCGCCCAACCCGACTTGGGAGCGCGTCCAGCTCGCCCGCCATCCCAAGCGCCCGCATACGCTCGACTACATCAGCCGGATCTTCACTGACTTTTCGGAACTGCATGGCGACCGCGCCTACGCCGACGACCCCGCCATCGTCGGTGGCATGGCCTTCTTCGAAGGACGCGCGGTCATGGTCATCGGGCACCAGAAGGGACGCGACACCAAGCAGAAGCTGCTGCGCAACTTCGGCATGCCCAAGCCGGAGGGCTATCGCAAGGCCATGCGCCTGATGCGCCTGGCCGACAAGTTTCGACGTCCCATCGTGAATTTCTTGGATACGCCCGGCGCCTTTCCCGGCGTCGACGCCGAAGAACGCGGCGAAGCCGAGGCTATCGCCGTGAACTTGCGCGAAATGTCGCGGCTGGGTGTTCCCGTGATCGCCATCGTCATCGGCGAAGGCGGCAGCGGCGGCGCGCTCGGCCTGGGCATCGCCAACCGCGTCTACATGCTGGAGAACGCTTACTACAGCGTCATCAGCCCGGAGAGCTGCGCCGCCATCATCTATCGCGATTCCGGAAAAGCCGCCGACGCAGCCCGCGCCCTGAGGCTCAGCTCCGGGGATCTGCTGGCGCTGGGCCTGATCGACGGCATCATCCGCGAGCCCGCCGAAGGCGCGCATACCGATGCCGACGCCGCCGCCGAGTCCGTCAAACAGACCCTGCGTGAATCTCTTCAGGAACTCTCAGCGCGTTCACCCGAGCAGTTGATCGACGACCGTTATAACAAGTTCCGTCACATGGGCAGCTTCTTCGCCGAAGGCCAGGGCGCATGAACAAGACCGTCATAATCGGTGTCGTTTTCGTGGTGGCGCTGGTGGCGTTCCTGATCTACTCCAGCATGCACATCGCCCACTACCGCGTGGAAGTGTGCGTGGCGTTTCGCGGCCAAACCGAATGCCGCATCGCGTCCGCCGACACCAGGGAGCACGCCCTCCGCAGCGCTCAATCCAATGCCTGCGGCTTGATGGTATCCGGAGTCACCGACACGATGCAGTGCGAGCACGCCGAACCCACCAGCGTGAAGTGGCTGGACACCAAGTAAAAAACTCGGGGACAGACGAATCTGTCCCAAGCGGCAATCTTCTCTCTTGGATCTGATTAGCGGTTTTCGCGCGTGGACAGATCCGTCTGTCCCCGAGTTTTTTATCTCCGAGATCCCTGAACACTGCCGCAAGCTTTAGAAATACTTCTCCGCCAACTCCGGCTTGGCGTCCAGCGCCTTCTGCCAGCACGCGCGCGCCTCTTGCTCATCGCCCAGAGCGCTCAGCGCGTGCCCCAGGTTGAGCAGCGCCTCGCCGAAATCCGGCTTCTTCTCGGTCGCGTGACGATAGCAGCGCACCGCGTCCTGGTACATCTCCGCACGCTCCAGCACGATCCCGATGTTGTAAGCCAGCTCCGCCGCCGAGTCGCCCGACCGTTCCAGTTTCGATTCGATGTCCAGAGCCAGACTGTGGTCGCCCATCTCCACCGACAGCGCCGCCAGCGCCCGCAGCGCGTCGCTGGACTCCGGATGCCGCGCGATGGCCTGGACATAGGACGCCTTGGCCGCCTCCAGGTCCCCGCTCTTCCATTGCGCCAGCCCCAGGTTCACCAGCGCCTCCAGCCAGTCCGGCCGCTTGCTGACGCAGTTCCGGAACGGCTCGATGCTTTCGGCGTAGTCGCCCCGCACCAGCCGGAAGTAGCCCAGCCGGAACCAGGCGTCTTCTTTCTCCGGCTCCACCTCGAGCACCTTTTCGACACACTTCTCGGCGTCGGCCACCGATCCCAGCCGCTCCAGCACGATGCTCAGGTTCCAGCGCGCAGCGGCTTGATCGGGAGCAATCTCCAGCGCGCGCTGATAAGCCTTGCGCGCTTCCGGAAAGTCGCCGCGCTCCTGCAGCGTGAGCCCCAGGTTGACGTAGGCCGCTTCGTGGTCCGGCTGGATCTTGATGGCTTCCGCGTAGGCCTGGCCGGCCTGCTCGCGCCGGTTGGTCTTCTGATAGGAAAAGCCCAGATTGAGCCACGCCTCATACGATCCCGGCGACGCTTTCACCAGTTGCGCGCCGTGCTGGGCCGCCGCTTTGAAGTCGCCGCGCTCTACCGCCGCCGCCATCAACCCCTGCAGCGCCACCGGAGAGTTGGGACGCAGCCGGAGCAGCTTCTCGCAATGTTCGCGCGCCCGCGCCTGTTCTCCCCGCGCCAGCTCCGCGCCGATCAAGTTCGAAAGCAGCTCCGGATTCGGACCCGTGATGGGCAGCAGCTTCAGATACAGTTGCTTGGCTTCCTCGGTGCGATTCATCAACTGCAGCGCCACCGCCTTGCCGTACAGCGCCTTTTCATGCCCCGGCTTGGCGTGCAGACATTGATCGAAAGCCTCCAGCGCGTCGATCGGAAAATTCAGATGCAACAGGCACACGCCCACGCCCAGCGGCGCTTCCGCCAGCTTTGGATCGATCCCGGCCGCCTTGCGAAACACGTCCAGGGCATCCTGGAACCGGCCCAGTTTCTCCAGGCACAACGCCGAATTGTAGACCGCGGCTTTGTGATTCGGAAACTGACCCAGCACCTTCGCGTAGTCGCGCAGGGCCTCTTCGTATTGGCCGAGCTGGAACTCCAGGTGCGCCTTGGTCCAGTCCAGCTCCGGCAGCGTCTCGCCGCCCTCCAGGGCCTCGCTGATTTCGCGCAGCGCCTGCTCGGTTTTGCCCTCCATGTTGAGCGACAACGCCTTGACCAGCGCGGCCGACTGCACTGAACGCCGCGCGCTCTTCGGATCCACAGTGTCGTGCCGCGCCAGTGCCTCCACCAGCTCGTCATCGATTACCCACAACCATTGATCGTTCGTCTGTTCCATGGAATCTTTCTCGTTCGCCAAACTGCCGCTCATTGTTTGCCACCGTTCAAAAGGAAAATCGAAGCCGACTTGATCTTGCCCCGCTCTTCCCGTTCGTTCAGGAATCCGACGCCACCGGACTTCAGTTGGTCGTCATTCCAGGTGTCCACGTGCTGGCCCTGCACGTACGTGTTGAAACTCGATCCGCGCACGTCCACCCGTACGCTGTACACCGTCTCCAGGGAGGCCGTGATCTCGATGGGCACCCGCCCCACTTGCGTCTGATGCCCGCCCGCCACGATGTACTTGAAAAGCGCTATCTTCGGCGTCAAGCCGCCCGAAACCATTCCCAGCTTCATGGCATAGTAGTTCTCCGGATCGGCGGCGCGGAACACCCAGCCGAGGCTCTTGGTCTCGATCTCGCCTTGAAACTCGATGCGGTAGTCCGACAGCTTGAGTGACGGCCGGTACATGGTGATCTGCCGCCCGGAATGCGCGCCGGACGGATCGCCCGCCCAATTCTCCACCCAGCCGCCCGCTCCCACCATGATGCTGGGCCCTACCTTTTCCGTGCTGGTGGTGCTGGCCGGATGCGCGTTCGATTTTCCGCCCCAGACCAGATAGGCCACCAGTGCGATCACCAGCGCCAGAACCACGATCCCGATCTTTACCTTGACCGATGCAAACAGCGAAGTGTCGGCGGACGCTGCGATTCCGAAGCTGGGCGCCTCGGTCTGCTCGGCTTCAGCCACGCGGGCCGGCGGCTCGGTAACCTTCACCGTGCGAGCCGGCGGCGTCACCGCCTTCTCGGCCGGTTTCGGTTTGCTGGGCACTTCCGCCGCCTTCTTCGCGCCGCTCGACCCTTTGGCCGATGCGGCCGTGTCGCCTGCCGCCGGCGCGGGCGCCTTCGCGACCGGCGCGGCCTGCGGCTTCTGCCAGGCTGTCGATGTCACCGGCTTCGCCGCTTGCGACGGCCGTGGCGTGGCCGCGGGTTGCACCGGAGCAGACGGCGTCTTGACCACCGGCTTCGCGGGCGCTTCCACCGGCGCAGCTTCCCGCACCGGCGTTCCCTTGGACTTGCCCTCCTCCTTCTTGCTCTGCGCCGCCTTCAGCGACTGCGCCGTTTGGGGAGAAACCAAGCCTACCTTCGGCCGCAGCGGCAAACCCGTGAGCCGCGGCAACAGAGCCGGCGATTCCAACCGCACTCCGGCGACTTCCATCGCACTCGCCTTCGACGGAGCGAACGTCTTCACCGCAAACTCCACCAGCTGGCCTGCCTTCGGCCTGTCCGTCTGTTCCGCCTCGGGCCCGGCTTCCTCGACGGCCGGCTCGCTTTCCGCGGCAGCCTCGGCCGGCTCCTCGACCTGCGCAGCCACCGGCTCCACCACCTTCACCGTCACCGTCTCCGCCTCGGCCGGTGCCACGGGCTCCTCTACCGAACTCGCGGCCTCCGCTGTCTCGACTTCCGCCTCCTGATGCTCCACCAGTTCCTGATGCAGTCTCGCCAGAGCCTCCATCGCCAGGCTCGGACTTGCGGCATCGCTGGACGCCTCAACTTCAGGCTCCGGCTCCGTTGTCTCCACGCTGACTTCCGGCGTGCTCAAACTGGCCAACTGCTCCAGCACCGCGTCTTCCTGCGCCGGCGAGATCACCCGCACTTCCGCGTCCTCGGCCTGATAAGCGATCTCGGAAGGAAACAGTTCCAGCAGATCCGAATCCCACAACACTGCCTCGGCGGGGAAATCGCACATCCGGTCCAGCAGAGCCACCGCGCTCGCTTCCGGCCGTCTCGGCGCAACCTGCAAATCGATCGGCCCGGCGCCCCGCAATTTGTTTGACGTCCGCGGCGCAGGCAGTCCCGGCGGGTTCGCTTTGGATTCGACGAAGTCGTTCGGTGTCACGTTCGCCTCCGGAGCAGGATGCTCGTTGCGCGAGAGGTTGGGACGCAACTCCAGCCGCAGCACCTCGGCGGCCGGCAGCACCAGCTCCTCCCGTCCTTCGAAAAACCATGCTGGAATCACTGGCGCAGGCTGGCCAGGCTGCCAACTCTCTGAGTAAGGTTCAGCCCCCTCCACGCAAGTCGGGACGGCCGGCGCTTCAGCCATGAAACCGGCGGTCTCGGTCGCCTCCCAGGCTTCCTCCTCCACCTGCTCAAGTTCCACTGCCATCTCTTCTACAACTTCTTCCACGACTTCTTCGACGATGGCTTCTTCGGCGACTGCCTCTTCCACAGGCTCTTCCACCGCTTCCTCTACCGCTACCGCCACCGGTGCTACTACCGGGGCCTCCGGAATAGGTGGTTGATCCTTCGGCGCGGCCGCCTTGGCTGGTGTGCTCTTGGGCTGCGCCTGCATCAAGCGATTGAGCGCGATGCGGTTATACTCCTCCTGATAACTCTGTTTGTGAGCTTCGGAACAGAACTGTCCGCCTCCCCTTAACCTCTTGAGCAGTGCCAGCTCTTTGCCGCAATGCAGGCATCGCATATGCGTGTAATCGGCGTTCGTCGCCGATTCGTGAATACCCCATCCAGTACTTTCTCTACGGTAAAGTGCTTATTGACACTTTCTCGGGCGACTACCTTACGACCATCCGGCTGATCGCCGCCTTGGAAATAAGCCGCTTTCTCCGCGCCGCCTGCCCCCAACCCGCCTGAGGCTTGTTGATTCGACACTATTTACGTGCCGGTCCGTCGAACCGTCCAGCGCCACTCCGGCGCCGCTCCACCTCGGCGCTATTCTGGAGCGCCAGGTCTAGCAACCTTCCATAAGGCCATCCGCCGCGCACGCCCCCGCCACGCTCTCGAAAGTAATGTGTTTATCGCAACCGCGGTCTAAAGTCGCTGCCCTAACCGACGATCTTACTAGCAGCGCTGGCCTCGCGGGACCAAGCGTGCGCGATTGTCAGGAGTCAAAATGGTGAAACAAGAAGCTCTCAAGAATCATCTGGACGCTCTTCGCAACTCGATCCCCGAGTTGAAGGGTGTATTGCTGGCCTCCAATGAAGGTCTGCCGGTGGCCCATTCGTTGTCCAATGGAACCGACCCCAACCGGGTGGCCGCGATGGCCGCTGCGTGCACCAGTCTCGGCCGGCGCATCAGCGAAAGCATCGCCACCGGAGCGCTCTGCGAAGTCAGCGTCCGCGGTGACGACGGAGTCCTGTTCGTTTACTCCGCCGGCCCCAAGGCCGTGCTGGCCGTCATGGGTCCCATGGGATCCAACGCCGGCTTGATCCATCTGGAAGCTCGCGGCATCGCCAAAGAAATCGGCGAAATGTTCTAACCCCCAAACCTGTACTGCTCGTGGGGCAGCCAATCCTGGCTGCCCCCGGCTTCAGCCGGCGTCGGCGCGGTGTTGATCACCAATCTGCTGGACCTCCTTTCACCTCCCCGCCAACAACTTACAAGATCCCCTCGCGCCAGCCACCCATCCGCACCGTTAAATTCGAGCTGACACCCGCCGCGCAGCGGCACGCGAAAATCCAAGGAATTATCGGAGAAAAAAGTAAAATTACCAAACAAACCGAATCCCATTTTCGATCACTCGGACACAACCGGTCGGCCTTTACCCGACACCTGACACCTAGCACCTGACACCTAGCACGCCCCATGTTATATTGCGACCTGATGCAAGGCCAGCGCCTCGGCAACTACGAGATCCTCGACAAACTCGGCGAAGGCGGCATGGGCGAGGTGTGGCGCGCGCGCGATGAGCGCCTCAACCGCATGGTCGCCGTCAAGATCCTCCCCTCCGACCTCGCCAACGATCCGCAGCGCCGCGCCCGATTCGAACAGGAAGCCCGCTCTCTCGGCGCTCTGAATCATCCCAACATCATCGCCGTCTATGACGTCGGCCAGGACGGCGGACGCTTCTACATCGTCTCGGAGTTCGTCGACGGCGAATCGCTGCGCGCCATCATCGATCGCGGGCCGCTCACCACCCGCAAGCTGATCGACTACGCCATCCAGATGGCCGAGGCCCTCGCCGCCGCCCACGATCTCGGAATCGTCCATCGCGACCTGAAACCGGAGAACGTCATGCTGGCGCGCTCCGGCCGCATCAAGGTGCTCGACTTCGGACTCGCCAAGCAGAACCCCACTCAACCGGCCGACAAGACCGTCACCCTCGCCGCCAACCTGTCGCAGCCCGGCGTCGTGATGGGGACCGCCGGCTACATGTCGCCCGAGCAGGTCCGCGGCGAGCCGGTGGAAGCCCGCTCCGACATCTTCAGCTTCGGATGCGTTCTGTACGAAATGATCAGCGGCCGCCGCGCCTTCCAGGGGCCCTCCGCCATCGAAACCATGAACGCGATCCTCAACGCCGACCCGCCCGAGTTCGCAACCGGCTCCGCGTTGCCGCCCGCGCTCGATTCCATCGTGCGGCGCTGTCTCGAAAAACTGCCCGCGCACCGCTTTCAGTCCGCCGCCGACCTGGCGTTTGCCTTGCGCGCCATCACGCCCACCACCAGCGCCGCCAGCGCTCCTGTTCCCGCTATCCGCGCCCGCCCAAGCAGACGCTGGCTCGCAATCGCGGCCATCACCGCCGGTGCCGTGGCGCTGCTCGCCGCCGGTTTTCTTGCGCGGACCTTTACCGCGCCGCCTCGCACTTCGCCCCGCTTCCAGCGCCTCACCTTCCGCAAAGGCTTCATCGACAGCGCGCGCTTCACTCCCGACGGCCGCAGCGTCATCTATGAAGCGACCTGGGAAGGCGGACCCTCGCACATCTACCTTGGCGTCCCCGGCAGCCCCGACTCGCGCGACCTCGGAATGCCCCCGTCCAGCCACCTGCTGGCTGTCTCCTCCAAACAGGAGCTGGCCTACCGCGCCAGTTCCGGCAGTCTCATGCGCGGCTCCATCTCGGGCGGCCAGATGCGTCCGCTGCTCGATAAGATCGATGCAGCCGATTGGTCACCCGACGGATCCGCCCTCGCCGTCATGCGCGATGTCGACGGCCAGGTTCAAATCGAATATCCCATCGGTACTGTGATCGCGAAAACGCGCTTCGCGCTCGAGACCATCCGTGTTTCGCCGGACGGCAACCGCGTCGCCTTTGCCACATTCTTTCGCGGCCGCGCTCTCGAACTGCACGTCGTCGATCGCTACGGCAAGCAGCAATCGCTCGGAGGCATCTCGGGGCAGACATCCTCCAACATGCCCTTCCCGTTGTCCTGGAGCCCGAAAGGTGACGAGATCTGGTTCCGCTCCTACGATGTGAACGACACGCAGACCATCTACGCCGTAGACATGCAGGGCCGCCGGCGCGTGGTCGCAAACCTCCCGGCCAACACCGTGCTCTTTGACATTTCGCGCGACGGCCAGGCCCTGGTGAGCGCGGGCTCGACGCGCTGGGGCATCCTGGGCGTTGCGCCCGGCGACTCCCAGGAGCGCGACCTTTCCTGTCTCGACGGCGGCATCGTCATGGGCATCTCTCACGATGGCCGCTTGATCGCCGCTACAGTGGCTGGCGAGGGCGCCGGCCCCAGGGGCAGCGTCTACGTCCGCAACACCGATGGATCGCCGCCCGTTCGCCTGGGCGATGGCACCGCCTACACCATCTCACCCGACGGCAAGTGGGTCTCCGGTTACGTCAGCACCGACGACGGCCTGCGCCGCTTCGTGCTCTTTCCCACCGGCCCCGGCGAAGAAGTCACCGTGGACGTGCCCTCCATCCAGCCCGCCGCCGTCTTTGGCTGGCTGGCCGGCGACCAGCGCTATCTCGTCGCCGGCCGCTTGCCCGACAAAAAATTCCAGTGCTTCGCATGGGATGGCAAAAGCGGCAACGTGAAACCGGTGTGCCCCGAAGGCACGCCCGACCGCATCGACATCTCCGCCTCGCCCGACGGAACCAAAGCCTTGAACGCCGGACTGGACGGCGGCTGGTTCGTCTATCCCGTGGACGGCGGATCGCCGCAAGAAGTAAAAGGAATCGCTGAAACCGATATGCCCGTTGGCTGGCGCGCCGACAGCCGCTCGCTGTACATCAGAGCGAAGCGCGCCGGCGAGCAATCGACGCCGGTTTGGATCCTTGACATCGCCACCGGCAAGCGAACCCTCTGGAAAGAGATTCGTCCTTCGCAACCCATCGACGCCCCTTACGATCTGCACCTGCACGTGACGCCCGACGGCCGCGCCTACGCCTACAACTTCAGCCTGCAGATATCCGATCTGTACCTGGCTACCGGACTCCGCTAGTCGCGCTTACCTGCACTCCCCATGCACCGCCCGAATCGCCCGCTCCAACCCGTCCCTCCGCACCACCACGCTGATGGTCAACTCGCTCGACCCTTGCGCGATCGCGATGATGTTCACGTCCTCCTTCGAAATCGCGCTGAAAATCCTGCCCGCCAGCCCCGGCGTCCCGCGCATCCCTTCGCCCACCACCGCCAGCAGGCCGACGTTTTCGTCCACCTCGATGGGCTTCAAATACCCGTGCGTGAGTTCGAGCGCCAGGTCGGCTTCGAGCGACTTCATGGCTTCCGCCAGCTCCTCCTTCCGCACCAGGAAACAAAACGTCTGGCGATAACTCGAACTGGTCAGCGCCAGCACTTCCGCGTTCGCATCGGCCAGGGCTTCCAGCGCGCGCGCCATCAGACGCGTGCCGCTCACCGCTGCGTTGGCCGGCTCCAGAGAAACCAGCGCGACGTTCGCCATCGACGTCACCGCGCGCGGTCCGGGCGGCGCGTCCACTTTCGAAACAATCCGCGTCCCCGGATGCTCCCGATGAAAGCTGTTCTTGCTCCACACCGGAATCTGCCGGTCGATCAGCGGCGCCAGCGTCCTGGGATGCAGGACCTTCGCGCCGTTGTAGGCCAGCTCCGCCGCTTCGCTATAGGTCAACGAGTCCAGCACGCGCGCGTCCGGCACCGAGCGCGGATCTGCGCTCATGATGCCGTCCACATCCGTCCAGATCCACAGCTCGGAAGCGTCCAGCGCCGCCGCCAGAATGGACGCCGAGAAATCCGATCCGCCGCGCCCCAACGTGGTCGGCCGGCCGTCCGCGGTCGCTCCGTTGAATCCTGTGACCACCGGAACGATGCCGCCGTCGAGCAGCGGCTTCACCACCTGCTGCGCCTTCTTGCGCGTCGCGTCCATGAGCGGCGTTGCGTTGCCGAACACCGCATCGGTGACGATCACGTCCGAGCCGTTGATCGCGCGCGCGCGAATGCCTCGAGACTCCATAAACTCGGACAGCAGCAGCGCCGTCAACCGCTCGCCGATCGCTACCGCTTCGTCCACCGAGCGCGGCGGCCGCTCGCCCAGCATCAACATCCCGTGCGCCAGCCGGCGGAAATCGGCCACCAGGTCGCGCACTCCTTCGCTGACGCCCTCCCCCAGCGCGAGTTCCGCGCAGGCATCCAGATGCCGCTTCAGGAGCTGCTCGATATTCGATCCGATGCCCGCCTCATCGCCGCCCTCGGCGTGCCGCAGCGTATTGAGCAGCAGATCCGTGACGCCCGACATGGCCGAAACGACGGCCAGCACCGGCCGCCCGCTCTTCTGCTCCGTGCAGATGTCCGCGGCGACACGAATGCGCTCCGCCGACCCCATGGAGGTCCCGCCAAACTTCATCACCAGCAGGCCGCTCACTCGGTCCGCTCCTTCCCATTCGAAGTCCGGTCCCGAATGATCTTCAACAGCGCCGCCTCCACTTGTTCGATCGACAGCCCCGTGGTGTCCACATACACCGCATCCGGAGCCTGCACCAGCGGCGAGTGCGCGCGCGTCTGGTCGCGCCGGTCGCGCTCGCGAATCTGCTCGGCCACCACCTCTCTCGGCAGCGCCGCCTCCGTCGCTCGCCGATCGGCCCGCACTTCCGGCTGCGCATCCAGAAAGATCTTGACCGTGGCGTCGGGAAACACCACCGACCCGATGTCGCGGCCTTCCATCACCACCGAGGCCCGCTCGCCGATCTCGCGCTGCTTGGAAACCAGTGCGCGGCGCACCGCCGGAATCCGCGACACTTCCGAGGCAGCCTGGCTGACCTCCGGCGCGCGAATCGCTTCGCTCACGTCTTCGCCGTTCAGCAGCACCCCGCCGCTGTCGCCGGGCGCGAACTCGATCCGCGCCTCGTTGGCGAGCTGTTCCAACCGGTGCATGTCCGTGAGCGACACTCCCGTGCGCAGCGCCCACAACGCCACCGCGCGGTACATGGCCCCGGTGTCGACATACAGGTACCCCATCTTGGCCGCGATGCGGCGCGCGAGCGTGCTTTTGCCGGCTCCGGCCGGACCGTCGATGGCAACTGTGATTCGCTTGGTCAAATTATCATGAAAGCACATGCGCGAGGAGACTTTCCGCCCGCTCGAAGCCGGGGCCACTCTGATCACCGTGAATCGCAGGCTGGCGCGGGCGTTCGCGCGCGAGTTTCACGCCTATCAAAGAGACCCGGGGCGGAGGCTCTGGCGCCGGCCCGACATACTTCCTCTGGATGCTTTCCTCGAACGCGAATGGCGCGACAGGATGTGGCAGGGAGCGAGCGACGGCCTCGCGTTGCTCACGCAATGGCAGGAACAAATGATCTGGGAACAAGTGATCCGCGCGTCACCGGCCGGCTCCACGCTGCTTCGCATTCCGGAAACCGCGCGCAACGCCATGGAAGCCTGGGGCCTCATCCAGGCTTATCGTTTGCCGGTCGACGGCCGCTTCGAAGCCTCGGAAGATTGGGCCGCGTTCGCGGGCTGGGCGCGCGAATTCGAAAAGCGATGCCAGGCCGAGCGCTGGCTGGACCACGCCCGGTTGAGCGATTTCGTAGCCCGCCGCGTTCAAAACCCGGAAACGTTCCGTCTGTCCCCAGGTTTTGATGCGCCGACGCCGCAGCAGGTGGCGCTGTTCCATGCACTCGGGGATCCTGGCGTGATCGAAGCGCCGCGCTTTGAGCCGGTCACCACGCTCTACAGGTTCGAAGACTCGACCGAAGAAATCCAGGCCGCGGCGGTTTGGTCGCGGGGCTTGCTCGAGGAGAACGGGGAAACTCAAATCGGGATCGTCGTCCCCGGCCTTGAACGTCTGCGCGGGAAAGTCGAGCGTATCTTTCGTGAGGTTCTGGATCCTGCGGGAATGCTCGCCGATCGTGAACGGTCGTTTCACGTGTCGTTGGGTCCGGCGCTCGATAGCTATCCGCTCGTACATGCCGCTCTGCTGGCTCTCGAATTCCGACTCAACGGCGCCGCGTTGCCGGCCGCCGGCGTGTTGCTGCGTTCGCCGTTCCTGGAGGGCGCCGAAGCGGAGTGGACGCGACGCGGTGCTTTGGATGCGCGGTTGCGGCATCGCGGCGTCTGGGATGTCAGCGTCTCATCCCTGCGCGACGAGGCAACGCATTGCCCGATTCTTCAGCGCCTGCTGCGCCGGTTCGAGAAGACGCTCGAACGGCTTCCGCGCGAGCAGCGGGCGAGCGAATGGAGCGGAAGTTTTTCGGAACTGCTCGAAGCGCTGGGCTGGCCCGGCGAGCGGCCGCTGTCGAGCCGCGAATATCAAGTTGTCGAAGCCTGGCGCGGCGCGCTTTCCAACTTAGCGACGCTCGATCTCGCCGAGCCGTCCATGAACTACGATGAGGCCCTGTCTAGCCTGCGCGCCATCGCCGCGGCGACTCTATTTCAAGTCGAGAACGAAGGCGCGCCCATCCAGATCATGGGCATGCTAGAAGCGTCCGGCCTGAGTTTCGATCATCTCTGGATCATGGGCTTGCACGATGAAGTCCTGCCCTTACCCGCGAACCCGAATCCATTCATCCCCATCGTGCTCCAGCGCGAATACAAGCTGCCGCATTCTTCCGCCGACGGGGAGCTGGAGTTCGCGAGGAACCTGTTGAACCGTCTCCTGGCCGCGTCGCCGCAAGTTGTGCTGAGCTATCCGGCCTCGGACGGCGATCATGCTCTTGCGCCCAGCCCGCTGGTGCCGGGCGATTGGCAATCCGCACCTCGGGACTCCGCCGATTCCTGGATTGCGCGGATGCGCTCTGCTGCGAGCTTCGAAGAGCTCATCGACGATGCCGCGCCTCCGGTTGTGGTGGAGACCATGCAGCCAGGCGGCGCAGCGCTGTTCAAAGACATGGCGGCCTGCCCCTTCCGAGCCTTCGCCAGGCATCGCCTGGGCGCCAAGCCGCTCGAAGAAACCACGCTCGGGCTCAGCTATAAGGATCGCGGCAACGCCGTCCACAAAGCGCTCCAAACCATCTGGAACGAGCTGGGATCCCAGGCGCGCCTGATCGAGCTCAGCTCTGAGGAATTGCGGGAGCTGATTTCGCGCGCGGTGTCGCAAGCCGTGAATCGTCTTTCCGGCAGCATCGGACGAGGACTCGAACAGCGGCGCCAGGAGAAGCTGCTTGGGCAGTGGCTCGAAATCGAGAAAACGCGCGCCCCGTTTACAGTGCTCAAGTCCGAGGAAGAGCGCGTGGTGAGCATTGGCGGCATCGAGGTGAACATCCGCGCGGACCGCATCGATGAGCTCGCACACGGCCGTGACATCATTCTGGACTACAAGACCGGACAGATCAATGCCGGCATGTGGGACACCGATCGCCCGGACGAGCCGCAGCTTCCGCTCTACTGCGCAACCAGCGTTCGCCCGGTTGCAGGAGCAGCGTTCGCGGTGATCCGCACCGGCGAATTGGGTTTTCGCGGCCTGACCGAAAATGGTGTGTCGCTTCCGGCGATGAAGGCGATGCAGATCGATCACGCAGTCGCGTTCCAGGACCAGGTCACAGAGTGGCGCGGTGTGCTGGAGCAGTTGGCTCGCAATTTCCGCGACGGCCACGCCGCAGTCGACCCCAAGCCGGACGCGTGCGAGCACTGCGGCCTGTGGGGACTCTGCCGCATTCGGGAGTTTCAAAATGACCGAGGATAGCGCGGCGCGCGCGCGTGCTCTGGATACTTCGACGTCGTTCATCGTCCAGGCGCCGGCCGGCTCGGGAAAGACCGAGTTGTTGATCCAGCGCTACATGAAGCTGCTCGAAACGGTGGAGGCGCCGGACGCCGTCGTTGCGATCACCTTCACCCGCAAAGCGGCGGCCGAGATGCGCTCGCGCGTCATCGAAGCTCTGCGCGCGGCGGAGTCAAGCGTTGCCCCCGAGGCCGAGCACCAGCGCGTGACATTCCAGATCGCCCGCGGCGTGGTGGAGCACCAGCGGCGCCAGGGCTGGAATCTTCTCGAAAATCCCGCGCAGATGCGCATCGAGACCATCGACGCCTTGTGCGCTTCCATTACGCGGCGGATGCCCTGGCTGGCACGCTTCGGCGCCATGCCGGACATCTCGGAGAAAGCGGACGACCTGTATCGCGAGGCCGCCCGCAACACGCTGCGGCACGTCGAGCGGGATGACGAGCCGCTGTCGCAAATCCTGCTCCACTTGGACAACGACTTTTACGCCGCCGAGCGCCTGATCATCCGGATGCTGGCCAGGCGCGATCAATGGCTGCGGCACACCGGAGATCGATCGGTGCGCGAGGACCTGGAGGGTTCGCTCCGGGAGCTGATCGAACTACGCCTGGGAGCGCTACGCGACGCAATCGGCCCGGATCTATGTCGCGACATTTCGCTCCTGATGGGCATCGATCCGGCCGCGGACTTGCAGCAGTGGAGCGCGGTAGCGGACCTGCTTCTGACGAAGAGGGGAGACTGGCGGCAGCGCGTTGACAAAAACCTTCGCCTCCTGCCGGAACTGCTGGCGCGGCTGCGCCCGCACAGCGCGATACGCGAAGCGCTCCACAGCATTCGAAAGCTCCCACCTCCGCGAATCACCGATGCGCAATGGCACACCATGCAATGCGCCGTGTCGGTTCTCAAGCTTGCCGTCGCAGAATTGCAAATGGTCTTCCGCGAGCGCGGCCGCGTCGACTTCGCCGAGCTGTCTATCCGCGCCTCCGACGCGCTGGGCCCGCGCGATTCTCCCACTGATCTCGGGCTCGCGCTCGGCTATCGCATCCGGCACATCCTGGTGGACGAGTTTCAGGACACGTCGTACTCGCAATTCGAGCTGCTCGAGAAACTGACCGCGGGATGGGAGCCGAGTGACGGGCGCACTTTGTTCCTGGTCGGCGATCGCATGCAGTCCATTTATCGATTCCGGGAAGCGGACGTCAGCCTGCTGCTCCAGGCGCGGGAGCACGGCATCGGATCGATCCAGTTCGAGCCACTGACGTTGAGCGTCAACTTCCGCTCAGAGCCTGCGATCGTCGAGTGGGTGAACGACCATTTCAAACAGATCCTGCCCGCTCAGAATGACGTCGAGTTGGGCGCGGTGGCATATTCGCCCAGTGTTTCCGGAACAGCGGGCGGGCAGGCGCATGTCGAAGTGCACGCTTTTCTCAACGATCGCGATGAAGCGGATCGCGTCCTGGAGCTGCTCAAAACAGCCACGGGCGGAAAGACGGCGATCCTGGTGCGCGCGCGCGCGCATCTCGCGGCCATCGTGTCGGCGCTGAAGCGCAATCGCATTCCGTTTCAGGCCATCGAAATCGATCAGCTCGGCGAGCGGCCCGTGGTGGAGGATCTGATGGCGCTGACTTTCGCGCTCCTGCATCCGGCCGACCGTGTTTCCTGGCTCGCTCTTCTCCGCGCGCCCTGGTGCGGTCTTACGTTGCAAGACCTGCATGCTCTCGCCGGAGCCGACCGTGACGCGACCGTCTGGGACTTGTTGCATAACCCCGGCTGCCCGCTCAGCGAAGATGGGGCCGCGCGCGTGCATAGGATCTTGCCGGAGTTGGAGGACGCTCACGCCGAACGCGGCCGGCGGCCTTTGCGCGATTGGGTGGAAGGCGTGTGGCTGCGGCTGGGCGGTCCGGCCTCCTTCGATGAGACCGCGCTCAAAGACGCGGCCGCGTACTTCGAATTGCTGGAAGGGATGGAGCGCGGAGCGGACCTGGACGATTTCGAATGGTTTCGCGAGCAAGTGAACCTGCTGTTCGCGCATGCCGACGCGCAGGCCGGCGACCGGCTGCAGCTCATGACCATTCACAAGGCCAAGGGACTCGAATTCGACACCGTGATCCTGCCCGGACTCGGCGAGCGCACGCGAGGCGAGGATCAGAGTCTCTTGCTTTGGCTGGAGCAGGGCGGCAAATTGCTGCTCGCGCCCATTGCCGAAGCCGGCCGCGATCCGGATCCGATCTACGATTACCTCCGGCACCTGGAGCACTGCAAAGCGGACCACGAAATCGCGCGATTGTTGTACGTCGCCACGACGCGCGCGCGCCAGAATCTGCATCTGCTCGGCTCGGTGAAATTCAAAGCGGACGGATCGATCGCGGAGCCGGCTTCGGGATCGTTCCTGAAATTGTTGTGGCCGATGGTGTCGCAGACCTTCCTGAATGTTTCTCGTTCCGCCGTTGCGGAACCGGCGGTGCAGTCGAGAGCGCTCCGTCGCGTTTCAGCGGACTGGCAGGTGCCGGCGCCGCCTCCCGCGGTGACATGGTCGCGCCGCGAGGTGGACGTGCTGGAGCCGCCACGCGTTACGTTCGAATGGGTCGGCGAAAGCCTCCGGCACTCAGGTACTGCGTTGCATGGGTTCCTGCAACGAATCGCTCGCGAGGGTCTGGAAGCGTGGGATGAAAACGCCGTGCGGTCGCAACGCGTTCTCTACCGGAGCGTGCTGGCAAATCTCGGGGTGCCGCCGGGCGAGCTTCGCGAGGCCGCCGAGCGCGTTGAAGCCGGACTGCTCCGCACGCTGCGGGATCCGCGAGGCCGCTGGATTCTGGAGAAACACTCGGAAGCCGAGTGCGAATTTTCGATCGCCGGTCTAATCGACGGCAAGCTCTCCGAGGCGGTGATCGATCGGACCTTCGTTGATGAAGGAGTGCGCTGGATCATCGACTACAAGACCAGCGAGCACCAGGGCGGCGACGCCGAAGCGTTCCTGGACAACGAGAGAGCGCGCTACCAGGAGCAGCTGGAGCGTTACGCGCGATTGTTGTTCCTCGAGGACCAGCGCCCGATCCGGCTGGCGCTCTATTTTCCGTTGTTGAGCGGATGGCGCGAGTGGGCCGCGCCGGTAGTTTTGCGAAAGCAGGCGTCGTTGTTCGAGCTGTGAGCGCCGCTATGTTAAGATGACATTACCGACGTATATTCTCACCTCGGGGACGTAGTTCAGCTGGTTAGAACGCCGGCCTGTCACGTCGGAGGTCGCGGGTTCGAGCCCCGTCGTCCCCGCCAACTTCTTGCTTTTTGTTTTCTACGCTTTCCGTTTTTTCAGTGACTCTCGCGCAAACATGGGCAAACATGCGGGGAGATTCCGAGGAGAAATAGAACCGGGTCCAATCATTGAACTTGCCTCTTTGCATTGATACGGTACTTGCGACGCCAACGCCCTTCGCCTGGCTTTTCGGAACCCGCTATTGGGTAGTGGGTCAGTTTGAAGTTCCATGATCCAACAGAGCGACGATGTCCGCTATTTCCAAAAGCTTATTCGTGACGCCAGCGGCCATCGCAGGAGTGGTGCGTAGGGTCTGGTGGATTCTGACGAAATTGTAGTACATCATGTGGAGCGCGACGGCAGCAGAATGGTTCTCGATCTTTCTTGAAAACGCCTTAGTCAATCGCGTGAACCGGTGCATCCCCATTCGCATGGTCAGGTTGGCCCGTTCGACGTAGCTGGTGCTGATATGTTCGGGATCGGGATAGCCAGACACGGCGTGCTTCTCACAACCGATGCACTCAGCGGGGCTGTAGTGCGTCTGTCCTTCCGCTGTGTTGCCGTAAATCTTCACGAGCTGGGCATAGTCCACATGACCCCGAAATGCGCGCTCAACAGCTTGCAGATAGACATTCAATCCATCGCTGGTGAGCTGAATTCGATCCGCCAAGCGCCCTGCGAGATCGTCAACGAAGATTCGCGCTGTCACGCCATCGCGCGGACCGATGACCCACGAAGGAATCAGCTTTGTATCGGCATCAATGGCGGCCCACGTCCATACGTCTGCTCCAAATGGATTCTTGGTCGAGATTTCGGGAGTCACATTCTTTGCCTTGGCATAACCGAAGGCCCAGCACTCATCTACCTCGATGCGCTTGCACGGAAGGTCTCGAAAGACGCTATCTTGGTAGTCGAAGCAGGCCCGTCCTAGATCAACAAGGAGCTTAGTGATAGTGTTCTTTGCCGCACCGGTCCTGCGTGCTGTCGCCCGGATGGAGTTTCCCTCGACAAGAGCGGCGAGTATTTGACACCGAGTGGGAAGATCCAAGCGATTCATACTGACCATTTCACTTGACTGTTGACATTTAGTCAAGCAAAATGTTCAACTAGGACTAGTAGTAAACTAAGGCCTTGCCACCTGTTGAAATTAGTGGAATACTGTATCGCAATGCGGATAGTCTGCATCTACCGTGAGTGAAGGAGTGTCCCCACGTGGACATCAACCGGAATGCTCACAGGATAATCAAGTCCATAACTGAAGAAAACAAAGGAGAAAGCAAGCGTTCCGAGCGGGCAAGAAGGGCCGGTCTTAGTGGCGGTCCAGCTAGAGCCAGAGTGCTGACCCCGGAGCGCCGTGTGGAAATTGCCAAGAAAGCTAACAGAGCCAGATGGCGTAAGTAGTCCTCGCCTGAACCTGGCATCCGGCTTGCACGTCTGCCCTGGTGGGTTCAAATGAGCCAATGTGTAGCTGACGATCGAGACATCGTTAAGATGTTTCCTGCGTCCGTGTACCGGACTCCGAAATTTCCAGAGGAGACCGTCGCGTCTCCCAAGCCACGTAAGCGCATCCTCCGATTCAGAAAAAAGCGCAGTGCAGAGGTTAAGACCGCAAGCGACTTGCGAAAGCGTCTCGACACGACAATCTTTCGCTTACTCGTGACCGCACGATCAACTGCTCAATTTGAAGAGTTGAGACGGGAGTTGTTCCCTGAATACATCGAAATGAGTGAAGCCATTTCGACTATCTGGCGCGTAATCAACAAATCTAGAGATGAGGTCGCCATTGCAAATGCCGCCTTTGCTGGTCTTTCGAAGTTTCTCGAGGCTGATACGCATCTCCTTGCGCCGCACGCCGGAGCAAAGGACGAAGCATTGTTTTGCTTAAGTTCGTTGCATCGTGCCCATTTTTTGGCGCAAGACGTACTCGAGAATATTCGCCAAAGCCGATTGCCGCGTAGCTCGCTGAAGGAATACCAGTCCGCCATCTCCTCGGAGTGGTGGTCACTGCTTCATTTGGAGTGCATCGTATTCGCAATTGCTCACAGGATCACACCGACTGACGATGTGTTCTATGCTCTTATGGAAGGTTTCCGACATTCGGTTATGTCTTACGCCTTCGCACGATCTGTCATTGATCCGCAGTACATCGCGGATTATGAGAAAATCGATTTCGAGTCTATCGGCAAAGATCTTGAGCAGGAGTACGCGAGTTCATGATGAGCGGTTTGGAGACTAGGTGCCTCACCCCGAGCGCGGCGACATCTATCACATCGATGTACCAAAGAGCGAAATAGTAGGTCACGAATTCTACGGCCCGCACTGGTGGGTCGTGTTGTCTATAGGGCAACTCAATCGGGCCCTCAAGGTGTTTACTGCTATTCCACTAACCAGTCTTCACAACAAGCAGACAAAGCGACCGAAGGACGAAGGAGATTTCAGGTTTTTCCGCATCCGTATCTTGGCTGTATCGAAGAAACCGGACCAAGGTCAGCAGCATGCCGATGTCTTTCATGATGAAAGTATTGCGCTGCCAGAATCGATAAGGCATTTCAGCGTTGATCGCATCACGGGTCCGCGAGTTGGAACCGTGGATCAAGTCGGTCTCGGTGCCATTGAGGCCGGGCTCTTATTCATGATGGGTGCTGGGATACGTCGGCAACCAGTGAACCTGCAGGATTCACCCGCCGACGAGAAGGCAAAAGTAACCCTTCCAGCCGAACCTGCCAAACCCGTACCTGGAAAGCCTAAGACAGGCTGATTGTTCAGCTGGTTAGAACGCCGGCCTGTCACGTCGGAGGTCGCGGGTTCGAGCCCCGTCGTCCCCGCCAATCTTCTTAATCCAGCGCGGCAAAGGTTGCTGAAAGAAGCCGGCATGCTTTGTGACATGCCGGCCGGAAGGCCCGATCACTCGGGCCGAATGGTCACGGTGCGCTCGAGCAGCGCGTCGATTCCGCCGACCACGGTGATCTTGTCCACCTTGTCGGCGACCTTCTCGAGCGTCTCGAGCTCCTTGAGCCGCACCAACAGAGGGTTATTCTCCATCAGCTTGGCGGTGTTGAGCAACGACCGCGTGGCGGCCGTCTCCTCACGGCGGCGGATCAGGTTGGCTTGCGCCTGCTTTTCCGCCGTCACCACCTGGTTCAAGATGTCCCGGATGTCTCCGGGCAGGATGATGTCCTTGAGGGCGATGGCGCCCACGCGAACACCATAAGCGTCCATCTCGCGGCGGACGTCGGCCGATACAGCTTCGTCGATATCCGTCTTTTCCGCGAGCACCTCTTCCAGGGTGCGCTTGCCCAAGGTCTGGCGCACCGCGATTTGCAGCGTCCGGTGCAGATGCTCGTTGACGTCCTTGACCGTCGAGCGGACCAAGGCCACGTTCACGACATCGAACACCGCCGAGATGTTCACCCGGACGGTGACCTTATCGCGCGTCAGGATTTCCTGACCGGACACCTCGACGGTCTGACGCCGCATTTCGAGCAACTCGATGCGCGGCGCCGCGAGAGCGTTCCAGAAGCCGTAGGTTCCGGCCTCCAGTTCACGGACCAGACGCCCGTCGAGGTAGACCAGGCCGCGCTTGCCTTCGTCGACAGCGGCGAAGGTAACCAGCGACTCGCGCCCGAGACGCGCCAGCGGGGCGAGCAAGCGGGCGGGCGCTTCGGGATCGTTGCGCACGTCGATGGTTTCGAACGTGACGTCAACGGCGCCCTTCCAGTAGAGCGCGCGCTTACCGGGACCGATCACCCGCGACAGCTTGCCGTCGAAGTACACGACGGCCACTTGAGAGTCGGCCGTCTCGATCACGGTGAAGTAGCGCGAGGCGAGTTCGGGCCGGTCCTTGACCAGGTAGTCGGACCAGTCGCTTGCGAAAACCAGTTCCCTGGTGTTGTAGCGCTCCAGTTCAATGTTACGGCCCAGCGTGAGAATCCAGTATTCGCCGGGAGCCAGGATATCGGCGAAGCGGCGCTTGCGAATCAGCAAGACGCGTTCGTTGTCGCCGACCAAAATGCGACGCAGCATGGCAAGTCACCTCCTTCGTTTCAATTAAGTTAAGAGATCCCCAGGGTCCGCTTCACGGTTTCGCGGCGGGCCTTTCCCAGAGCGATCGCTGATCGCGCCGCGAGACGCAACTCGAAATTTCCGAGCACGTGATCGCGAACGAGCGGCGTCCGCAGTTTCAGGAGAGGCGCAGAGCTTTGGAACCGCTGCCGTCGTTCTCAGGAAAGGCCGAAGCCCAACTCAAGAATGCGGCGGAAGCGAAGCCTGGTTCACTCGGGATTGCCGTTGTCACACGGCGGATAGCGGGAGTCGAACCCGCGACCGACAGCTTAGAAAGCTGTTGCTCTACCAGTTGAGCTATATCCAGGTTGGATGCGGAAGTCCGACCATCGCCGGCATACGGTTCCTCAGAGAGGCCGTACCAGCGAGGCATTTGGAACCTCGGCTATAGGCGATCATCGGTTGTTGTCCTCCAGCCTGAACAGGATAACCCACGTTGAAGTGGTGGTCAAGAGCTATCGGATTAATTTTCGGTTAAGGCTGGTAATCGCGCGGGGCATTTTCCGGAGACAGCTTCCAGCGGTAGCGGATCCTGACGCCGTCGCTCACCGCCCATTCGTTCTTCGGAATCGGCGCGATCCATTCGGACCAGGGCACGCTGCCTTTCGGCGATCGGGGCAGCGCCAGCTTGAACCAGTACGGCATTTCGGAGCTCTGCTTGCTGGTGCGGTAGACCTTGACGGTCCAGTCGTGCAGGCTCAGCACTTCGAGTTCATAGGGCAGAACCAGCGAATCGCCTTCGTCGCGGATGCGCTCGGCGTGGCGCGTGGCGTCGACTTTGCCGTTGTCGAGGAATGCGTTGAGCACAGTGACGGGAAAGCCATCGAGCAGCGTTTTCGGGGCACGGATCTCGACGTCGAGCGTGGCTCGCTGGCCGGGATACGCGGGCGGATCGTGCTGTGCGCCGCTTCGGGCCGCGGCAAAACCCCAGACTAAGAGAGCGGCGACACCGGCGGCATCAGCGATCTGCACTGGTCTGAGATAGGCGTCAGGCAGGTAGGCGCGGGTCAACTTGTACGTTGCTGCGAACGCCAGGGCGCCAGCCAGGAAGCCGCCGACGTACGTTGCTACCGCCACGCCGATGCCGCGGTCGGTGCCGGTCAGGCCGGGCGCCGCGGGGAACGGGTCGGTCGAGAAGAAATAACCGGCTCCGATACCGACCAGCGGAGCAATGCATGTGGCAGTCGCAACAGCCGTGAGCGTGCGGGTCATTGTGGCCCTCCAATCCTTCGGGCGCAAATGACTGGCGCTTTCGATCAGCGGGCAGGTGGATTGCGGCTAGGTGGTAGCGAGAGCTTCGTCGATCAGGTCGGCTTGTTCCTGCTGGTGGCGCTTGAGCGAGCCGGCGGAGGGGCTGGCGCTGGCGGGGCGGCCGGCGTAGCGGAGGGAGCGATTGGTGTCGTCTAGCAACGGCTGGAGCTGCTCCTGGACGAAGCGCCAGGCGCCCATGTTGCGCGGCTCTTCCTGGACCCACACGATGTCGCTGGTTTCCGGGTAACGATCGAGAACGTCGCGCAGCTGGTCGGCGGGGAATGGATAGATCTGTTCCAAGCGGACGATGGCGACGTTCGCGAGCTTGCGTTCCTCGCGCGCGGCCATGAGGTCGTAGTAGACCTGGCCGGAGCAGATCAGCGCGCGCGTGATATGGCTCAATTCGAGGGCGGCGGGATCGTCCAGAACTTCGCGGAAAGCGCCGCTGGTCAACTCGTCGATGGTGGACACGGCTTTGTGATGGCGCAGCATGCGCTTGGGCGTGAAGACGATGAGCGGCTTGCGCACGCCGCGGCGATCATGTCCGCCGTGCATCTGGCGGCGCAGCAGGTGGAAATACTGCGCGGGAGTGCTGGCGTTCACCACTTGGATATTGTTTTCCGCGGAGAGAATCAAGAAGCGCTCGATGCGCGCGCTGGAGTGCTCGGGACCCTGACCTTCGTAGCCGTGCGGCAGCAGCAGGACCAGGCCGCTGGGCTGGCCCCACTTGGCTTCGGCGCTGACGATGAACTGATCGATCATGATCTGCGCGCCGTTGGCGAAGTCGCCGAACTGCGCTTCCCACAGCACCAGCGTCAGCGGGTCGGCGACGCTATAGCCGAACTCGAAGCCCATGACCGCGTATTCGCTCAAGGCGCTGTCGTAGACATTGAAGCGGGCCTGGTTGGGCGCGAGATGCTGGAGCGGAACATGACGGTCGCCGGTTTCATAGTCATACAACTCCAGGTGGCGCTGGCTGAAGGTGCCGCGGCTGGAGTCCTGGCCGCTCAAGCGGACGGGCGTGCGCTCGAGCACCAGGCTGCCAAAAGCTAACGTTTCGGCGCTGGCCCAATCCATCGGGGCTCCGTGCAGGATTTCGCGGCGCTTCTTGAGAAAACCTTCAAGCTTGGGGTGCACGTGGAAGCCGGCCGGGAAGGTGGTGGTGGCTACGATGATGCGTTCCAGCGTCTGGCGATCCACGGCGGTATCGGGACTGGGCGCGACCATGTCCTCGGGATCGATTTCGGTCAGCTCCTGAACCTGATAGCGCTCCTGGGTCTGCTTGGAGGCATCGTAGATTTCGTTGTAGCGCTGGTGGATGCCCTTGCGAATTTCCTGGACGCGGCCGGAATCGACCACGTTCTCGCGAAGCAGGCGCTCGGAATACTGCACGGCCACGGAGGGATGCTCACGGATCTTGCGATACAGAATCGGCTGCGTGTAGCTGGGGTCGTCGGCTTCGTTGTGGCCGTGGCGGCGGTAGCAGAACATGTCGATGACGACGTCGCGCTTGAACTGCTGGCGATAGTCGTAGGCCATCTGGGCCACGCGGACGCAGGCCTCGGGATCGTCGCCGTTGACGTGGAAGATGGGCGCCTGCACCATGCGCGCGACGTCGGTGGAATAAGGCGTGGAGCGCGCTTCGTTGGGATTGGTGGTGAAACCGATCTGGTTGTTGATCACCAGGTGGATGGTGCCGCCGGTGGTGTAGCCTTCCAGTTGCGACAGGTTCAGCGTTTCGGCCACTACGCCTTGTCCGGCGAAGGCCGCGTCGCCGTGCACCAGGATGGGGATGACGCGCTCGCGCTTGGTGTCGCCCAGGCGGTCCTGCTTGGGGCGCACGATGCCCTCCACCACCGGGTCGACGGCCTCCAGGTGGCTGGGGTTGAAGGCCACGGACACGACGATCTCGCGTCCGGCGGTGGATTTGCGCACGCCGCTCGCGCCCAAGTGGTACTTGACGTCGCCAGAGCCCTGGGTGCTGTCGGGATCGATGCCTTCGAACTCGGAGAAGACCTGCACCATGGACTTGCCGACGATGTTGGCGAGCACGTTCAAGCGGCCGCGGTGAGCCATGCCCATGACGGCTTCGTGCACGCCGGTGTTGGCGGCGCGGTCGAGAATTTCATCCAGGATGACGATGGCGGATTCGGCGCCTTCGAGCGAGAAGCGCTTGTGGCCGATGAAGCGGGTGTGCAGGAAGTGCTCGAACTCTTCGGCTTCGATGACGCGCTCGAGCGCGCGCAGCCGGGTGGCGGTATCCAGAGGCCAGCGGTTGCCGGTGGGCTCCATGCGGAGCTGCAGCCAGCGCTTCTGTTCGGGAATCTGGATGTTCATGAACTCGCATCCGATTTTTCCGCAGTAGGTCTGGCGCAGCGTTTCGAGGATTTCGCGGAGCGTGGCGATGCGCTGCGGCTGGTCGTCGTCCGACATCAGGGTACCGGTGAGAAACTCGCGGTCGAGATCCCAGATGGTGAGGCCGTAGGTGGCGGGGTCGAGTTCGGGATGGTAGACGGCTTCCTGACCGAGCGGATCGAAATCGGCGATCAGGTGGCCGCGCACGCGATAGGCGTTGATGAGCTGGAGGACGGCGGCTTCCTTGGCGACCTCGTCGAGTTGGGCGCCGCGCACGCCGGGGATGGAGACCGGGCGGTCCGGCTCCCAGTGCACGGGCTTGTGAGGCAGCTTGAGGTCGGCGAAGATCTCTTCGTAGAACTCGTCCTGGCCTTCGAGCAGGGCCTGCAGGCGGCCGAGGAACATGCCGGACTCTGCGCCCTGGATGACGCGATGGTCGTAGGTGCAGGTGACGGTCATGACCTTGCTCAGGCCGAGCAACGCGCGCAGTTGTTCAGTAGCGCCGTGATATTCGGCCGGGTAATCGATGGCGCCGGTGGCGATGATGGCGCCCTGGCCGGGCATGAGGCGGGGCACCGAGCCGAGAGTTCCGACGGTGCCCGGGTTGGTGAGCGAGATGGTGGTGCCTTCGAAATCCTGAAGCGTGAGCTTGTTGTTGCGGGCGCGCGCGACGATGTCGTCGAAAGCTTCGACGTACTGGGCGAAGTTCAGACTGCCGGCGTTCTTGACGTTGGGCACCTTGAGGGAGCGGGCGCCGTCTTTGCCGGCGACGTCGACCGCGATGCCGATGTTGATGTGGTCGCGCACCACGCGGAACGCTTCGCCGCGAGTCTCGGCGTAGGCGTGGTTAAGGGTTGGGTTAGTTCGAACGGCTTTGACGATGGCCCAGCCGACGATGTGGGTGTAGGAGATCTTGGTTTTGCCGATCAGGGTACGGTGTTCATTGATGATGCGGCGGTTCTCGTCGATGACCTTGACCGGGATGATGCGCTGGGAAGTGGCCAGCGGCATGGTGAGGCTGGCGTTCATGTTCTCGGCGATGCGCGCGGCGGCGCCTCGCAAGGGAACCAGTGTTTCGCCCTCGACGGGTCGGTGTTCGGGAACGGTCAGCGCGGAAGTTTCTTCGACGGCGGGCGGCGGAGCGTAGGTTTGCGCGGCAGGCGCACCGTTGCCGGACGGAGTCGCGACGCCGCCATTGGACTCAAAAACCTTTTTCCAGCTTTCGTCGACGGTTCTGCGATCGTGCAGATACTGTTGATAAAGCTCATCTTCCAGCCAGCTATTGATGCCGAACTCGGGCGGGCGTGATTGGGACATGGGGAGATAACGAGACTTTCAATCTCTATGATAGCGTGCCGGTCGGGATCGAACCAGGCGGAATACCGGGAGCGCCTGGGGGCATCTAGATGACGTGGGGAAACCTGTTTAGCTGAACCATGACGTTTCAGCGCGGCTGGACCCGCCGGCCAGAAAGCCGGCTGCGGCCAGGATTGGCCGCCCCACTATAGGTTTTTCTCGAGGACCTCGCGGATTTCGCCGTCGCTGAACATGCCGCTGGCGCCCAGTGCGTAGGCACAATGCATTTCGAGCGTGCCGGATTGAAAGACGATCTGCATGGCCGCCTTGTCCGTGACGTTCTTGAGCTTGACCTGCTTCAGTCCGTCGCGCACGGCGGACTTGCCGAGGTCGTCCTGACAGATCATGCGCAGCGCCATGTTCAAGCGATGGCAGGAAATGTTGTCGATGAAGTTGAGCGCCTCGGCGTTGTCGGCCAGGCTGTCCCAATCCACCTGGTAAGGGATGGGCGCTCCGCAGATTTCCTCGATCTCCTTCACGCGGCCCGGAAAGGTCACGTCCTGCAGCTCCTTCATCTTGCGTCTTTCATTCAATCCCATGTGGTCTCCTTTTGCATTCACTCCACACAGACGGGCGCAAACCGGTGGCGGATTCGATCAGGTTATAGTGAACGACACGGCGCGCCGATTCCGCCTGTTAAGGATATGGAACCGCTTCCTACGTTCAAGTACCATCCCGATCCGGTTGCAACGGGCAGCATACAACAGAGCGAATCCCCATGCCTCGGCTGCAACCGCATTCGCGGCTACATCTACGTTGGGCCGGCTTATTCGGAGAAATTCCATTACCTGAGCGGGAGCCTTTGCCCGTGGTGCATCGCGGAGGGATCGGCGGCCAAGCGGTTCGGCGCCACGTTCACCGACACGGGCTTGATGGAAGACGTCTCCGAAGCGGTGCTGGAGGAGGTGGGGACGCGCACGCCGGGGTTTGAATCATGGCAGCAGGAACAGTGGCTCACCTGCTGCGAGGACGCGGCGGCTTTTCTGGGACTGGCCGGGGCGGCCGAGCTGAAGAGCCGGTTCACGGAAGCGATTCCCGCCGTCAAGCGATGTCTGGAGGACGACTACGATCTGGCTGGCGCGGAGCTGGAAGAATTCTTCGACGGTTTGAGCAAGGACGGTCAACCGACGGCGTATATTTTCCGCTGCCTGCACTGCAACCGCTACCTGGCCTACGTCGACCAGACCTGATCGATTCCGCTCCACGTTCGCGCCCGAGCGGGTATGAAGACATTGACGCACGTGACTTGGGCGCTGTTCGCGCTGGATGCTGCGCTGACGGCGGTAATGCTGATTGGCGCGATCACAGATAACGGCGATGCGGCCGGCCGAGGCCTTGGCTTGGTGTACGCGGTCTTTTCCGGGATCGTGCTGGTTGCGCTGGCGCTGATCGCGGGATTGGGCACGCACTTCAAGACCACGGTCGGCCTGGGGATCGCGATTGCGTTGGAAGCGGCTCCGTGGGCCTTGCTGCTGTACGAAGGGGTCGGCAGGATCGCGGCCAGGTTGGGCTGAGATCAGTCGCCCTGCTGGTACCAGACGAAGCGCTTTCCATTCCAGTAGACGATGGCGCTGGCGGATTCCCATTCGAGCAGCAGCGCGTCGCCGGTTAGAACGGGCGGGCGCTTCTGTCCCAGGCCTCGCGGCACGCGTCGGCTCTTGGGGTGCAGACTCCAGGCGGTGAAATCGAGGTTGGGCATGTCGTTGAAGGCAGCGCCGGCGCCGAGCAGGATGGGCGCAGCGGCTCCAGTGCGGCACACCGCGATGCCCTGTTGTTTGCCGCGGCTCACCACGACGGCGTAGTCCGGCTGGCCGTCGCCATCGAAGTCGCCCTTCAGGTAGGATGGATCGATCTTGTTGTTCAGGGTGTAGCTGGGGCCCGCGGCTTTCAGGCATGTTGAGACCTCGCCGGGAACGGCGGCCGCGGCAGCGCTTGGGAGGAATCCAACCATCAAACAAGCCGACACGAATCGCATAAAGTCTCCTCTCATTCTGTACCGGCGCAAGGGTCCGTGCGGATCGCTCATCGGCGTGATCGATTCAGGCTGCATTCTTCGCCCATGATTGCGAAGGAGCAAAGACGCATGAAGACGGTGGATCATCCCAGCCCGGCTTACGAAAAGTTTCTGAAGAGCATGAAGCTCGACTATGACGACTGGCGCGACGGCAACGGTTATGACCTGGAGGCGCTGGAGGACATCACGGACTCCGAGCGGGCGGCGGCGGTGAAGCTGCTGGCCGAGCGTCTGGAGAGCGATCCGGACTGGCGCGAGGTTGAGGCGCTGGGAGCGATCGCTACCCCGGCCGCCAGAAAGGCGATTCGCAGCGCGGTGGAGCACGCGGATCTGGAAACGCGCATGCGGGCCGCTGAGCAGCTCATCGAATTGGGCGAGACGGCGGACCTGGAGGGGACAATCATCGAGGCGCTACGCAACACGGCCATGGAGAACGGATTCTCGCAAGCCATCGACATGGCTGAGGAGCACCCCACGCCGCGCATCCGGGAAACGCTGCTGGATTTGGCGCTGAACGGTACTGAGGAGCAGCGGATCCATTCGGCGGCGCTGGCGTTGTACCTGGGCGGCAAGGCGGAGGAGGCGTTCGACTGGAATCACCGTCCTTTCTTTTTGAGCTTCGGGGACGAGGATCGCAGCAAGCAGATCGAAGCTTACCAGGAACTGTGCCGGCGGCTGGGCGTCGAGCCGAAAGTGAAATAGGTGGGATATGAATCGTGAATTTCGAAAACTTGTCGTGTTGGTGGCGCTGGGAGCGGCGCCGGCACTGTGGGCGCAGCCGGCGAAGTCAGACAAGAAGCCGTTCCAGGCGCAGTCGGCGTCGACGATCGGGTACAGCGTGAAGGACGGGCAAGAGGTGATCGAGATCACCAATGTGAGTTATGAGATCGCCGGCTCAAGTATTCCGGGGCTTCCGCGGGACGAGCGCCTGGCGCTGCGGATGACTACGCGCTCGAAACAAGTGATCGACGAGATTGGGATGGAGGCCACGACCACTGTGGAGGCGTGGCCGCTGGGCGTCGACGTCAAGCAGAAGCCGTTGTATGCGGTGACGGCGACGGGCGACGATCCGAAGACTGTTAACAGCGATCTGATTGTGATCTCACGAGGGCTGGAGGAGACCGAGTGGTGGTCGGTTTACAAGTTGGGGAACGGCGCGCACCTGTTCGATACGTATGTGCCGCTGGTTCAGTTTTCGATCAGCCGGGAAGTGGGAGAGCTGCGCTATGTCGGACTGGAAGTGCCGGAAGACGATGTCAAAGATGCGCGGCTGAAGGCGCCGAACGTGGTGGCGGTGTTGACGTACGCGTCGGCCGAGCGGGTGGTCCGCGAAGCGTTGATCACCTGCGACAATCCCAAGCTGGCCGAGTTGCTGCGCTCGTTCGCCGACACCACTCGCAAGGTCGCGCTGGTGGAGCAGGAGAGGCCCGCGGTGGCCGGGAAGCCCGTGGAGCCGGCCCGCAGCCTGAGCGTCAGGTTCAGCGAGAACTATCCATCGGCGCCGATGCCGCGCACGATCAGCATTCCGATCGTGAACGGGGATCTCGACTTCGCGCACGTGCAAGCGCCGGCGGGCGTGCACGTTGCGGGGTGGACGCGGTAACCGAGCTTAGGGCTCAGTCGGCTGGGCGTTCGAGTCTTCTACTGATCGTTTCAAAAAGCGTTCGGCAGTGCCTGGCTCGTTCTTTTACGCGCCCAGCACTAAGGCGTTCCAGTAAATGAGGGGCATGCCCGATCTTGTCGTATTTGCGCTTTTTCGTATTGCTGATGGCTTGCCTAAGGCGATTTAGAACTTCGGCTTTTGGGATTTGCTCAACGTCCTGTGTCGCTCCGATCGCACTTGTGGAGAAGCCCTGGCCGTAGTAGGCGGCTAATGCTTCTGGATCAGCCAGGAACCAGGATTCCATCAGTTCGACCATCCAGAAGACGTCGTTCACACGCGCGGAATCGATCCCGAGTCTTTCGCAGAGTTGCACTGGGCTAAGCGGCATTGGCTGTTCGCTGTCCTTGAGCAGAAGGTTCCAGGAAGTGGGATGAGATCGAATCGCCTTGCGATAGCCGCTGACTCCGTCCTTTGCAGCTATGAACTCAATCGTCGAACGAGCTTGGCGAGCGGCTGCCTCAAGACCGCGGAAGAATTGCCTGAAGCCGGTCCTCAAGGTTTTATTGCCCTCGAAGTAAATTCGAATCTCCATCTAGCGCTGGGTCCCGCCGATTTCTCCTCGCCTCCAAAGGTCGCCGAGCGTGTAATCTTCGAGCCACTCTTTGAGCTGTTCCGTCGAAAGACGCCGGAAACAGGTGCTCTCATCGAGGTCTCTCTCGCAGACGATGATGCTTTCTGGCTCATCAGTGAAGCAATCGACGAGGGCATCAGAATGGGTTGTAACGAGGAGTTGCGTGCGTTGCGATGCCTCGCGGAGGGCATCGCCAACCAGGGCGAGCGCTTCGGGATGCAATCCGATTTCCGGCTCTTCGATGCAGACTAGCGGTCCCGGACTAGGATCAAGGAGGACTGCCATCAGGCAGAGGAACTTCAGAGTTCCGTCGGATAGATGCGTCGCGGGGATCATTCCGAGTCCGCGCTCTTGCAGATACAATTGCGATCGTCCACCTTCCGCCCGAGTCTTGATGTCTTCGAATCGAGGGGAGAGTCGACGAAGGTAATCCTTCAATTTGTGAACCGATCCCTGAAAATCCATCTCTTGCATGACGAGCGCGAGATTTCCGCCGGTGCTAGCTAGCGGACTCTTTGGACCAGAGGAAGCAATTCCCATCCTCGTGTCTGCTTCCATTCCGGTTCGAAACTCCTTGTAGAAGCGAATCTCGTTGAGAGCGCGTGCAGTCCGAGTAATGGGAGTTGGGTCAGATGGATTTCGATACACCTCGAGCGCGGACGCAGCTGCCGAAATGCTTGACTCTTCGGCAGCTGTGGAAATCTTGAGAGACCTATCAAAGCGTTCAAGGAAGGCAGCTCCAGCTTGGTCGCCAAGCCATTCCGTGGAAATTCCAAGCGCATGCCTCAATGAAGTGAATTCAATCAGGTATTGTACGTTTTCGGAATCTTTTTCCCCGTCGGCGGATTCAACGACAAGTTCGCACTGAATGCGAGCAGTGGGGCCTCGTGCCGAGCCTTTCCAAAGCCACGCACTAGCTCCACCCCAAGTATTGAGATAGTTGCTTATACTGTTAGGTAGCGACTGCAGTAACTCCACACAGGCGATCACATTTGATTTGCCTGAGCCGTTTGGTCCTATCAGGATATTCAGAGGCCCGAGTTCGAGTTGAGGTGGCTCGCGAAACGACAGGATGTTCTTCAGCTTCAGCGACCGGATGAACATGAGCTAGCCCTCATTCTATCTACACGCGCTCACGTCCGGCCCAGCGCCCATAGCAGGAAGGCGTAGTCGAACGCGACTTCCTTGATGTGTTCGTAGCGGCCGGACGGGCCGAAGTGGCCGCTGCCCATGTTGGTTTTGAGCAGCAGCACGTTAGAGTCCTGCTTCATGGCGCGGAGTTTTGCGACCCACTTGGCCGGTTCCCAGTAAGACACGCGCGGGTCGCTCAGTCCGGCCGTGACCAGCATGGCCGGATACTCGCGCGCGGCGACGTTTTCATAGGGCGAATACGACTTGATGTAGTCGTAAAATTGCTGGTTCTCCGGATTGCCCCATTCTTCGTATTCGGCGACCGTGAGCGGGAGCGTCGGGTCGAGGCCGGTGTTGAGATTGTCGACGTACGGCACCTTAGCTACGGCGGCGCGAAAGAGATCGGGGCGCATGTTGAGCACGGCGCCGACCAGTAGGCCGCCGGCGCTGCCGCCCAGGATCGCGAGCCGGCCGGCCGAAGTGTAACGATTCAGCAACAGGTGCTCGGCGCAGGCGATCAAGTCGATGAAGGTGTTTTTCTTCGAGAGCAGTTTGCCGTGATCGTGCCATTCTTCGCCTAGTTCCGCGCCACCACGCACGTGCGCGATGGCGAAGGCGAAGCCGCGATCAAGCAGGCTCAGACGGTCGGAAGAAAATCCGGGGTCGATGCTGTGGCCGTACGATCCATAAGCGTAGAGCAGCAGCGGACTCTGCCCGTTCTTTTCAAAACCACGGCGGTAGACCAGCGAGACCGGCACCTGGACGCCGTCGGGCGCAGCTGCAAAGATGCGCTCGGATTGATACTGCGAGGCGTCGTATCCGCCTTTGACCTCGTACTGCTTCTTCAGCTCGCGCTGGCGCGTTTGCATGTCGTAGTCGAAGACGGAGGCGGGCGTGACCAGCGACGTGTAGACGAAGCGCAGCGTCCTGGTGCGATATTCGGCATTGCCGGAGGCGCCCACCGAGTAGACTGGCTCGGGGAATTCGACGTAGTGTGAAAAAGCGCCATGGCCGTCGCGGATCGCGATCTTCTCCAGGCCTCGTTCGCGCTCGTACACTACCAGGTACTCTTCGAACGAGTCGACGCCCTCGATGGTGACGTCCGCGCGAGCAGGCACCACTTCTTCCCAGTTGTCGCGGGAGGGATTCGCAAGGGGCGTGCGCATCAGGCGGAAGTTCTTGGCCGCTTCGTTGGTGCGGATGTAGAAGAAATCTCCGTGGTGCGTGGCGTCGTACTCGACGTCCTGGCGGCGAGGGAGCAGCACCTGGAACCAACCCAGAGGGTCGTGGGCGTCGAGATAGCGCACCTCCGAGGTCAGCGGGCTCGAGAGGTGGAGCACCAGAAATCGCCGGCTGCGCGTCTTTCCGATTCCCAACGCGAAGCGCGCATCGTCCTCCTGATAGACCAGCTCGTCGGATCGCGCGCCGAGCTGGTGGCGGAAAACGCGATAAGGGCGGCGCGCCAGATCGAGGACGGTATAGAAGAAGGTGTGGTTGTCATTGGCCCACTCGAGCGTGTAATAGGTGTTGGGGATGCGATCGGCGAGAAGCTCTCCGGCCGCGAGATCCTTGACGAATATCGTGTAGGCCTCGTCGCCCTCGACGTCGGCGGAGTAGGCCAGCAGGCGATGATCCGGGCTGACGCTGAAGTTGCCCAGCCGAAAATACTTTTCGCCGGCGGCGAGCGCGTTGGCATCCAGCAGGATCTCTTCGGGAGCATCCAGGCTGCCGTGCTTTCGGCAGTAGATCGCGTAGGCTTTGCCCTCTTCGGTGCGGGTGTAATAGAAGTAGTCATCGCGCTTGGTGGGCACCGAGAGATCGGTTTCCTGGATGCGTCCGAGGATTTCCTTGTACAGCGTTTCCTGGAGCGGCTTCAACGGCGCCATCACCTGCTCGGTGTGCTGGTTCTCGGCTTCGAGGTAAGCGATGACGTCGGGATTGGTGCGGTCGCGCAGCCAGTGGTAGTTGTCGATGCGCGTGTCGCCGTGAAGCGTGCTTTCCTTGGTGACGATTTTCGCGACGGGAGGTGCGGCGCTCATGGGATGGCCGGCCCTACTGGCTTTCCTCTTTGCCCATGTAGAGTTCGCTCACCAGCTCCCGATGATTTTCGAGCACGCGGTTGCGGCGGACCTTCATGGTGGGAGTCAGCTCGCCGGTTTCGATGGAGAAATCGCGCTCCAGCACGCGGAATTTGCGGATCTGTTCGAAGGGCGCGAGTTGCTTGTTGACGCGCGCCACGGCTTTGCGGATCTCGGCGAGCACGGGCGGCGCTTCGGCCAGCTTATGCGGCTCGACCTTCAACGCCTCGACGCCCTTCAGCGCTTCGGCGCTGGCGACGTTCACGGTGACGAGCGCGGTGACGTACGGCAGGCGGTCGCCGATCAGCACGATCTGATTGACGATGGGCTCGGTTTTGAACAGGCCCTCGATGCGCGCCGGGTAGATTTTCTTGCCGTTGGAGGAGACGATCAGTTCTTTCTTGCGGCCGGTGATGTAGACGTAGCCGTCGGGATCGATCTCGGCGATGTCGCCGGTGTACAGCCAGCCGTCTCGCAGCACTTGAGCGGTGGAGGCCGTGTCCTTGTAGTAGCCGGAAAAAAGCGCGAGGCTCTTGATCAGCAGCTCGCCATCGTCGGCCAGGCGCAGTTCCACGCCGGGCAGCGCCACGCCGATGCTGCCGGACTTGGGCCGCTGGATGGGATTGAGGCACGCGACGCCGCCTTCGGTCAGCCCGTAGCCTTCGATAAGCGGCATGCCGATGGCGGAGTAGAAGCGGGCCAGTTCCTTGCCGAGCGGCGCAGCGCCCGAAGCGGCCAGGCGAATGCGTCCGCCCAGACGCTCGCGGATTTTCGAAAATACTAACCGTTCGGCGAGCTTCAGCGAAGTCTGCATCCACTTCGGAACGGGCTTGTTTTCCTCGCGCAGGCGGCTGACTTCGGCGCCCAGCCCGACCGCGCCATAGAACAGGCGCCTGGAAATTGCGCTACGTTTCTTGACCTCCGCGTTGATGCTGGCGAAGATGCGCTCCCAGACGCGCGGAGGTGCGAGCAGGAAGGTGGGGCGGATGGCCTTCAGCTCGGCGGGGAGTTTGGCAAGGCTTTCAGAAAACCACACGGCCACGCCCATGCGGATGGGGAGCAGTTCGATGACCACGCGCTGCGCGATATGGGCCGAAGGCAGGAATCCGATGGTGGAGTCGGAGGGCTCGAGCGGCAGCGCGATCGGTCCCATGTCGGCGTTCGCGACTAAAGCCCGGTGAGTCACCAGGCCCATCTTGGGTTCGCCGGTCGCGCCGGAGGTGAGGTAGAGGACGGCCAGATCCTCGGCGGCGACTTCGGAGCGAATCTTTTCGAATGCGTGGGGGTCGTCGGCGAGAGCCTGCTTGCCTTCGTAGCGCAGTTGATCGAGCGTGATGGCGCCCTCCGCTTCACCGGTGAGCAGTATCCAACGGACGGCGAGCGCGAATTCGCCCGCGGTTTCAATCAGCGCCTGCAGAGTTTTCGGATCTTCGACGAAGACGGCCTTGGCATCGCTGGCTCTGAGGTTGCCGATCTGATCGGGCAGCGGATAGCTGGTGTAGAGCGCGGCGGCGATGGAGCCGTTCGACATGACGCCGAGATCGGCCAGGTAGAACTCGGCGCGAGTCTCGGAATGCAGCGCGACGATGTCGCCCTTGCCGATTCCCAAGCGGCGCAGACCGCACGCGATCTCCTGGACCGCTTGCCGGTACTCGATCCAGCTATAGGTCCGGTACTTGCCTTTGCCCAGGGGCTGGTGAAGCGCCGGCGCGTCGCGGTAAGTCTGGGCGGCCTCTTCGAGGACCGCGTACATGGTTCGAGCACCCATGGGGTTATTGTAGACAGGCTGAAGCACATTGCTCAGCCATGACCTACTACCATGATTTCATGAGTCCATGGTCCAGGGAAGTCGCCGTCGCCGTCAAGGCTGCCATGCAAGCCGCGGAGCTGGCGCTGCGACTGCAGGCGGGAGTGGTTGCGGAGACCAAGAAAGACAAGTCTCCGGTGACGCAAGCCGATCGCGAATGCGAGCGCTTGATCGAGCGTCTGGTGACCGAAGCATTCCCGGCCGACGGCTTTCTGGGCGAAGAGGGCGCGCTGGTTCAATCCAGCAACGGGCGACGCTGGATCGTCGATCCGATCGACGGCACGCGCGACTACGTTCGCGGGGATCCGCTGTGGGCCAATCTGATCGCGCTGGAGGCGGATGGCGAAGTGGTAGCGGGTGTTGTCAACCTGCCTTTGCTCGGGCGGATCTACACAGCGATCCGCGGCGGCGGGGCGTTCTGCAACGAGGATCCGATTCGCGCGTCATCGAAGCAACACATCGAAGAGTCGGTGCTGTGTTTCAACCGGTTCGACAAGCTGGAGCGGATGCCGGCGCCGGATCGACTGGTGGAGTGGATGGGTCGGTTCTGGTCTTTGCGAGGTCTCGGCGGCGCGGCGGACGCGATGATGGTGGCTGCCGGCGAGGCCGACATCTGGATCGAGCCGAGCGCCTCCACATGGGATTTCGCGCCGCTCAAAGTGATCCTGGAGGAAGCCGGCGCACGCTACTTCAACTTTGACGGCGGCAGCAGCATTTACGCCGGCAACTGCATCGCGTGCGCGCCGGGGTTGGAGAAGGAAGTTCGGAGCTTCCTTGCCGTTCCGTAGTTATCTGGTTCTTTGGTTCATTGGTTCTTTAGTTCCTTAGTTCTTTGGTTTCTTCTCGCTTTACCTGCTGATTAATCTCTATTCAGGTGACTGGATTTTAACGGAACCGTGCGAAACTCCCGGCGGTCGAAAGCATTCAGCAGAGTGGAAGGAGAACGACGATGAACAAATTGTTTTTGACCATGGCGACCGCGGGCTGGCTGCTCGCGAGTACCGGAGTCGCGTCCGCCGACGACCGCATCCACGACCGGAAGGAGAATCAGCAGGACCGCATCGCGCAGGGCGTGAAAAGCGGGTCGTTGGCGCCCAATGAAGCCGCGCACCTCGAGCACAAGGAGTCGAACCTCAACAAGGAGATCCGCCACGACCGCAAGCAGAACGGCGGCAACCTCACCAACAAAGAGAAGGCCCAGGTGAATCGGCAGCAGAATCGTCTGAGCAAGAACATCTACAAGCAGAAGCACGACGGGCAGCATCAATAAACCGGCCGCCGGAATCACGGGACGGGGTAGGTCCCCTAGTTTCCAAACAGCCGATGCTTCCTGGGTGTCTGTACCGGTTGCGGCACCGGCTTGGTTGCGCTCTCTATCGCAGCGAGCGCCAGCGGCGCCATGACGCGATAGCCGGCGCTATTGGGATGTAGTCCGTCGTCGGAGAGCTCTGCTTTGAGATATCCGGATGCGTCCAGCATGGGGGTGTAGTAATCGAGGTAGGTCAGCTTTCGGGTCGCGCAGAGGCGCCTGATCCAGTCGTTCAGCGCCCGGATGGCGGCCGGGGGACGCGCCGGGGTCCGCTCGTAATTCGGATCGCTGTCCTGGTGATAATCGCTGACCGGGAGCACGGACGCGAGAATGATTCTGATCTTGTAGTAGTCGGCCAGGTCGGCGATCATCGCCAGGTTGTCTTCGATGATGGGCAGAGGAATCCCGCGCGCGATGTCGTTGGTGCCCGCCAGCACTACTATCGCGGCCGGCTGCAAGCGGATCACATCCGATTCCATCCGGCCCAGCATCTGCCCGGCGATCTGGCCGCTGACGCCGCGATTGATGAAGTCCCGCTCGGGGAAGTACTCGTTGAGACGCCAGAAGTCGGTGATCGAGTCGCCCAGGAAGATGACGCGCGGCTTGCCCGGCTTGGGCGGACCGGCTCGGGAATTCAGGTCGGTGTAGCGCGCCAGGTTGTCGCGATCGGGGTTGCGAAGCTGCTGATCCTTGAGCGCGATCAGCGCGTGAAAATGCGATTCGACGCGCGCCAGGATGTCGCGCAGCTCGTGCAACTGCTTCTGCGCTTCTTCAGAAAACGGAAACGGCCGCGGCAAAGCATCGGACAACGCCAGATAGCCGTGAAGATTGGTGACGAACGAGTAGTTGAGATCGGCGTTCGCGGTGTTGGTCCGCAGATTCGTCAGAAGCTGCCGCGCGTTTTCCACCAGCGGAGCACCGGCGCGGGCGAGTTCGGGAAGAGCGACGCTGGTGGACTCCATCAGTTGGATGGCGCGCTGGCAGGTCTCGATCACCTGCCGGTTGTTCAAAAGCGCGGGTTCAGAGGCCTGCGCGTGCAGGGCGATGGCCAGGCAACCCAGCCACAGACCTCTCACTCGTGCCCCTCCTTATCCAGTTGCAAGGTGATCGAGCCGATGGGGAAGCTCATGCGTGCGCGGAACTGAACCGGGAGGCGTCGCGCGTCGTCGGTCACCCACATCAGGAACTGCGCCTTGCGGGCGTACAGGACACCATTGAAAATGTGGGCTTCGTACCGCACGGTGTTGAAGGTTCCCGCGTTGGTCTTGACCGTTTCGCGCGCTTGTGCGTCCACCCGCGCGGAGGCCGTCTTCTTGCCGTCGCTAAGTATTAGCTGATCGGACTGGCCTGGTTCCAGTCTCATGGTTCTCAATTTGTAGAGGCCGCCGATGATGTCGCTGACGCACGCGGGGATTTCTGTTTCCGCGGTTTTGATGGTCGTATTCTTCAGCAGGTCCCGCTCGACATAGCTGGCTCTCCCGCGGGCGCGATCGTATTCCACCTTGGTCTCGTGGTGGCGGCTCCTTTCCATCGCATCCAGAGTGGTGCGGCTGGCGCAGAAATGGTCGTCCATGTCGGCTTCGTAGTTGTCGTCGATGCGATACAGCTTCGAGATCAAGCCGCCGGATTCGAGGTGCAGCCTGGCTTTCCAGAGGCCCTGGTCCGGGGTGCCGGCAGGATCCATGGTCAGGCGAGCGTTCCCGGCGAAGATGAGGCGCCACTCGACGCTATAGTCCAGCGCTTCTTTGGAGAACGAGGATGCGGCGGCATTGCCGGCCGGCTTGGATTGAGGATGCGACGCGGAGATGACCGAGAGAGCCAAACACGCGCGAGACAAGCGGCCGGCCAGACTGCGAAGCATGCACATTTGAGTGTGCCAGAACCGCGAATCGGGCCGCAAATGGCGGCGGGCAGGACAGGCCGCATGCTACGCTGGCCTTTTATGCAGCTCTCGGAGATCTTCCTTGGCCTGGGCCAGCCGTCCTTCGCTCAGCTCCTGCGCGGCATCTCGATCGGCAAACTGAAAACCTACCAACTGTTCGATCGCATGAAAGCGCGGCTGCACGTCGCCAAGCTCAACTCAGAAAGCATCCGCAAGGCGGAAGCGCGCCTGTGGTCGCGGCTCGGCGAGAAGGACGAAGATTTCGCCACCGATCTTTCTCAGGCCATCCTGGTGTCCCACCTCGACATGATCAAAGCGGTGCTCGACGAGTTGGGTATCCCCAACGAAGACGGCTTCTTCGCCAAGGACCTGGAAGCCGCGAAGTACCTGGTGGCAGGCTGGCAGCAGAAGGTGTACGAAAAGTTCCACGCTGCGTATCCGGCAGCGCTGCTGTTGTTTTACATCAACCACCTGGATTGGGAACTGGCGAAAACGGAACACCTGTTCCAACCGGCGGCATGAAGCTCGACGATCAAATTCAGAAGCTGGAGGCGGGGGCTCTGGCGCGAATCCAGGAGGCGATCGATTCAGAGGCGCTGGAGGCGGTCCGCGTCGATGTGCTGGGCCGCAAAGGATCGCTGGCGCAAATCAGCAAGGACTTCGGAAAACTGACGCCCGAGGAACGTGCCAGCGCCGGAAAAGCTCTCAACGCCGCCAAACAAGCGCTCGAAAGCGCGTTTGAATCCAGGAAGCAAGCCTTCGCCTCGGACGCGCTCAACCAGCGGCTTCGCGCCGAATGGGTGGATCTCACGCTGCCCGCACCCGGTCCCCGGCCGGGAAGTCTGCATCCGGTGACGCAGATCCAGGACGAAATCGAGGACCTGTTTACTTCGCTCGGCTTTGCGGTGCTGGACGGCCCCGAGGTGGAGACCGAATATCACAACTTCGATGCGCTCAACATTCCTCCGGAACATCCGGCGCGCGACATGCAGGATACGTTCTGGCTGGAGGGCGGCAACCTGCTGCGCACGCACACCTCGCCCGTGCAGGTGCGCGGCATGGAGAAACTCGGCCCGCCTCTGCGCATGATCGCGCCCGGCCGCGCTTTCCGCAACGAAGAAGTGGACGCGTCGCACGAACATACGTTCTACCAGGTGGAAGGCATGATGGTGGATCGAGATGTGTCGGTGGCGCACCTGATTTATTTCATGAAGACGCTGCTGAGCGCCATTTTTCGGCGCGAAGTCACGGTGCGGCTGAGGCCTGGTTACTTCCCGTTCGTCGAGCCGGGTTTCGAGTTGGATGTCCAATGCCTGATCTGCGGCGGCCCTGGTTGCCCGGTGTGCAAGCAGAGCGGCTGGGTGGAGCTGCTGCCCTGCGGCCTGGTACAGCCCAACGTTTTGCGGATGAGCGGCATCGATCCGGATGAATGGGGCGGCTTCGCCTTCGGCCTGGGTCTGACGCGCCTGGCCATGATGCGTTATGGCATCGACGACATCCGCTTGCTGCAGAGCGGCGATCTGCGCTTCCTGAGCCAATTCTGACGCGGCGACCCGATGAAATTCTCTTACAACTGGATTCGTGAGCTGGTTCCGGCGCTGGATGAAACACCGCAGGAACTGTTGCGCCTGATCACCATGAAGACGGCCGAATGCGAAGGCCTGGAACCGGTAGGCGGGCCGCTCTCGACCGCTTCGGTGGCGCGCGTGGTGGGTGTCGAATGGATCGAAGGCAGCCACAACCAGATTGTCGTAGTCGATACGGCCCGTTACGGCCGGAAGACGGTGGTGTGCGGCGCGCCCAACTGCCGGCCCGGGATGCTGACCATTTACGTTCCGGTGGATGCGGCGGTCATCGAAGGAGTGGCGAGCGATGGCATGCTGGCGAGCGGCTTGGAACTGGGCGCCACTCGCGACCACGGCGGCATCGTGGAGCTCGAAAGCGAAGTGCTGCCGACGCCCGATACGGTGATCGAAGTCGACAACAAGTCGCTCACGCACCGGCCGGACTTGTGGGGCCATCACGGCCTGGCGCGCGAGGTAGCTGCCATCACGCATCAGCCGCTGCGCGACCCGGTGCATCTCGACCGGCTGCCTGGCGGTCCGGCCGCGATCAAGGTGGAGATCGAGGACCTGACCCTGTGCCCGCGATACAGCGCGCTGGTTTTCGAAAACGTCACCGTGCGGCCTTCGCCGCTATGGTTGCAGTACCGGCTGGAAGCGATCGGCTTGAACGCCATCAACAACATCGTCGACGTGACGAACTACGTAATGTCCGAGCTGGCGCAGCCCATGCATGCTTTCGATGCGGACAAGCTCGCGGGCGATACCATCTTCGTGCGCAGCGCGCGGCGAGGCGAGCGGGCGGTGGCGTTGAACGAAGAGAGCTACGATCTCACTCCGTCCAATCTGGTGATTGCCGACCGCGCAGGGCCGGTGGCGATCGCGGGCGTGATCGGCGGCCTCGCAAGCGCGATCGGACCGGACACCAGGCGCATCGTGCTCGAAAGCGCGAACTTCCAGGCCACCAGCGTTCGCAAGACGTCGGTCGCGCTGAAGCTCCGCACCGACGCGTCCATGCGGTTCGAGAAGTCGCAGGATCCGGTGAACACAGTGCGCGGCCTGGCGCGAGCCGTGGAATTGCTGGAACAGGTTTCGCCGGGAATCCGTCTGGCCGGCGGGCTGGCGGATCGCAAAGCGCCCTTGAAATCCCCGCCTTCGATCGAGCTCGCGGTGGACTGGCTGATCCGAAAACTGGGTCGCTCGCTCACCGGCGCCGAAGTTCGCTCCATTCTGGAGTCTCTGGAATTCGGGGTGCAGGAAACCGCTCCGGGCCGCTTCTCAGTCACGGTCCCGAGCTGGCGCGCCACCAAGGACGTCTCGATCAAAGACGATCTGCTCGAAGAAGTGGGGCGGATGATCGGCTATGAATCCATCACACCGCGGGCGCCTTCGATCGCAGCGGTGGTGCCGCCTGAAAATCCTGCGCGGCTCTACTACCGGCGAGTCCGGAGCATGGCCACGGCTCAGGGATTCACCGAGGTTTCGAACTACTCGTTCGTGAGCGAGGAAATGGCGCGCGCCTTCCGGTTCGATCCCGAAGCGCATGTGAAGGTGACCAACCCCATCGCGTCCGATCAGACGCTGTTGCGGACCAGCCTGCTGCCGGGTATCCGCAAAAACGTTCTCGACAACAGCCGGCGGCTGACCTAATTCCGCCTGTTCGAAATCGGCCGCGAGATTCATCGCCGTGAGAAGGGACTTCCGGAAGAGATCCCGCATTTCGCCGCCGCGATGTACGAGCGAGAAGGCGATGGCAACGCGTCGCTGTTCGAGTTGAAGCGGTTGGCCGAATGCCTGATGCCGGGTTGCCAGGTTCGTCCGGCGGAGGCGCGGCCCTTCGAGCATCCCGAGCGGGCGGCGGTCCTGACCTGGCGCGGCGCGGATATCGGCCGGCTGTTCGAGATGCATCCCATGCTGGGAGTGGAAGGGCGGGCCGCGGTGGTTGATCTTGACCTCGCTGAAGTGCAGCGCCTCGACACCCGGGAGCGCCGCTATCAGCCGTTGCGCCGCTTCCCGACCAGCGCGTTCGACCTGTCGGTGGTCGCGGATCTGCGCCAGCCGGCCGGAGAGATCGAGCGGCGTCTGGTTGCGGCTGCGGGCGACGGCCTGGTGGAAATCGAGTTTGTGCGCCAATACACGGGCGCGCCGCTTCCCGAGGATCGCAAGAGTGTCTCGTATCGTCTGACCGTCGGCGCGAGCGACCGGACCTTGTCGAGCGACGAAGTGAGCGCCATCCGGAATCGCGCCATCGAGGCCCTGCGCGCGGCCGGATACGAACTGCGCGTCTGAAGCACGCACCCGGCGTCAATGCACGTGCATGGGATCGCCGAAGTTGAAAATGATCCGCTCGGCGCACAGGCGGCAGGCTTCCTCTTCGTCCGGATCGCGACCCTCGCAGTGCAGCAACTGCTCGTCGTGGACGGCCATGCTCCGGCCGCAGATCCAGTCCTCACCGTCGCGAGAGTGAATGTGGTTGAAATCGGTCAAGGCGGAAGTCCTCGAGTGGGATGATCTTGTCAGAATATCAGATCGGTTGCGGGACCCGGGTCAAATTGATAGACTGGAGCTTCCACCTAGGAGCGACCACTATGGCGAAAGTATGTGAAGTCTGCGGGCGCGGCCCCCGGTTTGGTAACCGGATCAGCCACGCGCACAACGTGACCAAGCGCCGCTGGAATCTCAATTTGCAGACGGTGCGCGCCATCGTAAACGGCGCTTCCAAGCGCATCCGCGTTTGCACGGCCTGCATTCGAAGCGGAAAAGTGCAAAAAGCCGCTTAAAACCGTTGTCTGGTTTCTAGTTCGTTGGTTCTTTGGTTCTGATCAGCGATGAGACTGGTGACTTTCAGGCGTCCGGGAGGCCAGCCGGAAGCCGGCGCGATCGTTCGGGATCAGGTGGTGTCGCTCTCCGGCGCCGGGTTCCCGGACATGTTGTCGATCCTGGCGGGCGGCGAAAAGGCCAAGGCCAAGATCGAGAACTCCATCTATCACCCGGCCGAAGGATCCAGCTTTGCACTGGATTCGGTCCGTCTGCTGGCGCCGGTACCGCGGCCACCCAAGCTGATCTGCGTGGGCCTCAACTATCTGGATCACGCCCGCGAGGCCGGCGCGGAAGTTCCCAAGGTTCCCACCATATTCTCGAAGTTTTCCAGCTCGGTGATCGGGCCAGGCGACCCCATCGTGTTGCCGAAGAATTCCTCCAGGCCCGACTATGAGGCCGAATTCGCGTTCGTGATCGGCCGGGGCGGCCGGCACATCGCGGCCGCGGACTGGCAACAGCACGTTTTCGGCTACACCATCGTCAACGACGTCAGCGCGCGCGACTTTCAGATGGCCACCACGCAATGGCTCATGGGCAAGACCTTCGACACCTTCGCGCCCATGGGGCCGCACATCGTGAGCCGGGACGAGATCGCCGATCCGCACGCGCTCGACATCAGCCTGCGCATCAATGGCGAAGAACTGCAGCACTCCAATACGCGCGAGCTGATTTTCAAGATTCCGGAACTGATCGCGTTTCTATCCAGCGTGATGACGCTGGAGCCGGGCGACGTGGTGTCGACGGGCACGCCCGCCGGAGTGGGGTTCGCGCGCAAGCCGCCTCGCTTCCTGCGGCCTCGAGATGAAGTGGTGGTCAGCGTGGCGGGGATCGGCGAACTGAAAAACCCGGTGATCGCCGAAGCCGACGCCGACAAAGCTATGCCGGCGGCTCGCGGTTGAACCGGCGCGTTCGTTATTTCTTGCCCGGCGCCGCCAGAAAGCGCTGGTCGATCTCCACCTGGTAGCCGCTGACCAGGCGGTTGGTCTCATTCGCCATTCCAGTCACCGCCATCAACTCCGCGAACATTGCATCCGACATGCCCGCCTTACGCGCCGCGGCCGTGTGGGACGCGATGCAGTAACCGCACTGGTTGGTTACGCTGACCGCCAGGTAGAGCATTTCCTTGGTGAGCGGATCCAACGCGCCCGGCGCCATGATTTCCTTGATGCTCGACCACGTGCGCCGCAGCGTCACCGGGTCGTGCGCCAGAGCCTTCCAGAAATTGTTGATCCAATCCGTTTTCCGGGTCGCCATGATGTCGTCGTAGACGGCGCGCACTTCCGGACTCGCGTCCTGGTATTCGATGAATCCCAAAGTTGCCATGCGGTTGTCTCCTTGCTGAGTGCTCCTCGAAACATCCTAGCGGTTCGCGGCATAATGGTAGGTACCCCTAGCATGATTCCAGAAACCATTCCCGAAGGCCTCACATTCGACGACGTGCTCCTGCAGCCGGCGCGCAGCGGAGTGATTCCGGCGCAGACGGATACGCGCACCTGCCTGACGCGGCACATCGGTCTCAACATCCCCATCGTCAGCTCGGCCATGGACACGGTGACAGAATCCCACCTGGCCATCGCGCTGGCGCAACAGGGCGGCATCGGGTTCATCCATCGCAACATGACCATCGACCGCCAGGCCGAGGAAGTAGACCGCGTGAAGCGCAGTGAGAGCGGCATGATTGTCGATCCCATCACCATCGGCCCCGAGAAGAAGATTTCGGACGCGCTGGAACTGATGAAGCGCTATCGCATCTCGGGCGTGCCGGTCACCAAGGACGGCAAGCTGGTGGGCATTCTGACCAATCGGGATCTGCGCTTCGAGACGCGCTTCGATCTGCCGATCTCGCAAGTCATGACCAAGGAGCACCTGATCACCGTGCCGGTGGGGACCACGCTCGAAGAAGCCGAGCAGATCCTGCACCGCCATCGCGTCGAGAAGCTGCTGGTGGTGGACGATCAATACGCGCTGAAGGGTCTGATCACGGTCAAGGACATTCAGAAGAAGCTGAAGTATCCGAACGCGGCCAAGGATTCGCAGGGGCGGCTGCGGGTGGGCGCCGCGGTCGGGTCCACTGGAGAATTTCTGGAGCGCGCGCAAGAGCTGGTGGCCAAGAAAGCAGACGTCATCGTGGTGGATTCGGCGCACGGCCATCAGGAGGGCGTGATGCAGGCCCTGCGGACGCTCAGGCAGAAGCTTCCGGATGTGGATCTTATCGCCGGCAACGTGGCGACCTTTGAAGGCGCCCGCGATCTGATCGAGCTAGGTGCGGACGGAATCAAGGTCGGCATCGGACCGGGATCGATCTGCACCACGCGGGTGGTCAGCGGCGCCGGCGTGCCGCAGATCACGGCCATCGCGGAGTGCTCGCGCGCCACGCGGGGTTCGGGAGTGCCGCTCATTTCCGACGGCGGCATCAAGTTCTCCGGCGATGTCACCAAGGCCATCGCGGCCGGTGCCGATGCGGTTATGATCGGGAGCCTGCTGGCTGGAACCGAAGAAAGCCCGGGCGAGACGATTCTGTACCAAGGCCGCACTTTCAAGAGTTATCGCGGAATGGGATCCATGGGCGCGATGTCGCAGGGATCTTCGGACCGCTACTCTCAGGATCTGAGCGGCAAGCTGGTGCCGGAAGGAATCGAAGGCCGCGTTCCGTATAAGGGGCCCTTGTCGGAGCTGGTTTATCAACTGGTGGGCGGCTTGAGGGCCGGAATGGGCTATTGCGGCTGCCGGAACATTCGCGAACTGCAGGAACAGGCGAGCTTCCTGCGCGTGACTTCGGCGGGACTGCGCGAAAGCCACGTGCACGACGTCATCATCACCAAGGAAGCGCCCAATTATCGGCTGGAATAACGCGGGCGCCGGGAGTAACTAGAGACCGTTCACGTTGGTCTGCCGGCCGTAGAGTACGTAGTTCAGGCTGTTCAAGGAAGCGTCTACGTTGGTCTGCTGGGATTGCAACTGCGCAACCAGGGCATCGGCGGCCTGGATCTTGGCGGTCATGGCGTTCTGAGCCTGGGTGGCCCGATCCTGCATGGTGTTGATCTGATCGTTGAGCTGGGTGTTGGCGCTATCGTAGCCGTCTTCCTGCACACGAATCAGACCGGTCACCGGATCGCTGAGCTGGGTGAAGTTGCTCGCCAGCATTGCCAAGCCGGATTGCGGGGAGCCCAGGAACTTGTAGGCATCCGACATTTGACTGGCGGACAGGCTGTCGAACGTGTTGGCGTTAAAGGTCAGGTGTCCGGTGTTGTCTTCGAAGGCGACTCCCAGGTCGGACAAGCTCCGGATGCTGCTGCCGGTGTTCCAATAGGTGGCCAACTGCTGCATATCGGAGTTGATGTCCCGGATCAGCAGGTCGCCGCTCAGGGGTCCCGCGGATGACCCGATCTGCGCGCTCACGTCGTCCAGCAAGGTGTTGTAGCTGTTCACGAAAGTCTGCAGCGCATTCGAGAGCTGGGATGGGTCCGCGGTGAGCGACAGGGTGAACGATCCGGCCGTCTGATTCTTCAGCGTGAAGCTCACACCCGGAATGATGTCGCTGACGGTGTTGCTGGATCTGACCACGTGAATGGTGTTGTTCAACATGAAGTCGGCGTTGCTGCCGGCGTTGGAGTTTGCGATCAGGTTGACCGGGGCCTGGAGGTCGTTGAGCTGCAACGAGGCCGCGCCCGACACCGTAAGGTAATTGGTCCCGCTCACGTTGGTAACGCTGGCCGTCAGACCGGCCCCCGCGTTGTTGATGGCATCCACCAGGCCGTTGAGATTGTTGCTGCCGGTGATATCCAGATGATAGGTGGTGGAACCGGCCACCAGGTCAATTTTGCCGGTGGCTGAAACCGGCGTGCTGGCCGGATCGGCATAACCCGCCAGCGAAGTCTCCGATCCCGAACCGGTGTTGGTGATCAGATCCACTTTGGGAATGTCCTGGAGCGTGATCGCGGCTTGGCCGGTATTGGTGGCCGAGATCGAAAGGTAGTTATCCGTACCGGAAGTCAGAATCGTCGCCGACACCCCCGCCCCCGCGGCGTTGATGGCGTCGCGCAGGCCGTTCAGAGTGTTGGTGTCGCTGGTCAATTGGAGCGTGTAACTGTTCGAGCCGACCGTCAGATTCACTTGGCCCGAGGACGAACCTGCGATCTTGCTCGGATCGCCCACGAAATCAGTGGATGTGGCCCAGGCCGTGCTGGCGACCGATTGAATGTCCGAGACGATATACGAGGCCGGCGAGGTGGCGCCGGTGTTGACCATCGAGACCGTGTTCGGATCGGAACTCGATGCGGTCAGTCCCTGATTCGTCGAGAGGTTTCCTAAGGCCGCTAAGGCTGATCCTAAACTGTCCACCGCCGGGTTCAGGGCGATCAGCGCCTGCTTCTTTCCCAGATTGTCCGACTGGGTGTTCTGCAGCGTGGTGATCGGTATTTGCGCGATCTGATTGGCACGGTCTAATATGCTTTGAAAATCGCTGGAATAAGTACTGAGTCCGGTGAATGCGATAGATCCTATGGTACCCATGCTAATTTGCTTATCGGACGGACGGAACAGCGGCTTGATCTTTTTTGTCCACTAACTTGAAAATTTCCGCCGCCACCTGCTTCACTTGTTCCGCCGTCAGATAGGGGTGCATGGGGAGACTCAAAACCGTGCGCGCGCAGGCCTCCGCCGCCGGAAAATCGCCGGCTTGGTACCGCGCATCGGCGTAAGCAGGCATAAGGTGAATCGGCAGGGGATAGTGCACCGCCGTCTGAATTCCAGCCGATTCCAGGCCGCGCTGCAACCCGTCGCGGCCCTCGGCGCGAACGCTGTACAAGCAATACACGTGGCGCACATCCGGGAGCACGGCCGGCCGCGCCACCGCGGCTCTTTCGAGCAGGCGATCGTATTGCGCGGCCAGCCCGCGGCGGACCTCGATCCAGCGCTCCAGGCACGGGAGCTTGGCGCGCAGAATGGCGGCTTGCAACGCCGGCATGCGGTAGTTGTAACCCTTGAGCACGGGATGATAGCGGCGATCCTCGCCCCAGTTGCGCAGCAGCTGGAGCGTGCGCGCGTACTCGGAGTTGTTGGTGGTCACCAGGCCGCCCTCGCCGGCCGCGCCCAGGTTCTTGGTGGGGTAAAAGCTGAAGCAGCCCAGGTCGCCGATGCTGCCAACGCGCCGTCCTTTATACTCGGCTCCGTGGGCCTGCGCCGCGTCCTCGATCACGATGAGCTTGTGGCGGCGCGCGATCTCGAGGATGGGGTCCATGTCGGCGGGCTGGCCATACAGATGGACCACCACGATCGCGCGGGTGCGTTCGGTGATGGCGCTCGCGATTTTGCGGACGTCCAGGTTGAAGGTCTCCGGATCGATGTCCACGTAAACCGGGGTTGCGCCGGCATATTCGATGGCGGCCACGCCGGCGAAGAAGGTGAACGGAACGGTGAGAACTTCGTCGCCTGGGCCGATGCCCGCGGCCAGCAAGGCCAGGTGCAGCGCGCTGGTGCCGGAGTTGACGCCCACGGCGTACTGGACGTCGCAAAAGGCGGCGAACTCTTCTTCGAACGCCGCGGCCTCGGGTCCCAGAATGAACTGGCTGCTTTCGAAGACGCGCGCGACCGCAGCGTCGATTTCGGATTTCAATTCGCGATATTCGGCCGCCAGATCGAGTAAGCGGATCATGTCAGGAGCTGTTCAAACCTGCGGGCTACTACTTCCCAAGAATAGCAGGCAGAGACCATTTCCCAGGCCGCTCGGGCCTGGCTGCGCCGGAGGCCGGGGTCATCGAGCAGCGCCAGGCAGGCATCGGCGAACTGACGCGCGGAATCCGCGAGGATGATGTTCTCGCCGGCGCGGACATCCAGTCCTTCGGCGCCGATCGTGGTGGAGACCACCGGTACTTTGGCGGCCATCGCCTCGTAGATCTTCAGGCGCGTGCCGCCGCCGATGCGCAGCGGCACGATGGCGACCGCCGCTCCCCACAGATGCGGGCGCACGTCGGGCACGGTGCCGGTAACCAGGATGCGCGCGTCTTTTCCGGCCAGCCCGCGGATCTCGGGCGTCGGGCGGCGGCCGGCGATGGTCAGGAAACACTCCGGGCGGCGCGCGCGGATCAGCGGAAGCACCTCGGCAACGAACCAGCGGACGGCATCGATGTTGGGCATCCAGTCCATGGACCCGAGGAACAGCAGGTCGCTTGCGAGCTTCGGCGCGCCCGGCGGCGTGAAGTAATCCAGATCGACGCCGGTCGGCACGGCCTTCACGCCGGCCAGGCCATACTCGAAGCGCATGGTTCTGGCGTCGTCTTCTGAGACCGCGATGACGCGCTCGACGGCGCGGCAGACCTGGGCTTCGTAGCGGCGCATCTTTTCGTACTGGCCCCGGAAGTAGGCCCGCTGGATCGGGCTGGCGGCATATTCGGCGTGGCGCTTCCAGATGAGCGCCTCCACGTTGTGCTGGAACAGCACCGCGGCGCCAAGGTCGGGCAGGTTGGGCGCGGCGAACAGAAAATCGCAGACGATGGCATCGAAATTCTCGACGCGGGTGAGCGCCTCCATCTGCCGCCGCATGGCGTCCGATCGATAGCGGCTGATCGCCAGCGGGAGCGGCGAGAAGATCCCCGCGCAGGCCTGGCGCCAGAACCCCGGAGTGGCGCGGCGCGGCGCGCTATGCGGAATCGGATAGGCCTTGGTGCAGTATTCGGAACTGCGTTCGACTCCTCCGGCTTGCTCGGCGAGATCGAGCGCGACGTAGTGAATCTGGTGGCGCGAGTGCAGCCGCTTGAGCATCTCGAGCGTGCGGATGTGGCCGCCCTTGGTGGTCGGATGCAGAAAGTCCGACTTCGCCCATAGAATCTTCATACCGACGAGACCGCCTCGCGCGCGCCGAGGCCGTTCCACCACTGGTCGCGCCGCCCAGTGAGAAACAGGTCGCCCCACAGTTGCAGGTTCACCAACCGCCAGATGCGGTCCGTGGCGTCTTCAGCGCCGGAGCGGTGGCGCTGGATCAATGCGTCAACTTCGCGCATGTCGAGATGGGACGCCAGCAGACCGTCGCGCGACCGCAGCGCTGCGTAGAGCGGCTCGGCGCGGGGATCCAGCAGCCATTGGCGCAGCGGCGTCGGGAAGCCCATCTTCTTGCGATGAATGATGGCGCGCGGCAACAGGTCCGCGACGGCTTTCTTGAGAACATATTTCTGAATCCCGCCGCTCAGCTTGAGCCGGTCCGGGATGCGCGCGGCGAACTCCACCAGGGTGTGGTCCAAGAATGGCACGCGGCTTTCGATCGAGCAGGCCATGCTCATCTGGTCCTGCTTCATGAGGAGTTCCACCAGGTAGGTTTTCTGATCGGCGTACAACATACGCCCCAGCGTTGAGGCCTCGGGGCGCGCGTTCCAGTGATCCAGGAAATTTTCGTACATCCCGGTGGGCGCGGTTCTGATGAGCTGCTCTTGTTCCTCGCAAGAGAACGCGCCATAGAAGTTGTCGAGAAACAAGGATTGGAAAGTACCATCGCGCCCCAGAACGGTATGGCGAAGTTTGCGGCGCAGCGTTGGCCCGAGCAGGCGGGACGTCGCGCCTTGCGATCGGATCCAGCGCCGCAGCCTGGCCGGCACGACGCGATACGCCGAAGCTGCGCGCTGGTTCAAGAAATACCAGCGATAGCGCTCGTAGCCGCCGAACAGTTCGTCGCTGCCTTCGCCCGTCAGCACCACCTTCACCTGCTCGGCCGCCAGTTTCGAAACGAAGTACAGTGAAACGCTGGACGGCCACGCGATGGGTTCGTCCTCATGCCAGATGAGTCGCGGAAGCGCGCCGAAAAAATCCTCGAGGCCGATGGTGGTTTCGTAATGCTCGGTTCCGATGGCGCGCGCCACCCGCGCCGCATAGCTCAGCTCGCTGAACGGCGCTTCCCGGTACCCGACCGCGAAGGTCTTCACCGGGCTGCTGGTGAATCGCTTGAGCAGCGCCGCGATGGCGCTGGAATCGACGCCGCCGCTCAGGAACATGCCCAGCGGGACGTCGCTCATCAGGCGCATGCGCACGGCTTCTTCCAGGCGCCGCCGGGTTTCAGCGATCCAGGCCCGACGGTCCAGATCTTCGGAAGCGGCCGGCGCCGGAACATCCCAATAGCGCTCGATCCTCGGCTGAGGATTCGACTCGTTCAGGTCCAACGTCAGGTGGTGGCCTGGCATCAGCTTGCGAATGCCGCGGAACAGGGCGCGGTCGCCGCTCGCGTACCCGAAGGCCAGCACTTCGGGCAGCAACTGGTCGTCCAACGCGGGCGAAATCGAGGGATGCTCGAACAGCGCCTTGATCTCGGACGCAAACGCGAAAAGGCGCCCGTCCCAGTAGTAGTAGAAGGGCTTGATGCCCAGACGATCGCGCGCGCAGAACAGACGCCGCTGCCGGCTGTCCCAGATGGCAAAGGCGAACATGCCTCGGAACAGCGCCAGGCAATCCGCGCCATGCTGCTCGTAGGCGTGCAGGATGGTTTCGGTATCCGAACGCGTCCGATAGCGATGACCGGCCTGCTCCAGCGCCGGGCGCAGCTCGGCATGGTTGTAGATTTCGCCGTTGTAGGTGATCCAGAGCGTGCTGGTTTCGTTGGTGATGGGCTGATGGCCGCCGGCGAGGTCGATGATGCTCAGGCGGCGATGGCCCAGGTGAGCCCACTCGTCGTGATAGAAGCCGAAATCGTCAGGACCGCGATGTCGAAGGGCCTCAGTCATGCGACCGAGGTTCACCACGCTGCCGGAAGCGGGAGTCGTGGTGACGAACCCGGCCACCCCGCACATCTGGTTTCAGTGTAGCGCGCGGCTCAGGCGTGCCCGCGCCGCCATCCTGCTATCTTGATCTCTTGCGCCGCGAACTCATCGTCGTCGCCCTGTTTGTGCTGGCGCTGCGGCTGCCGTTTCTCAACCAGGCCGTGCAGGGCGACGACGTCTATTATCTGGCCGAGGCCGAGCACACGCAGATCGAGCCGCTGCACCCCAAGCACACCGAGTACGCCTTTCTGGGCCGCCTGGTGGACATGCGCGGCCAGCCGCATCCGCCGCTGGATGCCTGGTATCTGGGGCTGCTGCTGGCGATATTCAAGGACATCTACGAAGTTCCGTTTCACGCGGCGTTCATTTTGTTTTCACTGATCGCCGGTTTCAGCGCATGGTCGCTGGCGCGCCGCTTCAGCCCGCACCCGCTGCTTGCCACGCTGCTGTTTCTGGCGACGCCGGCCTTCGTGGTGAACGGGAATTCGTTTGAAGCCGACGTGCCGTTCGTGTCGTTGTGGCTCGCCTCCGTCGCGCTGTATGTCGCCGCGGTGGATCGCCGCTCGCCGGCGTTGCTTGGCGCGGCCTGCCTGGCGATGGCGCTGGCATCGCTGACCGCGTACCAAGCCGTGTTTCTGGTTCCGATCCTGTTTCTGTATGGCCGCAAGTGGCGTCCCGCCGCGATCGCGACGCTCACCGCGCCCGCGGTGCTCCTGGCCTGGCAGCTTTTCGAACGCGTGTCCACCGGAGCGCTCCCGGCGGCCGTGTTCGCGGGCTACGCGCAGTCTTACAATCTGGAGGCCTTAACGCAGAAACTGAAGAGCGCCGTCGCGCTGACCGGGCATCTGGCCTGGATTGTGTTCCCCGGTCTGTGGCTTCCGCCTTTGCTGGCGATTCCGGCCGCGATCGGCGCCGCGTTCTACGACCGCAATCCGATCTTCTGGGCCTCCATCGCGGTGGGAGCCGGAATCCTGATCTGGTGCGCGCGCAACTGGCGCGATTTTCTGGCGGAATGGGTGCTCATCTTCTTCGCGGGCGCGCTGGCGATTTTCTTCGCCGGCTCGGCGCGTTACTTGTTGCCCATCGCGCTGCCGATCGCGATCCTGGCCACCCGGCAGGCCGGTCTTCGATTGCTCAACATCGGCTTGGGCTGCGGCCTGGCGCTGAGCGTCACGCTTGCGATTGTAAATTATGAACACTGGAACGGCTACCGCGAGTTCGCGCGGTCGCTGGAGAAAGATACCGCCGGCAAGCGCGTTTGGATCCGAGGCGAGTGGGGATTGCGATACTACCTGGAATCGGAAGGCGGGCTTCCCCTGCTGCTCGGCCAGACGGTGCATCCGGGCGAAATGGTGGTCTCGAGCGACCTGGCGTATCCGGTTCCGCTCGCTCAGGGCCGCGGATTGTTCGCGCCGATTGCGAGCGGGACCATCACATCCGCGATTCCCCTGCGCCTGATCGCCTTGCATGGGCGCTCCGCTTATTCGACCACCACCGGACTCCGGCCTTTCGATGTCTCGCTCGGCGCCATCGATCAAGTTCGCGCCGAAGTCATGATCCTGCGCAAGCCGGTGCGATCCGATCTTCCGATGAGCGCACCCGAGGCCGAGCAGCAGATTATCAGCGGCGTCTACAATCTCGAGAACGCGCAGTGGCGCTGGATGGGACAGGCCGCGGTCATTCTGCTGAAGCCTCCCGCCGCCGCCTCGCCGCTGGTGGTGCGCTTCTTCATCCCCGATCCAGCGCCGGCCCGGCGGATCACCGTCCAGTTGAACAACCAAGTCGTCGCAACCCAAACCTACGGTACCGCCGGGTCTTACACGCTCGCCACTCCGCCTCTGAAGCCCGACGGCGACAGCGCAGAAGTAACCATCACGGTGGACAAAACCTTTTCTACACAATCAGATAAACGGCAGCTAGGAATCATCCTGACGGACGTCGGCTTCGCCAGCCCTTGACCCGGTTTGAATCATACGTATAATTGAAACATACGTATGACTACCAAGGATCGCATCCTGGATGCCGCCGAGCGCCTCTTCGCGCGCGACGGGATCGAGGCCACCTCGCTGCGCGCCATCACCGCCGAAGCGGGCGTCAACCTGGCCGCCGTCAATTACCACTTTCAATCCAAGGACGCGCTGGTGCTGGCCGTGATCGCGCGCCGCGTGGGACCGGTGAACGAGCGGCGACTGGCGCTCCTGGATGCGTGCGAACGCGAGGCCGGCGACGGACCACTTCCGCTGCAGGGAGTGCTGGACGCCTTTGTGCGTCCGGTGGTCGAAATCTTCGGCGGGCGCGGCCGCGATTTCGCGCCGCTAATGGGCCGCCTGTACACGGAGCCGTCCGAATCCATGGAGAAGTTTTACCGCAGCGAGGGCGAACCCGTTGCGGAGCGGTTCATCCGAGCTTATCAGCGCGCGTTGCCCGGATTGCCGCGCAACGAGCTGGTGTGGCGGCTGCACTTTTCGATGGGCGCCATCGGGCATACCCTGGCCGCCAGCCACATGCTGCGCATTCTCTCCAACGGACAATGCGATCCGTCGGATGTCGAGGGCACCGTGAAACGCCTGGAGGCTTACATGACGGCCGGATTGAGAGCGCCGGTGGCGGAGGTGCAACATGCCATGCGATAAGCTGCTCGCGATCGGACTGCTGGGCCTGCCGCTGTTCGGGCAGTTGCAAAACCGGCCGCCGGTGCTGCAGCTCAGCCTGAAACAAGCAGTGGAGATCGCAGTGGCTCCCGAGGGCAACACGCGCGTACGCCTGGCTGAAGAGGCTTTGAAGCAAGCCCAAACTCGCGCCGATCAAGCGCGCGCGGCGTTGCTGCCCGACGTGTCGGCTTACGTGCAGGATCAAAGCCAGACCAACAACCTGAAAGCCTTCGGATTCAAGTTTCCGGCGGTTCCGATTCCTGGATTCAATTTCGACTTTCCCACCTTTGTCGGTCCCTTCGACGTCTTCGACGTCCGAACCAGCGTGAACCAGAACGTTTTCGACTTCAGCGTGCTGCGGCGCTACCGGGCATCCAAGGTAGCCATTGAGGCGGTCAAGGCCGACAACGAAGGCACGCGCGACCAGGTGACCGACCAGGTGGCGCGCGCTTATCTGGCCGCGCTGCAGGCCGACGCGACGCTCGAAACCGCTCACGCCAACGTCGAGCTTTCCCAGGCCCTCCTCCGGCTGGCCAATTCGCAAAAGGCGGCCGGCACCGGCACCGGCATCGAGATCACGCGCGCGGAAGTGCAGCTCGCCAATGACCGCCAGCAATTGCTGGTGGCCCAAAACCAGGTGGATCGAACACGCTTGCAATTGATGAAGGTGATCGGGCTGCGGCTCGACAATCCCGTGGAACTGACCGGCAAGCTGGAGTACATTCCCCTGGATGCGATCGCGCCGGAGCAAGCGCTCAAGAGCGCCGGGGAACACCGCGCCGAGTTGAAGGCCCAACAGCACCGCGAAGAAAACGCCCGTCTCAACTACAGCGCCACCAAGTTCGAACGTCTTCCGACGCTGGGCGCCTTCGCTAACTACGGCGATCTGGGGAGCGCCATCACCAGCGCCGTGCCCACGCGCACCTATGGGATCACGTTGAAGGTCCCGATCTTCGACGGCGGCCGGCGCGATGCCCGCCGTGCCGAAAGCGCTTCGCTCTGGCGTCAGGAAAAGATCCGCATGGTGGACTTGCGCGACCAGGTGGAGTTGGATGTCCGGCTGGCGCTGGACGAACTGCACTCAGCCGACGCGCAGGTGAAAACGGCCGAAGAGGGGATCACGCTGGCTCAGAACGAGCTGGCGCAGGCTGAGCGCCGCTACCGGGCCGGCGTCACCAACAGCATCGAAGTGACCGACGCGCAGACGCGGCTGGCTCGCGCGCGCGACAACCGCGTCAACGCACTCTATAACTACAACCTTGCTCGCATCGACCTCGGCACCGCCATGGGGACGATCCAAAGCATGATCCAGTGAGGCCGATATGAAGCGAAAAATCCTAACCATTCTTCTCCTCGCGGTCGCGGGCACCGCCGCCTGGCTGTATTGGTCGGGGCGATTCGGGCGCAATCACGAAAACGAAGTGCTCTTGTCCGGCAACATCGAGCTGACCGAAATCGACATTTCGTTCAAGGTTCCCGGCAAGCTGGTGGAGCTGAACGTCGACGAAGGCACCTTCGTCAAGAAAGGCACGGTGATCGCCCGCATCGACCGCCAGCAGGTGGAGCAGCAGCGCAGCAAGGATGAAGCCAGCCTGGCTGCCTCGCAGGCGCAGTTCGATCAGATTGAAACCGGAGTCCGTTGGCAGCGCGAGACCATGGAAAGCGACATCGCCCTGCGAAGAGCCGAGGTTCGGGCCGCGCAGGCGCACCTGGATCAATTGCTGGCCGGATCGCGTCCCCAGGAGATCCAGCAGGCGCGGGCGACGGTGGCGGATGCCACGGCACAGTGCGATCAAGCCAAGGCCGATTGGGATCGCGCCCAGGAGTTGTTCAAGAACGACGACATCTCGCGGGCCCAGTACGATCAAAACCGTACCCGTCTGGACAGCACGGCCGCCGTCTTGCGGCAGGCCCAGGAGCGGCTGGCGCTGGTGGAGGAAGGTCCTCGCAAGGAAGACATCGAAGCGGCGCGCGCGGACCTGCAGCGCGCGGAAGCGGCGCTCGAAGCCAGCCAGGCGAACCGCTTGGAAGTGAAACGCCGCGAGCAGGACGTGCAGGCGCATCGCGCCGACATCGACCGCGCCCGTGCCCAGGTGGCCATTTCCGAAACGCAGATCGGCGACACGGTGGTCACTTCGCCCATCGACGGCGTGGTGCTGGTGAAGGCGGCCGAGATCGGCGAGGTGCTGGCGGCCGGAACCACCGTCGTCTCGATCGGCGATGTCGAGCATCCCTGGCTGCGCGCCTACATCAGCGAGACGGACCTGGGCCGCGTGAAGCTGGGCCAGCCCGTCAAGCTGACCAGCGACTCGTTTCCCGGCAAGAACTATCCTGGCCGCGTCTCGTTCATCTCGTCGGAAGCCGAATTCACGCCTAAGCAGATCCAAACCCACGAAGAGCGGGTGAAACTGGTGTACCGCATCAAGATCGATGTGGACAATCCGAAGCATGAGCTGAAGTCGAACATGCCGGTGGACGCGGAGATTCAACTCAATTGACGCCCCAGGCCAACAACACGGCCATCATTCGCGCGGTCGGACTCACGCGCCGCTTCGGCGAGCTGACCGCGGTCGAGAACCTCAACCTGGAAGTGCCGCGCGGCGAGATTTTCGGCATCGTCGGGCCGGACGGCGCCGGCAAAACCACCACCATGCGGCTGCTGTGCGGCCTGCTCGATCCCACCGAAGGCGAAGCCTGGGTGACCGGCCGCAACGTGGCGCACGACCTGGATGCCGTCAAGGATCAGATCGGCTACATGGCGCAGCGCTTCGGTTTGTACGGCGACCTCACCGTCGACGAGAACATGACCTTCTATGCCGACCTGTTCGGCATCTCCAAGACGGAGCGCGCCAACCTGCTGCCGCAGTTGCTGCGGATGACGCGCATGGAGCCGTTCCGCAAGCGGCTGGCCATGAATCTCTCCGGCGGCATGAAGCAGAAGCTGGCGCTCATGTGCACCCTGCTGCATCATCCCCAGGTTCTGTTTCTGGATGAGCCGACCAACGGCGTGGACCCGGTCTCGCGCCGGGATTTCTGGGCCATCCTCTACCAACTGGTGCACGACGGCCTGACGGTCCTGGTGACCACCGCATATCTCGACGAAGCCGAGCGTTGCAACCGTGTTGGTCTCATGAACAAGGGACGCTTGATCCGCTGCGAGTCTCCCAGGGCTCTGAAGCACACGCTCGACGAGACCTGTTACGAGGTGGAAACCACGGATCAAAGGGCCGCCCGGGAGTTTCTGCAATCGCAGCCGGGCGTGCTGAGCGTCGAGCCGGCCGGCGCGAAACTGCACTTGTTCCTGTCGCCGGACCGGGTCTCCGCCGACACGTTGAAAGAAGCTCTGGCCGCGCGCGGAGCGGCGGTCACCGATTTTCGCCGGATCGTTCCTTCGCTCGAAGACGTCTTCATCGGCCTGGTTCGAAAAGAGGAAGCCGCCCATGCCGGATAACGCAGTGGAGATGCGCGAGCTGGTGAAGCGCTTCGGCGACTTCACGGCGGTGGACCACGTCAGCATGCAGGTCCGGCGCGGCGAGATCTTCGGATTCCTGGGGCCGAACGGCGCGGGAAAGTCCACCACCATCCGGATGCTGTGCGGCTTGCTCATCCCCACCTCCGGGAGCGCGACCGTGGGCGGCCTGGATGTGGGAACCCAGTCGGAAGCCATCAAGCAGCGGATCGGATACATGTCGCAGAAATTTTCGCTGTATGACGACCTGACGGTGGAAGAAAACATCGACTTTTTCAGCGGCATCTACGGCGTGCCGCGCGACCAGCGGGCCGCGCGCAAGGACTACGTATTGAAAATGGCCGGCATCGAGGAACGGCGCACCAGCCTCACGCGCCTGTTGTCGGGCGGCTGGAAGCAGCGGCTGGCGCTGGGATGCGCGATCCTGCACGAACCTCCCATCCTGTTTCTGGACGAGCCCACTTCCGGCGTCGACCCCATCGCGCGGCGCACGTTTTGGGACTTGATCTACCAGCTCTCCCGCTCCGGCCACACCATCTTCGTCAGCACGCACTACATGGATGAGGCGGAATATTGCCATCGGCTGGCGCTCATGTATCGCGGCAAGGTGACCGCGCTCGGCACGCCCGCCGAGCTGAAGCAGTCGCTCGGATCGCATCATCTGCTGTTGCTGGAAGTTTCCGACCTGGTGAGCAGCATGCGGCTGCTGACCAATGTTCCGGGGGTCTCGGATGTGGCGGTGTTCGGCGGAGGCTTGCACGTCACCGTCGAAAACGACCAGAGCGCGATACCGAAAATCCGCCAGGTTCTGGAAGACGCTGGCATCCAGGTGCCGATCCTGGAGCCGATTGAGCCGTCGCTCGAGGACGTGTTCGTGGCCATGATCGAGCGGGAAGACAGGAAGGCCGCATGAAGCGCGTCTCAAGGATCCAACCATGAGCTTCCGAAGATTGAAAGCCGTCGCCAAGAAGGAGCTGCTGCACATCGTGCGCGATATTCGCAGCCTGTATCTGGCCCTGGCGCTGCCGCTGGTGATGCTGCTGCTGTTCGGCTTCGCGCTCACCTTGGATGTGGATCGCATTCTCACGTACGTCTACGATCAGGACCACACTCCGCAGAGCCGCGAGCTGCTGGATCAGTTCCGCTCGTCGCGCTATTTCCAGATCGAGCGCGATGTCAGCAACTACAAAACCATCGAGCGCGGAATCGACAGCAATGCCATCCTGCTCAGCATCGTGGTTCCCAAGGATTATGCCAAGCACCTGCTGTCGGGCCAGGAAGCCTCGGTCCAGTTGCTGATCGACGGCAGCGATTCCAACACGGCCGGTATTGCTCTGGGATACGCCGACGCCATCGTCCAGACCTATGCCGCCCGAATGCGAGCCGGCGCGCGAACGCCGCGTGGCGGCCAGACGTTCGGCCCTCCGGTGGACCCGCGCATCCGGGTCTGGTACAACAGCGACCTCAAATCCAGAAACTTCATCGTGCCCGGGCTCATCGCCGTCACCATGATGATCATCGCGTCCATGCTGAGCTCGCTCACCATCGCGCGCGAGTGGGAGAACGGCACTATGGAACAACTGCTGTCCACCCCCGTCCGGCCGCGCGAGCTGGTGCTGGGCAAGCTCCTGGCTTATTTCCTGCTGGGTCTCACCGACATTCTTATCTGCCTCATCGTGAGCGTGTTCATCTTCCAGGTTCCGTTCCGGGGCAACGTGCTGTTCCTGTTTTTCAGTTGCTGCCTGTTTCTGTTCGGCGCGCTGTCGTGGGGAATCTTCATTTCGGCCGGCGCGCGGACGCAGTTGCAGGCCTACCAGATGGGCATGCTCAGCTCGTTCCTGCCCGGCTACATGCTTTCGGGTTTCGTTTACGCCATTCGCGAGATGCCCAAGGTGATTCAGGTGATCAGCTACGTCGTCCCGGCTCGCTATTTTGTGACCATCCTGACCGGCGTGTTCCTGAAAGGAGTCGGTTTGCAGGTGCTGTGGGTGGAGACCAGCATGTTGGCGGGCTATGCGGCGTTTGTGTTCGTGCTGGCGACACGCAGGATGAGACTGAAGGTGGCCTGAAATGGTGCTCGAGCGACTCATAGAAATCATCCGAAAAGAATACCGGCAGGCGTTTCGCGAGCCGCGCATGCGCTTCATGCTGTTTCTGCCGCCCATCATTCAGTTGCTGATTTTCGGCTTCGCGGTGAATCTGGATGTGAACCACAGCACCATCGCCTGGATGGACGGCGACCACTCGGTGGAGAGCCGCGACTTGCTGGCTGCCTATCAGGCGTCGGGACGTTTTGAAGTGGTGGCGCTGCCTTCCAGCGATCGCGAGGCGCAGACCCTGCTGGATAAGAACACGGTGGACCTGGTGGTGCACGTCCTGCCAGGTTTCGAACGCGACATCCTGCGCGGCCGGACCACCGCCGTCCAGATCCTGGTGAATGGTTCCAATTCCAACATCGCCAACATCGCGTCCGGCTATGCTTCTTCGATCGTCGGAAGATTCGCGGCCCAGGTGCTGGAAGATCAAAGCCGGGATCGCATGGCTGCGCGGATGGCGCCGGCGGCGGTGCATCTCGCCATCCCGCAGGTGAAGCTGCAGAGCCGCGTGTGGTTCAACCCGGAGCTGAAGAGCCGCAATTATTTCGTGCCGGGCATCGTGGTGAACATTCTCATGCAGGTCACCCTCATGCTCACGGCCATGGCCATCGTGCGGGAAAAAGAAATCGGGACCATGGAGCAGTTGATGGTGACGCCCATCCGGCCGAGCGAGCTGATGCTCGGCAAGACCCTTCCGTTTGCGATGGTGGGCCTGGTGAACATGGTGACGGCGGCGGGGGCGGCGATCCTGTTCTTTAACATCCCATTTCGCGGAAGCGTCCTGCTGTTATTCGCCTGTTCGCTGCTGTTCCTGATGACGTCGCTGGGCGCGGGATTGTTTGTGTCCACCATTTCCCGCTCGCAGCAGCAGGCCATGATGACCACCTTCCTGATCTTCCAGCCATTTTTTCTGCTAAGCGGCTTCACTTTCCCGCTGCGCAACATGCCGATTTCGATTCAATACCTTTCGCTGCTCAATCCGGTGCGCTATTTCATCGATATCGTGCGCGGGCTGTTCCTGAAGGGCAGCGGCTTTTCGGTTTTGTGGCCGCAGATGCTGGCCCTGGCGATTTTCGGCGTGGTGATCCTGACGCTGAGCTCGATGCGTTTCCGGAAACGGCTGGATTAGCTGCCGGATGTCGCCCGACCGGCGGCCTCGGCTCAAGTTGACTTATTTAAGTCACGAGCCGAGAATGGAAGCAGAATGCGGCCCAAGAGCGTTCGAACCAGCGTCGACTTGCCGCGCGACCTGCACCGCAGGCTGCATGAAGCTGCCGCGCGGAAGGGGTGCTCTGCCCGCCAGCTCGTGCTCGCGGCGATCGAGCAGGCCATTTCCTCCCCACAACGCCGGAAAAGCCGTCTGATTCTGGACCGTCCACTGCTGGCCGGCCAGCGCAAGCCAATCTCCATCACCAACCAGGAGATCTATGAGCTGGGCTTTCCCTGATATCAACGTCTGGCTGGCCCTGACCATCGAGCACACCCAGCAGAGGTCTGCGCTGGACTGGTGGCGGCAACAAGCGAGCGGCATCGCCTTCTGCCGGTTCACCCAACTTGGCCTCCTGCGCCTGCTGACTACGTCTGGAGTGATGGGCGGTCAGCCGCTGACCATGCGGCAAGCCTGGAAAGCATACGACCGGTTCTTGAATGACGAGCGTGTCGAATTCGTCGCGGAGCCGCCCTCCATCGACGCCGCCTTCCGGGGATTCTCGTCCGGTAGACACGCATCGCCTAAACTCTGGGCCGACGCCTACCTTCTGGCCTTCGCTGCCGAACTTGGAGGAGTCGTGATCACGTTCGATCGGGCTCTGGGCAGCCGCTCCCCAAGTCTTCTGCTGCAGTGACGTTGTGCACCAAGTCACAGGACACAACTGCTACAGGCCGGCATTTCGTGTACTCTTGTAAGTGGCCGCTAGCGCGGCTTCAACCAGACTTGGGAGATCCTAAACATGATCCAACTTAAGGTGAATGGGACCAGCCGCCAATTCGACGGCGATCCCGACATGCCGTTGTTGTGGTACTTGCGCGACATACTCGACATGACCGGCACCAAATTCGGATGCGGCGTGGGCTTGTGCGGAGCTTGCACCGTGCATGTGAACGGCGCCGCCACCCGCAGTTGCTCCATGACGATGAAGCAGGCCGCGGGCAAGAACATCCTCACCATCGAAGGCCTGGCCGCGCATGGCGATCACCCGGTCCAGAAGGCCTGGAAAGCCAACAACGTGCCGCAATGCGGCTACTGCCAGAGCGGCCAGATCATGCAGGCCGCCGCGTTGCTCAAGCAGAAGCCGAAACCGACGGATCACGATATCGACGAAGCCATGCAGGGTAACATCTGCCGCTGCGGCACCTATCAGCACATCCGTCAGGCCATCAAGCAGGCCGCGGGGGTGAAAGCATGAGCAACGTATATCAGGTCAGCCGCAGAGGTTTCCTGGAAGGCTTGTTCTCGGCCGGCGCTTTGATCCTGGCCGCGCCGCTGGTGCCTGAAATCTTGAAGGGCTCCGAAGCCGACAACGCCGCCTTCCACCCCGGCGTGTACGTCGGCATCCAGCCGGACGGCAAGGTGATCATCGTGGTGCATCGCTCCGAGATGGGCACCGGCATCCGCACTACGCTGCCCATGGTTCTGGCCGACGAGCTGGAAGCCGACTGGAAGCGCGTCCAAATCGAACAGGCCATCGGCGATCGCAAGTACGGCTCGCAGAACACCGACGGATCCAACTCCATCGTCGGGTTCTATGAACCCTTCCGCGTGGCTGGCGCCACCGCGCGCACCATGCTCGAGGCCGCCGCAGCGTCCAAGTGGAACGTCCCGGCATCCGAGTGCCAGGCTAAGAATCACGAAGTGGTTCACAGCTCCAGCGGACGCAAGCTCGGCTTCGGCGAACTGGTGGCCGATGCCGCAAAGCAACCGGTCCCCAAGCGGGAAGACGTGCACCTGAAATCGCCCGCCGATTTCCGCTACATCGGCAAAGAAGTGCCGATCACCGACCTGGACGCCATCGTCACGGGCCAGCGTGCGTTCGGCATGGACGCCAAAGTCCCGGGCATGCTGTTCGCTTCCATCGAGCATCCGCCGGTGCTGGGCGGCAAGGTCGCCAACGTCGACGATTCCGAAGCCCTCAAAGTGAAGGGCGTTTCCAAGACCGTGCCCATCGAGACCTTCAAAGGGTCGAACTACATGTTCAATCCGCTGGGCGGCGTGGCCGTGATCGCCGACAACACCTGGGCGGCGTTTCAGGGCCGCAAGAAGCTGAAGATCGATTGGGACCTGGGTCCGCACGCCACCTACGATTCGGTCACCTACAAGAAGGAACTGCAAGAGACCGCGCGCAAGCCTGGCCGAGCGGAGCGGCAGGTGGGCGATGTAGACGCCGCTTTCGCGAAAGCCACCAAGATCATCGAAGCCGAATACTACGTGCCGCATCTGGCGCACGCTCCCATGGAGCCGCCGGTCGCGGTGGCCGACTACCGGGACGGCAAGGTCACCATCTGGGCCCCCACGCAGAATCCGCAGGCCGTTCAGACCACGGTGGCGCCGGCGGTGGGCGTCAAGCCGGAAGATGTCACCTGCAACGTGACGCTGCTCGGCGGCGGCTTCGGACGCAAATCCAAGCCGGACTACTGCGCCGAGGCGGCCATCCTGTCGAAGCAACTCGGCAAACCCGTCAAGGTAGTCTGGAGCCGCGAGGACGATCTGCACTTCGACTATTTCCATTTCGTGGCCGCCATGTACATGAAGGCCGCGGTGAACGAAAAAGGTTTGCCCACGGCTTGGCTGGGACGCAGCGTGTACCCGCCCATGTTGTCGGGATCGGACAAGCCCAGCTACGGCGGACTCGGCAGCATGGGCTTTATCGATGTCCCATGGGAGATGGCTGATTTCCGCGCCGAGAACGGTATGGCGCAAGGTCATGTCCGCGTCGGATGGCTGCGCTCGGTGGCCAACATCCCGCACGCCTTCGCGGTTCATTCCTTCATTGACGAGCTCGCCGCCGCGGCGGGACGCGATCGCGTCGAGTACCTGCTCGCGGCGCTGGGATCGGACCGCATCATCGAACTCGGCGGCGGAGGTAGAGGCGGCGGCCGCGGAGGTCGCGGAGGCGCCAACCGCCCGAATCCGTACCCCATCGATACGGCCCGCTTCAAGCGCATCGTTGAGATGGTGGCCGACCAATCCGGATGGGGCAAGAAGAAATCCGGCAACGGCCACGGCTACGGCATCGCGGTGCACCGCAGCTTCCTGAGCTACGTCGCTACGGTAGTCGAAGTGGAAGTCGACAGCAAGGGAGGCATCCGGATTCCGCGCGTCGATACCGTCGTGGACGCCGGCACCGTGGTCAACCCGGAACGCGTGAGGGCGCAGTTTGAAGGCGCTGCGGTATTTGGCGCGAGCCTCGCGCTCATGGGCGAAATCACCAGCGGCGACGGGCGCATCCAACAGTCCAACTTCCACAACTATCCGGTGGCGCGCATCAACGAGGCGCCGTTCGAGACGCATGTTACTCTCGTCAAGAGCGATGCCGCGCCGGGTGGCGTCGGCGAGCCGGGCGTTCCGCCGATCGCTCCGGCGATTTGCAACGCGGTGTTCGCCGCTACCGGCAAACGCGTCCGCGATCTGCCGCTCAAGAAAGCCAAACTCGTTTAGTTCATCCATCGGCCGGGCGCTCTCCAAGGCGCCCGGCTCACACCATTTTCTTAAGCAAGGCAATCTGCCCGGCATGATACAGATTGTGCTGGATCACGCCTTCCAGCATGAATCGCACCGAGTATTTCGTTCCGGGGACGTGTGCCCGCAGCCCCTCCAGCGGAAGCGCGCCAATGGCCTCGCGAAGCCGGTTCTGCTCTTCGTCGAGCGCGGCCAGCGTCCGCTGCCAGGCTTCCTCGCTGCCGCCGTCGATGGCGGGCCAGTCCTCCTGAGGCGAGAGTTCCGCTGGATCTCCTCCCAGCCTGCGGCGGACCGCCCAGATCCACGCGCCGATGTGCATCACCAGTTCCCAGATGTTGTGCGCCTCCGGAGCCGGCTTGGCACGGGCTTGCTCGGCGGTGACGCCCGCCAGAACCTCCCGCAAGCCCGGGCCGTGCCAGGCTTCACCCCGGTAGGCGCGCTGCAGCTGATCGGCTAGAAATTCGATGTCGTTCATTCGTGCCTCCCGTAACCTTTCTATGTAATGTTTGCAGGTTACGAAGCTGAGCAGCACGCGTGGCACGGTGGGCGGTTCGAAGCCGGACACTGCCGACCTCGACGCCGTGCGACATGGGGGACTGCGGCAACCTGGCCAACGTGCGCCGCTTCCGCGCGCGCCAGACTTCGTAGCGCACGCACTTTTGCGTGCCGCGTTCGCACTCGTGCGAACGCCCGGCGAGATCAGCCCCCATCCGCAACACAGTGTAGAATCGCGCCCAAAACTTGATCGACGCGGATGTCTTCCAGCCTTCCGCTCACGATGTGCACCCGCTCTCCGCGCGGGCCCCAGATCGCCGCATCGCTCGGGCCGAAAATCGCGACCGCCGGAGTGCCCACCGCCGCCGCCAGGTGCGTGATCCCGGAATCGTTTCCGATATAAACCTGCGTGGCCGCAAGCCAGCAAGCCAAGTCCCAAAGGCTGTCCATCCGCACGGCGCTGTCCAGCACCTCTTCCGGGCCGGCGCACCATTGGACGGGGCACGAAAGCCGCCCGGCCAGTTCACGAAACTTTGCGATGGGCCAGTTCTTCCGCGCGCCGCCAGAAAACGGATGGATCACCGCAAAATCGCAGCGGGCCGCGCTCGGGCATTCGATCCGCGGAACCGCAGTGCCCTTGCCGCCAGCTTCGCGCAAGAAGAAATCGGCCGCATGCATCCGCTCTCCCGCCGGCGGCAAGGCTGGCAAGAATCGGAACGGCAGACCCAACTCTCGTACCAGCGACCGGAACTCCTCGCGGTTCGCGCCGTACCACGAAACGATCGAGTCGAACGACCGCAACCGGTCGAGCAAAGCGCCAGGCGGATCGGTCTCCGGCAGTCCCAGCAGATCGAGGCCGGTGGAAGCGATGGAGCACACACGATCGGCGAAGCGCACCAGCGGCGCGACGTCGCCCGGCACCCAGACTTCGGTGTAGTCCGCCTTGAGAAACTCCAGCGCGGGAAACGAGAGAATGCAATCGCCGATTCCGCCCGGTCGAATCAGCAGCCGGCGCAAGGAAATGCTACTTCAAGCCGCTGCTGGTTTCAAACAGCGGGCCATCCATATCCTGAATGCTCAGATGAATCGCCTTGGCGGCTTCCACGTCCGTGTTCTTGAGGTCGAAGCGGACCGCCACCATGCGATCCACCGAGCCGTGCGGCGGAACCGTATCCTTGATCGTCAACGCGTCATTGTACTGGTCGCCCAGAAAACGGTTGAACTGGAACAGCCGCTTCATATCTTCCTTCGCGACGTTGACGCCTTCGATCATCGTGCCATCCGGTTTTTCCAGCGTCACCTCGACCTGCCTAACCACGAACGGAAGATCGGACGGATTCTGCACGCGGAAATCCAGCACGGCGATGCTGTCGGCGTCGCTCAAGGCCCCGGTGCGGACCTTCATGATCTTTCCCTGCAGCTCCAGGTGCGATCCCTTGGTGTAGGACAGGATCCCAACCACGGCCAGCGCCACCACCAGGATGCCGCCGCCAAAAAAAATCAGAAACTGTCTGCTCATCGCCGAACCCGCGGATCAATCGCCCAGGAGCTTGCCGTAGCCATGCAGTCCGGTTACATTATCGCAGACAGCTTTGAACGCGGCCGTGATGGGGATCGCGAGCAGCAGTCCAATACCGCCCCACAGCGTGCCCCAGAACATAAGAGCTACCGTCACTACCAGCGGATTCAAGTGCACGCGCGAGCCGACCACTTTGGGGTACAGCAGGTTCATCGCGATCAGGTGGAGGATGGCCACCACCACCACGATCATCACGTAGACCGCGGGCTGGTTGTACTTGATGAGTCCCGCGAGCAAAGGCGGTATCGCTGCCAGCGGCAGTCCGACATAAGGAACCAGGCTCAGGAAGCCGCTCAGTGGGCCGATCACCGCCCAATACGGCATGCGAATGCTAAGGAAGAAAAGAGAGCTGAGCGTCGAGAGCGTCAGCCCCAGAATGAAATTGCCGATCACGTAGGCCCGCACCATGTCGGCCACTCCCTCCCAGGTTCTCCCCACCACCTGGCGCTCCGATCCGCGAAACAGGTACAGGAAACTGCGCCGCATATGATCGCGCCAGCTCAACATGAAGTACACCAGGAACGGAACGAAGCTGGCCATGAGCAGCACGTCGTAGAACGAGCGCACGTAGCCGTACACATAGGTAAACAACGGCGTTGGATCCTGATGGATCCTCACCTCGGCAATGGCGGGTGGCGCGGCTTGTTCGGGCGGCGGCGCCTTGACTGCTTTTCGGCGCCGCGAGTTGTCCGCCGGCGGCGCCACCGGAGGCGCCGCCTGCTGCTGCTGGAATCGCTTGGGCACGACGACCTGGTAAGTCCGCTTCTCGATCTGATCCACCCGGGTGGCGAAACTGTCCACGATGTCGTTCATGCGCTCGCTGTAGTTCGGCAGTTCGTCCACGAATCCGGAAGCCTGCGTGTACAGGCTCAGTCCCAGGAGGTACAGAATCAGCAGCGCGATACTGCAGACCACGAAGCTGGCCACCGCCCGAGGCAGCCGCAGCTTGACAAACACGGTCACGATCGGATCCAGCAGGAACGCGATCGTCACGGCGATGACCACGGTAATGAAGAACACGCGGCCGAAGTACAGCAGCGCGATGCTCGCGGCGATCGCGAGCATCGTGACACCGATCTGCCCCGGCTTGCTGGCCGGCAGCGTGGGCGTTAAGGTGGACATCCGGGCCCTTGGCTTCTGCTTCTATGATGAAATGAAATTGGAGCGAACAGCAAACTCCGGGGGAAGCAAGTTTTCGGGAATGTCCACCAGCCCAGGCAGAATACTGGCTCTCGATCTCGGCAAACGGCGCATCGGATTGGCGCTGAGCGATGAGCTGGGCCTCACGGCTCAGGGCCTGGAGACACTCCAGCGCACTAATATCCGGAGCGATCTTGCCAGGCTCGCCGAGCTCGCCACCGCACGCAATGTGACGCGAATCGTGATCGGAAACCCGCTGCTGATGGACGGACGCGAGGGCCGCCAGGCCGAGCACGCCCGCGAATTCGGCGCCCGGCTGGAGGCCGCCACGGCCCTGCCGGTCGAGTTCTGGGACGAGCGCCTGACCACGGTGGAAGCGCAACGCGTGCTGCGTCAAAGCGGGATCGGCATCGAGAAGCGCGCTCGCGCCGTGGACCGGCTGGCCGCGGTCATCCTTCTCGAGAGCTATCTGGATTCCCGCAGACCATGAGCAACCGCGCCTCCCGATCCGGCCGAGTGTTCCTCCGGTTGATTGTTGTGGTCGCCTTTCTGGCGGCCTGCATCGCCGGCATCGCGTCGTTTTCGCTGATGGTGGCCTACCAGGGTTTCGCAACCCCGGTCATCCTGGACTTCCCCAAAGGCACCAGCACTTCGACCATGGCCACTCAGTTGGCCGATTCCGGCGTGATCCGCTACCGCTGGCAGTTCCTGGTGGCGCGCATGCTGCATCCCGCCGCGCGCCTGCAAGCGGGCGAATATCAATTCGCACACTCCGACACCACCTGGACCATCTTCAACCGCATCGTCCGCGGCGACGTGTTCTTCTACGAACTCACGGTTCCCGAGGGCAGCAATATTTTCGATATCGCGGCCAGTCTCAACCAGTTCGACTTCATCAAAGCAGCGGATTTTCTCAGGGCCGCGCGCGATCCCTCGCTGATCCACGACCTGGCTCCGCAGGCGCCCACGCTGGAAGGCTATCTGTTCCCGTCCACGTACCGTCTGACGCGCAGCACCACGGTCCGCCAGCTCTGCCAGATGATGACCGACCTGTTCCGCAGGCAATGGAAACAGCTTCCACAGCCCGATCATCCGGTTGCCGTGCATGCCACCGTCACGCTGGCGTCGCTGGTGGAAAAAGAAACGGCCGTCGCCGAAGAGCGGCCGCTGGTGGCGTCGGTATATGCGAACCGGCTGCGCCTGGGCATGGCGCTGGATTGCGATCCCACCACGATCTACGCGGCACTGCTAGAGCAGCGTTATCACGGCGGCATCCATCGCTCCGATCTGCGGAGCGCGAACGAATACAATACCTACCAGCACACCGGCTTGCCCCCTGGGCCCATCGCCAGCCCCGGCGTGGCTGCGCTCAAAGCCGCGCTGAGCCCGGCGTCGACCGATTATCTGTACTTCGTGGCCAAGGCGAGCGGCGGAGGCACGCATCACTTCTCGAAGACCATGGAGGAACACAACCGCGCGGTCCAGAGCTACCGCCGCGGACTCCAGAAATCGGATCCGCCCGCCGCTACTTCTTCGCGTTCCCGACGGCGGCCGCGGGCGCGGTAACGGTCTTCAGGATTTCATCGAAGCTGGCGATCTCAAAATCGGCCGGGACGTCGAATACCGAATCCTGGATGGCATCCACGGACATTTCCACGATCTCGGTGTTCAACTCAATCAGCGGCGCGCTTGGATCGAATCCGGCCGGCAGCGGCTGGCCCTGTTTTTCCATTTGCTGAGCCAGTTGCGCCATCATCGGCATGAACAACGCCACGTGGGATTTCAACAACAGCGGGCTATTGCTGGCCAATTCCCGGAGCTTCGGCGCGAAGTCCTGGCTCATCCCAGGCACGTGGGCGAGCGTCTTCTCGATCATCTCGAACGGATTCATCACGGCGCTATTGTAGGCGCTGAATCCCGCCAACTGTCGGATCGCTGGAACGCGCGGAGCCTCCTCCGGCCGCGCACCCCAGAATTGCATCACGACTCGCATCATGGGCCCAGCCTGCGGCAAACCTTCCGGCAGGGCCATGTCGATCAGCACCGTCATTTCGGTTTCCTCAGCCTGCACGCCTTGAATCACGTCCGTGCGCCCGGTCTTCTTCAATGCGACGCTGCTTTTCATCGAGTCCAGGGTCTTTTGAGCTTCCGGCGATAAGACCGGCTTGATGGCGGCCAACGCCTCTTCGACACGATTTTCGTAATCCTTGAAAGGCGCCTTGGCGAACTTCTTGTGATCCGCATCGATCAGCGTGATCTCTCCGCTGCCGACATCAATGACGGAAGAGAACGCGCCGAGGTCCGCATACGCCTTGCTGCCTTTCAATCGCATGACGCTCAATTGAGGGACGGAGGATTTTGAAGGCATGGCCCCGGCCGGCAAGAACGACGCGGACTGGAAATCATTTTTGTAGCGAACGGTTACATCGGCGCGCAGCACCGGCGCCATGAACACGGTCGCAAGAAGTGCAGCACGCTGGAGTGATCGCATCGTAATCTCCCCCTGAGTCCGCTGGAATTTCTATTGTAACGAACCGCCCTGCCTGACTTGCCGGGCGTTGGCCCGCCGGCTCTTCCGCTATCATGAGACCTTGATGCCGCTCCCGGAATCCGCCGCCGCGTTTCTCGCCACGCAGGTGAGCCGGCTCCGCCAGTTGAAGCCGAAGCGACGCATCGTTTTTCCGGAGGGCGACGACGCGCGTGTAGTGGCCGCCGCCGAACGGCTGGAGCGCGAGGCCCTGCTCACGCCCATTCTTTTGAAATCCGGCAGAGCGGTTTCAGAACAGGACGCGCGACGATACGCGAGACTTTATTTCGAACGCCGCCGCGCCAAGGGCATCACTGAGGTGGAGGCAGCCGGGATCGCAGGGAAGCCGCTTTACACCGCTGCTCTCATGGTGGCGGCCGGCGATGCGGACGGATTCGTGGGCGGCGCCGTCAACACCACCGCGGAAACGGTTCGCGCCGCCCTGCATTCGATGGGCACCGCGCCATCGGTCCAGATTGTCTCCAGCACGTTTATCGTGGCGGTTCCGAATCGCGGGTTCGGACACAATGGGGTGTTGGCGTTTGCCGACTGCGCCATCGTGGTGGATCCCTCGCCGGTGGAGCTGGCCGAGATCGCGATCGCCACCGCCGCCACCACGCGCAACGTGATCGGAGCCGAGCCGCGCGTGGCGCTGCTTTCGTTTTCAACCAAGGGCAGCGCGAAGCACAAATGGGTGGACAAAGTGGTGGAGGCGCTGCGCATCGTGCGCGAGCGCGCGCCCGATCTCGAGATCGACGGCGAGCTGCAAGCCGACGCGGCGCTGGTGGAAGCGGTCGCCCGGACCAAAGCGCCTGGTTCGACGGTGGCCGGCCGCGCCAACACGCTGATCTTTCCCGACGTCGCCAGCGGCAATATCGCTTACAAACTTGTGGAGCGCCTAGCAGGAGCCGTGGCTCTCGGACCATTCCTGCAGGGCCTGGCCAAGCCCGCCAACGATCTGTCGCGCGGCTGCTCGGCGGATGACATCTACGGCTCGGCCATCGTGACCGCGCTCCAATCGGGCCATGCTTCCGTTTAAGCTGGTCTATCATCCCGGCTACGATCTGCAACTGGGCGAGCACGTATTCCCGTCGCGCAAGTACCGTCTCATTCACGACCAGCTGCTCGACGAAGGCTTCGCCGGTCCCTGGGACTTCGTCGAGCCCCGACCGGCGTCCGACGAGGACGTGCTGCGGGTACACGAGGCCGGCTGGATCGATCGGCTGAAGAACGACAAACTGACCGACGCCGACATCGTGAGGCTGGAAATCCCGTATTCGAAAGCCATGGTGGATGGATTCTGGCTGGCCACCGGCGGCACCATCCTGGCGGCGCGCAATGCCGTGCGGGATCGCATCGGCTTCAATATCGGCGGGGGTTTTCATCACGCTTTCCCGGCCCACGGTGAAGGTTTTTGCGCGATTCACGACGTCGCGATTGCCGTTCGCGCGCTGCAGCACGAGCGCATGATCGAGCGCGCCATGATTGTGGATTGCGACGTGCATCACGGCAACGGAACCGCCGCGATCTTCGCCGGCGACCGCAGCGTGCTGACGCTTTCCATGCACCAGTTCAACAACTATCCGAACGAGAAGCCCGCCTCGACCATCGATATCCATTTGCGCGACGGCATCGGAGACGACGAGTACCTGGAGCGCCTGCGAGGAGCGCTCGAGGTGGCCATGAGTTTCTCCCCCAACCTGGTGTTCTTCGTGGCCGGCGCCGACCCTTACCGCGAGGACCAGCTCGGGGGTCTTGCGATGACCATGGAAGGCCTGAAACGCCGCGACCGGCTGGTGTTTGAAACAGCGCTAGCGAAAAACGTCCCCGTCGCGGTGACGCTGGCCGGCGGCTACGCCCGGAACACAGCGGACACGGTGACGATTCACTGCAACTCGGTCAAGACAGCAAAAGAAGCGCTAGAGTAGAGATGTTGCTATTACAGGACTACGATAGACACTTGGCGCAACTAACGGATGCTGCTGAACGGGTCTGTCGCGCCATGCAAGCAGCGGGCATCAGCTATCGCGTTGTGGGCGGCTTGGCGGTGTTGTTTCACGTCCAATCCCGCGACCCACTGGCGGGACGACTCACCAAGGATGTCGACCTGGCGATTGACCGGGCGGATCTTCCTCGCATCGTCGACGCCGTGCGTTCAGCGGGACTTGAGTACCGGCACGCCGCGGGCGTTGACATGCTCGTCGATGCTAAAGAGCCAAAGGCCCGAAGCGCAGTGCACCTGGTTTTCGTTCGAGAGAAAGTGCGACCTCAATATGTCGAGCCGGTACCGGATTTCTCCGAGCCGGTGGTGGCCGACGAGACCATTCTCGTGGCACCGGTTGCGGATCTAGTCAGAATGAAGCTCACAAGCTTCCGAATCGTGGACAAGACCCACATCATCGACCTCGATTCGGTCGGCTTGATTACTCCTGACATCGAGAAAGCCTTACCCGAAATCCTGCGCGAACGACTCGACCAGGTCAGAAAAGAAGAACGTCAGTCCACCGGCGCGGAATAAGCCGACGCCGGGGCCGCCTCAATGAGAGCGTCCTCAAACGAATAATCCGGCTTGGGGAACGGACTGTTGCGCAGATACCAGCGGTAAGTCTCCTTGAGGCCGGTCGCGAAATCCGCCGGCTTGAACTTCAGCACCCGCTGCGCCTTGTTCACCACCACCGTGATGGCCGGCAGGTCGAAGTACACGCCGAAGTACAGCTTGGGTCCCATGGGATGACCGCCGGCGCGCAGAATGCGCTCGCGGGGCCAGCGCACGAAGGTCGGCTCCTTGCCGGCGGCGCGCGCGAAAGCTTCCACCGCCTCCACCTGCGTCAACGGCCGCGGGTTGGCGATATTGAACGCATGACCCTCGACGTCGGCCGCTTCCATCACCTTCATACACGCCGTCACCAGGTCCTTGATGTAGACGAACTGCATCAGCCGCCGGCCGTCGCCCGGCAGAATGATCGGCCGCCCTTCGCGCAGGCGATCCCAGAAGAACGCCTCGCGATAAAGCGGGTTGCCGGTACCGTAGATGAAAGGCGGCCGCAGCGTCACCACCGGGAATCCGTTGCGCTGGTGCATGCGGAACAGCGTCCGCTCGCTCATGGCCTTGTTGCGGACGTAGGCGTCCGGATGGTCGTCCGGCGCCAGCGCATCGCCCTCGTGGTGATTCAAGCCGTCGCCATAGGCGGCGATGCTGGACATGAAGACATAACGCTGCAGGTTGTTGCCGCAGGCCCGCGCCGTGGCTTCCACCTGCGCCGCCGTCGTGCCGCGTTCCCAGTTGTAGACGTTGTCGTAGACAACATCGAAATTCTTGCCGGCCAGCGCCCGCTTCATGGCCTCCGGATCGTTCCGATCGGCCATGACATTGCCGATCTTCTTCCCCAGATTGTGCCGCGACTTGCGATGCAGAACCGTAACTTCGTGCCCGGCATGCACCAGTTCCTTCACCAGCGTCCGCCCGATGAAAAGCGTCCCTCCGATGACCAAAACCTTGCGCTTGGCAGGCTCCTGCCGCTTCGCTCCGTTAGTCGTAGTACTCGAGGCCAAGGTGTGTAATCAAATCCTCTCCGCGCATCCATCGCAGCGTGTTTTTCAGTTTCATCAATTGGATGAAAATGTCGTGCTCCGGATACAAGCCCGGCGCGGTCATCGGCGCCTTGAAATAGAACGACAGCCATTCCTGGATGCCCTTCATGCCGGCGCGCTGCGCCAGATCCAGGAACAGCACCAGGTCCAGCACCAGCGGCGCCGCCAGAATGGAATCCCGGCACAGGAAATCGATCTTGATCTGCATGGGATAACCCAGCCATCCGAAGATGTCGATGTTGTCCCAGCCTTCCTTGGCGTCGCCGCGCGGCGGATAGTAGTTGATGCGGACCGCGTGATACAGGTTCTTGTAGAGCAGCGGATAAAGCTGGGGCTGCAGAATCTGGTCGAGCACCGACAGCTTGGTTTCTTCTTTCGATTTGAACGACCCCGGATCTTCCAGCACTTCGCCGTCGCGGTTTCCCAGGATATTGGTCGAAAACCAGCCCGACATGCCCAGCATCCGCGCTTTCAGCCCGGGCGCGATGAGCGTCTTCATGAAAGTCTGGCCGGTCTTGAAATCCTTGCCGCAAACCGGAATTTGCCGATCCCGCGCCAGCTCCAGCAGCGCCGGAGTGTCGGTGGTCAGGTTGGGCGCCCCGTTGGCATAAGGCACGCCGCTCTTGAGCGCCGCGTAAGCATAAATCTGGCTGGGAGCGATGTCCGGATCGTTCTTCTGCAATCCGCACTCGAAATCCTTCAAGGTCTGATGCACGGCCGCCGGCTTATGAAACACCTCGGTGGAGCCGCACCAGATCATCACCAGCCGCTCGGCCCCGCTGGATTGCCGGAACTGCCGGATATCCTCCACCAGCATTTCGGCCTTGTCCATCTTGGACCCCTGGTCCTTCACATTGGGTCCGTTCAGGCGCCGGACGTAGTCGGGATCGAAGACCGCCTTCATGGGCTTGATCGCCTCCAGCGGCTCCCGAACCTTTTCGAGTAAAGTAGGCTCGAGCACGCTGGCGTGCGCCGCCGACTGGTAGGCGTTATCGTCGAAAATGTCCCAGCCGCCGAAGACCAGATTCTCGAGATTGGCCAGCGGGACGAACTCGTTGATCTTGGGAGTCCGGCCTTCGGTCCGCTTGCCCAGCCGGATGGTGCCCAGTTGCGTCAGCGAGCCGATGGGCGCTCCCAGGCCGCGCTTGACCGCCTCCACCCCCGCCATGAAGGTGGTGCTCACCGCCCCAATGCCCGGGATCAGGATCCCCAACTTGCCATCGGCGGGCGCAATCCTGGTGTTTCCTTTGGTGGACAACTGCGAATCTCCTTGGGAGGCGCGGGATGCTTGGGAGTACCCTCGGAAGGGCACCTGCAGACGCCTATCCTACGTTATACTAACATTTTATGCCAAACCGCGCGACCGGCACAATCTCCGCGGTCCTGGTGGACGACGAGCAGCTCGCCAGCGAAGAACTCTCCTACCTGCTCAAGGAATTTCCGGAAGTCGAGATCCTGGCCACCGGGCGCAATGGCCTGGAAGCCATCAAGCTGATCGAAACCCTGGAGCCGGACGTAGTCTTCCTGGATGTCCAGATGCCGGGGCTGGACGGCTTCGGGGTGATTCAAAAGCTGAAGGAAAAGAATATCCCGCTGCCGCACTTCATCCTGGCGACGGCCTACGACCAGTACGCTCTGGAGGCCTTCCGCTGGGAGGCGCTGGACTATCTGCTCAAGCCGATCGAAAAGGACCGGCTGGCGCTGGCCGTGGAACGCGCGTGCAAGGCGGTGGCCGAGAAGGCCCGGACGCCGCAGCCCGAAGCGGCACCGGAAAAGATCGGCTCGCAACGTACCAAGCTGCTGGTTCGCAGCAACAACCGGCACTTCATCGTCGATGCCCAGGACCTGATTTACGCCACCATCGACGACGGCCTGATCACCGTGGTGGCCTCGGGCGTAGAGGGCGAATCGAATTACCGGACCATCGAGGAGCTGCAGTCCAATCTGGACCCACAGACCTTCTGGCGCGTGCACCGGTCGTTTCTGGTGAACATCCATCGGATCAAGGAAGTGATCCCGTGGTTCAAGTCCAGCTTCCAGCTCCGGATGGACGACAAGAAGCAGACCGAGATTCCAGTGAGCCGGGTGCAGACCAAGCGGCTGCGGGCGCTGTTGAAGCTGTAGCTTCGCTGCCCGCGGGGTGGATGGTAGCCTTCCCATATGCAGAGCAAAGCCGCCACCGTCCAGGCGTACTTGGCCGCGCTTCCCGCCGATCGCCGCGCGGCCATCGGCGCCGTGCGCGACGTCATCCTCGAAAACCTCGACAGCGAGATTGAAGAAGGCATGCTCTACGGCATGATCGGCTACTACGTACCGCATCGCGTCTACCCGCCCGGCTACTACACCGATCCCAAGCAGCCCCTTCCGTTTGCGGCTCTGGCATCGCAGAAGAACTACATGTCGCTCTACTTCGTATCCGTCTACTGGGAACCCGACCAGGGCTTGGCCGCCAAACACGCGCAATGGTTTCGCGATGAATGGGCCAAGACCGGCAAGAAACTGAACATGGGGAAGTCGTGCATCCGGTTCCGCAAGCTTGACGATCTGCCGTTGAGCTTGATCGGCAAGGCGGTGAAGCGAATCAGCGCGCGCACTTACATCCGGCACTACGAGGCGGCGCTCGCGGGCAAGAGGAAGGACCGGCCGCCGAGCAAAAAATCCTGAAACGCTACAGGGGGAGTCGCTAGCTCCTCCTGCGCTATTGCTCTTGCTCCATGAAAAGTTCGATCAACTCGCGGGCGCCAATCACACGTGTCTTCTTCCATCGCTCGGGAAAGTGGCGCTGGTTGCCGGTAACCAGGTAGTCAGCATTGGCAGCTTGGGCGCACTCCAGAAAGGCGTCGTCGTCCGGATCACTGCACTCGTCGACTGGAACCGTTGGTTTGACCCAATGCCCCAGCTTTCGAATCGCTGTGAGGGTTCTTCAACTACATCCGGCGGCCTCTTCAAGCGCGGGCGGCGCAACACCTCGTCGTACTCGGCAAAGACTGCCTCCGACAAGCAAAGTTGAACCTGGCCGGAAAGCGCAAGCATGAGCACCGCGGCGGGAAGGCTCTCCGGCTGTAGCAGTGCTGAAACTAGAATGTTGGTGTCGATAACAACCCGGATCATCTGCCGGGATGAGACTTGGCCTTGCGGATGCGCCTGTGGCGTCTCGTGGCCGCGATCTCGGCGTCAATTTCCTTCATGGTCAGTTTGTTCAGCCCCTGACGCTTCGCACTCTCCCACGACCTCTCCAGCCAGTCCGGCGGCGGGGCGAAAGTCTTGACATAGTCTGACACGCTGAGAATCAAGACAGCGGGTTCGCCGTTCCGCTCCACGAGAAAGCGGTCGTTTTTCTCGACGGCGCGATTCATGATTCGGCCGAGTTGCGTACGAGCGGTCAGGGCGGAGATTCTTCGCGTCATAGCAATCGATTCACTACTCTATCTAGAGGCTAGCACGCTGACAGCGTGACGCCATCAACGGACTGAAGCGTTACGATGGGAAATAGATGACCGCCACCAAACCGCTCGCGTATTTGAGCGAACAGCTCCAGAGCTGGCGCCAGGCTGGGACCTATCAGCGTCTGCGCATTCTGGAATCGGCGTGCGAGCCGCTTTCCCGCTTCGACGGCCGCGAGGTCATCAACCTGGCCAGCAACAACTACCTCGGCCTGGCCGACCATCCCAAGCTCATCGAAGCCGCCATCGCCGCCGCTAAGAAATATGGCGCGGGCTCGGGCGCCGTGCGCACCATCTCCGGCACCATGTCGCTCCACATGGAACTGGAGCGACGCATCGCCCAGTTCAAGCACACCGAAGCCTGCGTCGTGTTCCAGTCGGGATTCGCGGCCAATGCGGGCACGGTCTCGGCCATTCTGGGCCCCGAGGACCACATCATCTCCGACGCCTTGAATCACGCCAGCATCATCGACGGCTGCCGGCTGTCGCGCGCCAAGATCCACGTCTTCCCTCACAAGGACACGGCCGCCGCAGCGAAAATCCTGGACGATCTCGACGGCGCCGCAGGCCACAAGCTGCTCATCACCGACGGCGTTTTCTCGATGGACGGCGATATCGGACCGCTGCCCGCGCTGGTCGAGATCGCCGAGCGCCACGGCGCCATCATGATGATCGACGACGCGCATTCCTCCGGCGTCCTGGGCCGCAACGGGCGCGGCACCGTGGATCACTTCGGCCTGCACGGCCGCGTGGACATCCAGGTCGGCACGCTGTCCAAAGCCATCGGGGTGCTGGGCGGTTACGTGTGCGGAAGCCGGGACCTGATCGAATTCCTGTATCACCGCGCGCGCCCGTTTCTGTTTTCGACTTCCCATCCGCCCGCCATCGCGGCGTCGTGCCTGGCCGCATTCGACATCCTCGAGCAGGAACCCGAACGCATCCAGACCATGTGGGACAACACGCGTTACTTCAAGGCCGCGCTCAAGCAAGCCGGCTTCGACACTGGAGCCAGCGAAACGCCCATCACCCCCATCATGGTGGGCGAAGCCAAGACCGCCCACGCGTTCTCAGCCGCGCTGTTTGAAAACGGACTGCTCGCCACCGGAATCGGCTTCCCCACCGTGCCCGAAGGCAAGGCCCGGGTGCGCACCATCGTCACCGCTACCCACACGCGCGAGATGCTGGATCGCGCGGCGGAAATCCTCGCGCGCGTGGCGAAAAAGATGAGTATCCTGCCGTAGCGTGGCGCACGCACTCGTGCGTGCCGCGTTCACACTCGTGTGAACGCACGGCCTGTGGCAAAACCAAGCGTCGCCAGGAGTAGCGACGCTGCACGCACGAGTGCGTGCGCCACACCCCTGACTTGCTATCATAAGAGCGGAGGTTTTCCATGGGTCCCGTCGGTGTGCAGGAGATGATCGTTATCTTCCTGGTCGCACTTGTCCTGTTCGGCCCCAAGAAGCTGCCGGAATTGGGCAAGACGATCGGAAAAGCGATCACGGAGTTTCGCCGCGCTCAGAGCGAACTCAAAGCCACGTTCGAAGGCCACATGCGAGAGTTGGAAAAGGAAAACGAGTCCATCAAGGAAGTCACTCGCAGCTACACCAGCGACATCTACAACCAGTTCAGCGAGTACGACTCGTCCTATTCTGATCCGGGCGCCTACCATCCCGAATCGAACCAATCCACTGCTGCAAGTCCATCCACCGTAAGCGTACCCGCACCCCAGGGCGCCGAATCGACTGTGTCTCATGAGGCACCCGCGAATGGAACCGTCGCGCGCAACAGCATCCCGGAAGCAGCTGCACAGCCCGCTCCGAGCCAGCCTGCCGCGCCGGAATCCCATTCCGTCAATAGCTAGTACGAACTAACAAGACATGGACGACGAGAAGCAGGGAGTACCGCCTCCCTCGGGAGAAGGACCGTCTGAGATCCCCGAGGCGCCGGCGCCGTCCGGCGAGACAACCTATTCTCCGCCTATGGAGGTGATCCCGGCGGCCGCCGCGCCGCCCGCTCCTCCCGCTCCACCTGCTCCGCCGCCCGAGACGATGCCAGAGGACGAAGAAGAACAAGGCATGCTGCGCATGTCCTTCATGGAACACCTGGAGGAACTGCGCAATCGCATCATCAAGTCGCTTTATGGCCTGGCCGTGGCGTTCCTCGCGAGCATCGTCTACTGCTACAAACTGTGGGAGATCGTCAGCGAACCCGCCGTCGCCGCCCTGAAGACCCTGCATGTCGATCCGCCCCAACTGATTAGCACCACGCCCATGGAGGGTTTCTCCATCATCTGGGTTAAGCTGCCCTTGCTCTGCTCCATCTTTCTGGGGTCACCCTGGCTGGTGTATCAACTCTGGGCTTTCATCTCTCCCGGACTCTACAAGCGCGAACGCAGATGGGCCGTGCCGTTCGTTCTTCTCACCGGCGGCCTTTTCATCGCGGGCGGCTGCTTCGCCTACTTTCTCGCGTTCCGCTATGGCCTGACCTTTCTGTTGGGAATCAGCTTGCTTGCCGGCAACGTCAAGCCCATGGTCACCATCACCGAATACTTTGACCTATTCGTGAACGTGACTCTGGGCGTCGGTCTGGTGTTTGAGTTGCCCGTGCTGATCTTCCTGCTAACGTTGCTGCGCATCGTATCGCCGCGGTTCCTGATGCGGCACTCGCGCTATGCCATTCTGATCATCGTCATCGTCGCCGCCATCATCACGCCGACGCCGGACGTCGTCAACCTGATGCTGTTCGCGGTCCCGATGTGCGCGCTATATTTTGTGGGAGTCTTCGCGAGCTACCTGCTGGTGCTGAGGCGCGAAGGCGGCCAATTCCCCTGGAAGCGCGCGCTGTGGATCACCCTCATCGTCCTGGTAGTCGCGGCCCTGCTCTACAGCGTGATCGCGTATTTCCATTTGCACTTCATCCGGGGTTGGCCGTTTTTGACGCGCTAGCGGCTTCTCGTCTAACATGAGAGTCACTCCGGGGATTTGCCATGGATGTACACAAAACGTTGCGTGAGCTGCACGCCGAGCGAAAACGAATAGATGCGGCGATCGCCAGCATCGAGAAGCGCGTCAAGGCCGCGCCCGCGCGCCCTCCGCGAAAACGGCGCGGCCGGAAAAGCATGAGCCCCGAAGAGCGGCGCAAGGTTTCCGAGCGGATGTCGCGCTATTGGGAAGCCCGGCGGGACCAACTGCGTGCGCTCGAGGCGGCCCAACAGGCGGCCAAATAACTCAGCGCTTGAAAAACCAGAGCCAGAAGTATTGATCGCCGGCGCCGTGACGGTAGCGCGGCTCAAAGCCGCAGCGGAACGCCATCTCCACCGCCTGCCGGTCGGAAAATGCAACGCCCAGCCAGGTATCGTCCGGCTTCGCCTCGCTCTTAGTAACGTGGCCTTGCACCTGGAACTTGAACAGCGCCCCGGGACGCAGCAGGCGGTGCACCTCGCGGACGTAGTTCTCGATAATGTCGCGGCTCGGAATGTGCTGGAACACGATGGAAGAGAACGCAAAGTCGAAAGGCAGGTCCGGCACCACCGTCAGGTCCTGGCCATTGTTCTGATAGACCTTGGCATTGGGCTGATCCCGCAGCGCCTGGGTTGCCAGCCGGACCATTTCGCCGCTGACGTCCACCGCGTGCACTTCGCCGAAAAGCCTGGCCAGCGCCCGCGTCACCCGTCCGGCGCCGCAGCCGATCTCCAGCACTCGCATTTCACCCGGCGCCTTGCCCTGACAGATGTTGGTCATGTCCGTCAGAATCTCCTCGGCCACCGTCTTTTCCCCCGACGCGAAGAATTCTTCGTCGCTCCAGGCGGTGCTGGCCGTGTTTACATAGTGGCGGGCGTTCTCTCGGGCGCGCTGGTCCCAGTCCTCGCGCATTTTCTGCAGTTGCTGGTCGATGCTAATCTCTTTCATACTTCGATGAATGAACCCCATTTTCCCATAGCTTTATCCCGTATATGGGGTTACGGCGTCCAAGTACTGGGACTTTCGACCCGCCAGCGCCCCGCCAGACACGCGGTTCGCTATTGACCTGCGGCCTGTTCTCGGATTAGAGTCTTAGAGGCATCCCAAGAAAATGGAGCAACGTAAAGCCCAGAGGTTTGACCTCCGACTACCGTTCGAGTTAGTCCGGGGCGGCACACGGGCGCTTTCCGAACACGGCGAAACCAGGAACCTGAGCTCGGTCGGAGTCCTTTTCCAGTCGGATGCGGCTCTGAAAATCGGCGAGCCGGTTGAGTACGTCATTACCCTTCCGACGCCTTCGAATCCGACCGATTCCGTGCAAATCCGCTGCCGCGGCAAGGTGGTGCGTTTTGCCCACAAGACCGAGGTGGCCGCCACGCTCGAGCGCTACGAGTTCCAGCGCTAGGCGCTCACGAGCTCGCTGAGAATCCTCAGCGCGGCTGGTTTCCCTCGTTCACCCACTTCCCCAATTGGTCCCACGCACGCCGGGCAACCCGTTTCGCAGGGACACGACCTGAGCACTTCCAGGGCGCCCGCGAGCAGCTTCGCCGAGAGCGCGAACAGAGGCTGGCTCTGTCCGATGCCGCCCGGATATTTGTCGAACAAGAACAAGTCCGGCTCAAAGCTGCGGCCGTTTTTCGAAATGTCCTCCGTGAAAGCGATGCCCAGATCTCTGGGATCGCACATCAGTAGTAGAGCCGCTACTGTCCTGAGGACGTTCGCCATCCCAGCCAGCCCGTTCTGCTTCTCAGTGCGCGTCAGCTCGCCGAATCGCTCCAGGAACGCCGCCGGAAAATGCAGCCAGAACGCGGTGCTGTGCATCTCCTGCTCGGGCATGGACAGGTTGCCCGCGCCTACGTTTTCGAGCGTGTAAAACCGGATCTTCTTGAAGCCCACCACTTGCGTGTTCACCCGCACGTCGCCGTGCGCCGCTCGCGCTCCGTTCACATCGCGCGAATCGAACTGTTCGAGCTCCTTGACCTGCGTGTAGTCGATCGCATCGGTGAAATAATCGGAGTCCACCTGGCGGACGTAGGCCTTGCGCCCGTCGTAATCGAACTTCTCCACCTGATACTGGCGCGCCTCGTGCAGGTAGATAGCTTTTTCGTGCAGGGTCGCGAGCGCCATGGGAAACGACACTTCCGCGATCACCTGGTGCTGGTTGGTGATGTCCACGACGACGAAGTTGTCGCTCGTGACCGCGCGCAGGCTGACGGCGTCGGCCGGGTAGGTATCCGAGGTCCAGTGCCAGCAGCCGGCGGAATGATGCAGGAGGCCCGCCTCTTCGCCTAAGAAACGGCAAAGCTCGGTGGTATCGTGCGGGCCGAATTTTTCGCCGTCGTGAATCGGCAGCTCGAAGGCGGCGCACTTCAGATGACTGACCAGGATTTCCAGATTGTCGGCGTTGATGTGCGCGTGCTCGGGCGACCGGTCGAAGAAATATTCGGGATGCTCGATGATGTATTGATCGAGTGGGGCGCTGGAAGCCACCAGCACCGCGAGCGCGGCGGATTGCCGCCTTCCTGCCCTTCCCGCCCGCTGCCAGGAAGACGCGATCGATCCCGGATAGCCGGCCATCACCACCGCGTCCAGCGATCCGATGTCGATGCCCAGCTCCAGCGCATTGGTAGCCACCACGGCGCGAATCTCGCCGTCCCTCAGCTTGCGCTCGATCTCCCGGCGCTCCCGCGGCAGATAGCCGCCGCGATAGCCGCGCACCATTTCGCCCGGAAACGGACCGCGCTCGCAGGCATCCCGCAGGTACTTCAGCAGAACCTCGGTGGCCAGGCGGCTGTTCGCGAAAACCAGCGTTTGCTGATGGCGCTCGATGAACTCCGTCGCGATGCGCCGCGTCTCATGCAGGTAGCTGCGCCGGATTCCAAGCTGGCGGTTCACCACCGGCGGGTTGTAGAACACGAAATACTTCTCGCCGCTGGGCGCGCCGTTCCGGTCCACCAGCTCGAATGGCGACTCGGTGAGCGCCTCGGCCAGCTCCTTGGGATTCGCGATGGTGGCCGAGCAGCAGATGAATTGGGGTCTCGACCCATAGAACTCGCAGATGCGGCGCAGGCGGCGTAAGACATTGGCCAGGTGACTGCCGTACACGCCGCGATAGGAATGCAGCTCGTCGATCACCACGTAGCGCAGGTTCTCGAAGCATTTGGCCCACTTGGTGTGATGCGGCAGGATGCCCGCGTGGAGCATGTCGGGATTGGTCAGGATCACGTTGGCGCGCTCGCGAATCGCGCGGCGGGCGTCCTGCGGCGTGTCACCGTCGTAAGTGAAGGCGCGGATTTCCGATCCCATCGCGTCCACCGCCGCTTGAAATTCGTGCAACTGATCTTCGGCCAGCGCCTTGGTGGGAAACAAGTACATGGCCCGCGCGCCCGAGTCCTCGGTGAGCCGCTGCAGGATCGGCAGGTTGTAGCAAAGCGTCTTCCCGCTGGCGGTGGGCGTCACCACGACGACGTTCTTGCCTTCCGCGGCCAGCCGGTACGCCTCGGCCTGGTGCGTGTAGAGCCGGGGAATGCCGCGCGCCTCGAGCACCTGGCGGAGCGACGGCGCCACGCTCTCTGGAATGGCCTCGTACTCGCCCTCGCGCGCCGGCTGATGCCGGATCGCCCGAACCGGCGAATCCGGATCGGCCGCCCACTTCTCGAAGCGCGCGACGGAAGTCTCCACGCCACTACGCTTCGCCACCCCAAACGCCGCCGATTCGGAAAGCCCCAGTGTCAGGTTCATGTTATTCGCCTTTTCTTTGCCTAGCGTACACGAAAACCGCCGCGAAATCCAGAGGAACTTTCTATCTTTCCGTGACGAGTCCCCGTACAGCGGCGCTTGCTATACTCGACCGTAGGGCGTTAAATCATGCATGCCGGCTATAGCTCGGATCGGACCGTATCGAGTCTTCTTCTTCAGCAACGAGGGGTTCGAACCGCCACACGTGCACATCCAGCGCGAAAGGTCGCTGGCGAAGTTCTGGTTGGAGCCGGTCGCGCTTGCCGGAGCCACTGGCTTTCCACCCCGGGAACTGCGAGAGTTGGAGCGGCTGGTTACCGAGAATCAGCAAGTCTGGGTGGAGGCATGGCATGAGTTCTTCAGTCATCGAGACACACCCCCGAGCTCGTGAGGTCTTGATCAGCGACGACGAGTTGATCGTCACGCTGGCCGATGGGCGCAAGATTTCAGTTCCGCTGGCATGGTTCCCAAGGTTGCTGCACGCTAAACCCGATGAGCGAAAGAACTTCGAACTGTTGGGTGATGGAGAGGGCATCCACTGGCCCGGCATCGACGAAGATCTCAGCGTCGCCGGCCTACTGCGAGGCACGCCTGCACTGACACCCGGCACCTGACACCTACTACAATTCCCTTGTGCAGCTCACCCTCACCGACTGGGCCGTCGTCGCGCTGTATTTCCTCTTCAACCTCGCTATCGGCCTTTACTACAAGAGCCGGGCCGGCAAGAACGTCAACGAGTTTTTCCTCTCGGGGCGGAATGTTCCCTGGTGGCTGGCCGGGACCTCGATGGTGGCCACGACGTTCGCCGCCGACACGCCGCTGGCCGTCACCGGGATGGTCGCCGTGGGCGGGATCGCCGGAAACTGGCTGTGGTGGAACTTCGTCGCCAGCGGCATGCTCACGGTGTTCTTCTACGCCCGGCTGTGGCGCCGCTCCGGCGTGATGACCGATATCGAATTCTCCGAGATCCGCTACTCCGGCAAACCAGCCGCCTTCCTGCGCGGGTTCCGCGCCATCTACCTGGGCATCCCCATCAACTGCATCATCCTCGGCTGGGTGAACCTCGCCATGGTGAAGATCCTCGGACTGGTGCTGGGCGTCAACAAATTCGAAGCGCTGCTCATCGTCATGGGATTGATTGCGCTGACATCCTCCATCTCCACGCTCTCGGGATTGTGGGGCGTGCTGGTGACCGACCTGTTCCAGTTCGTCGTCAAGATGGGAATGGTGACGGTGCTGGCGGTGTTCGCGGTCCAAGCCGTGGGCGGAATCGACAGCATGAAGGCCAAGCTGGCCGCCGTCGATCAGGCCCGGCTCGCGCAGGGCGGGCACGGCTCGGTCCTCAACTTTGTCCCCGACTTGAACTCGGCCTGGATGCCGATGATCACGTTCCTGGTGTACATCTCGATGAACTGGTGGTCCACCTGGTACCCGGGCTCCGAGCCGGGCGGCGGAGGATACGTCGCCCAGCGGATGTTCTGCGCGAAAGATGAAAGGAATTCGCTGCTCGCCACCTTGTGGTTCAACATCGCAAACTACGCGGTGCGTCCGTGGCCGTGGATCCTGGTGGCGCTGGTCTCCCTCATCGTGTATCCCGGGCTCGCGGATCCGGAGACCGGCTACATCCGCGTGATGATCGCGTATCTTCCGCCCTCGCTGCGCGGCCTCATGGTAGCGGCCTTCGCCGCGGCGTACATGTCCACCATCGCCACGCAACTGAACTGGGGCGCGAGCTACCTGGTGAACGACTTCTACCGCCGCTTCTGGAAGAAGAACGAGAGCGACCGCCACTACGTTGCCGCGTCGAAGTGGGCCACCGTGCTTCTCACCATCGTGTCGGCCATCATCACCTTCAACCTGGACTCGATCGCGGGCGCCTGGAAGCTGCTGCTGGTCACCGGCGCGGGCACGGGCGGCGTCCTGCTGCTGCGCTGGTACTGGTGGCGGATCAACGCCTGGAGCGAAGTGTCGGCCATGATCTCCGGGTTCGCCGTGTCGCTGGCGCTGCAGATGGCCTGGGGACTCGATAAAGACCAGCCGCGCGATTTCGCCTGGATCATGATCGTGACGGTTTCAATTACCACGGCCGTCTGGCTCGCGGTCACTTTCCTGACGCAGCCGGAATCCAAGGAAACGCTGGTCGCCTTCTATCGCCGCACGCATCCATCCGCGGCCGGTTGGCGTCCCATCGCGAAACTGGCGCCGGACGTCCGGCCGTCCACCGGAGGCCTCGCGAACCTGGTGGACTGGATCTGCGGCTGCGTGCTGATCTACGGGATTCTGTTCGGAACCGGCAAGCTGCTGCTGAAGGATTTCACCACCGGATCGCTACTGCTGGCCATCGGACTGGCGGCCGGCGCAGTGATCTACTGGGACCTGTCGCGGCGGGGCTGGAGCACGGTGGTGGATTAGCAACCGAAGACCGGTTACTTGATCTTTTCGTCTCTTTCGACCTTGCCGTCGCGGATATGGATCACGCGATGGGCGCGCATGGCGATGTCGGCTTCGTGGGTCACCAGCACGATGGTGTTGCCCTTCTCCCACAGGTGCTCGAACAAGCCCATGATCTCGTTGCCGGTGATGCTGTCGAGCGCGCCGGTGGGTTCGTCGGCCAGCAGGATGGACGGATTGTTCACCAGCGCCCGAGCTACCGCCACGCGCTGCCGCTGGCCGCCGGAAAGCTCGCTGGGCTTGTGATTCATGCGCGCTTCCAGGTCGACGGCCCGCAGCGCCACCTTGGCTTTTTCGATTCGCGCGGCGGCCGGGATTCCCGCATAGATCAAGGGAAGCTCGACGTTGTGCAGCGCCGTGGCGCGCGCCAGCAGATTGAAAGTTTGAAAAACGAACCCAATCTCCTTGTTGCGGATGCGCGCCAGCTCGTCGTCCTCCATCTCGCTGGCCAGGTTGCCGTTCAGATAGTACTGGCCCTTGGTGGGCGTGTCCAGGCAGCCAATCAGGTTCATCAGCGTCGACTTGCCGGAGCCGGACGGTCCCATGATCGCGACATACTCGCCTCGCCGGATCTGAATGTCCACGCCCGAAACGGCATGGATCTCCTGGTCGCCCATGATGTATGTCTTCCACAGATCGTAGGTGCGGATGACAATGCCTTCGCGCTTCAGGCTTTCGCCGCGATCGAGGAGATCCTGTGTCGCTGTCGCCATGCTTTCGAGCTAGCTCTCCGGCCTGAACATCGGCGCCTTGTTGTCGATCTTGACCTTGGCCAGGTTCCGCAGGGTCCGGATCACCTTGTAGGTGCCGGTCACGATCTGGTCGCCATCCTGGATTCCGCCGAGGACCTCGATGTCGGTGGCGCCGGTGATCCCGGTCTCCACCTTTCGAAATTCGGCTTTTCCATTGTGCACCACGAACACTCCCTGCAGCTCTTCGCGCTTGGCCTTCTCGGCGGCCGGATCGGTCTTCGTAGCGGCCTGCACGCCTCGATTGCTGTTGGACGGTTCCAGGTCGCCGCGCTGCCGCACCGTCAGGGCTTGGATCGGGACGGTCAGCGCGCGCTGCCGGGTAGCGGTCACGATTTTGCCGGTGCAGGACAAGCCCGGACGGATCGTATCGGGCGGGTTGTCGATAGCGATCACCACCTTGAAGTCCTTGGCTTCCTGGCTGGCGTTGGTGCTGGAGGAAGCGGCCAAACCCGTGGAGCGCAGAATCGCGGTGTTGCCGATGTCGATCACGTGTCCCTTGAAAACCTGGTTGGGTATGGCGTCGATGGTCACTTCAGCCGGCTGATCCACCTTCACGCTGATGATGTCGGTCTCGTCCACCCTCACCTCGGCCGTGATCAGCGACATGTCGGCAATGGTCATGATGGTGCTGGCGGCTGAGTTCTGGACACCCGGGACTACGGTCTCGCCGGTTCGAACCGGAAGATCGGTCACGATTCCGTCGATCGGCGCGATCACGGAATACTTCGCCAGCACGTCGTCGTAGCGTTCCAATCCTGCCTGCACCTGCGCGATCCGCTTCTGCGCCGAAGCCAGTTGCTGTCGCGACTGGATCTCTTGCGCCTTGGCCTGGTCGATGCGCGTCTGGGCCTCGTTGATGGCCGCGACGGCGGTGTCGTACTCGGCCTTCTTCTGGTCGTAATCCTGCTTGGCCAGAAGCTTGTCTTTGTAGAGCTGGGCGGCCCGGTCGAGATTGGACTTGGTGCGTTCGAGCTCGGCCTTGTTCCGTTCCAGTGTGGCCTGCGCGGTGCGAACACCCTCTTCCATCGATTTCATGCCGGCTTCCTGAGCCGCGGAGTCGGCCAGCGCCGTGGCGATGGCGGCTTTCTGCGCGGTCACGTCCGCGCCGGCCTGGACCGATTGCAGCCTTGCCACCACCTGCCCTTTCCTCACCCGGTCGCCTTCCTTCACCAGGATCTCGGTGATGGGCGCGGGACCCAGGGTGTTGGCCCCCAGGTTGATGTAGTTCTTGGGCTTGATTTCGCCCGAGGCCGAGACGGTAGCGGTCAAGTCCTGCCGCACGGCCCTCCCGGTCTGCACCGTGATGATGCCACGCTCATTCAGCTTGATACTGGCAAAGACACCTCCGGCGGCCAGCCCGATCAGGCCGAGCGCTAGCAGAATCTTCCATTTAGGCTTCACTGAGGACAGTTCCCCCCCGTCAGGTTTAGACGTGGAAATCGAAGGTTTTGTTCGATTAATCTTCATGGTAACACGCAAGCGCGATGGTTCGGCCACCGGCCGTTGGGAAAACCTTTTACAACGCGGCGCTTGACTTAAAGTCGAGTTGAACCCGTAGCATCTGAGAGACGGCACCAAAGAGGTGCGTCGGAAAGGTGGGTCTATGAACGTTCTGTTGACAGTGGCCGCTTGCATTCCAGTCCTAGGTACGCTGGCGGTCTCGCAGGAACCGACGGCGCCCGCGCCTCGCGGTCCGGCGAGAAACGAGGCTGCGGTGTCTAAGCATGAATCTCCCTTGGCGTGCGATCGCCTGGCCCTCAGCCCGGAGCAGCGCAAGCGGCATTTCGATGAGCTGGGTCCGATGCTGCACTCGCTGACGAAGAGCATTCGCGAGCTGCCAACCGGCTACGAGTTTCAATTTCCAGCGGACTCGGCCAGCTTTCGCCTGGTGGCCGAATGGGTGGATGGCGAGCGCCTGTGTTGCCCGTTTTTTGACATCGACCTTCGCTTCGAGCGGGAGCACGGCGCCCTTTGGCTGCGCTTGACCGGGCGCGAAGGCGTAAAGGAGTTCATCCGGGCGGACTTCGCCAAGTGGTTTCAGGAGTGAGGCCTCGTTGCCGATGCAGAAGAGCAGCTTGATCCTCGCCGACCTCAGTTTTATTGCATGCGGCGGCGCTGCCTGGGCGCCCCGATGCATGGCCCGCGTCGATCGGTGTAGAGTGATGGCGAGGTTGTCTCCCGGTGCCAGTTGCTATGACTATCGGACAAGTTGCCAGGCAAGCCGGCCTGCGCGCCTCCGCGATTCGCTTCTATGAGAAAGCGGGGCTGCTTCCCAAGCCGGTGCGCCGCGGCGGGCAGCGCCGGTACGACAGCAGCATTCTGGCGCGCCTGGCCGTCCTCAAGCGGGCCAAGGATTGCGGCTTCACGCTGGACGAAGCGCGGCGTCTTTTCAACGACCAGGGCCGGCCTCGCGAACGCTGGGAGCGCATTGCCGTCAGGAAGGTCGCCGAACTGGACGCCTTGATTCAGAAAATCGCCTTGATGAAGGACCTGCTCGAAAAGCGGTGCCAGTGCGCCGACCTGGATGAATGCGGGCGAAAAATCCTGCAGGCGAAGTGCGCGCCGGCCACGGCCAAAACCTCAAGCGCGCGGCCCGGCGCCTGAGCGTAGAATAAGCATAGAGCATGTTGACCAGGTATATTCAGGCCGCGATGAAACACGCGCAATACGAGATTCTGGACGACAAGACGTTTTACGGATCGATACCTGGATTCGACGGTGTGTGGGCCAACGAGCCGGCACTTGAGGCGTGCCGGGAGGAACTTCAGGAAGCGCTGGAAGACTGGATCCCGCTGGGCGTGTCTCTCAACCACGAACTCCCCGTCGTTGACGGTATTGAGCTGAAATACAGCGAAGTCGCATAAACCACCCCCCATTCTGCCGAATCCACACCGCGGCGACATCAGCAAAGGTTTGCTGGTACGGCTGCTGCGACAGGCTGGCATAACGCAGGAGGAGTGGGAAGCGCTATGACACTTCGTCTCTTCTCCGGCGCGTTCACGGCATGCATGGCATCTCCGGGGACTCAGTCAGCCTGATACCCGAATTTCGCCGCTGACCATTTGTGTCATCATCCTGAATGAGTGCCTGCGCACGACCCATCCCTCTTCAACCAGGACCTCGCGCCCATCCCGGCCGACCGCCGCACCTGGGGCCTCTACAACTACGCTTCGCTGTGGGTCGCCATGAGCGTCTGCATCCCCACCTACATGCTCGCGTCCGGCCTGATCGCGGGCGGCATGAGCTGGTGGCAAGCCATCCTCACCATTCTGCTCGGCAACCTGATCGTGCTGATTCCGATGCTGCTCAACGCCCACGCCGGCGCGCGCTACGGCATTCCCTTCCCGGTTTTCGTGCGAGCCTCCTTCGGCGTCAAAGGCGCCAACATCCCCGCGGTCCTGCGCGCGCTGGTGGCCTGCGGATGGTTCGGAATCCAGACCTGGATCGGCGGCCAGGCCATCCACTCGATGCTCCAGATTCTCTGGCCCGCCGTGGGCGCCAACCCCGCCGGCGTCTGGATCTGCTTCTTCGCGTTCTGGGCGCTCAACCTCTACGTCATCTATCGCGGCATCGACACCATCAAATTCCTGGAAGGCATCAGCGCGCCGTTCATGCTGGGCGTGGGCCTGCTGCTGCTGTGGTGGATCACCTCCAAGGCGGGCGGCTTCGGCCCCGTGCTCAGCTCGCCCAGCAAATTCAAAACCACCGCCGAGTTCCTGCGCTTCTTCGTCCCGTCGCTCACCGGCATGGTCGGATTCTGGGCCACCGTCGCGCTCAACATCCCCGACTTCACCCGCTACGCGAAATCCCAGCGCGATCAGATGCTCGGCCAGGCACTGGGCCTGCCCGCCGCGATGACGCTCTATTCGTTCATCGGCGTCGCGGTCACGTCCGCTTCCGTGGTGCTGTTCGGCGAAGCCATCTGGGACCCGGTCGCGCTGCTCGGCCGCTTCCATCAACCCGTGGTCGCTTCCATCGCGCTGGTCGCTCTGCTGGTGGCGACACTCAACACCAACGTCGCCGCCAACGTCGTCTCGCCCTCCAACGATTTTTCGAATCTTAACCCGCGCCTCATCTCGTTTCGCACCGGCGGCTTCATCACCGGCGTGGTGGGCATTCTCCTGATGCCGTGGAAACTGCTGGGCGATTACAGCGCCTACATTTTCGGATGGCTGGTGGGATACTCGGGCCTGCTCGGCCCCATCGCGGGCGTCATGATCGCCGACTACTTCGTGGTGCGGCATCGCGATCTCGACGTGGCGGATCTCTACCGCCGTAACGGCCGGTACGAATACGACCGCGGCGTGAACTATCGCGCGGTATTCGCGCTCGGCCTGGGGATCATCGTGGCACTGCTCGGCCTCGTTCTGCCGCCGCTGCGCTGGTTGTACGATTACGCCTGGTTTGTGGGATTCTTGGTATCAGGCGCTGTCTACATCGCCCTAATGCAACGCGCGCCGGCGCGTGCTCGCCAACTCGCGAGGGAGGAAACATGATCGCCACCGATTCGACTCTCCAGACAGTTTCGTTCTACGTCAACGGCAAGTGGACCAGCGCCGAAGGGCGCCCCGTGATTCCCATCACGAATCCGGCCACCGGCGCCGAGATCGCGCAAGTGGCCTACGCGTCCGCGCCGGACGTTGACCGCACGGTCGAACTGGCGCACCAGGCGTACCTGAAATGGCGCGACGTCCCGGTGGTGGAACGCGTGCAACCGTTGTACCGCTACAAGGCGCTGCTCGAAAAGCACGCCAACGATCTGGCCGCCGCGCTCACCATGGAGAACGGCAAGACCGCCGACGATTCCCGCGCCGAGGTCCGCCGCTCCATCCAGATGGTGGAAGTGGCCTGCGGCATGCCCAGCCTCATGATGGGCGATTCGCTCAACGACATCGCCAGCGGCATCGACAGCCACACCATTCGACAACCGATCGGCGTGTGCGCCGGCATCACTCCGTTCAACTTTCCCGCCATGGTTCCGATGTGGATGTGGCCGTTCGCCATCGCCTGCGGCAACACTTTTATCCTGAAGCCGTCCGAAAAAGTTCCCGTCACCCCCACCATGGCGACGACGCTATTGCATGAAGCGGGCTTGCCGGCCGGGGTTTTCAACCTGCTGCACGGCGACAAAGTGGCGGTGGATGCGCTGCTGCGCCATCCGCTGGTGCGCGCGGTTTCGTTTGTCGGATCGACGCCGGTGGCCAAGTACATCTACACGACCGCCGCCGCCGAAGGCAAGCGCGTGCAGGCGCTGGGTGGCGCGAAAAATCATCTGGTGGTGATGCCGGACGCCGACCTGCCGAAAACCGTCGAGGCCATCATCGGATCCGCGTTCGGCGCGGCCGGCGAACGCTGCCTGGCCGGAAGCGTGCTGGTTCCGGTGGGCGACGTCGCCGAACCGCTGCTCAAGCTGCTGACCGAAAAAGTGAACGCGCTGAAGATGGGCGACGGCGCCGAGCAGGGCACCGACATGGGACCGCTGGTCACCCGCGAACACAAGGCCCGCGTCGAAGGCTACATCGAGAAGGGCGTGTCCGAAGGCGCCCAACCCGTGTGCGACGGCCGCGCGGCAGGCCGCGATCGCGATGGCTTCTTCGTCGGTCCCACCATCTTCGACAACGTTCGCCCGGACATGACCATCGCCCGCGAAGAGATCTTCGGGCCGGTGCTCTCGGTGATCCGCGTGAAGACGCTCGCCGATGCCATCGCGCAAGTGAACAGCTCGCGCTTCGGCAATGCCACCTCAATCTTCACCTCCAGCGGGAAGGCGGCGCGCGAGTATGCGGCGAAAGTGGAGGTCGGCATGATCGGCATCAACGTCGGCGTGGCGGCCCCCATGGCGTTCTTCCCCTTCGCCGGCTGGAAAAACTCGTTCTTCGGTGACCTGCACGCGCACGGCAAGGACGCAGTGATGTTCTACACCGAACAAAAGGTTTTGATGACTCGCTGGTTTTAGCCATGTGGCGCACGCACTCGTGCGAACGCCTGGTCCGCCGATGACCCTGATCCGTTCCCGCCGCGTCGTTTTACCCAACGCCGTCGATCCCGCCTCAATCGAAATCCACGACGGCCGCATAGCAGCGATTCATGCCTACGAATACTCTGCCTCGACGACCATCGACGCCGGCGACAACTTCATTCTGCCCGGCCTTATAGACACGCACGTCCACATCAACGAGCCCGGCCGCACCGATTGGGAAGGCTTCCACACCGCAACGCGCGCGGCCGCGGCAGGCGGCTACACTACGCTGGTCGACATGCCGCTCAACAATCTCCCCGCTACCACTACGGTCGAGAATCTTCGCCTGAAACAGAACGCCGCGCGCGGCCACGCGATGGTCGACTACGGCCTGTGGGGCGGCGTGGTTCACGATAACGCCTGCGACATCCTCCCGCTTGCTTCAGCCGGAGTGCTGGGCTACAAATGTTTTCTCGCGCACCCCGGCATCGACGGATTCAGCGTGGTGAATCGCGCGCAGCTCGAAACGGCCATGCCGCTGATCGCCGAAGCCGGCCTCCCGCTGCTGGTTCACGCCGAGCTGCCCGGCCCGATCGACCAAGCCACCGCACAGCTCGAGGCCGCCCGCTGCGACTGGAAGCGCTACGCCACCTACCTCGCGTCGCGCCCCGATGCCGCCGAAATCGAAGCCATTCGCCTGATGATCGAGCTGAGCCGCAAGCATCGCTGCCGCGTCCACATCGTGCATCTCTCCTCGGCCGAAGCGCTTCCGGACTTGCAAGCCGCGCGAGCCGAAGGCCTCCCCGTCACGGTCGAGACCTGCCCGCACTATCTGTATTTCGCCGCCGAGGACATCGCCGACGGCGCAACGCTTCTCAAATGCGCGCCGCCTATCCGATCGCACACCAATCGCGAGCGCCTCTGGCAAGCGCTTCTCGACGGCGGCATCGACCTCATCGCCACCGACCATTCCCCCTGCCCGCCCGATATGAAGACGCATGCCCAGGGGAGTTTTCTGGAGGCCTGGGGCGGAATCGCTTCGCTGGAGTTGGGCCTCTCCGTTGTCTGGACGGAGGCCCAGCAGCGCGACATCGCCATCAGCCAGGTTGTACGCTGGATGAGCGGGGAGCCGGCCAGGCTCGCGGGCCTCGATCATCGCAAGGGCGCGATTCGCGCGGGCAACGATGCCGATCTCGTGGTCTTCGATCCCGACCGGAAGCGCCAGGTCGATCCCATGCGCCTGCAGCATCGCCATGCCATCACGCCCTACGCCGGCGAAACGTTGGCGGGAATCGTCGAAACGACGTTCGTTCGCGGCGAAAAGGTTTTCGATCGTGGCGTCTTCGCATCCCAGCCGAAAGGAATCCAATGCTCGCGGGCTTGATCGATCTCGCTTCAGAACTAGTGGGCGGCATCGCGCTCGCCGCCAGCGATGAATTCTTCGCACCCAAGGAAAACCTGCTGAAGGCCGCCGCGCCCGTCTTCATCCCGGACAAATACACCGACCGCGGCAAATGGATGGACGGCTGGGAGTCGCGTCGCAAGCGCACGCCCGGCCACGATTGGTGCGTCATTCGCCTGGGACTCCCCGGAGTGCTGCGCACCGTCGATGTCGACACCAGCCACTTCCTCGGCAACTTCCCCGCGCATTGCTCGCTCGACGCGGCTGACGTCGCGCGCGATCCCATCGAGCAGGATTGGAAGCCCGTGCTCGATCAGGTCAGGCTCCAAGGCGGCGGCCGCAATCTCTTCGACATTCTCCAGTCCGGACGCGCCACGCACCTTCGCCTCAACATTTTTCCAGACGGCGGCGTCGCGCGGCTGCGCGTCTATGGTCACGTCGCGCCCGATCTCGAAAAACTGAAAGCCGCGAGTGAGCCGGTTGATCTTGCTTCGATCGCCAACGGCGGACGCGTGATCGCATCCAGCGACGCGTTCTTCGGACACGAACAGAACCTCGTCCTGCCCGGCCGTCCCGCCAACATGGGCGGAGGCTGGGAGACGCGCCGTCGCCGCGGGCCGGGTTATGACTGGATCATCGTCCAGCTCGGCGCGCGCGCTGCGATTCAGCGCATCTCGGTCGAGACCGAACACTACAAGGGCAACTATCCCGACCGCTGCTCCATCGATGCCTGCGACGCGCGCGGCGCGGTGGTGGAAGACCTGATCACCGGCAAGATCGCGTGGCGCGAGATCCTGCCCGCCGCGAAACTACAGGCCGACGCGGTGCGTTTGTTCGAAAGCGAGCTGCACTCCGCCGAGGCCGCGACGCACGTCCGGCTCAACATCTACCCCGACGGAGGAATCAGCCGCCTGCGCGTGTTTGGCAAGATTGTAGAGTAGAGGCATATGTTTTCGACCGTCGGCCGGCCCGTCCCGCGCAAGGAGGGCCGCGAAAAAGTGACCGGCGAGTCCAAGTATGTCGACGATCTCTGCTTCCCTGGAATGCTGCACGGCGCGACTGTGCGCAGTCCCGTGCCCCGCGGGCGAATCCGCAACATCGAATTTCCGGCCGGCCTGCCTTGGAACGAATTCACCATCGTCATGGCCAAAGACATTCCCGGCGACAACTGCGTCCCGCTGATTGTCGATGACCAGCCTTATCTCGCCAGCGAATACGTCAATCATCCCGAAGAGCCGGTGGTTCTGCTCGCGCATCCTGCCAAATATCTGGTCGAGAAAGCGCGCAACACAGTCCGCCTGGACATCGAGCCGCTTCCGGCAATCTTCAGCATCGAAGACTCGCTGGCGAAAAAGCAGATCATCTGGGGCGACGACAACGTTCTGAAGAGCTTCCTGGTCGAAAAGGGCGACATCGATGCAGCTTTCGCCGAGGCGGTCCACATCGTCGAAGGCGAGTATCGGACCGGCGCGCAGGAGCAGCTCTACATCGAGACCAACGGCGTTATCGCGACCGCGAATCCCGAGGAGGGCATCACCATCTGGGGATCGATGCAGTGCCCTTTCTACATTCACAAGGCGCTGTTGAAGGCGTTCCCGCTCGCGCCTGAAAAGGTTCGCGTGATCCAAATGGAAACCGGCGGTGGATTCGGCGGCAAGGAAGAATACCCGTCCATGCTCGCCGGCCACGCAGCTCTGTTGGCATGGAAATCCGGGAGGCCGGTGAAGATGATCTACGATCGCGCCGAGGACATGCTGGCCACCACCAAGCGTCATCCTTCGCGCACACGCATCCGGAGCGCGGTTTCGCGCGACGGCAAACTGCTCGGAATCGACATCGAGTTCATCATCGACGGCGGCGCCTATGCGACGCTTTCGTCCGTCGTGCTCTCGCGCGGAACCATTCACGCCGCCGGTCCTTATCTATGTCCGAATGTCCGCATCCGCAGCCAGGCCGTCGCCACCAACGCTCCGCCGCACGGCGCTTTCCGCGGTTTCGGCGCGCCGCAGAGCATCTTTGCTCTGGAGCGCCACCTGAACACCGTCGCCCGCACGATCCACCTCACGCCCGACGAGTTCCGCCGGCGCAACTTCCTGCGTCGCGGTGACGCCACGGCCACCGGCCAGGTGATTCACGAGTCCTTGAACTTGGAAGCTCTGCTCGATCGCGCGCTGGATCTGGCCGGTTATCATGCCAAGGTGAAGGCCTTCGCCGCCGGGAACCCGAAGTCGAAAATCAAACGAGGAATCGGATTTGCGACCTTCATGCACGGCGCCGGCTTCACGGGATCCGGCGAGCGTTACCTGCAATCCGTCGCGGGCGTCGAAGCGACACCGGAAGGTCGCGTCCGCATCCTGGTGTCGAGCACCGAGATCGGGCAAGGCACCAACACCATGCTCTCGCAGATCGCCGCCGAGGCGCTGGGGATCGATTACGACGACGTCGAGATCCAGCGGCCCGATACCAGCCAGGTGCCGAACAGCGGCCCGACCGTAGCGTCGCGAACCTGCATGGTTGTTGGAAAGCTGGTGGAATCGGCTGCCATCGGGCTGAAGCAGACGCTGGTAAAAGCAGGACTCCTGCTCGAGAAATACAGCCGCCCGCAGTTTGCCGGTGCTTGCGCGCGATACATCGCGCAATTCGGACCGCTGAAATCCTACAGCCAATACCAGGCGCCGCCGGGCATCTACTGGGATGACGACGCGTATCGCGGCGATGCCTACGGCGCGTTCGCCTGGGCGGTTTACGTCGCCGAGGTCGCGGTAGACACCACGACGTTCGAGATCAGTGTGAACGATTTTGTCGCGCTGCAAGAGGTCGGGCGCGTCATCCATCCAGTGCTCGCGGCCGGGCAGATCGAAGGCGGCGTCGCGCAAGGCATCGGCTACGCGATCTTCGAAAAGGTGGTCTGGCAGAACGGCCGCATGGTGAACGGCCAGATGACCAACTACATCATGCCGACCTCGGTGGATGTTCCGAGCATCCGTGTCTACTTCGAAGAGACTCCCTACGAGTACGGTCCGCTGGGCGCGAAAGGCATCGGCGAACTGCCCATCGATGGACCCGCGCCCGCCGTGTTGAACGCGATTGAAAATGCGCTGGGCCTCGCGGTGAACGAGATTCCGCTTCTGCCCGAGATGTTGATGGAAGAGGCCGGCGTTGGCTAAGATCACCATCGAGTTCCGCGTGAACGGAACGCCGCACCAGGTGCAAGCTTTTCCGATGGAGCGCCTGCTGGATGTGCTGCGCGAAAAAGTCGGACTGACCGGAACCAAGGAAGGCTGCGGTGAAGGCGAGTGCGGCGCCTGCTCCGTGCTGGTCGATGGCGAACTCGTGAACAGTTGTCTGGTGCCGGTTCTGCAAGCGGCCGGATGCGACGTCCTCACCATCGAGGGTCTGGCATCCAACGGAAACTTGCATCGTTTGCAGGAAGCCTTCGCGCTCGCGGGCGGCGCCCAGTGCGGCATCTGCACCCCGGGAATGATCCTGGCATCGTGCCAGTTGCTCGACCGTTTTCCGCAACCCACCGATGAGCAGATCCGCGAAGGTCTAGCCGGAAATTTGTGCCGCTGCACCGGGTACCAGAAGATCTTTGACGCAGTCCGACAAGCGAGCCAGGCATGAGAGCCTACGTGCCGGAGTATGACCTGGCTGCGCCGTCGAGCTTGAGCGAAGCGCTCGATCTAATCGCGGACCAAGCGCGCCCCATCGCCGGCGGAACCGACCTGATGGTGCTCTTCGAAGCGGGCAAGCTGCCGTATCGCCGACTGGTGAGTCTATCGCGGCTCGCGGAATTGCGCGGCATCGACGTGAGCGAAACACACGTGACTCTGGGCGCGCTGACCACCTATACCCAGATCCAACAGCACGAAACCATGCGGTGCGAGTTTCCTCTGCTGGCCCGCGCGGCAAGCTGGACCGGCGCGGTCGCCACGCAGAATCGCGGCACGCTGGCCGGCAACATCGCGAACGCATCACCGGCCGCCGATTCGCCGCCCGCGCTGCTGGTCTACGACGCCCAGCTCGTATTGATATCGTCGCGCGGATCGCGCCTGGTGCCCTACGCCGGTTTTCATACCGGATACAAGAC
>JAIQFN010000042.1 GCA_020073265.1 Terriglobia bacterium | reverse complement strand
CGGAAAGCCACGCTCCTAGCGCCCCGGCCGGTCTACAGCGCCGATTTGCAGGGACGGCTTCCGCTGCGGCCTAAACGCGCCCCGCAAAGCGGGTCGCAGGCCTACGCTCCAGCCGCCCCCGCAAATCCCTCAATACAAAGCACTAACTTCCTACGAAGTGGTCTACTTTCTCTCCGCCCCCGTGGTCTAGTTTTACTCCGCCCTTGACATCAGTCCACAATAAGCCAGGAATCCCAAGACCAGCACTCGCAATATCCTCACGGCTTGACCTCCTGTGCTTGGCGCTGCATCACGTAGAAGAAGTCCCGGTTGTCCGGATAAGCCAGAAAGCGCGGAAGCGGCTCGCCGGAAGATGCGGACTTGTCCACCTGACTCATTCCTTTGATGAGGTGATCAATCGACAACCGCGATCCTAGCCTCCGATAGAGCGCTAAGTATGTGTGCTCGAGAGCATTCATGTCCAGCAGCATGGCGTAGTCGCACCGGTAGGCCTGGAAAACCCGAGCCATCGCGGAAGGCGTGGTATCAGAGAACACGGCGTAAATCAAGAAGCGTTTTCCATGATTCCTCTGCACAGCGGCGCCAGAGCGGAGAGTACGCAGTTTGGCATCTTCCGAACCGGACCAATTCCCTGGTCCCCAGCGCGCCACCAGGCGGCCAGGAACCGTCGATTGGGTGGCCTCGTCGATTTCAACCAGCGGCACACCGTTCTGACGGGCATGTTTGATTCTGGGAAGAAGCTGGTTGTCTGCTTCGCTCCAGGTCTTCATCAGTATCGACCCATCGTCCAGCACCAAGATGGTCGCCAGGCCAGGTTGAAGCTTGCTGAATACGACTCCGTCTTCGATGAAGCCATAGTGGCTGCCATGATGTTTCAGAGCCAGGTCTCCATACTTGAAGGCCCCATGTGTACGTTTGAATCCGGCGGTGAACGCCGCCACGGTTCTCGGTGCGTTTTCCGGATTGACCAGGCCGGTCGACACCAGCGGTGCGATGCTTCCGATGCCATCCGGCCCCGGCAGCTTGGGATTCCTGGCTGGCTCGGGAACGCGATCGGACCAGCCGACTTTGGGATGCTCAGTGCCAAGCGCGAATCCGAGGTCGAATCGGTCCAGATCGAAGGCGATCAGATAAGACAACGCGGAAGCCTCGATGCGGTCCAAATTACTCACTACCTTCGCGTAACTCTCGAGAATCGGCGGGTCGATCAAATTCGGCTGGACAATGCTCACGTAGACGCCCGGGTTTCCGCTAGCCGGATACCATGCTCCTGGGATCATGCCGGTCTTTTCAGGTCCACCCAAATCGAGTCCCAGGTTGCTGGACGTGAGCAATCGATCACAGTATTTCGGATCAATCTGCGCAGCGAGCGGCAGATCGCCTCCAGCTCTAGCGCCGGCTGCGGACTTGGTCTGAATCTTCCCGGTCTCACGATGTATTTCTCCCATCAGCTCGTGACCGAGAGCGATGATCTTCTCTCCGCCCCATACGTGCTCGCGGAGAAAGTCCGTGGCGGCCTCCAGAGTTGTTCGATGGCCGGTCGCGGCGTTTCGCAGGTAGAGCCGGCCCCCGCACAGCGGCTGAAAAATCAGCCGCGAGGTTTTCGCCTGAGCCAACGCATCGGCTCCGAAAAGATCGCACGAATATCGCTCCTTGCCGGCCGCTATCACGAGTCCCCAAGGGTAGTTGTCATCCAGGAGCAGCTTCTGAAGCTTCGGCTTCGCGTTCTCCAGGTGATAGATGGTCTCCGTGCCACCGCCGGCCCATGCGACCTTGAGCAAGTACCAGGAGTTGATCGCAGGATTCAGGTCCACCAGCGTCGCACTGCCTGGCCTTCCTTCCTTGGACTTGATCCGAATGGAATTGGTGCGGCGAAACTGCTGCAGTTCCAGAATCGTTTTGGGAACTTCGGCGTTGTATTCACTGACCTGATTCTTTGGATGGTCGCCGGCGCTCGTAATTCCCAGTGTCGCGAAGGCTAAGACGGTCACAACCGCGTTTCGCGAATGCGACTTCATAACGCCAACAGAATAGTAGCCAGCATCAGCAGGATCAGGATGCGGCTGATCGGGTCCCTGGTGGCAAAGACGATCGGATCATCGGGCATCTTGCCGCGATGGGCAAGCAACCACATGTGACTGATCCAATACAGCAACAAGGGGCATAGGAACCACATGAGTTCGTACCGTCCATACAAGAGCCGGGCAGTATCGCTGTTGATATACAGCGCGAGGACTACCACCGCCACATAGCCGCTGGCGATTCCCATGGCCGCCAGCATTTCTCCATCACTAAGTTCGTAGCCTCGAGCTGTGGCTTGATCGCCGTCGATACGTCTCATGATCACAAGTTCGCCGTAGCGTTTCACCAGTGCCAGACTGAAGAACAAGAATGTTGAAAACGCCAGTAACCAATGCGAGGGCCAGATCGTGACGGATGCCGAACCGGCCATGATCCGCATGGTGTAAAGACCGGCCAGCACGATCACGTCCAGAAGGACCACCTTCCTCACATAGAAAGAGTAGGTTGTCGACAGAGCAAAGTAGATCAACAATACACCGAGGAAGAGCGGTGATACCAGCAGGCCGATCAGGCAGCCAAGCCCAGCCAGAAGCGGAATCATCGCAAGGCCGTACGAGAGCGGGAGATTGCCAGCCGCAAAGGGCCGGAGTCGCTTGTCCGGATGACGACGGTCGGCCGCGAGGTCGAACAGGTCGTTGAGAAGATAGCCGGCCGAGGCGCAACATCCGAACGCCACAAAGGCCAGCATCGCCTTCTCCAGCAGCGCGGTCTCAAAGAAGCGGTGGGCGGCGAAGAGTGGTAAGAAGACCAGGAGGTTCTTCAACCAGTGCCGGAGCCGCAGTGGCTTCAGATAGTCGACCAGGCTCTTGCTTCGTTCTTGGAAGACCGGGCCAACTTGCGCCACGCGCGCCACACGCGAGCGAACCAGCGAGCTGGCGTTAACCACAATCGCTTTCCGCGCTGCGGACCAGACCGGCAAATCGGCCGATCGTTGGCGGCATAGTCGAATGCCTTCGCGCCGAAGATGCCCACCAGCCGATCCCGCTTGGATTCACCCGCCAGATTCGTAATGCCATCGCTGGCGAAAACCAAGTCGAAGATTTTCAAGTGATCCGCCACCTGCTTTGCATGGCATCTGTCGGCAGCCGTTGCGAGGATAATAGATCGCCCCTCGTCGTGCCGCGCCTTGAGATACTCCAGGAATTCAGTCCGATACGGCAGGAGGCTGACGTCCAATTCAGCCCGGCGCGCGACTTGCTGTTTCAGATAGGCCTTCCCCTTCAGCAGCCATCCTGGCAGCAGGAAAAGACATTGGGGTTTCTGCTTCAGCAAAACAAGGAGAGACTCCAGCAGCAGATCTGTTTTCAGCACGGTGCCATCCAGATCGACTACCAGGGCGGGAGCGATGGACTGCTCTACTGGTATCAGTTCCCTGGCAGCAGGCACATCGAGGATAGGCTTTGTTTCCACGTTACACCTGTGAACCAAGCCTGTTCAAGCCCCACACCGCGCGTGGGCAGCGACATAGGCATCCATCCAGAAAACAAGCATTTTAGTAGCCGCGGCTTTTGTCTCGGCTTTTCTTACGTGCTCGTGCGAGTCTGAGTCCCTTGCCCCACTCGTGGTGGGTCTAGTTCTCGGTGTGGATCAGTAGCCGGGCGCTGCCGGGCGCTGCCAGACGCTGCGGAACGGCTTCGACCAGGGCGGCGTGGACAATGAACCGCTTCGGAGCCGACCCCACGTAGTAGAACGGGAAGCAGGTCACCAGCGTCAGACTCTCGGCGCCGGACGAGGCGAGAACCCCAACCTCGCGCGGCCCCACGATCCGCGTGGATTCCACGGTATATCGATAGGTGCCATGCTCGGTGTCGAGCTCGATGGCGTCGTGCAACTGAATATCGCGAAGCGCGCGAAAGAACGTGTCTCGATGACCGGCCAGGCCGACGTTGCCCATTCCGCCGGGCAGGGCAGTGCCTGGAATGTGGCCAACCGCGCGCCGCAGCGTTCCGGAATCAGCGCCTTCCCGGACCATCGCGGTGAGGTGCAGATTGGGAATCTCCAGGCGTCCGATGACGGCCGATCTCGCCGGCTGTTTTCCGTGTAGCGGTTTTGCGCCCGGCCACGGCTCACTCTTGGGAGCGAGCTCGGGAAGCTCGGGTGTCTCCTTGATCCGGTCGCGACCGAATATCCAGCGCATCTCGTCGCCAGCGAATCTGCCGATCGTCGGCGTGAGGGCCCGCAGTTGCTGATCGAAGGCCCAGTCCTCGTAGGTTTGAGACAGAATCGAACTGGCGTTGACCCAGATGTAGGCGTCCAGCGCGGCTATTCCAAACAGCAAAAAGAACCACTCCAGGCCGCGGAGTAGCACTCCGCCCCGGCGGGCTGGCTTCCTGTTCCACACCGCATGAACCTTCATTTTCGATCTGACTCTCCGGCGTCAGGGGTAAACAGGTAACTGGTGCGCGTCCTTACCATCAGCTTCTGGCCGTTCTGGGCCCGCGCGACCACTCTAATGTGACGTTCCGAGCTGCGGTCCCCCGCCACAGGGATGTAGCCGATCGTGTATCGCGTGCGGATGTCCTTGGCGATGTCGCGGCAAATGGGAACGATGTCGTCGAGCTTCTTCGGGAAATACGCCCCGCCTCCGCTGACGTGGGCGATCCGTTTCAGGACCGCCGGATTCTTGTCGGGATCATCCTCGTCATAGATGCCGATGGTGTAAATGGTTGCCACCGATTCCAGAACATCGTGCATCACGTCCGGAAGTTTATGCGTGCTGACGTTGTCTCCTCCGTCGCTGATCACGATCAGCGACTTTTTATCTCGCCGCCCGAAGTCGAGTTGCTGGAGCGCCATCTCGATGGCATCGTAGAGAGCCGTGCGGCCCTCCGGCACACCTCGCCACAGCGCGGCCCGCAATTGCTGGATATCGTCGGAGAACAACTGTATGTCCGGCAGGCCGCGCCGCGGTTTCTCGTTGAAGTTGACGACGAAGATCTCGTCCTGGGGATTGCTGGCTTGAATGAACGCTAGCGCGGCTGTAATCACTTCCGGCTGTTTCGGCCGCATGCTGCCGCTTTCATCCACCGCCAGGCCTACGGTGACGGGTATGTCCGCATGGGCGAACTGAGTGATCTGCTGCAGCTTTCCGTCTTCGTACACTTCGAAGTTCTGCTGACCCAGTTCCGTCACTAGTCCGCCGGCCGCGTCCTTGACGCTTACATCCAAGAGAACAAGCCGCGACGTGGTTCGGATGGTATATGGCTGCGGCTCCTGGTCTCTGCCGGCTGGCTCACTCCTGGCCTCCCAACCGGCAGCGGCGCAGAGAACCACGGCCAATAACCACCGAAACACGCCACGGCATAGGTTCATAAGTCACCATCCCGCGACGGTGAGCTACGAAGTGCGAACTGCACGCACGACGGCGAAGATGGCTAGCGAAAGCAGGCCAGCTAGTCCAACCAGCGGATACGGGCTGGCAGTCTTGGGAAGCTCAGGCTGCGGTGCGGGCGTAATCTCCTGCGCCACCTCAACCGGAGCCGGGGGCTGAGCCTCAACAACCGGCGTCTCCTTGGCCTCCTCGTTGATCTCCGCTACCGGTGCAGTAGCCAGCTCAGCGGGTTTCACCGCCTCGGTGGTTGGAACCTCGGCGTGAGCTACCTCCGCTATCGCGACTGCCTTGGTTTTGGGATACGCGAATTCCTGCCCGAAATTGTCGCCCGGATAGAACCAGGCCCGCAGCGCTCTGGGTTGCCCGGGAGGCATTTCCCAAAACGAGAACACGGTGTCTCCGGTCGGTCGCAACCGGTAGTTCGGAATCGCCAATATGGTGGTTTGGAGCTCGGTCTCGTCTGCGTTGAAGATCTGCACGATGTGGCGGTCCGACGGCGAGTCGAGCAACTTGATCACATAGGTGCCAGGTGGAAGCACCTTGTTCGGAACTTGGATCGTTTCGTTGACCGTCATGGTAGTTTTCTTGTTCCATTGATCTGCTCGGGCGGCGGGAGTCAACCCGATCGCGAGCACCCCGATGGATGCGACGGTCAGTAGTAAACGGTTCATAAATGTCACCTCCTTGATTAGTAAGAACCTTGCCCGATATGGGCGAGGGAACTATTTCCCGCATTGTTGCCGCAGGTCGCCTGCCAAACATGCGATGAATGAATCCTGATGGATTTGCCTGGCTCGGTTCTCCGAAGAGGACAGCGAGTCAAGCAACTACTGGGTGGAAATGTGGCCCGAAGTACGCAATCCGGGTGCGGCTTTTCCCGCTTTCTCGCGGATAGCCTGACCGGCTGAAGGGGTCACGTCAGCTCTTCACGTGGCACTTCGCGCAGTTGCCTTTGCTCTCGAAAGCATTGCCGCCCGGGCGATGGCACGAGCCGCACGATGTTTTCGCCTTTTCAGCCGGTTTGTGCACGCCGGCCTTGAAGTTCAGAGGCGCGCTGGCCGACTCGGGGAATAGCTTGTCGTGACAGGTCTTACAATCGCCCTTGGCACTCTTGACGTGCGCAGCGTGATCGAAAGTAACTTTGCCGTTCTTGGCGTCGAAGGTCAACTTATCGGGCGGTTTCTTTTCCTGACCGAGCAGCGCCAAGCCTGCCGTCATCAGCGCGATCAGAAATAGCCATACCGTGGTTTTCTGCAAGTCAATCATCCTAATTGAAGAATAGGGACAGCACGATTCTCCGGATGCAAGTAGACTGCCAGTTAAGGAGATTGCTCTATGGATACCAATGCTTTTCTGCAGACGGCAACCGGTCTGGCAACGCAGGCGGGGATGCGAATACTGGGGGCCGTTGCGCTCTGGATCATCGGCCGCTGGCTGGCCCGGCTGGCTGTGCGCCTGTTGTCACGCGTGATGGTCAAAGGCGGCGTGGATAACACGCTCATTGGCTATGTTCGTTCCTCTCTTACCGCGACTCTGAACGTGATTCTTGTGGTGGTGATCCTGGGATTCTTCGGCGTTCAGACCACCACATTCGCGGCCATATTCGCCGCGGTTGGCGTGGCCATCGGAATGGCGTGGAGCGGCTTGCTATCCAATTTCGCCGCCGGCGTCTTTCTCGTTCTGTTGAGGCCATTCAAAGTCGGTGACTTCATCACAGCAGGAGGAATAACCGGAACAGTCACTGAAATCGGCCTGTTTGTCACAGTGATCGACTCGCTGGACAATGTCCACAACATCGTCGGGAACAGTAAGATCTTTTCCGACAACATTCAGAACTTCTCATCGAACGCGTACCGCCGCGTGGATCTGGTTGCGCAATTGGACCACAGCGTCGATCACCGCAGGGCTATACAGCTCCTGAAGTCGCGGCTCACCGCCATCCCCAACGTCCTGAAACAACCAGCGCCGGACGTGGAGATCCTTAGCTTCAACCTGGCGGGTCCGGTCCTGGCCGTGCGGCCCTACTGCAACAACGTGAACTACTGGCAGGTTTACTTCGACACCAACCGCGCGATCCGCGAGGCGTTCGGCGAGGCTGCGTTCCCGGTGCCCGAGTTTCACTACGCCATCCGTAGCGAGCGACCACAGGCTGCCTCCGGCACCTACACCCCGGCGACCGCATAGGCTTCAAGCAAGGGAATGGGTTCTCGCTGACAATTCGTGCTTCGCAACTCACGCTGCGCGGTCCGATAGCTGACGACTCTCGACTCGGTTTCCGTCTGCTTACTGCTCAAGCGTCCGCTACCTTCTAGCGGAAGGAATATTGTTTTCAGTCGGAGGGCCTAGCACTGTGCGTGTAAGCGTGCCGTCTTCGGCTATCGTCTCTACACTGACCACGCCGTTAGGCCAAGCAATGACTATGTGTCTGCCACTCACCGCGATGTTTGGAGTCGGATAGGTCGTTTTGTTCTGCAGCCCAGTTAATTCCTTCGCTGCAGTGAGCGCCCCCAATCCGGCGAACCCCTGACTCGCACCAGGTAAGCCGGGGACCTTGATACCACCTGGGAGTTGCGGGAGGCCAGGAAATTCCTGCGCCATCGTGACTCCGAAGAAAATCAGAGCCACGGCAATCACCAGGGCTACTGAAAATACCAGGCGGAAATGCTTTGAAACGTATCTTTCCATTTTGTTAGCTCCTTCTCTATGACTTCAAACCTCGTTGGGGCGCCGTCAGACCGGCGCTAAGTCGAAATACAGTCCAGACGACCGGTGCGGTCGCGTGATCGGTCTGCCTTCAGTCGTGCTCTATGCTGCGACCGAAGCCGGCACGCCCGAAGCTGCCGCAGGACGCTCGTTCCGAATCGCATAGTGGTATTCGGGAACTGGGAAGGCCGCCTCTCCGAACGCTTCGCGGATGACGCGATTCGTGTCGAAATAGACCTGCCAGTAGTTGGTGTTGCTGCAATACGGCCTCACGGCCAGCACTGGACCGGCAAGGTTGAAGGTCAGGATCTCGACTTCCGGCGCCGGCTCCTTGGCCACGTTCGGAATGGCGGCGATGCGGGATTTCAGCAACTGAATCGCTACGTGGTGATCGACGCGATGATCCAATTGCGCCGTTAGCTCGACGCGGCGAAATGGATTGGCGGAAAAGTTTTGAATGTTGTCGGAGAAGATCTTACTGTTCCCGACGATGTTTCGCACATTGTCCAGTGAGTTGATGATCGTGACGAATAGCCCGACCTCGCTGATCGTTCCCGTGATCCCTCCGGCGGTGACGAAGTCTCCGGCCTTGAATGGCCGCAGGAGTACGAGAAAGACACCGGCGGCGAAATTGGAGAGTAGGCCGCTCCAGGCCATTCCGATAGCGAGAGCGATCGCGGCGAATATGGCTGCGAAGGTCGCGGTTTGAACGCCGAAGAAGCCTAGAATCACGACTACCAGAATCACGTTTAGCGTGGCAGTTAAAGAGGAGCGAACGTAACCGATCAGAGTCTCATCCACTCCGCCTCGCTGCATCATGCGCGAGAGCAAGCGGACAGCGAAGCGGGCCAGCCACCGCCCAATGAACCATAAAGCGATAGCGCCCAGGATTCTGATGCCAGCCTGCGTTGCAAGATTGCTTACACTCTGGAACCAAGCATTTGTGTCCATACAAAGTTCTCCGTTTCTAACGCAACTGCAATTCGAGTGCCTCACTCACACCGGGCCTTGATGCCAGCAGTACGTGTTGTGGAGCATTAGTCTTGAGCGGGTGCAAGTGAAATAGCCCACCCCAGCGCTGCGGCAAATCGCACTCGAAGCATGGATTTCACTTCGCATACTTGTCGTGTGACAAGCGACTAGCGTGGGACATTGGCCAACCGAGCGCCCCGAGTCGGCGGGTTTTGGCAACTTGTGACTGAGGTCGGAATAGCTGTGCTAGTTCTGGTATGGTCATGATTGCAGAGGCGGCCCGGACTGTGTACACCGCAGTGCAGTCCCGCGGTGAAACTGTCATCGAAACCAAGGGAGAACATACCGAATGAAAAAACTGACACAACTTATTTTGGTGCTGCTGGCTGCGATCTCGCTCGCGGCAGCGCCGCAAACCACAACGAAGTCTCAGGCCAAGACCGCCCAGAAGTCGGCCGAGAAAGCTGCAACCAAGGCCGTACCCGCCGCCCAATTGATCGACCTTAACTCGGCAACCGCCGAGCAGCTGGATGCACTGCCTGGCATCGGCAAAGCTTACAGCGAAAAGATCATTAAGAACCGCCCCTACCGGGCCAAGAATGAGTTGGTCGACAAGAAGATCATCCCGGCATCAACCTACGCGAAGATCAAGGACCAGATCATCGCCAAGCAGAAGTAGCGGCGCTATTAGACCCAAGAAGAGCAGGCCAACTCGCATGAAAAAGTACAACCACACGCTGATATCGTCCCTCAAGAGCAGTCGATTCCTCCTACCGGTATGTTTAGCCGGTCTGGCCATGAACGTCTGGGCTGACCAGGTGGTGCTGAAGAACGGCGATCGCGTCACCGGCAGCATTATCAAAAAAGATGGCAAGAACCTCACCATCAAGACCGAGAGTTTCGGAGTTGTCACGACCTCCTGGGACCAGGTGGAATCGGTAACGGCCGGCACACCCGTCACGGTCGTGCTGCAGAGCGGCAAGACGGTTCAGGGCACGCTCGCAACCAGGGACGGGAAAGTGGAGGTTGCGGCCGAAGACACGCGCGTCAGCGTGACTCCGGCCGAAGTAGTCACCATCCGCAACGCCGACGAACAGAAGGCTTATGAACGGCTACAAAAACCAGGCTGGGGAGATCTCTGGACTGGCAGCGCCAACGTCGGACTGGCCGGCACCAGCGGCAACGCCAGGACTTTGACCTTCACCACCGGCTTGAATGCGGCACGGGTGACCAACACGGACAAGACCTCCGTGTACTTCAGCGCCATCAAAGCCTCGGCTCTGTCGAATGGTAAAAATTCCGATACCGCGCAAGCCGCTCGAGGCGGCGTGTCTTACGACCACAACCTTACCTCGCGCTTGTTTCTAGACACCTTCAACGACTACGAATACGACAAGTTCCAGAATCTGGATCTGCGCTTTGTGGTGGGCGCCGGCATTGGGTTTCACGCCGTCAAAACGCAGCGAAGCAGCCTGGGCGTGCTCGGCGGCGCCGATTTCAACCATTCCAGTTTCAGCACGCCTCTGATACGAGATTCGGCCGAGGCGTATTGGGGAGACGACTACAGCTACAAGCTGAGCGCTGCCACTTCGCTATCCCAGGGCTTTCGGATGTTCAATGACCTGTCGAACACTGGCGATTACCGGATGAACTTCGATATCGGTGCGTCCACGAAGGTGGCCAAGTGGCTCAGCTGGAATTTGTCGCTCAGCGATCGCTACTTGCATCACCCGGCTCCCGGCCGCAAGACCAACGACTTTCTCTACACCACCGGCCTCGGAGTTACGTTCGCCCGCTGATGGTCAGCTTCCTACTGGTGTACCGCGATATAGAGCGTCTGCGATCCGGCCACGCCGCTTCCTTGTTGCTGCGCGAGGTCCAACCTCCCGTCTCCGTTCACATCCAGTGCAACCAGACGGTTGGGACGAATGTTTTGGGGAAACTTCGGGGACTGGAAAGTTCCATCGCCCTTTCCAGGCAAAACGTAAAACCCGGTAAAGAAGCCGTTGAGGCCGAGATCGAGCTTTCCGTCGCCGTCAAAATCGCCAACCAGAGCCTGTGCCAATGTATCCACCGCACTTGCGACTGTAACCGGTGGACTGAACGATCCATTGCCTTGGTTCTTCCAGCTCGAAACGACAAAGAAATTGCCCTTGGTGATGATATCGGGCTTTCCGCCGCGATTGAAATCGGCCATCGCTACCACGGTCGCCGTTGGGTCCTGTCCTGCCGGCATCGAGTAGACTATTGGCGTCGAGAACGTTCCGTCTCGTTTGCCGAGCATCACCGCAAAGCCGGTCTGGAAGAGCGATGTGAGGACCAAGTCGGAGACGCCATCGCCGTCGAGGTCGGCAGCCCCCCAAATGAGATACGCGAGGTTGGTCGCCACAGTGTTGGGCGGCGCGAATGTGCCGTCGCCCTGGGACAACAGCACGGTTACCGTCCCGCTTGCCACGCTCGTTGTGACGGACTGTTGAAGAATAATCGTAGGCCCACTGCTGCTGTAGACCAGGTCAGTCTTGCCATCGCCGTTCACATCTATGGGGAAGATCACGCCTTCTTCGATCCCGATCCCGTTGTTGATGAGACGAACAGGCACGTCGTTAACGAAAGTCATGACGGGCGCCCGGAAAGTCCCATCGCGTTTTCCCAGCAACATGGAAATCTGCTGCTGAGCGTTGCAAACGATGGCAACGTCGGGGACGCCATCGGCGTTAAAATCACCGACGGCGAGGCCGGCATCCCCCTTGCTCGCCGCCGGGCAGCCCGTGGGAAAATTCGCCACCTGAAACGACGGCTGAAAGGAGAAACTTTGCGCATCCAGCAAGGGTTTCCACTGCGAGCAGGCACAGCGGCAAGAGTAGCCAGCGCGCATCGAGCGTGGGGCGAATGTTCTGGCTTCTTTCAATCATCACTTTACGGCCTGATCGCGATGCTGGCTGAATCGGTCGCGCTGCCGGGCATCGAGATCTGAATCGGGACGTCGTCGCCGCTCGTCACCGCGGCCGGAATCTGAACGTCCACTTGATATAGCCCGGCATAGTTCGGTGCGATGCCGGAAAAAACTACGGTGGCAGGCAACCCGCCGATGACTACCGACGGCGTGCTGACGGTTTCATAAAGCGGATTGCCGCTGGCGGGCGCAACGCTGCCGGTGGCCAGTACCGCCCCCGCCGGATCTCCGTTGGGCGTGGCCTTTCCGAGTCCCGTTACGTAGATCTGCAGATAGTCTCCCGGATGAGCAGGCTGGCCGCAGAGCGTGCCGGCGCTCAGCGCGGCGCAATTCGACGGGATACCAAACGCGGCGGCCATGGAAAGCGGCATCGCAATCCAGGCCGTGTTGGCAACGACGGCCGCGGCATTCCGGCGCAAGGGATTCAGCGGGTCCGTAAAGAAGAACATGCCAGGCGCGGCCGGCGCCAGGTTGATGGGAAACTCCGGCGTGACACCCGCGCCGGTCTGAACCGTGAGATTCACCGTGCCGCTGGTGGGCAATTCGTTCGGGACTAAAACGTTGATCTGGCCTTGCGTAGCCGCTAGTGCGAAGATGGGCGCCGGGATTGCTCCAAACTGAACCGTCGCTCCGTTGACACTGGTGGCCGGGAATGCGGAGTTGTTGTCCTTGGTTCCGAAGCCCGCCCCGAAGATGGACACAATCGAGCCCGGCGCTACCACGCCCGTGGAGCCAAAACTCGCGCCGTTGAGGACCGAGCCGATGGCCGGTCCGGAGCCGACCGGAAGAACGGCAGTGTTGCTGCTGAAGCCGGGAATCGCGACAATCACCTGGTCTATCCCAAGAGGCGCGTCGTTGGGAACGATGAAGTCGATCTCGCTCAGAATGCCGGTGGAGCTTCCCGCACGAGCAATCTGGATGTTCTGGCCGCCAATGGTCAAGGTGGGCGTGACGGCGAGCGGACTGAATGGCGTGTTGAATCCGCCGATCGGCGTGGGCGGATTGGTCGGACCCAGCCCGTACAGATTCGCGACCAGCGGCTCGCCTGGCGCGGCCGGAGATATTGGCGTAACCGCCTGACGGCTGTTAGCGTGCTGAAACGGAGTGTAAGGTCCAAATGCCGGTGGCGCGGTTGGTCCGTTGATAGTCACTCCTCCACCGGAGAATTCCGGGGCGTACGCGGACAGCGTGATCGGAAACGCATTCGAGCTCTGTCCCAGGTAGTGGACCGTCAAGGTTTGCGCTCCCAATGGCGCATTCGAGGGAATCAGAGCGGTGATGAACACCTGGTTGTCGGCGACCGTTACCGGTCCGGTTTCGCCGCCTACGGTAATCGAATAGTCTCGGCCGGCTCCTTGGGGAAACGAGCCCAGCACGTAGACCAAAGACGTCGGGGCAAACCGGCTGTCGAGTAGCCCGGCAGTCACCACCTGGGTCACGGTTAGAGTTTGGCTCCAGGCAGTCCCTGCCAGTAATGAAATACCAATTGTTATGAGAAAACCTTTCATGCCAATGCTCCAGTGTAGTCTGCGGCAACGCTCGCCGAACCTCAAGTTTACAAAGGCAGCTAACGCTGCAAGCCTTTCCTTTGAACGTGGTGGCAACTGCCGCGTCCAGTTGGCCGCGATATGGGCCACGGCGAACGCATACAGCAACGTCAAGATGGCGGCGGATCGCGCTGTCAGCGTCGGCATGTTCTAATACTAACGATTGCCGACGTACCTGATATTGGGATGCCAGCAAAGGGAAGGCCCTCGCAGCCTGTCAAGGTATACAATTTTCGTCAACACCATGAATGTTCGATGGATCGCCGCCTTCGTTCTCGTTGAGAGTCTGGCCGGCCTCGCGCGAGCGGCGGTCGACTCTAGCATCACTGTGAATGCCACCGGAGCAGTCTCGCAGTCCGCCGGCGGCTTCAACTTTACAGCCAAGGGCACCGCCATGTTGACCGGGTTCGGCGTTGCCACGTTCACCGTCGGCGGTCAAATCACCGGGGTCCAATCCGGGTCCTTCACGGGACCGGTCAGCGGCGCGTTCACGCTCGACTATTCCGGCGGTCAAACGCTCACCGGGACTTTCTCGATTCCAGGCGGGATCCTGGTGCCTACCCTCAGTCAAACCACGGCCGGCAGCGGCTCTCTGACTGTCACCGGCGGCACGGGGGCGTTGGACGGAACCACGGGTTCGTTTCCCACGGTTACCGGATCGGGGATGGCGACCGGTACGTTCACTTCCACATTCCAGTTTTCGGGGGCTGGATCGTTAAACCTCGGCCCGCTGGCGGCGCCGGCGCCCGCCATCACCGCTGTTTTGAACAGTGCTTCCGGCGACACACGCCTGTCGCCCGGCTGCCTGGCGACAGTTTCCGGCACGAATCTCAAAGGTCAGAGCATGAGCGTGCAAGTGAGCGGAAAGCCGGTGGGACTGATCAATGCCGCCGCGGCTTCATTGTCGATCCAGATTCCGGTGGATGCATCCACAGGACCGGCGATACTGACCGAACAGCGGGATGCTCTGACATCCGGCAGCTTTAACCTGACGCTGGACGCGGTCGCGCCCGCGATCATGCCCGGCAAGGGAGGAATCGGGAGCTTCTTTCATGCCAACGGTGGCGCGGTGACTACCGACAATCCCGCCGCGCCGCAAGAGACGATTCGGCTCGCCGCCGCATGCCTGGGTCCCACCAATCCGCCAATTCCGACCGGGGGAACGGCACCCGTGGGATCCAGTGTCGTAACGGTGTCGACGCCCAACGTCAAAGTAGCCAACAAAGCGGCTACCGTAACGGCGTCAGTTGCCGAGCCGAACCTGGTGGGGACCTACAGCGTTTACTTCACTGTTCCGGCAGGAACCACGAGCGGAAACCAGCCGGTGGTTCTGAGCATCGGGAACAGCAACAGCAATGTCGCTCAGCTTCCGGTCGGACCAGCGGTGCCGGTAGTGTCCGCTATCGTCAACGGTGCGAGCTTTGGCTCCTCCGGCACGCTCGCTCCGGGTGAATTCGCCGCCGTGTTTGGCTTCAATTTCGGCGACCAGGACAAGCTGGATGCGTTTCCGGGCACGAATTTCAACGCTGTGTCGGTGACGTTCAATGGAACGGCCGCGCCGCTTTTTTCTTTGATCGCATCGGCCGGGCAGATCAACCTGGTCACGCCTTCGGAGCTGCCGGAGACGGGCGCGGTCACCGTGGTGGTCAAGAATCAACTGGGATCCAGCCAGACCTTCAGCGGCCGCATGACGTCGACATCTCCTGGAATCTTCCTGATTCCCGACCCATCGAACGCCGCGCGCAGAAATGCCGCGGCGCTGTTTGCCAATACGGCCTGGCGCGTGGTTCCCGAGTCGATGGCCACCGCTCTGGGCTGGCCCGCTGGATGCAGAGGCACGGGAATCAGCGCGGCGACAGTGTGCGGCGAATCGGCGACGGCCGGCGACAACATCGAAATCTTCACCACCGGCCTCGGCAAGGCCACGCCCGGAGGAGATCCGAAGGGAACGCCGCTCGCGACCGGCGCAGTCGCCCCGGCCGATGGCAGCACGCTATATCTGACCGTTCAAAAACCCGTAGTCACGGTGGGGAGCGTACCCGTCGATGTCCAGTTTTCGGGCATCGCTCCAGGCAGCGCCGGGCTATATCAGGTCAACATTCAAATTCCGGCTGGCGCGCCTAAGGGTGATGCCGTACCGGTAGTGATCAGCATGCCCAACGGGGCGAGCGACACGGCCACCATTCCGATCCGGTAGTGTTGACGCACTGCGGCGTCACCGGCCGCTCTGGCGCGCGTTTACCTCGGCCCCTTTCTCGGCGCTGATGTTGGTATCCGCGCCCAGCTTGCGAAGCAGCTCCCCGGTCTCTTTGCGGATGATGAACGATCCGGCCTGATAGACGCCCTGCGTGATGAAATACGGCGTCTGGCCGAGCCGGTTGCGCGCGTTCAGCTTGGCTCCGTGGTCGAAGAGAAACTGCGCGATCAGGTTGCTTCCCATGTAGGCCGCGCCATGCATCGCGGTCAGCCCGTTCGCGTTGGCCGCGTTGAGGTCGCCGCCCAGCTCCAGACACAGCTTGAGCGCTTCGAGCGCGGCGAGCTGCAGAGGCATGGTGGTGTCTTGAAACCAGCGGCGTCCGTACCTGTCCTGACCCTCGATGAAATCGACTCCGGCGGCAGCCATCAGGGGCGTGGTCTGGTCGGCGGTGGGGATGGACGGGTCGGCGCCCCCGGCGATGAGCGCGCGCATGCTGCGAGTGTCGCCGAAGTCCGCGGCCAGCCAAAACGGCGTCGCGCCGACCGGGTTCACATCCACTCCCGTTTGCGCCTGGATGTAACGCGACAGCAGCGGCATGGGCCGGGTGGTCTTCACATTCGGATGGGCCTTGTGATCGAGCAGTACTTTCACCAATTCGGGCATGGCTTGCTGCACCGCCGAATGCAGAGGCGTACGCCCGGCGCCGTTTTGGTTGACCTCCGCTCCGTGCTCCACCAGAAACTTCGCCATGGCTGCGTGCCCGCTGTCGATCGCCACCAGCAGCGCTCCGGCCTCGGTGTTCGGTTTGAAGAGCGCACGCGCGTTGGTATCGCCGCCGATGCCGTCGGGCGCCGTCTCGTTGACGTCCGCTCCCGCCTTCAGCAGAATCTCAGCGGACTGAAGATTGCCCTGCTGCGCGGCAAACAGCAGGGGCGTGAATCCGGTCTTCGAGCGGGCGCGGGCGTCCGCTTTGCTCGCGACTAGCAATTGCACGGCATCGGCATGATTCTCCGCCACCGCGCGCATGAGAGCGGTCTGACCTCGCGAGGCTTCCCGGGCATTCACGTCGGCGCCATGCGCAAGCAGCATTTTCAGGACGTCGAGGTTTCCGGTATGCGCCGCTGTCATGAGCGGCGTCTCACCATTCAACTGCGTCAGGTTGGGGTTCGCACCGGCCTTCAGCAGCTGCTCCACCATCGCCGCGCTCCCATTCAGGCAAGCCAGAGAGAGCGGCGTTACACCCTCGTCATCGGCGGCGTTCGCGTTCGCACCGGCGCGGATCAGAAGCTCGGCCGTGGCCCGGTCATCCCAGTGGGCGGCCCAATGCAAGGCCGTCGCGCCATCGCCCTGGGCCGCATTCACGTTTGCGCGCTGCTTCAATAGTGCGCGTACGGCGGCGGTGTCCTGGGCCTTGGCAGCGTCCACCAGTCGCTGATCGCCAACGGCGGCGGCCGCGGCGAGTGCCGCCAGCAGCAGTCCGAGCGCCGCGCCAGGTTTCAGACGAATCCGCATCCGCGCCTCCTTGGAGGAATTCTCATTGTATTATGAAGCGCACTATACAGCACTTGTACAGCCCGGTTGATATTATAATTGTCGCTGAACCGGAAACGATGAGCATGTCGATCAAGCTGTTGGGCTGGGCCGGGCTGAGCTTGACGCTATCGCTTCGGGCCGCCACGCCATCCCTTCCGGCGGCCGCGAAACCATATCGCGCGCTGCTGGATCAATACTGCGTCACCTGTCACAACGAACGAGCGAAAACCGCGGGGTTGATGCTCGACCAAGCTGATCTTTCGAACGTTCCCGCCGGCTCCGAGGTATGGGAGAAAGTAATCCGGAAATTGCGCGGCGACGCCATGCCGCCGCCCGGGCTGCCGCGGCCCGACCAGACCGCTCGTGAAAACTTTGTCGCGTGGCTGGAAACCTCGCTCGACCGCGCCGCCGCAGCGCATCCGAACCCGGGCCGAACCGCCGTCCATCGCCTCAACCGCGCTGAATACACCAACGCCATCCGCGATCTGCTGGCGCTCGACATCGACGGCGCGTCGCTACTGCCTCCCGACGATTCGGGCTACGGATTCGACAACAACGCCGATGTGCTCTCCGTGTCGCCAATGCTGGCGGAGCGCTACCTTTCGGCGGCGCGCAAGATCAGCCGCATCGCCGTCGGAGATCCGACCCTGCACCCGACCACCGAGACTTTCGCCGTCAACAAGTACCTCAAGCAAGACGACCGCCTCAGCGAGGATCTCCCGTTTGACTCCCGCGGCGGCCTGGCGGCGCCTTACTACTTCCCCGTGGACGGCGATTATTTCGTGAAGGTCTATCTGTTGCGGACTTACGATGGACGCATCCGCGGCGCCGAACCCGCCGACCTCGAGATCCGGCTGAACGGCGCCAAGATCAAGCAGGCCACGGTGAATGCCGAGCCTACTGGGGACGGAGCTGCCCGGCCGAGAGTGCGGAGAACCGAAGAAGCGGATGGCATGGAAGTGCGTTTCCCCGCGAAAGCCGGACCGGGCGTGATTGCCGTCACCTTCCGCAAGCGAGCTTCTGAGCCAGAAGGCATGCTGCGCCCGAAATACGCGGTGACGAGTTACGAATACGCCGGTGACGCGACCATTCCGGCCGGCATCGCGAGCATCGAGGTTCGCGGCCCTTACGACGTGAAGGGGCCGGGCGATTCGCCCAGCCGCCAGCGGATTTTCGTCTGCCATCCTAGCGGACCTCAGGACGAAGATCGCTGCGCCAGGCAGATTCTCACCACGCTCGCGCGACGCGCCTATCGCCGTCCGCCGGCCAACGAAGATCTGCAACCGCTGTTCAATTTCTATAAGACGGCGAGGGCGCAAGGTGGATTCGACGCCGGCATCCAGACCGCTCTGCGCAGGATTCTGGTCAGCCCCGATTTTCTTTTCCGCACCGAGCGCGATCCGGCCAATGCTCAACCGGGGACCGCCTATCGCATCGGCGACTTCGAACTCGCGTCGCGCTTGTCCTTCTTTTTGTGGAGCAGCATTCCCGACGATGAGCTGCTGGATCTCGCCGCGCGAGGCCAGCTCAGGCAGCCGGCCGTCCTGGAGCAGCAGGTGCATCGAATGCTGGCCGACCCGCGCGCCCAGGCCATGGTGGACAATTTCACCGGGCAGTGGCTGTGGGTTCGCAATGTTCCGCTGAAGTCGCCCGACCCCTACGCGTTTCCGGATTTCGACGACAACCTGCGGCAGGCGTTCGCCCGCGAACTGGAGCTGTTTCTCGATAGCCAGGTGCGCGAGGATCACAGTGTGCTGGATCTGTTGACGGCGGACTACACCTACGTCAATGAGCGATTGGCGCGGCATTACGGAATACCCAACGTGTATGGAACGCACTTCCGGCGAGTAACGTTGACCGAAGACGCGCGCCGGGGGCTGCTGGGCAAGGGTGGGATTCTCATGGTGACGGCGTACCCCAACCGGACTTCGCCGGTGCAGCGCGGCAAATGGCTTTTGGAAAACCTGTTGGGCGCCCCACCGCCACCGCCGCCGCCGAACGTCCCCGCGCTCAAGGAAAATGTTCCGGGCGAAAAGGCTCTCTCGATGCGCGAGCGCATGGAGCAGCATCGCGCCAATCCGGTGTGCGCGAGCTGCCACAAGATCATGGACCCGCTGGGCTTCGCGCTGGAAAATTTCGATGCCGTCGGGGGCTGGCGAACCAGCGAGGCTGGCGTACCGATTGACGCCTCCGGCCAGCTTGTGGACGGCACCAAAGTAGACGGCCCCGTGACGCTTCGCCAGGCGCTGCTCAAGCATCGCGAAGAATTCGCCGCCACCGCGGCCAGCAAACTTCTGACGTACGCCTTGGGCCGGGGAGTCGAGTATTTCGACGAGCCGGCGGTGCGCCAGATCGTGCGCGACGCCGCCCGCACCGACTATCGCTGGTCGTCCATCATTCTGGGTATCGTCCGCGGCGCTCCGTTCCAGATGAGGTTGCCGCAGGAGGCTTCCCAGCCGGCCTCCCGGACGCCGTAGATTTTGAAAGCCAGTCGGACAGACGGCTTAGAGCTATACAGTTTGGTATTCAGTTCGATCGAATATAATGGTTAGCGCCGGTGCTTCCGATCACCGGATGAAGGCCGCTTCGGAATGAGGAGGTTGAAGGAACGATGATCGTTACCAGGAAATACCTTCCACGCCGTACATTCTTGCGGGGCGTTGGTGCGACGTTAGCGCTGCCTCTGCTGGATGGAATGTTTCCGGCTTTCGCCGCCAAGAACTCGACGGTCAAGGCGGTGCGGCGCTTCTCGGTCGCCTACGTTCCCAACGGGATCATCATGGAGAAGTGGACGCCGGCCACTGAAGGCGCGGGGTTTGAACTGACTCCCACGCTCGAGCCGCTGACCCCCTTCCGCGACAAAGTCATCGTGGTAAGCGGTCTCAGAAGCAAGCCTGCTTTTCCCGGCCCGGGCGAAGGTACCGGCGATCACGTGCGGGCGGCATCAACTTTTTTGACCGGCGTTCATCCGAAGAAAACCGAAGGTCCCGACATCCAGGTAGGAACTTCGGTCGACCAGATCCTGGCCAGGGAACTCGGCAAGGAAACTCAGCTCACATCCTTGGAATTGTGCCTGGACCCGAACGAATTGATCGGTGCTTGCGAGGCCGGCTATAGCTGCGCCTATTCCAACACGCTGTCGTGGCGAAATCCAACCACGCCGCTTCCCATGGAGAACCAGCCGCGCGCGGTGTTCGAGCGCCTGTTCGGCGACACCGACAACACCACCCAGGCGGCGCGGATGGCCCGCATCCAGGAAGACCGCAGCATCCTCGACTCCCTGGTCCAGGAAGTGTCCAACTTCGAAAAGAAGCTGGGACCCGGCGACCGCAACAAACTGGCGCAGTACCTGGACGCGATTCGCGACATCGAGCGGCGCATCCAGAAAGCCGAAGAGCAGAACAGCAAGGAGCTGCCGGCCATGGACCGGCCCAGCGGAGGCATTCCCGGCACCTTCGCCGAGCATGCCAGGATCATGTTCGATCTGCAGGTGCTGGCCTACCAGTGCGACATCACGCGCGTCTGCTCGTTCCTGCTATCGCGCGAGGTCAGCCCGCGCCCGTATCCGGAGATCGGCATTCCCGATCCGCATCACGGGTTGTCACATCACCAGCACCGGCCGGAGTCGATCGCCAAGCTCGCCCGGATCAACCACTATCACATGCAGCAGTTCGCCTATTTCCTGGACAAACTGCGCTCGACGCCGGACGGCGATGGCACGCTGCTGGATCACATCACCATCGTGTACGGCTGCGGCATCAGCGACAGCAACGATCACCTGCACACCAATCTCCCGATTCTGGTGGTGGGCGGTGGCGCCGGGCAACTCAAGGGCGGCCGCCACATCCGGGTTCCGGAAGACACCGCGCTCGCCAACCTGCATTTGACGCTGCTCAACAAGCTGGGCGTCAACATGGATCATCTCGGCGACAGCACCGGCCAGCTCCCGCAGGTCGCGGGAGTCTGATTCCAGGCCACGCCCGATCCCAGGGAGTTACTTCGTTCCGCCCTTTTCCGGATGAAGCAGCAACTTCTGCACGCGCCAGTTGTTGAGGTCGGCCGCGTATAGTTCGTTTTCCCCCGGGCACGCCAGGCCGTGATTCCAGTTGAACTGCTTCAACTGCCGGCCGGCCTTTCCGAACATTCCGACCACGTTGCCGTCCAGGGTCAGCTTGTAGATCCGGCCCGGGAACGCATCGTTGGTATAGAGGTACTGCGTCGGACCCTGCGTGATGCAAATGGTCCACGGCGAACCGGGCGCCATGAAGTTCGTGGTGGCGGGGGTGGGCGGCGTATCGCCCAGCACCACGCGGGCTCCCGGCGGCGGCGGAATGTTGATCTTGATAATGCGCTGGAAATTGCCGTCGGTGTCGAACACCTGAATGCGCGCGTTGCCCCGATCGGCGACGTACACGTTGCCCTGCCGGTCGATTCCAATGTTGTGCGGGGTATTGAACTGGCCCGGCTCAGAGCCGCGCGTGCCCCAGGACTTGACCCAGTCGCCGTTCTTGTCAATCTTCGCGACGCGCGAATTCTGGTAGCCGTCGCTGATGTAGATGTTGTCCTGCGCGTCCCAGGCGACGTCGGTCGGCTGGTTGAAATAGTTGTCGACATGCCGCGGCGCCGGATCCCTGGGCTCCCGGTAGCGGTGCTGATCGGGCGCTTCTTCCTTGCGGCCCAGCACCATGGTTACGTGGCCCGCCGAGTTGAACTTGATGATCATGTTGGTGCCTTTGTCGACCACCCACATGTTGTCGTACTTGTCGAAGCGAACGCTGTGCGAGTAACCAAATCCGTACAGGCCCTTGCCGATCTCGCGCAGGTACTTGCCGGTCTGGTCGAACTCCAGAATCTGGGTTGCGATCGCCCCGTACAGCGGCCCGCTGACGTTGGAGCGCGACGCCATGAAAATATGCCCCTTGGAGTTGACCGCCACCGACCCCATCTCGCCAAGATTCATCTCGGGCGGGTACTTGAAAAAGTCCGGCGCGGAATCGAACGGAATTTCCGGCTGGGCGAACAGGGGCGCCGCGAACAGCGCCAGCGCAATAAACGAACGTCTCACGTGGCCTCCTCGGTTTTTGCGATCTACGGAAGGATGATATCGCAATAGTGGGAGATATTCAAAACACTATATAGAGACGCACCTGTAGCTATGCAGTGTCGCGGTTTGGCATTCAGGCCGGAAGGCGCCCAAGTGGGGCATCCGAGAGAGTCAAGGGAAATGTATAGAAGCACTAAGTAGTATTGTGCATAGATCCGTTGACAGAGTATGGAGGGGCTGATATCATACAGCCGTTCTCTCCAAAAAACGGATTGTGTCTCAAACTCTCGGCCATGGTATTCAATTTCTAATGGCTAGCCGCATCGCACGATCGTTTCGAACCAGCGCTTTTGTCATGGGACTGGGGGCGCTGGTCGCTTCCGGCATCCCGGTCCGCGCGGAGACTCCCGACGGTTCCGCGGTATTCGCGCGCGCGTGCGCGGCCTGCCACGATGGCGGGGACTCGCGCGCGCCCGCCCGCGAAGTGCTGGCGCAACGTTCGCCCGAAGCGATTCTGTCCTCGTTGACGGCCGGCCTGATGCGGCCTCAAGGCGCTCGCTTGGACGGCCTGGAGCGGCGTGCCGTCGCCGAATTTGTGAGTGGAAAAACGCTGGGCGGCGACGTCACCGGCGCAACCGTCGGACGTTGTACGGCGCAGCCTCCGTTTCCCGGCGCGAAGTCGCTCCCGGCCTGGACCAGTTGGGGCGGCTCAGTCACCAACACTCGATTTCAACCACCCGAACAAGCGGGGCTCACCGCCGAGCAGGTGCCGCACCTGACGCTCAAGTGGGCCTTCGGGTTTCCGGATGCGACCTCGGCCTGGTCGCAACCCACTGTGTTTGGCGGCCGCTTGTTCGTAGGAAGCCACAACGGCACGGTCTACTCGCTGGACGCGAAGACTGGATGCATCTATTGGACCTATAGCGCAAAAAGCAGCGTGCGCAGCGCGGTTTCCATCGCACCGTTGAACGGCGGTGGTGGCTATGCCGCTTACTTCGGCGACACCGCCGCCAACGCCTACGCGGTGGACGCTGCCACCGGTAAGGAGATCTGGTCCCGCAAAGTTGAAGAACACCCCTTGGCGCGCGCCACCGGATCGCCGACTCTTTACGGCAAACTATTATATGTAGGGGTCTCGTCATTTGAGGAAACGCAAGGCAGCAATCCGCGATACGAATGCTGCACTTTCCGGGGTAGTCTGAGCGCGCTGGATGCGAAAACCGGCGCGGTGGTTTGGAAGACCTACCTGGTGCCCGAGCCCAAGCCGCTCAGCAAGAACTCCGTGGGCACGACGCTGTGGGGACCTTCAGGAGCGGGCATCTGGTCCGCGCCGGCCATCGATGTGAAGCGCGGCGTGGTGTACGCGGCTACCGGCAACACTTATACTCCGCCGCAACTCGACACCAGCGACGCGGTGATCGCCTTCGACCTGAAGACCGGCAAAATCAAGTGGACGAGGCAGGTCACACCCAAAGACGTGTTCGGAGGCTGGTGCCGGCCGTCGTTGAAAAATCCGATTTGCCCCGAGGAGAACGGGCCCGACTTCGACTTTGGCAACGCGCCGATTCTCGCCAAGCTTCCGAACGGCAAAGACGCCATCGTCATCGGACAGAAGTCGGGCGTCGGCTGGGCGCTCGATCCCGACAAAGAAGGCGCGGTGATCTGGCAGTATCGCGCGGGGCAGGGAAGCGCTCTGGGCGGGATGGAATGGGGTTCGGCGGTGGACGATCAGAACGCGTATTTTCCGGTCTCCGACATTTCGCTTCCCAAGCCCGGCGGTCTGCATGCCGTGCAGCTCACCACCGGTGAACGCGTCTGGTATGCGCCTCCGCCGCCGCCGATTTGCGGAAGCGGACGCGGTTGCAACGCCGCGCAGACCGCCGCGGTCACCGTGATCCAGGGCGTGGTGTTTTCCGGATCCAACGACGGCGCGCTGCGCGCCTATTCCACCAAGGACGGCTCCATCATCTGGGAGTACGATACCAACCGCGAGTTCAAAACCCTGAACGGCGTCCCGGCCAAAGGCGCCTCCATGCACAGCGCGGGCGCCACCATCGCCGGCGGCATGCTGTACGTCAATTCCGGCTACGGCGACCACGGCGGCCGGCCGGGCAACGTGCTGCTCGCGTTCGGAGTCGAGTAGTCTCGCATCTGCTTGATCCTGGATCCGTTCTTTCCGTAGCCGATCCACGTGATAACATCATCACAGCTTGAACGGGAAAGAAACAACCGCTTGAACAGGAAAAACCCAGTAGTCTTGTCCGTGCTGGTGCTGTCGGCCATCAATCTCTTGAACTTTTACGATCGGCAAGCTCCGGGAGCGCTGGTCGAGCCGATGCGAAAAGAATTTCACCTGTCCGATACCGAGATCGGACTGCTCGGCAGTATTTTCATCTGGATCTACGCCGTGATCGGCGTGCCGTTGGGAAGAGTGGCGGACGTCTGGAGCCGCAAACGGCTGCTGGCCTTGGGTGTGACGGTGTGGTCCGCGCTCACGGCCGCCGCAGGCCTGGCCGCCAGTTTCAATTTTCTGATGTTCACGCGCTGCGGGGTGGGCGTGGGCGAGGCAGTTTGCGCGCCCGCGGGAACCAGTTGGATCGGCGATCTGTTCGCGGCACATCGCCGTTCGCGCGTCCTGTCGCTGTTCATGCTGGGTGTGCCGGTTGGGGGCGCGTTGAGCTTCCTGCTGTGCGGCCCGATCGCCCAGGCTTGGGGATGGCGGACCGCGATGGTCAGCGCCGCAGTGCCTGCTCTACTGCTGGTGCCGCTGCTGCTCATGTTGCAGGAACCGGCTCGCGGCGCATCCGAGGAGCAACCCCTGACCGTCGACCGGAGCTCGATGTGGCTTGTGCTGCGGATTCCGACCCTGTGGTGGATCATCCTGTCCGGCGCGTTCTTCAACTTCAACATGTACGCGCTGGCGACATTTCTGCCGGCCTTCATGACGCGCGTGCACGGTTATTCGGTGGCTCGCTCGGGCGTGACCACCGGCATTGTCTATCTGATCGGCGGCGTCTGCGGAGGCGTGCTGGGCGGCCAGTTGGGCGATCGCGTAGCGCGCCGGTCGCTCAATACGCGGCTTTCGGCGGCGGCTGGTATCGCATTGATCAGTGCGCCGCTCATGTTGTTCGGTGTGATGCAGCCGGTCGGCCAAGCGGTCATTGCGCTGGTGGTCATCGCGATTGCTTATGGCGGGTTCAACACCTACTATGGATGCGTCTACTCGTCCATCCAGGACATCGTGGCTCCCAATCAGCGCGGCTTTACGATGTCCGTCTATTTCATGGCGATGTACTTGTGCGGGGCGTCATTTGGTCCGCTGCTGACCGGCGGGTTGAGCGACTTGATGGCCAAGCGCGCCATGCACGCGGCTGGCGCTGTTGGTATGAACGAGACTTTCCGCGCGGTCGGGCTGCAGCAAGCCATGGTGATCATGCCGGTCCTGTCGGTGGCCCTGGCGATCGTGTTGTATTTCGCCTCGCGGACCATGACCAAGGACGTGGCGCGGCGGGATGCGCGAATGGTCGCAGTCTAGGTAGCGCAGAAACACTAGCGCGCCGCGATCCCAGAAGTTACGTAGTCATTATATATAAACCTTCTCCTTCGTGGCCGTGACGTCCCAGGTCTCCGATAGTGCGGGAACCTCTGAAATGGCGTCGTCTGCCGAGCATCTCAGAGGCCGAGGCCGCGTCTCCGGGAGACTGGGTCGGCCAACCGTTTTTCGCTCCCCAGCCTCCAAAGTGTATACAAAACGTATATAATGTCAAGCATGCCTGACCGCAGCGCCGGTGCCGCCACCCAAACTGTCCCTCCCATCAGCATGGGGGTTCTGATGCAGCGTTCCGGCGTCGCGAGGCAAACCATTCACTTCTACCTTCGCAAAGGTTTGCTTCCGCGGCCGCGCAGGACCAGCCGCACCTATGCGCTCTATTCTCCCGAAACCGTCGATCTGCTGGACATTGTCAAGGAATGCCAAACGGAATTGCGGCTTTCGTTGGATGAAATCGTCAAGATATTCGCGCACGCCAACTACGATCCGCGTCAGATTCGCGGCGAGTTGGAGCTCCGCAAGGCCGCGGCCCGTCCCGCGCAAGAGACGTCTTCCGGTCCGCGCGTATTCACCGCGGAGGAAATGCTGGCGTCCCTTGAACCGGCGCCTCCGGCGGGCTGGATCGAAGAGCTGCGCCGGCAGGGACTGGTTCGCAGCCGCGCGGATAAGTATTCGCCCGAGAGCGCGGAACTGGTCCGTGCCATCTGGGAGTTGTGCCAGCTCGGCTTGAAGCTGGACGACTTGAAGACTATTTCCAAACGGATCGAAGAGCAGACCGAAGCGGAGCTCTCGGTGTTCCGGCATGCGCTGGATCCCAAGCGGCTGTTGAAGGGCGACTACGGCAGCGCCATCCGATTGCTCAACGCGCTGGATCAATTCGCTCATTGGAACCGCAAGACCGCTCTCCGGCATCAGTTCTCGAGCAAGGCCTACCGCTCGGCGGACATATTCGTCGGACCCAACGAAAAGCACGTCTTCCCGAGCGAGACGTTCCTGGCCAAGCGGGGCCTGAATCGCGAGATCGACCGGCTCTTGAATCATCTGGATCAAAATCCGGACGACAAGAAGAGCCTGCGGGACCTGGCGCGAGCTTACTACCTGCGCTCGGACTGGCTGAATCTGCACGGAGTGAGCGAGAGGATCCTGCAGATCGATCCGCTCAACGTTCGCGCCACGGCCGACCTGACGCGAGCCATGTACTACCTGGGACGCATCAATGACGCCGTGAATCTTCTGGAACAGCGCTTGCGCACCGGCAGCGATCCGCTGCTCAAGTTCCGGCTCGGCCAATGCCTGGTGCTGCGGGCCAAGCACGGCGGCATCGCCGAGCTGCTCAGTGCCGTGATGCGCAAACAGCAACTGGCGGCCGAAGCGCTGCGCGAAGTTCGCGACCAGGGGAGCATCCGGCGCTGGATTTCGCTGGATGTCGCCTTGGACAACCTGAGCGTGTCCGACCCGCTCCAACTGAACCAACCAAGCGTAGAGGAATTGGAGACGCTGCACCAGGAATACCAGTCCATTTCCGACAAGGGCCTGTCGCCGTTGAGCAAGATGAGTCTGGCGATGGGCCGGATTCTGGCCGCCTACGCGCTTTTTCTGGTGTATCGCAGGCATCGCCATCCCAAGGCCGAGCAGCTTCGCCGCAAAATCATCCAGATGGATCCACATGGGGTCTTGGCGGCCCGGCCAGTCCAGGCGTCCGGTCAGCCGGCGGCCTCCGGTAATTCCAACGCCCGCAGGTCCGCCGCCGAGCAAGCCTGGTAAGTTCGCCGGGGTCTTCCGGGGCGAATGCGCTGGCAAGATTCTATTGTAAAACTAGCGAAGATTGTATAGTATAAGGGCACAGCAGGAGAAGCCTATGTCTAGATTGATCCCGATCACTTTCCTCCTCTCTGGGACCTTCTGCGCGATCGCCCAGGACACCAATTCCAGCGCTCTGCCTCCGTTCAGCATGCCGGCCACGGTTCAGGTCCGGAACGTCGACATCTACAGCGAAGGCACTCGCATCTCCGGCACGGTCTTCTCGGACCAAGCGAATGCGGGCAAGCGCTTGCCGACCATCGTCATGGCGCAGGGCTGGGGCGGGACAGCCGTCAGTCTGGAGCGTGAGGCATCCGCATTCGCCCAAGCCGGCTATCTGGTTCTGACCTTCGACTACCGGGGTTGGGGCAAGAGCGATTCGCGCATCATCCTGACCAGCCCGCGCGAACCGTCGCAGAAAAACAACTGGCGCTATACCGCGGAAGTCCGGGCGCTGCGGGAAGTCGTTGCGCCGCTGGACTTCGTGATGGATTGGCAAAACGCGATCGACTTTGTGGTAGGCGACCCGCAGTGCGACCCCAACCGTCTGGGGTTATGGGGCACCAGTCTTTCGGGCGGGCTGGTGGTGTCGGCCGCCGAACGCGATCCGCGCGTGAAAGCCGTGCACGCCCAGGTGCCTGCGCTGGAAGGCCGCTGGGTGCTGGCAACGCCCAAGGATCGCGATGAGACACGCACGGAAGCCACCAAGCGGGCCGAGGGTCAACTGGGCTACCCCGAGCCCGGGACCCGGGCCATTGGACTGCTCGGCGCACCCGTTCGCGCGCAATTCGCCTCCTGGTTTCCAGTCGAGGATATCGTTCGCATCCCCAATGTCGCCACGCAGTTCGTCCTGGCCGAGAAGGACACGCTGGTTGACAATCCCACCAATGGACTGAGGGCCTATGAACTCGCCAAGGGTCCCAAGAACTTGATTGTGATTCCCGGCATCAACCACTTTGCGATCTATCAGGATCCGAAGGCTCGCTTTCAGGCGCGCGATGCCGCCATCGCCTGGTTCGACAAATACGTGAAAGGGGCAGGCGCGCAAGCCAAAGCAGCGGCTGCCAGCAGGTAACCGCACCCGAAGCTCAGGTCGCAGGATCCGTTTATGAAAACGCAACTTGCTGGCGCGCTTTTCCTGGCCGGCGCGATATGCGTCGCGCAACCGCAAGATGGCGCCGCCATTTATAAAGCCAACTGCGCCGGCTGCCACGATTCGGCCGCCAGTCACGCGCCGGCGCCTCGAATAATTCGGCAGATGTACCCCGAGTCGGTGCTGCGATCGATGGAGACCGGCAGTATGAAGGACCTGGCTGCATCGCTCACCGGCGAGCAACGCCGTACCGTCGCGGTGTATCTGGCCGGCAAGGATTTTGGCAAGGCTCCTGAACTGGTGGCCAAAGACGCCTATTGCTCCCAGCGGGCCAGTGATTTCCCGGACCCTTCTCAGAAATCGAACTGGAACGGCTGGAGTCCGGATCTTGCCAACACCCGTTTTCAGCCTACACCCGGCTTGCGCGCCGAAGACGTTCCCAAGCTCACGCTGCGTTGGGCCTTCGGCATCCCTGGCGCGACTATCGCGAACGCTCAGCCATCGGTGGTGAACGGCCACTTGTTTCTGGGCACGCCCGGGCCGGCCGTCTATTCCCTGAGCGCGAAGACGGGCTGTGTCGAGTGGGTTTTCGAGCCCAGCGCCGCGGTCCGCACCGGGATCACCATCGGCAAGACTTCGCGGCTGCCGCGCTACGCGGCGTTTTTCGGCGACGGACGCGCTTACGTCTACGCGGTCGATGCGGCCAAGGGCACTTTGATTTGGAAGACCAACGTCGAGGATTTTCCTTCGGCCCGCATCACGGGCACGCCCAAGCTGTACGCCGATCGCTTATATGTTCCCATCGCGATCATCGAGGAGGGTCTGGCGGTCAATCCAAAGTATGAGTGCTGCCGCTCTCGGCCGAGCGTAGTAGCGCTGGACGCTTCGACGGGCCAGGAGATCTGGCGGCACTACACGACTGAGCAGGAGCCCAAGCCAGCGGGCAAGAATGCCATCGGCACGCAATTGTGGGGACCGTCCGGCCCCAGCGTGTGGAGCGCGCCTACGCTGGATCCCGAGAAAAAGGCCGTATACGTAGCGACCGGCAACAATTTCTCACACCCCACTACCAACACCAGCGATGCCATTCTGGCTCTGCATATGGATACCGGCAAGCTTCTCTGGTCGCGCCAGATCGATGCCGGCGATGCCTACAACGTGGCTTGCGTCAGCTTCGATCAAACCAACTGCCCGAAGCCCTCCGGTCCGGATTGGGATTTCGGCGCTTCGCCTATCCTGGTCAAGCTCCCGGGCGGAAAACGCGCTCTGCTGGCTGGCCAGAAATCCGGCGTGATGACGGCTCTCGATCCCGATAACCAGGGCGAAATCATCTGGCAGGCCCGGGTCGGCAAAGGCGGCCTGATCGGAGGGATCGAATGGGGACCTGCCGCCGACGCTGAGAATGTCTACGTGGCTCTTTCCGACATGGCGTGGATTGGCGATCGGGTGTTCGATCCATCCAAAGGAGGCGGGCTGTTTGCTCTGCGTTCAGGCACGGGTGAAAAAGTCTGGGTGGCGCCGCCCCCGGACTGCCAAGGGAGAAAGAAATGCAGTCCGGCTCAATCGGCCGCGATCAGTGCGTTTTCCGGCGTGGTGTTCTCTGGCTCCGAGGACGGCCACATCCGCGGATACTCAACCAAGAACGGGAAAGTGATCTGGGATTTCGACACAGCCCGCGAGTACGGCACCGTGAACCATGTGCCGGCTCGGGGCGGATCCATCGACGGACCCGGCCCCGCCATCGCCGACGGCATGCTTTACGTTCCCTCCGGCTACGCGACCTGGGGCGGCCTCCCCGGCAACGTTCTGCTGGCGTTTTCGGTGGAAGGCAAGTAATCCGCGGCAGGCTTCCTTCGCTTCTCGGCTGCTGTTCAGTCCTACTGAACAGTTTTACTATTGACTTGTTATCTGACTCAGGCTTAAATTAGATCAACTTCGCCTATTGAGGGAGCGTTGCTCTAAAACTAAAGGGGAAACTATGTCTAAGTCGACTCTGCATACTGTCTACGCGTTGACGATCTGTGCATTGTTGAGCGCCGCTAGTTTGTATTCACAAAGCACGGCTGCGTTCGTCTCCGGAACGATTACCGATCCCAGCGGAGCGGTAGTCACCAGCGCGACGGTGACCGCCCGCAATATCGACACCGGCGTTGTCACCACCACGGCGAGCAACGATTCTGGCGTGTACGTGTTCCCGCCATTGTCCTACGGCAAGTACGAGTTTGCGGCGGAGCACGCCGGGTTTCGCAAAGCGGTGACCGCCAACGTCACGCTGGAGGCCGGCACCAAGCTGACGCTCAACCACGTGCTGCAGTTGGGAACCACCACCGAAACCGTCGAGGTGCAGGCCAGCGGATCGACCTTGACCGCATCCACGGCCACCATAGGCGGTACCGTGGAGGGACGCCGGGTAGAAGAACTTCCGATCACCGGACGGGACGCCATGAATTTCCTGTTCACCCAGGCCGGCATGGGGTCGAACGGCACCGGCTTCAACGGCACGCGCTCGGGGGCCTTGAACGTCACCACCGACGGCATCGCCACGCTGTCGAACCGGATCGACGGCATCAACACCACTGGCATCGTGACGAGTTCGGGGCTGCTGGGCACCACGGCTTTCCAGAACGCGACCCGCGTCGATCGAGTGGAGGAGGTCCATATCGTGACCTCGCCCGCCGATGTCGAGTATGGCCGCGGGCTGGGCCAGCTCCAACTGGTGACGCGCTCGGGCAGCAACGCCTTCCACGGCAGCGTGTTCGAGGAGCACCGCGACACGGATCTGAACGCCAACAACTGGTTCAGCAACGCGGCCGGCACCAATCAAATCACGGGCCAACCCATCCAGCCACGGCAGATCCTGGTCAGCAATCAATTTGGCGGCCGCGTCGGCGGCCCGATCCGCCACAACAAGACCTTTTTCAATTTCTACTACGAGGGCCAGAGGCAGATCGCCAAGAACAACGTGGTCGCGGGCGTCCTGACGCAGACCGCGCGGCAAGGCAACTTCCGCTTCTTCCCCGGCGTGTTGAATTCCAACGCGGCCTCTGCCGTGCCCACCGTGACCACCACCGGCGCACCGCTGCAACCCGCAGCCGCCACCGGTCCGCTGCAGTCGGTCAGCCTTTTCGGTTTGGATCCCAATCACCTGAGTCCGGATGCCAGCGGCGTGCTGGCTCAAAACATCAAGAACATGCCGCTGCCCAATTATTTCCTTAGCGGCGACGGGCTCAACACCGCCGGCTTCTCCTGGTTACAGCCGACCGGCACTCAGTTCAACACGTTCGAAGGCCGGATCGATCATAACTTTTCGGACAACGAGCGTCTGCAGATCAGCTACAACCACGTCGCCTGGAACACGGACCTGCCCGGCGCGCTGCCCACCTCGCCGGTCGGGAAAGCCCCGAATGCCTCCCTGCTAGGCACCATCGTTTTGAATTCAGTGCTGCGGCCCAATCTGCTCAATGAGATTCGTGTTGGAATCTATCGTCCGCAGATTCACGTGTATTCCGGGTATGACCCCAGCACCGGCGGCCCCAGTGCGCTGTATCACAAGGGCGACAGCCCCTATCTGATCAGCCCTCTGACTTTCTCCCCCGTAGTTCCGATTGACTCCGCGCTGGACGGCTACGCCAACGTTACGCCGAATTATCAGTACGGCGACAACGTCACCTGGATCAAAGGGAAGCATTCTTTCAAGGCAGGATTCGAAGCGCGGCTGATTTCCTACTCCGGTTATGACATCGCCAACGTGGTGCCGCGCGTCTACCTCGGCGCAGGTACTACGCCCACGAACCTGAGCAACACGCTGATCCCAGGAGTCGGCCAGAATCTCGGTACGGCTTCGAGTCTACTGTACGATCTGTCGGGCGCGGTGACCTTTGTTTCACAGACGCTCAACGCGCCTTCCGGGAGCCCCACCTTTGTGCCGGGCCTGACACGCTACGCGCTGATCAAGCAGCATGAATTTTCGTGGTACTTCAAGGACGACATCAAGGTGACTCCGAGTTTTACGCTCAACGTCGGACTGCGCTATGAGCTGTTCCAGGTCCCCTACGAGGGGCACGGCAATTTTGTAGCGCCGGTGGGCGGCGGTTATTCTCTGTTCGGCATTTCTGGCAACTCTTATTCGTCCGAGTTCCAGCCGGGCGTGCTCAACGGACAGTTGATTACGCCGCAGCAGATCGGGCCGAACGGGCCGCACCCGGATGTTTCGTTGTTTAGCGGCGATCACAACAATTTCGCTCCCGGCATCGGCTTCGCCTGGTCGCTTCCCTGGCTGGGCGGAAAAGACAAGACCGTGTTCCGGGCAGGTTATGGGTTAAGCTACGAGCGCACCGCCGTCTACGTAACGCAACTGGAAACGGTTTACGCACCCGGGCTGGGCCAAACCTTCGGCAACACGCCAACGGTGAATACCAATCTCACGAACGTGGGCGTTCCTGTGACGCCCACCAACGCTCCGCTGCAGCAAATCCCGTTGAACAGCAATCCATTCGCGAGCCGGCAGCTCACGTTTAGTACCTACGACCCGAACACTCGGACACCGTACATCCAGAACTGGAGCGCTTCGATCTCGCGTGTGCTGCCGGGCAATTCGAGCCTGGAGATCCGCTACGTCGGAACCAAGGGGACCAAGCTGATGCGCGGCACCAATGTCAACGAGACCAACGTGCTTGAAAACGGCATTGCCAATGCGTTCAACATCGTGCGGGCCGGAGGAGACTCTCAGCTCATCAATCAGATCTTCGGACGCTACGCGCCGGCTGGAGTGACCGGCTCTCAGTATGTTCTTACCGCCCCGTCGGGTACCCAATCCTTCTTCGCCACCAACAACGTGGGAGGTTTCGCCAACTTCATCAACAACGCGCTTAACCTTACCGGTGTTCCAGGCGGATTACTGCTGAACGCGGGGCTGCCGCAGAATTTCGTGACGGTGAGCCCGCAGTACGCCACCGAGTACCTGCAAGGGAACAACGGCGGCTCTACCTATCATGCGCTGCAGATCGAATACACCAAGCGCTACAGCGCCGGCCTGACCCTGCAGAGCAATTTCACCTGGGACCGGTATCTGGGCGACTACAACGCCGGCGACGATTCGGGATTGACCAACAGCTTCCGCACTCTGCGCGACAAGAACATCGACAAATCGCTGCTGGACCGCAAGTTTTTCTGGCGCAGCAACGGCATCTACGAACTGCCCTTCGGCCCCGGAAAGCTCATCGGCCGCAACACTTCGGGAATCCTCGCCAAGGTGATTGGCGGATGGCAGGTGGGAGGCATCTTCAACGTCTTCTCCGGCTATCCGATCAGCTTCGGCATGGTCAACAGCACGTTTAACACCGTGGCCTCGAACAATCTCCCCAACCTCACCGGCGCGGTCCCGTCGGGTTCCGTTCAGAAGGTCGGTACCGGCGTGGCATTCTTCGGGGCCTTCAGCCTGATTGCCGATCCTCAGGTGGCTGGCTTAGCGTCGCAGGTGAAGTCGCTGAGCCCGTTGCGCGCTCTCACCAACTCGTCCGGCTCCATTGTGCTGTCCAATTCCTTGCCCGGAACTATCGGCAACATGGCTCCCAGCATGGGCATCGGCCCAGGCTACTTCCAGTTCGACATGAATGTCATCAAGAAGGTTCACATGACGGAGAAAACCGAGTTGTGGCTGGGCGCCAACGCGACCAACATTCTGAACACGCCTCAGTTTGCGAATCCGACCGCGGCGAACATGAGCATCGACGCGACGACGTTCGGCCGCATCACCTCCACCGTGATTCCCAATCGAGTGGTGGTGGTGACGGGCAGAATCACCTTCTAACGTTTTTCCGGGGGCGTCTCTTTGGAACTCATCCGGAGAGACGCCCGCGCTGCATAGTTCCAAAGTACGAACCGGCTGCGAAAAGAATGCCCTCACCGGCAAGCTGGATTCTACTTTGATTTGGTGCGAGCGCTGGCGACTACGGGTCCCGGCTCGGTCAAAGATTCGAACTGATTGATCTTGACGACCGCACCGTCCGGGAAGGTTGCACGTACCTCCAGGGTTCCACCCATCGCCTTGACATAGCTCGCGAGAGTGCTCAAGTACATATCCGTTCGGCGCTCGATTTTTGACACTTCAGACTGTTTGACGTGGAGGACGCTGGCTAAGTTCTCCTGCGTAAGCTCCCGGGCTGCGCGCAACTTTCGCAACGGCATCTCTTCGACCATGCGCCGGAACTCACGTTCGCTCTCCGCGCGCGCACGGGAGGACATTTTCTCGCGCAGTTCGTTAAACTTTCTGGTCACTTTTGGGATCCCTCCTTCGACGCTTCTTTCTTCAACTCCGCCAAATGCTGGTCGTACAACCTGTCAGCTAGTGGAACGTTGACGTCATACCAGCGGTGGTCTCCTGTTTTATCCCCGCCGACCAGCAGGATCGCCGCGCGCTTCGGGTTAAACGCGTACAGCACTCGGAATGGCTTCGCTTGAATTTGGACACGAAGTTCACGCATATGAGTGTGTCGCGATCCAGTCACGCCTGAACTCATCGGGTAGGGCAGGTCAGGTCCGTATTCCTCCAGTAGCCGGACGGCGGCGGCGATCTTGATTTGCTCGGTCTCTGTCAGGCTGTTCCACCACTGCTCGAACTCGTCTGTGAATTCGACCTCCCAGGCCACGCTTCCAGTATGCCATAAAGGGACTATGCTGTCAAAGGAATGCGCAAGGAAGCGAAAGCGGATCTGCGGAGTCAGTGGGGACGGGGGTGAGCCGGCCTGAACTCGACAACCGCAGGCTGGCAGTTGGCCGGAAGTAATGTTGAAATCGCGTTATTTTGACCGGGCGGTTCGCTGGCTGTGCTGCTGGATGGATTCAAGTGGAGCCTAGCCAGTTCGTGTCCGATGTCGAGTCTTTCGACTGGCAACTGGAGGGGCGGTAGAGGTAAAGTCATGGTCACGTCTTGCTGAGACCACGGAGGGCTGGGACTGTTGGAATTTTACCTTGGGATAGAAGCCATCCTATCGTTCTTCGATGAACGTGCGGACGGCAGCGAAGGGCACGCCGCCGCTTTGAATGCTGTCATGGGCGAGGAATTGGCCGAAGTTCTGCTGTGCCGGTGTATCGTCGAATCCTTCGGTGGCAAAGCACGAGTGCTCACCGAGTGCGAAAGCCCAATAACGCCTAAACTCGGCACGCTTCGGGGCAACAGACTTGATCGGTGGATTCTGTCCGATACTGATACCCCAGACGTAGATCGCATCCTCTACCAAGTTGAAATCAAGAATTGGAATGCCCATTCCTACGGCGGCAGGCCACTCAGCGTGCGGGCAAGCGATGAAGAAGTTAAGCGCCATCGAATGCGATTGTGGCGCGACAACTGGAGTGAAGAGGAACGCCGCTTCGTGGAAGAGGAGGCCAACAAGGTTCTTCTGCGGATGGAACCCCCGGCCTACTGCGACGACGAGACCGGCAAAGTAGCGCCGCTTCCGGCGATTGCGAAGGAAAGAATAATGCCACTGATCTCTTTCTGGTTCCCAGTTCACCCGGAGGGCCTAGGCGAAGCACTGTTCTTCAAGCCATTCCCCGCAGGCCCGATCAATGGATTTCCTGGTGTCTGGGTCTTCTCGATGTCGAACTACCTTCGGACGAAAATGGTTTCGGGAACGGACAAAATTGCGGTTCGGATGCCCGTGATGGCACGGCGCATCGAATGGTTGAATCGGATGTTCTCTAGCACGCCGTTGTCAGAGTAACGTGAATCAGAGAAGACTACCACCGTCGGATGAGGTTGCTTGACCTGTGCGGCGTGTTGGCAGGGAGCAATATTGAATCTGGTGACGGGTGTCGATCGCGTATGACGATAGAACCCACACGAAGACCACTAGGTATTCCAACCCAGACGAAGGAACCTTAGAATCCGTGGTGATACAGGATGAGAGCGGAGCCACGATAGGCTACTCACTCAAGGCAGCATCCGAGGAAGTTTCGTCGAGATTGGAGTGTCAATACGATCATCTGGGCAACTGGATCAGCTGCCGACAAGTTGCCGAGAACGAAGGTAGAAAAATCGTCAAGCAGGAATTCCGGCGAGCTATTACCTATCGGTGATTAGCCAATCCAGCCTGCGATGGTCGAGCTACTAGGCCGCTGCTGGCAGTCCCAGGATCGAGACGTCAATCCGTCTATAAGAAATTAGGGGACGCTGTCGGCCGGATTGTTAGCCACCCGAGAACAATCCACATCGGCGAGTTGTCGCTAGCTCGGCAGAGTGACCGCTATTTGCCTACAGATGCTTTACCGAGGCGACCAAGTTGCGGGTTCCAAATTTTCCGGCGAGCAGTGCAGTTTTGTCCGTCCGGTTCCGGTCAAAACCGCGTGATTTCCACAGATGCGGCGTGAGTGCCGATGAGGGGCCGTGAACTCAGAACTGATGGAAAAATCGGAAGTTATCGCCTAAAGTCTTGGAGGCGCGGGTGAGAATCGAACTCACGAATAAAGGTTTTGCAGACCTCTGCCTTACCACTTGGCTACCGCGCCTGGAATGTGAGGGCCTTGCCCGAACTCGCCGGGCTTCTTTTCGCACCATACCGCGAGCCGCTCGGTGAAGTCAATGGCGCCGACTGCAGCGCGGTGGAATGCGCCTTGGTCTCCGCCGGCGGCACCACCGGCAACAGCAGGTGCGATGGATAGAGCGCGGTGTGGTACACCGTCTGGCTGGCCTTCTTCAGCACGGTCTCCTCGGCGAACGGGCCGCCAGTGTTCGGATTGCGGTCGAAGCGCGGAAAGTTGCTGCTCGAGATCTCGACCCGGATCGAGTGCCCGGCCAGGAACACGTTGCTGGTGACTCCCGCGTCGATGGTCAGCGGATACACCTCGCCCGCCCGCGCCAATTCCGCTTTCTCCAGGCCGTGCCGATAACGGATCCGCAGGATGCCGTCAGTCAGGTTGCGCGCTTCGCCGCTGGGGAAAACGTCGATCAGCTTGGCGGTGAAATCGGTGTCGGGCGCCGAGGTCGCCGCGTACAGCGCCACGCGCACCGGCCCAGTCACTTCCAGGTCGTGCTTCAAAGGCGCGCTGGTGAAAACCAGCACGTCGCCGCGCTTTTCCACCGGACGCTGGTCCATGGGGCCCCACGGGAAAATCTTCGGATCGCAGCAGACCGCGCCGCCTCGGGTCGGCACCGGGTTGCGCGGGTCGTAAGTGAACTGGTCCGCCTGGTCCTTCTTCCGCGGCTTCCATTCCAGCTTGCCGTCGCCGTTCAACGTATTGGCGTGACCTTTGCTCGCCAGATACAACGGCGTGTAACGCGTGCGGGCGAGCGGCCACTCCTGCTCGTCGCGCCAGCGGTCGGCGCCCATCACGAAGATGTGTACCGGGGCTTCGTCCACTTCCGAGCGCTGCTGATGCCAGTTCGCAGCCGAGTAGCGCGTGGCGTCTTCCGGCGCGCCTTTGAGCCAGTGATCGAACCATTCGAGCTGGTAAGAGCGGATGGGAGACGAAGAATCGTCGCCGTACTTGATCCCCGAAAACGGCGTGGACATGTCGTGCGGCCAGGGGCCGATCAGGATGCGATGCTTGAGATCCGCGCCGGACAGCTTGTGCAACGCCGAGAAAGCCTCCAGGTCGCTCTCCACGTAGTTGTCGTACCAGCCACCCACCTCGAACACGGGCACGCGCACCCGGTCGAGCTTGCTCAGAATGCTCTGGTCCTTCCAGAACGAATCGTAGGCCGGATGATTCAGGATGGTTTGATACAGGCCGACGGTCTGGTGCGTCGCGGCGCGATCCGACGTGCGCAGCGGCAAGTGATTGATGTAGTCGCCGAAGTTCGCCTCGCGCGTGCCCCGAGCGCGCATGTTCTCCGCGAGCCACAGCAGGCGGTGTCCCAATTTGCTGGCGCCGCCGGGTGAATAGAAGCGGTCCAGGTAGTCGTCCACGCCGGCCACCACCGGGAAGATCGCTTTGAGATGCGGATTGTTCAGCAGCGCCACTCGCCACTGCGCGATGCCGAGATACGACCCGCCCGCCATCGCCACCTGGCCGTCCGACCAGGGCTGCGCCGCGATCCAGTTGATGGTGTCGTAGCCGTCGGGACCTTCCTGCTTCAGCGCATCGAACACGCCGGCCGATCCGAAGCGGCCGCGCACGTCCTGCACCACCACTACGTAGCCATGATTGAGAAAGGTGGTGTATCCGGGCAGCGGTTCGGTGCCTTTACCGTAAGGCGTGCGCACCAGGATGGAGGGAAGGCGCTGGCTGCCGGCCGGCTTGAAAACGTTGGTATCCAGCAGCACGCCGTCGCGCATGGCCACGCGCGCGTGCAGCGTTTTCTCGAACCGCACCGCCGTCGTCGACGCGTCCAGCAAAGCGGCCCACAAAACCAGGTAGGAAAGGATTTTCAACACGGCGCTATCGCGCTTCCCGCTTGGTCCCTATCATAACAGCCCGCGAGCGCCCGCCAATACAGGGCGGCTACGCGTGCGGGCGCGTGGAACTCGCCGATGTGGGCCGCGGCGCGCTGGCCGATGGCTTGCGCGTCTGAAGGGAAGCGGGCCAGCCACAGCATGTACTCGGCCAGCAGGTCCTCTTCGCCCACGCCCGTATCCACTCGCAGGCAGGCCGACTGGGGGAAGCCGGAGGTCTCCAGGCCGGCGCTCACTAGAACCGGCTTGGCGGCGCCCATCAGGCGGATCGAGATCCCGGAAGTTTCACCGGCCGCCGGATAGCGCAGGTTGATGCAGGCGTCGGTGGCCAGGGCGTAGCGCCAGAAGTCGCGTTCCGGTTGATAAGCGGTTCGCAGGATTCCGCGATCGGGCAGGAGCAGCGGCTCGGCGGCGCGCGCCAGGTCGGAGGAAACGAAGTCGCCGGCCACCAGCAGCGCCATCTCGGATTCGCGCCGCACGCGTTCATAGGCCCGCAGCACGCTCAGCAGTCGCTTGGATTCGCGCAGGTGTCCGAACACGGCAAAAAGAAAAATCCGGGGAGCCAGGCCCAGCTCGTGACGCAGCCGGATGACCTCGGCCGGGGCGGGGAACTCGGGCGGCTCGAATAAGTGCGGGATTTCATGCACCACCGCGCCGGGCGCATGCTCCAGGACCATCCGGGCCGCGGCCGGATTGTGAACCACTACCGCGCGCGAACGCTCCGCCACGCGCTTGAGCATCGGGTAGCTGAAATATTGCGGATCGGTGGCCGAGCGCGCCCGGCGCCGCCACAGGTCCCGCGCCAGGTCTTCGTTCCAGGCGCCGTAGTTGTACACAAATTCGGCGACGTACTCCGGTTCGCTGAGCTCGCCCAGAAGAAAATGGTGCAGGACGGCATCGTGCAGCACCACGACGCCGGGAGTATCGAGCGCGCGCTGGTAGATTTCGCGGTGCAGCCGGTTGTTGCCGAGGTGATAGAGGCAGACGTCGGCGTGGCGGTCGTTCACCTTCACCGGCCCCAGCGCGGCGAGCGCGCGCAACAGCGCTGCGGAATAATCGGCCACGCCGGTGCGGGCCGGAGGCAGCGGCGAGAAAAAGCCGACCGTCAATCTTTTCTCCTCGGGCCGAACAGCGCCGTGCCGATGCGCACTAGCGTGGCTCCCTCCTCAATGGCCACCTCCAGATCATGCGACATGCCCATCGAAAGTTCCCTGAGGCCGCACTCGGAAGCCAGCGCGCGAAGCCGCGCGAAATACGGCCGCGATTTTTCGGGATCGTCCGACCATGGCGGCATGGTCATTAGGCCCAGCAGCCGCAGATGCGGGCAGCCGCGAATGGCGGCAACCAGCGCCGGCAGATCCTCGGGCGCCGCCCCCGCTTTGGCCTCCTCCGCCGAGAGCTTCACCTCGAGCATGACGTCCAGCGGGCGATTCTCTCCCTCCAGCCGCAGCGCCAGCTTGGACGAATCCACGGTCTGGATCACGTGGAAGATCTCAGCGGCTTTGCGGGCCTTGTTGGACTGCAGGTGTCCGATCAGGTGATAGCGGGCCTCGGGGCAGTCCGCTAGTTCCGGACGCTTGGCCTCGAACTCCTGCACGTAGTTCTCGCCGAAATCGCGCAGGCCCAGTTGGTAGGCTTCCCGGATCGCGGCGGCTGGAAATTTCTTGGTGACCGCGATTAAAGTAATGTCCGAGCGCCGCCGGCCCGAGCGCGCCGCGGCGTTTCGAATCCTCGTTTCCACCTGGTCTAATTTTTCCTGGAGCACCGGCCGATTACCAGGGTAGCGCAGGCCTCCGCCGGCTCCATCTCGAAGCGGCTCCGCTTCGATCCCCAGCATCGACATTTTTCGTGACCGAAATTCGCCAGACCATCGAGCGCTTCCTCGAGGCCAGCCAGCAGCCTGTGCTGTCCGAGCCGGGCGAAGAACTGCTCGCGATTTCGTCCGCCAACTTCGCCTTGGACGTTCGGCACGGCTCGCTCGTGCTGCAAGCCTGGAACGAACGGCGCAACCTGGTACGGCGGGTGACGGGAATCGTCGAGGAAACCAAGGGGAAACTGGTGCTTCGCATCCAGCGTTTTGCCAAACGCGCCGGGACGCTGGCCTTGATCGATCTCCGGCGTCCTTCCGGCCAGGACGCGGCGCTGCGCAGCGGGCGCCTGGAATTCCGCGAGCAGTTCGGCCGCTTCCTGCGCCGGCAGTTTCCTTTATATAAGGTTGCGGAGCTGACCACGGAGGCCGACCTGGAGCACAGCCTGTCGCCCGCCTATCCTCGGGCGCTGCTGCGGAAAGGGACCGCCGCGTGGGCCGCTATCGGCGCCGCCCCGGATGCGTTCCATGCCGAAGGCGTGCTGACGTTCGGGTTGATCTGGCTGGATTATCTGCGCAACCGGCAACCGGAGCTGGTGATCCAGGGGCTGGTCCTGTATCTTCCGGCGGGCCGCGAGAAAACCACCTGCCTGCGGTTGCTTTTTCTCGACCCCGGTGTCGCGCAGTTCACCGCGTTCGTTTATGGCGAAGACGGCGGCGAAGACCGCGTCGATCTTCGGGACTACGGCAACCTGGATACTCGTCTGGAGCCGTGTCGGCGGAGCGTTCCTTCGGAGCTGGACGGCCTGGTTGAAACCGTGCTCGAAACGCCCGGCGTCGAAGCCATCGAACGTTCCGACGGCGAGCGCAGCCTGCGGGTACACGGCATCGAGTTCGCACGCACCGCGGGAGCGGAGCTGGTGTTCGGGATGGAGCGAAAACGCGCCGCGCGCCCCTCCAATCCGGGCGAAGTGCTGCGCCTGGCCTCCGAACTCGCGCGCTTGCGCTCGCCGGACGCGCGCGACCGTCTGAATCCGCTGTATCTGAGAAATCCGGAAGCCTGGCTCGAGTCGCAGGTCCGCAGCCGGATCGAACAGTTGGACGCGCCTTTGCTGCCGAGCCCGGTCTACGGCCAAGTGCCGGCCTTCGCAGCCGCGGATCGAGGCGTGCTCGACCTGGTGGCCGTCGACTCGAGCGGACGTCTAACTGTGATCGAATTGAAAGCGTCCCAGGACATCCATCTGCCGCTGCAGGCCCTGGATTACTGGATGCGCGTGAAATGGCATCTCGACCGGCGCGAGTTCAGCGCCCGCGGGTATTTTCCCGGAATCGAGCTGCGCACTGAAACGCCCCGGCTGCTGCTGGTGTCGCCGGCGCTCGATTTTCATCCATCCAACGAGGGCGTGCTGCGCTACTTCCTGCCTGCCATCCCGGTGGAGAGGATCGGTGTAGGCGTAAACTGGAGAAAGGAGCTGAAAGTAATGTTTCGCTCCACTCCAGCATGTCCACCCAAGTTTACCGGCACATTCGAGAAGCCCTCGCGACGCTGAGGCCGGAAGAAATCGAGCGGCATACCCAGCGGCCGCTGCACCTGGTTCTGTACGCGCATGGCGACCAGCAGTACCGCGAGATGGAAGAATTCCTGATGCCGGCGGAACTGTCGGCGGCCAAGCGCGCTCAAGTCCGCCAGCTGATCCATCGGGCTTCCGAGGGATTCCGGCCGCTGTCCAGCCAGGATCTGGAGATCTATTTCGAGGATTCCCCGCCCGATGAGCTCACGCCCACCAAAGGCGTCTTCGCCTTTCATCCCGCCGACCCGGCGTGCCTCATCGCCAGCGTGTTGAAGCAGCGCGGCGACCTGGCCATTCCGCTGGCCATCCACGTGCTGCCGTTTCGCGAGGAAGTTTCACGCCGCATCATAAAGAAGGTCGCCAGGGAGAACGCCTTGTTCGCGCTGGCCACCGCGGTCCCCGACATCATCCCTTTCGTGTCGCTGCCCTGGGCCGTGGGCGAATTTGCTTCCGACACCGCCGTGCTGACGGCCAACCAGATTCGAATGGCTTTTCTGCTGGCGGCCGCCAGCGAGCACGACTTCGGCTATCGCGAACAGAAGGGTGAGATTGCCTCCATCGTGATGGGCGCGTTCGGCTGGCGGGCGATGGCGCGCGAACTGGCGGGCAAGATCCCCATGGGCGGCGGGCTGATTCCGAAAGCCGCCATCGCCTATGCGGGAACACGCGTGGTTGGTCTGTCGCTGGAGCGATTCTACCGGCTGGGATTCGGCTTTACGCGCCAGGAGCGCCGCAGCGCCTACGAAGAAGCCCTGGAGCGCGGCAGGTCGGTGGCCGCGGCCTTGCTCAACGGGATACGGCGAAAAGAACAGGCCTAGTCTGCCAACCGCGCGAGCCGTCTGCTGATTAAGTTAGAAACGGGAATGCCCGATTCGGAATCCAAAATCTTGAGCGCTGCTGTAACGGTTACTGATGTTACGCTAATACCCAGGAGGGTCCCATGCTGCTTCGAGTTACAACCCTGATTCTTGCTATTGCCGCCTTCGGCTCGGCCGACACGCTGACGCTGCGCAGCGGCCGCGTGGTGCGTGGACAATACGTCGGTGGCGACGCGCGCCACGTCAAGATGGAGGTCGGCGATCGCGTGGACACCTATTCGGTGGACGACATTGAAAGCCTCCAGTTCAGCTTGGGCCAGAAACTCAACTCCGAAACTGAGAATGCTCCGCCCACCAGCTTTGCGCGCCAGCCCGAACCGCCGCCTCCGGCCCCCGCGCCCCGCTCCTATGACCAGGCTTCTCGAGATCAGTCTTCTCGATTCGAGATACCGATTGGCACCTCCATTACAGTCCGTATGATCGACGGCGTGAATTCCGAGCAGACGCGCCTCGGCCAAACCTTCCAGGCCAGCGTGGACGAACCGGTGGTGGTGGATGGCCAGACCGTGATTCCGCGCGGCGCCGACGCGGTGACCAAGCTGGTGGAGGATAAGCAATCCGGCAAGTTCGAAGGCCGCACCGTGCTCACCCTGGTGCTGCAGCAGGTCATGATCAACGGGCGCATGCTGGACATCAGCACCGGCGACGTCTCACAAGAGAGCAACTCGCGCGGCTCGCGCACCGCCAAGGTGGTCGGCGGGACCACGGCCGTGGGCGCCATCATCGGCGCCATCGCCGGCGGAGGTAAAGGCGCCGCCATCGGAGCAGCTTCGGGCGCGGCCGTCGGCGGAACCGCGCAGGCTGTCACCAAGGGCCAGGTGGTGAAGATTCCGCCCGAGACCCGCTTGACCTTCAGCCTCCAGCAGCCCGTTCAGCTATGATCCGGCCGGCGCTGGCTGTGCTTTTGGCGAGCATGCCGGTTCTGGCAGCCGATTCGCATCTGATCGAAGGCGCGGCGCAAAGCCCCGTGCGCGTGTTGATCTACGAAGATCTGCAGTGCCCGGATTGCGCCGACTTCCGCGTCATGCTCGACCAGCAGCTTCTGCCCCGCTACGCCGCTACCGTTCGATTCGAGCATCGCGATTTTCCCCTAGCCAAGCATGCCTGGGCTAGAAAGGCCGCCATCGCGGCGCGATTCTTCGAGGAGGCTCGGCCCGCTTTGGGGCTGGCCTATCGCAAGCATTGCATGGCGCATCAAAGCGAGATCAACGCCGAAAATTTCAACCAGCAGCTCGCGCGATTCGCCAGCGACCAGGGGGTCGATCCAGCCAAGGCCCTGGCGGCCCTGAACGACCAGCGGCTGGCTGATCTGGTGGAGAAGGATTTCCAGGACGGCGTCGCCCGGGGCATCGCTCACACGCCTACCGTGCTGGTGAACGGCAAGCCGTTTATTGAGACCTTCCGCTTCGAGGATGTCGCGGCCGCCATCGACGCCGAGCTCTCCGCCGGAAAGTAGTCCTGCTTACAGAATTAAGCTTTATTCGTTGAATCCGGCGGGCTCCGGGACGAGTCTAAGATAACGAAGCCACTTCACTAGGGCAACACAACGTTGTATTTGGTTCACGGTACTGATACATTGTAGAAATACGCCGATATGAGCGCCAAGGGGGCTGTTCGTTCTGCGCCCGAGGTACAAGGAGTCTCTTGAGGATAGTACTGACATCTGTTCTAGCTGCGGTGCTTAGCGCCGGAATCGGAATGGCGGAACCATCGCGCCCGCCGATCCCGGAGGACGAAATCGTCAGCCGCTATCTGGACGCAACCCAGGCCCAGCAGGAAACCATGCGTGGCGGCACCGAGGAATTGGACATCGACGCCTCCGTGGTGAAGCTGAAGAAGCGCGGCAAACTGCACGCCCTGAAGAGCATCACCGCCTTGGGCAAGATCACCTTCCACGTGCTCGGCTTTACCGGCGACAACACCGTAAAGACCGAGGTCATCGCGCGCTATCTGAAAGCCGAAGTCGACGCCGCCGACGGCGACTCCAAGATGTCCATCACGCCCCAGAACTACAAGTTCAAGTACAAGGGCGCCGACGAATGGAACGGCCGTCCGGTCTATGTTCTGCACGTCACGCCTCGCGAGAAGAAAGTAGGCCTGTTCAAAGGCGAACTGTGGCTGGACGCGGAAACCTACATGCCGGTCCGCGAGTCCGGCGCCTTCGTCAAGACACCCTCGCTGTTCCTCAAGAACATGCAGTTCGTGCGCGAATACGAGCTGCAGAACGGCGTCTCCCTGCCGCAGCGTCTGGAGAGCAAGGCCGACGTGCGCTTCATCGGTCCGGTGGAGCTGAACATCAACTTCGTGCGGTTCTCGAAAGAGGATCAAGACGGAGTTGCTCTTACCAGCATTCTCCAGCAGTGAACGCCGGGCGGCACGCCCTCCACAGGTTCCAGCCGCGTGCCCTCCCGCCGTCAACTTGCTACACTGGCTTGTAACAGGGATCCAAACCGTTTGCCGGTGAACTTGTTGCGATGAAAAATCGGAGGAGCAAAGCTCGAGAGGGTGCATGAGAACTCTATTCCTGAATCCACCGTCTTTTGAAGGCTTCGATGGCGGCGCCGGTTCGCGCTGGCCGGCATCGCGCGAGATCGAATCCTACTGGTATCCGGTGTGGCTGGCCTATCCGGCCGGCATGCTGGACGACGCCAAGCTGGTGGACGCTCCCCCGCACAAGATTTCGATCGATCAGACCGTCGCCATGGCCAACGATTTCGAGCTGCTGGTGCTGTTTACTTCCAGCCCCGGCCTCAAGGTGGACGTCAGGATCAGCGAGATGATGAAGGACGCCAATCCGAAACTGAAGGTGGCGTTCGTCGGCCCGCCCGTCACCATCGAGCCGGACAAGGTTCTCAAGTCGTCGCGGGCCATCGATTTCGTGGTGCGGCGCGAATTCGACCATCAGATCGCCAATTACGCCAAAGGCGCCCCGCTTTCCGACCTGCCCGGCGTCAGCTACTGGAAAGACGGCGCGATCGTGCACAATCCGGAAGGCGGCGTCATCGAGAACCTGGACGAGCTGCCCTGGGTGACCAAGGTGTATCATCGCGATCTCGATTTCCGCCGCTACAACGTACCGTTTCTGCTGAATCCTTTCATCTCCTTCTACACCACGCGCGGCTGCCCGGCCATGTGCACTTTCTGCCTGTGGCCGCAGACCCATTCCGGCCATCGCTGGCGGCTGCGGTCCTCCGATGACGTGGCGGCCGAGTGCAAGTACACCTTGGAAAACTTTCCCGGCCTCAAGGAGATTTTCTTCGACGACGACACCTTCAATTACCGCAAGGCCCGCGCCATCGAGCTTTCGAAGAAGCTGGGTCCGCTGAACTTCACCTGGAGCTGCACCTCGCGCGTCACCACCGACTACGAGACGCTCAAGGCCATGAAGGACGCCGGCTGCCGCCTGCTGATCGTGGGCTACGAATCGGGCGACGAGCAGATTCTGCGGAACATCAAGAAGGGCGCCACCATCGACATGGCCCGGCGCTTCACTGAGAACTGCCACAAGCTGGGCCTGGTGATCCACGGAGACTTCATCGTCGGGCTGCCGGGCGAGACGCGCGAGACGCTGCGCAAGACCATCCAGTTCGCCAAGCAACTGGACGTCGAGACCATTCAGGTCTCGCTCGGCCACGCGTTTCCGGGCACCGAATTCTACGAGCACGCCAAGGCCAACGGGCTGGTCACCATCGACGGCATGGCCGACGAGGGCGGCCACCAGCTGCCCAACGCGGTGTATCCGGGATTCGATCGCGGGGAACTCATGGAATGGGTGGACCGCTTCTACTCGGAATATTACTTCCGTCCCAAGACCGCCTGGCGGGTGGTCAAGAACGCCATCCTGAACAACGATCTACCGCGCCTGTACAAGGAGGCTCGCGAGTTCCTCTTCGTGAGCTCCCAGCGGAAGAAGTTCGTCAAAGAGCAGAAGGACGCTGCCGAAGCGTTGCGTGGCGCGGAGGAAAGCGTTTCCTAAATGCCCGGGGGCACGGCGGTGGAAGCGCTCCAGCCGGCCGGCGTCGCGGCCCGCCGCGTCGATCTCAAGACCAGGGTGTTCGCCGTCTTGGTGGTGTTCACCAACGTGGTCGGCAATTTTTCGATGTCCTGGGGCCTGAAGCACCAGGTCGTCCAGCTCGGCCTTTCCCCTCTGCCCTACATCCGCTTGATCTTCAGCCCCTGGGTCCTGCTCGGAACTACTCTGCTGATCCTGTGGCTGCTCCTGCGCATGACGCTGCTGGGGTGGGCGGACTTGAGTTATATTTTGCCGGTCACCGCGTTCGGCTATGTCCTCAACGCGGTCCTGGGCCGCTTGTTCCTGGGCGAGGTGGTTTCCTGGCAACGCTGGATGGGCACGCTGCTGATCGTGATCGGCATCGCGCTGGTGGCGCCGACCGCCGCTAACACCACCTTGGACGACGCCGGCAAGGAACGGCGCCCATGAACTGGCTCATGGTTGCGATTATCGTCGGCGCGACGGCGTTGGCCGATCTGCTGCAGAGTTTCGAAATGAAGCGGCACGCGGTGGCGCTGGAAGAGCTTCATCCTCACCGGCTCGGCGGCCTGCTCGCCCGCCTGGCGCAGCGCAAGTTCCTGGTGCTAGCCGTTTTCTTCATGGCCATTTCGTTCTTCGCCTTCATGAAGCTGCTGTCGGTGGCGGATCTGAGCTTCGCCGTTCCGGTCACTGCGGCCAGCGTGGTGCTTGAAACGTTGCTGGCCCGGCTGGTCCTGAAAGAATCCGTAACCGCCGTGCGATGGGCCGGCGCGTTCTTCGTGGCCTGCGGAGTCGCGCTGCTGGCAATGTGATCTGGCTGGTCAGCGCGATCCTGTGGGCCGCGGCGGTCTACCAGCTGCTGGCCTTGATCGCGGCGCTGCGTCACCGGGGACAAGCGCCGGCTCCGGCATCGGCGGGCCTGCCAGTCTCCATTCTGAAACCGGTCTACGGCGCCGAGCCTGGTTTCTATGACGCCATTCGCTCGCAAGCGCTGCAGCAGTACCCGGAGTTCGAAATCCTGTTCGGCATCGCGCGGCCCGACGATCCGGCGCGCGCCGAGATCGAGCGATTGATCCGCGAATTTCCCTCCGTCGCCATCCGGCTGGTGGAGTGTTCCACCGAAGCGCCCAACCCCAAAGTGGGCGTGCTGATGGATCTCGCCCGCCAGGCGCGCTATTCGATACTGATTGTGAACGACAGCGACATCAGCGTTCCCCCCGGCTACTTGCGCGACGTAACGGCGCCGCTTCAGGATCCGGGCGTCGGGTTGGTCACCTGCTTGTATCGCGCGGAAACGCACGACTGGCCGAGCCGTTTCGAGGCCCTCGCGATTGCCACCGAATTCGCCCCCAGCATTCTGGTAGCCCCGATGTTCGGCGTCTCGGAATTCGGCCTGGGATCGACGCTCGCGTTCCGCCAGGCCGACCTGGACGCGATCGGCGGGTTCGCCGCGGTGGCCGACTATCTGGCCGACGATTATCAACTCGGCCGCAAGCTCTATGCGCTCGGGCGGAAGAATATTTTATCGGACGTGGTCGTGAGCACGCGCATGTCGGCCGGTTCGTGGCGCGGCGCCTGGCGGCATCAACTCAGATGGGCGCGCACCATCCGGTTGTCGCGCGGCGGTGGATACGCCGGCTTGCCCATCACGTTCGCGACCCTGTGGGTTGTGGTGGGCGCCGCTTGCGGGCTGTGGTGGACCGCGTCGGCGCTGCTGGTGATCCGGCTAGCGATGGCGGTCGGGTGCGGCTGGTTCGTCCTCGGCAGCGCGGATGTCTGGAAATACTGCTACGCGATCCCGCTGCGCGACCTGTGGGGCGTGGCGGTGTGGGCCGCGGGACTTTTCGGCGACACGGTGGAGTGGCGCGCCCGCAGGCTGCGGCTCGATCGGGACGGCCGAATCCTGGATCGTGGCGCACGTTCTTAACATGCCGCGCCGACACTCGTGCCGGCGCATGGTCCCCGCCAAATCATCGAGTCCATCGAGTCTGCTTGCTATAATTGAGTCTGCGCGCCCGTAGCTCAGTTGGATAGAGCGTCTGGCTACGAACCAGAAGGTCGGGTGTTCGAATCACTCCGGGCGCACCACGAATCCAAGCAACCTAGTGTTTTTCGCCGCGCGTCATCGCACTTTGAATGCCTTCTCGAGCGTGGCCATGGTGATGAACAGCTTGTTGGGGTGATCGGCAAGCGGCATGAACTGGTGGTGTTGATAGAACGCTCGGGCTGCTCCATCGAAGGCCTCTACGACCACGCCCACAGATGCCACCTCCGCGGTGTTCTTCCAACTGCGGTGCAACGCGTCCATTAGTAGAAGTTGGCCGATCTTTCGGCCGCGATGCTCCTGGTTGACGGCCAGCCGGCCCAGAAGCGTTGCCGGAAGCAATGGATATCTGGGCAGCCTCCTGGCGATGGCGTCCGGTAGCTCGCGGCCGCGCACGCTGTAGGATGAGAGCGTGTAGTAGCCGACGACGACGTCATCTTTGTCGAGCATGACGAAAGGCGCGGCGACTTTCCGCCGTGCATCCTGGCCCGCTTGGTGATGGAGATAGTAATCCAACTCGGCCACGCCGCAACTGAACGCAGCCCGATCGTGGGAAACCCGGAGAGGTTCCACGCGATAGGCGGGAACGCTCACTTGACGCCGATTTGATTCTTATAGCGGTGGACAGCCGCTCGCAGTACGGGACCCGGCTCCAGCGGATTCAGGATGGCATCGACGAACGTCTGTGTTTCCCTGGCGGTCAAGATCAACATGGCACGATCTTGAAGAGTCCGCTCGGCCGCGGCCTCAGCGCTGTGCAGCACAAAGTCCGTCATGGATCGGCCTTCCAGGTCGGCCGCCCGCTGGATCAGCAATTTCTGATCCTGATTCAGACGAGCGTCGAACCGGTACATCTTCGTGGCTGACGGAGAGAGTTGCGCTCTCCTGCGTTTGGTTTTTGTCACGGCTCGGCGCATGAATTCCTTTGACTACAGTGTACGGTTATTATCCGTACTGGTCAAGGGGCGGCCGCCCCAAGCCGGCAGGCGCGTAGCGCAAGCATTTTCTCATTGAAGAATGAGCCTGAAGGCGGGAGCGGAGCGACTGCCGCCAGGCCTCCTTTCTGAATTGGGTTTTGAGAGGAAGAGCAGTGAGTGGGAAAGTGGGAAACCTGCTCTTGGTTTTCCACTTTTCCACGTCGAGTAGGGGCGGTGGAAATGTGGGAATCGCGACCAGCGATTTCCAAGGGCTGTGGGCGCGGAGGGAA
>JAIQFN010000041.1 GCA_020073265.1 Terriglobia bacterium | reverse complement strand
CCAGCGACGTGTCCACACTGCCGGAGAGCGGAATTTTTCCGCTGGCGAGCGGCGAGGGGCCGATCGAAATTCCGCTCAGCATGAGCGCCTCGCCCGGAGCAATGGCGCCGGATGCGCCGCTGGCAGCGTTAAACGCGTTGATCACCGTCGCGGGCGGGGCCAGGCTTCCGAACAGACCGTGAACCTTGGTATCGCCGTTCGAAATCCCGGCTGCGAAATAGAGCATGTTGGTATCTCCGCCGGTCTTGCCGTTGCCGACCAGCAGCGCCCACAGGCCTTCGATCTGGATCGGATTCCCCTTGGTGTCCTGCAGCGTGCCCAGGAGCGACCCGGTGGTCAGGTCGAAGGCGTTGATGTTGCCGTTTCCGAAATTGCCGACCAGGAGCGCTCCGGCGAACTTGCTGAACGTGGACGGCGCGATGGCGACGCCCCAGGGAGAATTCAGCGGCCCATTGGAGACCAGGTGCTTCAGGAGATTGCCATCGGTATCGAACACGCTCACGAAACCGTTGCCGGATCCGGCCACATCGTTTTTCTTGTCCGCGCTCTGTTTCGCGTAAGTGACATACAGCTTGCCGCCGAGGTTCCAGACATTGAACGGCGCGAAGCCGCTGGGGATGTTCGGATTGGCGAAGCTGCCCGCAACCTTGGCGGGTGTGAACTTGCCGTCGAACACGTCGATGTTGCCGGAGTTGATGTTGGCGGCATAGAGCAGCGGCCCCAAAGTGCTGCTGGCGCCGATAGCCAAGCCTTTGTAGACCGCGCCCGAAGCGGAGTTGTCCGCCATCACGGTTGACGCCGCGCCGGCGTTCCACGCCGAGAGGGTGCCGTCTTCGGTGACGAAGATGAACGAAGCCGGCTTGCCGTTGGCAAGCACAAAAGCAGTGGTCGAATTATTCACCTGCCCGGTCGGCTTGGAAGGCGGTGCGCCGCCCGCCGCCGGCGGAACGGTGACCACGAGCGCGACGATGGCGCCGGAACCGTTATAGAGCGTCGCGACTCCCTTGTCGTGATTGCTGACCCAGATCGGCGAGGCGGAACTCGCCGACATGCCCCAGGGGTCCACCAGGTTCGGGTCGGTTACGTCTGCTAATCCGGGCACGTCCGACACCAGGTTGTGCTGGACGTAGGCATTCGCCGTCGGAACTTGGGAAAAAGCCAGTGGTGGCAAAGCTGCCACGATCAGGACCAGCATCTTGCGAAACATTGAAAGCTCCTTGGTAGGCACAACCGCGAGAGCAGAAGCACCGCGGCTTCTGAGACAGCGATCTAAATTGTAAGTCGATCGAGTGATTCCGGCTTGGACGGGCTTAGCGTAATTCTGTGTGGGTATAGCGTGCGGTTTACTATTTCCCGTCCGGTGAGAATGCCAGCAGGACGTTGCCGGGCATTCCGCCCCACGCGCCGTAACCGGAGCATACGTAGAGCATTCCACCTGCGATCACCGGGCCAGGTCCGTCCATCGAGCCGCCCTTGGCAGTGAGGCCGTTGACGGTGTTGAACTCCTGGGCGGTGTCGAAATCCCAGATGACAGCTCCGTTGCGGGTGGAATAGCCGCGCAGATGTCCGTCCACGGCGCCCGAGAAGACCACTCCGGGCATCGCGGAAACGGCGGCGGATTGCGCGGGACTGCAATTGGGCCGGTCGCCGCAGGAAGCCGGCGGCGCGGTCCACACGTTCTTGCCGGTCAGGACGTCGAGCGCGAACAGGCCTCCGCCGCCTTTCGGATTGAGCAGCAGCTTCTTGCCGGTACCGAATTCCATGTCGATGAAGGTGATATCGGAAAGCGGCACGTACATGTTCTTGCCGTCGGAAGCCGATCCCCACTGGATGCCGCCGAGCGGGCTGCCGTGGCCGACGCGCGTTTGCCAGAGCACAGAGCCGTCGTGGTCGGCGTCTAGGCCGGTGGCGACGCCGGACTTCTGGCTGACCAGCAGGACGCGCTTGCCGTTGGCCGCTTTCACCAGAATGGGCGATGCGCCGAGATCGAGATCCGGGCCGTTCTCTTCCGGGCAACTGGCCTTGGACGGGCCCGGCACGCAGGCCATGTTGAACACGTCCTGCTCGGTGATTTGCTTGGACCAGAGCAGCTTGCCGGTTTGCATATCGAAAGCCAGGACTGCGTCGCTGGTCTTGGTGGCCGGGCTGGAGAAATTGTCGCCGGTGGCGGCATAGATGATCTTGCGCTCGAGATCGATGGTGGGTGCCGACCAGATGCTCGCGCCGGAAGGCCCCCACATCTGGGTCCCGGCTGAATTCTTGGTGGTGGGATGCGCCTTCTCGTCGATGGTGTAGGTTTTCCAGATCTGTTTTCCGGTGAGCGCATCCAGGGCCACCAGCGCGCCGCGGCCGGTGCAGCACTCGAATTTTGGGCTCATGGCGGGACCTTCTTCCGCGTCGGTCACCGGCACGTACACGCGGGCGTCGGAATACTGCGGCGCTCCGACGATCTTGGCTTGTGGATGATCTTCGACGTGCACTTTCCAGAGCAGCTCGCCGCTGGAGGCATCCACGGCGTAGGCATTGGCGCGCTGGTCGCCGAAGAACGCCACCTGGCGCACTCGCTCGCCGCGTACGCCGGCGACGGTGATGGCGGTTCTGACGGGCGCTTGCGTTTCGATGGACCAATACTCGCAGCCCGAGCGTGCATCCAGAGCATAGACCCTGCGGTTGGCGCCCGGAACAAAGATGCGCCCGCCGACGACGGTGGGCTGGCCGTTCGCGGCAAAGGTGTTGGGGAAGGCGAAAGCCCATTTCAGTTTCAGCCGCGGGATCTGAGCGGCGTCGAGGCCGGCTTGGGCGGCGCTTTGGAAGCGCGCGTTGCTCAAATCGACGCCCCAGCCGTTCCAGCCAGGGCCGGAGGGCGAGAAGGCCGCATTCGCGTTGGGGCACGTATTCGGCTTGGCCTGCGGCGCCGGCTGACCGATGGTCTTGCCGGTGAGAAACTCGGCCAGCGTGTTCCTTTGGGCCGCGCTGAGCGACGCGCCCTGGTCCTTCATCAGTCCGGATTCGAGGGCGCGCACGACGTTCTCGGGCGACATCTGGCGGAGAGCAGTGGGAGCCGGCGCGCGGGTCTCGGCCGAGCGGTCGTGGCACATGGCGCAGCGGTCCTTGTAGAGAGCCGCTCCGTCCTGCGCCAGCAGCGGACTCAGGGCGGTCAAGGCCAGGAACAGGGCGCTACAGGTTCGCATGGGGATATCATACCCCGCTGAACGCCGCCAAAAACAAAATGGGCCAGCATTTCTGCTGGCCCATGCATTTTGACGAAGATGCGATCTAACTTAGAAAGTGATGCGAGCGCCGACCTGGACCGCGCGCGGTCCGGCCGAACCGAAGGTCTGATTGATTCTTTGCGTCGGCTGACCGAAGGCGGGTGCGGTTGTAGTCACTGGATCCAACTGGAAGGAGAATCCGCTGAGGTTGGCGATATTGAAGACGTTGAACATCTCGCCCAGGATATTGATCTTCCACCGCTCCTTGACGGTGAAGGTCTTGGTGAGGCGAATGTCCTGGGTTATGGTGGGCTCGCCGAACTCGTAGCTCTGCGGCAGAGTCAGCTTGGGTCCGATCGCCGCACCTTGGGCGTTCTTGGTGCCCACGATGTTGTTGTTGAAGTTGGCGACCGCGGTCGCAAGGTCGGACTGGCCGCATCCGGCAGCCAGGCAGCCGTAACCGAGGCCGGGAAGCGGCTCGCTGCTGCCTGCAGCTACCGTACCCGGCATAATCAGGCTTCCGACGGTGGGTGTTACCGGAGTCCGGCTGATCATGGATGAGTTGAGACTCAGGGTGAAGCCCCAAGGCATGTTCACCGTACCTGAAATCCCCAGGTTATGGTGCGGCAGATACTCGCCGTAGCCTGCCATATAGTTGGTGTCATCCCAAACTGCTTCACCGAGCGCCTTGGCGTACGCATAGGAGACTTGGAACTGGTAGCGATGCGAGAAGCGCTTGTTGAGTCGCATCAGCAATCCGTTGTAAACCGAACGGCCTTGATCGGTCCAGAAGGTCACGCTACCTGTGGAACACGCGTGGGTAGGATCGAAATCCGGGATCTTGGCGCAAAGCGGAATCACGGGCACGGGCGTGGGACTGCCGAGATAGCGTGCAAAGAGATTCTGGTCCACTTCTCCCAGGCTGACGTTCTCGCCCTGACGGCGGGCCCAGTCGGCAGTAAGGACCATGCCATACCCCAGGTCGCGCTGAATGCCAATGGAGGTCTGATAACTGCGCGCCAGCGGGAAGTGGGTCGGATAGATCTCCACACCCTGCTTAGCGAAGTTGAGATTCGGGTACGGGAAAGCCCCGCTCCTGACCGGGTTGTCTGGAGCTAGAATCGCCGCTACCGCGGGCAGTTCCTGATTCACCAGATTCATGAACTGGCCGATCGTCATGTTGGTGAGAGCGCTGAGCGGAAGAGCCGCGCCGACAGGGATCGGAGCGCCAGTGTTGAAGTTGATAATACCGGGGTAGAGGTTTGTAAATGCGCTGGCGGACAGCGTGCTTCGGGCGCTGCCGGGAGGTCCGATCACGGACGCCTCACGCAGCTTGTAGTATCCGGGAGTGCTGTCCCAGTAGATGCCCGCGCCGCCGCGAATCACGGTCTTGTTGTCCTTGAACGGGCTCCACGCAAAACCAACGGCGGGTTGGAATTCTTTGAGGTTGTTCACCGTCGCCCCGAGCACGTCCGGGCCAGTCCCGAGAATGGGCGAAAGCAGGGCCGGCTTCGGAAGATCGGAATTGTAGAAGCCCGCCTGAGCGTTCCACGCCAGACCGTAATTGAAGGTGAAGTTGGGACGAATCTTCCAGACGTCCTGGAAGTACATACGCCACTGGTCATAGTGTTTGTTCTGATCGTAGTCGTAGGCCGCGGGCAGGGAGACCTTGCCGACTCCGATGCCGCTGAAGATGCTGCTGTTGATGTTCAAGACCGGCAGATTCAGAACGTCGGCATCGGTCTTCAACGTGGTGGGCAAGGTGGGGAACAGAGCGTTGAACGTGGCGGCGCCCACGGCCGGAAGCACGGCCGCCCTGACGTAATCCGGTGAGAATGCACCCACGCATAGCGGCGTGCAGAAGCCCCACAGACCAGCCGACTTGGTTGGATTCAGGTCGCCGCCGAACTTGAAGCGGTGCGAACCCTTCTGCCAGCTCAACGATTCGACTAGTTCGAACCGGCGCGTATTGCGTCCTTGCGGAGCGTTGAAATTCGGCCCTACGGCCGGCATGTTGGAGCCGAAGAAGGTGAAAACGTTCGGCATGGGAACGGTCCCGCCGGCGGGGTTCGGCACAATGCCTGCCACGCAGGGAGCCGAGCAGTCCGACGCATTGGACGGGAGGTTGTGGTTGTTCCAGTAATTGTATTGGACGCGGATATCGTTCACGATGGTCGGCGTAAGAGAACTGGTGAGACCGATGATGGATTGGTCGGCCCAATTGACGTTATGCGGCCAGTTGGATGGATCACCAAACTCCAGCGACTGCCCGAAGCCGGAATTGCCATCGTGCGAATAGCGCAGGAAGAACGTGTGCTTGGAGTTAATGTGGTAGTCCAGGCGAAGGCTGGTTTGCTTGCCGATATAGGGGCTACCGTAGGTGCTCTGCAGCGGGAAGAAAGCCGGACCGGTGGTTTGAATACTCAGCGCCTGCACCTGGTTCATGTACTCGTAATTGAAGAAAAAGAAAAGCTTGTCCTTTTTGATCGGGCCACCGATGGAAAAGCCCGGGTTGCGGCGGGCAAAGAACGGGTCGGCTAGGCCGGGTAGGCGCTTCAGGTTCGGATACGCCGCCATGTTGTGGTCGCGGAAGAAGAAGTAGCCGCTGCCGTGCCAATCGTTGCTGCCCGAGCGCGTCACCACGTTGATGGCGCCGCCGGCAGCGATGGGAGTGGCGATGTCAAAGTTTACTTCCGAAAGCTGGAATTCCTGCACCGTCTCCTGCGAAAAGTTCATCGAGGACATGCCACCGGCTACGTCGATGTTGTCCGAGACGTTACCGCCGTCGATGGTGACCGCGGTGCGGTTGCCGGCGCCCAGAACGCTGACCGTGAACAGCACGTTGAACTGCGCCACCGTTCCCGAGGCGATGGTGACGCCAGGCTGCAGCGCCGCCAGTTGCAGGTAGCTGCGGCCATTCAGCGGTATGTCCTGAATCTCGTTGCGCTGGATGACGCCGGTGATATTGTGCGTCTCGTAGTTGATCTGCGCGGTAGCGGCCTCAACGGTGACCACTTCCTGGGTCTGGCCCAGACTCATGGGCATGTTAACCTGCGTGCTCCCACCGGCGTCAACCGTCGCGGGGCGCACCAGCGTCCTGAAACCTGCTACCTCGGCCTTCACCTCATAGTTTCCAGCCGGAATCGCGACCGCACTGAAATAGCCCTCAGCGTTGGTGGTAGCCGTGCGCGAGAAGCCAGCGGTCTTGTTGGTGATCGTGACGGTCACGTTTGGGATGACCGCACCGGATTCGTCGGCCACGGTTCCTGTGATGGTTCCAGTGTCCTGGGCAAACATCACCAGGCAGCACAATAGCGACAGAAGTATAGACGCAGCTATAGCTCTTGACATGGAGTACCCCTCTTTTGCCTTCGTAATTGAGAACGTGATATTCGAGCTAAACCCTGATGCTTCAATTGGGATCAATTTTGGCTCAAGACTAAGGTTGCTGTCAAGCAAAAGAGCAACAACGGTTGATAAACGGTTGCGGCGACCGTTGCAAACCATTGATGAAGCTTGGATTACTATAGAGAGGCTAATTGCTTGATTAGCTGGGCTCGGCCTTAATTGTAAGGCATACTACATACTGATCCAAGGCGACAACCCACTGCTCCGCATCTATTCCCAGCGGAGCGCCGCCATCGGATCCACTCGAATAGCTTGGCGTGCCGGGACCACGCAGGCCGCCAAGGCCACCAGCGCGAACAGCAGCGGGATTGCGGCGAAGGTGAAGGGATCGTGCGGCGCCACTCCGAACAACATCGACTCGAGGAAGCGCGTTAATGCAAAGGCGCCGGCCAGGCCCGCGGCCAGCCCGAGTAGGGCCGGTGTCATGCCCTCGGCGACGATCATCCGTAGCACGTCCGCGCGCCCGGCGCCCAGGGCCATGCGCAGCCCGATCTCGGGGATGCGCTGGCTGACCGAGTGCTCCAGCACGCCGTAGATCCCGATCGAAGCCAGCGCCAGCGCGGCTATGGCGAAGAAGCCAAGCAGCTGAGTTTGAAACTTATCCTGCTGGATGGATCCGGCCAGGCGCTGCTGGATGGTCTGGATGTCGAATCCCGCCTGCCCGCGATCGATGGCGCTGATGGCGCGCCGGACGGATAGCGCGACCGACATGGGATCGTTCCTGGTTCGCAGCACCACAGCGCCCGCGCTGGTGGGATCCTGTGCGAACGCCGTGTAAACTTGCGGGATCGGTTCCCAGCGCAGGCCCGCGTTGTGAATATCCGCCACCACGCCCACGATGGTGAGCCACGGCACGCCGGGTCTGGGCGCGCCCATCATGATGTGCTGACCGATAGCGTCGCCCTGGGGCCAGAAGCCGCGCGCCAGGGCTTCGTTGATCACGGCGACGCGCTCGGTGTCGGGAGTATCGCGCTCGTCGAGCAGGCGTCCGCTGTGCAGCGGGATGCGCATGGCCTGGAAATACCCGGGGCTGGCGCGGTAACGCCTGGCGAACTGCGGCACGCGGCCGGAAGAATCATAGGGCCGTCCTTCGATGCTGAAGGGATCGCCGCTGCGTCCTGAGCCGGTCAGCGGCAGGATATTGACGAATCCGGCGGACTCGACTCCTGGAATGGTTCGCACAGCCTCGATGAGCCGGCCGAAGAACTGCCGCTGCGGCGTGGCGTTGCGATACTGCGCGCTGACCAGGGTCACGCCAACCGTGAGGACGTTGCGCGGGTCGAAGCCCGGGTCGATGCTTTGGAGGTGCAGGAAGCTCTTCAGCAACAAACCGGCTCCGGCCAGCAGCGCCACGCTGAGCGCGACCTCGGCGGCCACCAGACTGCTTCGAAACCGGTTGCGTCCGCCGGCCAGCACTGTTCGCCCGCCCGCGAGATTGAATTCTGATCGTACGGCGCGCAGCGCGGGGGCGAGGCCGAAAATCAATCCCGTGACAAGCGACAGCAGGACGGTGAAGGCCAGCACTCGAGATTCGAGGGTGAGGCTGGTTTCGACCGGCAGCGGGCTCAGCGCCGGCAGGATCGCGATTCCCCACCAGGCCAGCAGGGTTCCGAGAACACCTCCGGCGAAGGCCAGCAGCAGGCTTTCGGCGATCAGCTCGCCGAGAAGCTGGGAACGCGTGGCTCCCAATGCCGCGCGCACGGCGATTTCCCGTTGGCGGCGCGCTCCTCGGGCCAGCAGGAGGTTGGCGACGTTGGCGCACACGATCAGCAACACGAAGACTACCGCGCCCGCCAGAACCAGAACGCTGGTGCGGTAGCTTCCGAAGAGCTGGTCGCGCAACGGCTCGAGCGTCACATGGTAGCCGGCGTCCTCGCCATGCGGCCCGGTGTACGGATGATCGGCGGCTTCCACTCCGGCGGCGACCGTGCTCAGATTCGCGCGCGCCTCCTCCAGCGAAACTCCCGGCTTCAACCGCGCGACCAGCCAGATGGGCGGCCCTTGCCGGGAGGGACTCTGAGGCATGGCCATCGGAAACCACAGGTCCGGTGTGCTGATGGTGCGGATGCTGAATGCGAATCCGGGCGGCATCACGCCTTGGACCAGATAGACCTGTCCGTTCATGCGCAGGGTCCGGCCCACGATGCCGGGATCGGCTGCGAATCTGCGCCGCCACAGCCCGTAGCTCAGGAGCACCGCGTTGCCGCGTCCAGCTTCGTTCTGCTCGCGCATGAAGGTCTGGCCCAGGATCGGGCGGACTCCCAACACCGGAAACAGATTGGCCGATACCGGCATGGCCTCCAGGCGCTCGGGCACCGCGCCGCCCTGGCCTTCCAGGTTGAGGTCGCTGAACGAGAACGCGGCGATGTCCTCGAGAACCTGGTTCCGGCTGCGATAGGCGTAGTAGTTTGCGAACGACGTCTGATAGCGGTCCAGTCCGAGTTTGAGCAACTGGTCCCAGACCATCACCAGCCGCGCCGGATCGCGATACGGGAGCGGCCGCAGGACCAACGCATCCACCACGCTGAAGACGGCGGTGTTGGCGCCGATGCCGAGCGCCAGCGTCGCGACGGCCGCGATGGTGAACGCCGGAGATTTGCGGAGCGACCGTGAACTATGGACGAGATTGCGCAGCAGGGTCCGCATTGCTGATTGGACGCCACCCGTGCCGGGCGGGTTCCCCGGGAGAAGTTTACAACAACTGGCGGGTCAGCTCGTCGAAGTTCTGCGGCGTGACCAGGTGAAAGCGCAGCGCCAGGCGGGTGAATCCGCGCAGGGTGCGGCTCAGTTCGTCGCTGGGGATCTCCGGGCTGGCCACGAACAGATTGCCCGACTCGATCCGAAAAGGAAGCACCTGCCAACTGTGGACTACATGGCGCGGCAGCGATCGGGCGGCGCTTCTGCTGATCACCCACGGCTCCAGCCGTCCGACCGGGAGGCTGTGCTGCAGGCTCAGGGCTTCGTAGAGCTCGTCTTCGGTGATCTTGCCAAGCTTGATGAGATATTCGCCGAGCCGTGTGCCGGCGGGTTGCGTGGCGAGCGCATGCAGCACGTCGCACTCGGGGACGTAGCCCGAGCCGGCCAGAATCTCGCCCAGCTTCCGCTTGTGCTCCAGCAGCGCGCTGCGGGAGGGATAAGCATGCTCGGTTTTGAGCCAGACCAGCGGCTCGTGGAGGATCCTGGCGCGCGCGTAGAGGTACACGGCCTTCATTGCCGCTACTGTATTGATCCAGTTGCCGCACAGCGCCCGCACCGGAACGCCCAGCGCGAAGAAGGCGCCGTAGACTCGTAGCGCGCACCCGGCCCGCACCGCGGTGTGCAGGATCCAGATGAGCAGCGTGCCGAGCAACACACCCGGATAGAGTGTGCGCTGCGGCAAGCTCCAGGCAGTTCCTGAAACGCGCGCCGCGAACCAGGAGGCCAGGCCGTACACGAACAGGAAATTGGTGATCAGGCTGAGCGGATTTCCGAACAGACCCTTGCGGTCGCGCCAGAACCAGTAGACCTGCGCGAAGTTCCCGCGCCACCCGTGGCGCTCCCAGCACTGCAGCCCGATGCCCATGGTCCAGCGGGTGCGCTGCCGGATCGCGGAATGCACGGTCTGCGGAAAGAACTCGCGCGTCGCGACGATGGCTGATCCCGATCCCGACAACGGCACAAACACCTGGGCGCATCCGAGCTCGTGCAGCCGCAGACCGATCTCGTAGTCTTCGGTCAGGCAGGCCGGCTCGAAGATGAGATTGTGTTCCGCGTTGGCCAGTTTCTCGAGCGCGTCGCGCGTGATGCCGGTGCCGACGCCATTGGACGGGACAAAACTGCCCATCAACTGGCGCGCCGGCATATCCTTTATCTGCCACTCCGAGAATTCATCGCAATAGATGGAGTGCACCACGCTCGGAAACGGCGTGGGAAGGGGCAGCACCGGAATCTGCACCATGTCGTACCGGTCACTGTAGGTGTTGATCGTCGAGAGCGCCTGGGGATGAATCAGATCCTCGGCATCGTGCGTGACGACGACGTCAAATCGCTGGCCGTGCTGCTCTTCAAACAGGAGCATGCGCTGGTAGATCCAGTTGAGGCAATCGGCTTTGGAGGTTGGGCCGTCGTGCGGGCAGACCGCCAGGTGGACATGCGGGAAGCGCGTTTCGAGGTCGCGGACCGCATCGAGCGTCAGGTCGTCGTTCGGGTAGGCGCCGATGAAGAAGTGATAGTTGTCGTAGTGGATGGCGGCGACGTTGTGCTCCACCATGCCGCCGATGACCGCGTGCTCGTGCCACAGCGGAACGAAGATGGCGATTTGCTTCTCGGGCTGGCTCGTGTCCGGCTCGTCCAGGGCGATTCGGCGCGCGGTCTTCTCGAAGCGGCCCTTGATCCAGGCCCACAGGCACACCGTGTCCAGCGCCAGGTCGTCCAACCCGCTGATGAGAATCAAGAAGCCGACCGGAACCAGGCAAGCCGCCACCACGGCGTCCATCGCCAGCCACCAGGATGAAAGGACGGTCGTCACCAACGGATTAGTGCCACGCCACCTTAAAATGTCTCGGCTGGGGGGCTAAACTTTACCGCGGAGAGTTTCAATTGGGCCTTAGAAGGCTTTGCTTCACTGCAAAAACCGGTGCCATCCGCCGATGATTGAGGCGACATGCAGACTCTACGGCATGGGACACTAATCCCGCTCGTTCTAGTACTTGGCTCGGTTGCGTCTGGTCAAGGTTTGGACAAATCCCAGGCGGCTGTCTCGCCGAAGGAGAAGACTCTGCTTGCGGAGGTCACGGGAGCCGCGCAGTGGAAGACATCCGATCCTCGCGTGGCGAAGGCCAACCGGGACCTGGCCGATTTTTACTCATCGCAAGGCCGCTACCCGGAGGCCGAGAAGCTGTACGAGAAACGGCTGGTGCTGGAGGAAGACACGCTGGGGCGGGCCAACCCGCAATTGATCCCGGCGGTGAACGACCTGGCGCGCGTCAACTTCGCGCAAATGAAATTCGCCCGAGCCGAAGAGCTGTACGAGCGATCGCTGCGGATTCTGGAACGCGAATACGGCGATGACGATCCGAAACTGATCCCGGCTATCGAGGCGGTTGCGCGAGCGCTGGAATCGGACACCAAGTACACCGAGGCGGAGAAATATCTGCGGCGCGCGATGGCCATTCGCGAACGCGTCGCAGGCAGCGAGAACGCGGATCTGGCGGCGGACTTGAATCAACTGGCCCGCATCAATGTTCTACGGCAGAATCCGGCGGCCGCGGCGACGCTCTATCAGCGGGTGATCGCGATCCAGGAGAAGACGCTCTCGCCGTCCAGTCCTGAGCTGCTGCCGGCTCTGGACGCGCTGGCCAATCTGGCGCTCGAGCAAAAGAAAGACGCCGACGCCGAGGCGCTGCTGCGCCGGACGTTGTCGATTCGCGAGGGCAGTTTCGGTCCGACGCATCCCGAGGTCGCCGCTGCGCTGGACCGGCTGGGATCGTTTTACGCCGGCCAGAAGAAATACGCGGAGTCGGCGCACGAATATGAGCGCTCCCTGTTCATCTGGATGAAAGTGCTGGGATCGGGGAGCGCGGAGTTGATCGACAAGTATCAGAAATTGTCGGAAGTGTACGCGGCGCTCGGCCGGCCGGTGGACGCTGAACCGCTGGCGCAGCAGGTGGTGGCGGCGCGCGAGAGCGAGACGGTAGCCAGTTTGAATACCTTGGCGTCCATTTACGCGGCCCGGGACAACCTGTCGGAGGCGGACGCACTGTATCGGCAATCGCTCGCGATTCTGGACAAGCACGGAATCCTGAATGCCAAGCGCCCGGTGTCTTCGGCCGGCGCCAACCTCGATCTGCTGGCGCAGACGGCCGTCGACTACGTCGAAGTGCTGAAGAAGATGCGGCGTCGGGCGGAGGCGGCCCGGCTGGAAGCGCGCATCCGCCAGTTGACCGGCAAGAATTACCCCGTCAAGAAGCACGCCGGCTGATCGCGCACCTCGCCTAATTGTTAAGCTGGGCTGAGATGAGAGCGGGAATCACTTTCCGCAATGCGTCGAAGCTGGAAGCCTACGAGCGCGCGCTGCGCGAAGCCGGCATCGAGCCGGTACGAATCTCGCCTGAGACTCCCCGATCGCTCGAATCGCTGGACGGACTGCTCCTGACCGGGGGCACCGATATCAATCCGGCGCGCTACGGGCAAGAGCGCGCTTCGGAGACCGACGAACCGGATGAGGCGCGAGATGAACTGGAAACGCGCTTGGTCCAGGAGGCGCTGGCCGCCGGAGTTCCGGTGCTCGCGATCTGCCGCGGCATGCAGTTGTTCAACGTGGCGAGCGGAGGCACGTTGATCCAGCACTTGGCTTCCACCGATGTCCACCGCGTGAAGCAGCCGGATGACCAACCCGGACGCCACGGCGCGGCTCACACGGTTCGAGTAGCCCGCGATACGCGCCTGGCGTCGATCATGGGTGCAGGCGAGCACGCGGTGAACTCGCGGCATCATCAAGCGGTGGATCGGCCGGGCGAAGGCTTGATCGTGTCCGCCATCTCGGCGGACGGCGTGATTGAAGCGCTCGAAAAACCCGGGCATCCGTTCGCGGTGGCCGTGCAGTGGCATCCGGAGAATCGAACCCTGGTTTGCGAAGCCGACAAAAAGCTGTTCGCGGCTTTCGCCGAAGCGCTGCGCGGCTCGCTGGTTCGTTAGGCCGGACGAATGTCGCGCAATGTCGCCGACCATCCGCCCCAGCCGCGGCTCTCGGCGTAAGAATCGTGTTCGAGCGAAAACGCGGCGTCGGCGTGAGCGCCGGCTGAAAATTCCGAGGCTCGCTCGGCGAAGTTCCAGGCCGTGGACATCAGGCTGCGCCCATTCTGGCGGAAGTGAACCTTCAGATGTTTTTCCTTGAGCGGAACGGGAGCCGCGGCGATCTCGGCGTCCAGGATCGCCAGCACCGGCGCGGGGTTGCCGAAGCCGAAGGGCGCCATGGCGAGGATCTCCTCGACGGCCGGTCCGGTGGTCAGCTCCTTGAGATCCACCAGCGCATCGATGGCTAGCTGCGGGCGGAAATCGGCGGGCGTGAGCCGCTCGGACGCATAGGCTTGAAGCCGCCGGCGAAACTCGGGAACCAGCTCGGTAGGCAGGCTGAGTCCGGCCGCCTGCTTGTGGCCGCCGAAGCGGGTGAACAGGTCGGGCATCGATTCCAGCGCGTCGAGCAGATGGAACGCCGCGATGCTCCGGCCGGATCCCTGCGTCTCAGCGTCCTCTTCGCTCAGCACGAACACCGGGCGGCAGAAGCGCTCCACCAACCGGCTGGCGACGATCCCGACCACGCCGCGATGCCAGCCGCGTCCGGAGAACACCAGCGCGGCCTGGTCCTCGGTGACCGGAAACTTGGAGCACTCCTCCAGCACCAGCCGCACGATGTCGGCTTCGGTCTGCTGGCGCTCCTGGTTGAGCGAGTGAAGACTGGCGGCCAGCTTTCGCGCCTGTTCGACATCCTCGGTCAGGAACAGCTGGATGACATTTTCGGCGTCGTCCATGCGGCCGGCGGCGTTGATGCGCGGGGCGATCTGAAAAGCCACCTGGCGTGCGCTCGGCGCGCGGCCTTCCCACAATCCCGAAACTTCCAGGATCGCGCGCAAGCCGGGATTGCGGGCACGATTCAAGCCCTGCAGCCCATATTTGACGATGACGCGATTCTCGCCCACCAGCGGCACCACGTCGGCCACCGTCGCCACCGCCACCAGCTTCAGAAACGACTTCAGCATGCGCGACAGCTTTTCTTCCGGCCAGCCCAGGGTCTGTAGCAGCGCCTGCACCAGCTTGAACGCTACGCCCGCGCCGCACAGGTTCTTGTCGGGGTAGCTGCAATCGCGGCGGTTCGGATTCAGGACCGCCAGCGCGGGCGGAAGCTCGGCCTCGGGCAAGTGATGATCGGTGACGATGACATCGATCCCCAGCTCGCGAGCGCCGCGCACCACTTCCTGCGCGCGGATGCCGGTGTCGACGCTGACGATGAGCCGAACGCCCATGGCAGCGGCGCGCTCGATCACCTCCGAGCGCATGCCGTAGCCTTCGCGGATCCGGTGCGGCACGTGGTGCGTCGCTACGCCGCCGGCCAGTTCGATGGCTTTCGTCAGAATCACCACCGAGACGGTGCCGTCTACGTCGTAATCGCCGTAGATCAGGATTTTTTCCTTGGCTTCGATGGCCGATCGCAGACGCCCCACCGCTTCCCGCATTCCGGTGAGCGCGAGCGGATCGTGAAGGTGCTCCAGAGCGGGCGTCAGGAATCGCTGGGCGGATTTCGGATCGCTCAAACCGCGGTGCAGCAGGACGCGCGCGGTCAGCGGTTGCGCGTGCAGGGCGGCGGCCAGCTCGAGGACCGCCGGCTGATCCACTTCGGGCATCAACCATTGGGGCGCGGGCGCTTTGATGGCGGGTTGCGTGGACACTCAGTCTTCAGTTCTTCGAAAAATAACCGCCCAGCGGCGTTTCGTCGTCATCCGGAGTCGCCGTCAGGACCTGGATTTCATCCATCAGGTCGGCGAGCTCCTGGTACCAGTCGGTGTGCAGATCGAACAGGAACACCCGGCCTTCCAGATCGAAGGAGAGCTCGATGGCGCAGATCAGGCCATCGTAGGCGCGCATGCGATTCAGGTGGCGTTCGAATTCCCGGTAATCCTCCGCGGGCAGGTCGCAGCCTTCCAATTGCTCGACGGCTTCGTCGATTTGCCCGGAGGAGAATTCGCGCTGATGAAAAACGATCAGCTTCACGCCCGCGGCCCGAGCGGCCTGCACGAACTGCCGATAGTCGGGATGCTGATCGCAATCCCAGTAGACCGGCAGGGACTCCTGCGCGCGCGAGCAGCCGTAAAACACGGCCATCCCCGACTGTTCCAGGTATTGCTCGATTTCGGTTTTCAGGCCTTCCAGTTTCTGTTTCATTTTCGAGCCGGGCTATTCCGACGTACTTTTTCGCATCGCCTTTTTCTGATCGGTCATGACCAGCACATCGTGGTGCAGCGCCAAGTCTCGGGCGGACGGCGTAATGATGCTGGCTGGGCCGACATAGATCTTCTTCGATTGTGCCACTGCGCGGCGAACGTCGTCCTCGCAGACGAAATCCACGATGGGGAGCGGCTCTGCGGCGGGCGTGCCGGAGACAGCCGAGGGCGGGGAAGCCGGCGCGGTTGTGCTGCCGCCGCGCTTGGATTCCAGAAACCGGTCCACCACCGCGGTGGTCATGGCGGGAGGTTGATCCAGGTCGCGCTTGGCCAGGTAGCGTTCGACGGCCGCCACCACGGCGTGGCGATCGATGGGGCCCGAGATCTCGGAAAATTCGCGGCTCTCAAAAGCGTCTTCGGCTTTGCGTGTCATGTATGCGAGTCTCTTGATGTTAATCAGATTCAGAGGTCCCACGTTGTCGCTGGTGATGTTGCCGGCCACCGCGCCGCATCCCAGCGTCATGGCGGGAAACACGTTGGTGGTGATGCCGGTGGATCCCTGCGGCGCCGACGTGTTGGCCAGCACCCGGAAGGCGGGCATGCGCAAGGCGAACTCCCGGATGCGCGTGTCGTCCGAGGCGTGAATGACGGCGGTGTGGCCCAGGCCGCCGAACCGGAGCAGCGCTTCACAGGCGTCCAGGGCGGCGGCGAAATCCGCAACGAAATAGAGCGAGAGCACCGGCGAAAGTTTTTCGGCCGAGAGCGGGTGCTGCTTGCCCACGCCTTGAATCTCCACCACCAGGACGGAAGTGTCGGCGGGTGCCTGGATTCCGGCCATCCGCGCGATCTTCGGCGCGGCTTGGCCCACGCAATCCGGATTCACGGTGAAGTTCGGCGTCAGGAGCAGCCGGGCCAGCGCCTCGGTTTGCCGCGCGTCGCACACAAAAGCCTTGCGCGTTTTCAATGCGGCGAGAATCGGCTCGCGCAAGTCGTGTTCGGCGACGATGCACTGCTCGCTGGAACAAACCGTGCCGTAGTCGAACGACTTGCCCTCGACAACCTTCGCGACCGCCTCTTCGAGCTGGGCGGAGCGATCCAGCAGCACCGGAACATTGCCCGGACCCACGCCGAAGGCCGGCTTGCCGCTCGAATATGCTGCGCGCACGATCCCGCTGCCGCCGGTGGAAAGAATCACGCTGGTGCGGGGATGTTTCATCAAGGCGTTGGTGGCATCCAGCGTGGAGTTGTAGATGCATTGCACCAGGCCTTCGGGCGCGCCCGCGGCGAGCGCGGCTTGTTGCAGCACGGCCGCCGTTTCGCAGGTGCAGGCCTTGGCGCGCGGATGCGGGCTGAGGACAATCCCGTTGCCGGCTTTCAGCGAGATGAGCGTCTTGTAAATCGCGGTCGAGGTCGGGTTGGTGGTGGGCAGGATGGCCGCGACCACGCCCATCGGCACTCCGATCTCCACCATCTTCTGCTCGGGCAGCTCGCGCAGCACGCCCACTGTCTTCAAGCCACGCATGGCGCGCGGAAGCACGTCGCAGCACAACAGGTTCTTGGCCAGCTTGTCGGCGACGTTGCCGTATCCGGTTTCCTCCACCGCCAGCTCCGCAAGGCGCCGGGCATGGGAGCGCGCCGCAGCCGCCACGCGCTCAACGATGCCGTCAACTTGTTCCTGCGAGAAAGTTCGGTAGCGCTGCCAGGCCGCGTAGGCCTCCTCGACTTTGGAGCGCACCTCCTGGACCGAGATGAGATCCGGGTCTTTCAAGTTCGAGGACATACGGGCCGAAAAGCGTTGCGCTCAGCGGGGTCGAGCGGCTGGCCGCGGGTCAGCCCAGCGATTTGTCGCCCTTCTTGGCGCCCGGCAGCACGGGTTCGATTTCAGCATGCGGCGCGGGAATGACGTGCACGGAAACCAGCTCGCCCACGCGGCGTGCAGCGGCGGCGCCGGCGTCGGTGGCCGCTTTGACCGCGCCCACGTCGCCTCGAACCGTGACCGTGACGTAACCCGCGCCAATGTACTCTTTTCCCTGCAACGTGACTTTCGCGGTTTTCACCATCGCGTCGGCCGCTTCAATCGCGCCGACCAATCCTTTGGTTTCCACCATGCCGAGGGCTTCCATGGGTTTTCCTCCCGTGCGAACAAAATCCAAAATCTCCACCGGCCGGCGTACGCAAGCGGCGCGCGGCTGGCGACTGAATTCTACACGGTATCACACGGCGAGATCGTCCGTCGTGGAATTCGGCTAAAATTTTAGAGAACCTCCTGGAAAATGCCTGACGAATTCCTAGCGTCGGTGCTGGAGTCGGCCGACGTGGCCGTCCTGGCCTGCGAGACTCACGGCAACATCGTTGTCGCGAATCGAGCCGCCCGAAAACTTTTCGGCGGCGACGTGCTGCCTCGGAACCATCCGCTGTTCCGTGCGCTCGAAACCGGAACCGCCCTGACGGTCGAGTTTGCCGCCGTGGGCGTGTCCGGCGTTGAGACCAACGTACTGGTAAGCGCCAAGCCTCTGCTGGATGGCGACGGGAACCGGATCGGCGCGATTGCCACCTGCGCGCCGCTGGCCAGTGCGCTCGAAACGCAGCGCGGGCAAGCCGAGGAGGCCAAGAAACGGCTGGAACTGCTGCTGGAATCCACCGGCGAGGGTGTCTACGAGGTCGATTTGGAGGACCGCTGCACCTTCACCAACGGGTCCGCGGCGGCCATGCTCGGCTACCGGCGCGAAGACCTCTTAGGCCGGCGCATGCACGAGCTGATTCATCACACCGATTCGAAGGGACAGCCACGTCCGCTAGCCGACTGCGCCATCCATCGCGTCCTCCGGGATGGGCGCGGGTGCCAGATCGATGACGAGAGCTTCTTTCGCGCCGATGGCTCGTCGTTTCCGGTGGAATATTCCGCCTTCCCGATTCTGGAGGCGGGCGCGGTGTGCGGCGCAGTGGTCACATTCGTCGACGTCAGCGCCCGCAGGCGCATCGAGGCGGCCTTGCATGAATCGGAAACCAAGTACCGGACCCTGTTCGAAACTGTTTCCGAAGGCATCTACCAGACCAGTCCGAATGGCGAACTGCTGGGTGCGAATCGCGCACTAGTGGAGATGCTGGGATACGATTCGGAGAACGAGTTGCGCGCGCAGGATGTCAGCGATTTGTACGCGGTCCCCCAAGAGCGGGAAAGGCTCACGGCGAAATTGGAAACGGAAGGCCGGCTGGTGGACGTGGAACTTCTTCTGAAGCGCAAGGATGGCCGGATCATTCGAGTGATCGAAAACGCGCGAGCCGTTCGCGATGAGCGCACTCAGGTGATCTACTACGAGGGCACGCTGACCCTGCCGCGCTGATCATTTCCACTGCGGAAACGGGTTGATCCGCCCGCGGCGCGAGTCTTGAATCAGGTCCGGAACGCGCTTGCGGCGCGACATCAATTTCTCCAGCAGCGCCTCCAGCGTGCCTTCATCGCCTTCCAGCCACTCGGGCGGGATCTGTTTGTGCGCCTGATCCACCAGCTCTTCGGGAAAATGCACGATGCGATCGAGCCAGGGTTGAAAATCTTCGCGGGAACGGACCTGCTGGTACACGATGGGGCGAAAATACAGTCCCTGCAGCGGCGAATCGCTGAAGCTCCAATGCGGGCCGTCGAACGCGTAGCCGTGGTCCAGCATGTAGGCCACGAAGCCCTGCCTCAGCGGAAGGCTGCGTTCAGTGGCGGAGCGTTGCTCCAGCCGCGCGCGGAAGAAGATGGATTGGCGCGCATCGGCGTTTCCGATCCACTTGTCGAACACCAGGACGCCCAGGAATTCAGTCCGGTTGGCGACTTTCTCCAGCAGCAGGTCGGGAATAAAATCGTACACCATCACCTTGGCCGGATCGCCCGGATAGCGCGATCCGAAATGCCAGCCTGGTTCCACTGGGAGGCGCCTGGAGCCGAGCTGGATGTGGACCTCGGGGTTGGCGTCCAGGAAATCGGCCGACAGATCGACGATCGCAGCGGCGGGCGTCGAGATTTGCAGGTAATTCAGGAAGACCGAGGCGATCCATTCATTGACCAGGATGCGCCGGTGTTGCGGATTATTGCGGAATTTCACGACATAGAAGTGGCCGTCGTCGCAGGCCAGCAGATGCGCCTGCGCCCCGCCGCGCATTTTTCGGATCAGGCGTGTGGCATGGATGGGCATCGTCGCCGAGGGCCAAGCATTCATTCTAGCGGGCGTCGGCGCGCGATACCGTCGGCGGATCATGCCGGCCCTGGGGTAACATCTTTGACGAGGACATCAGATGAGGCTGTTCACAATCTGTGCCGCCGCGATCTTGCTGCCCATCGCGCTCGAGGCGCAACTGGATCCCGGCTATCGCGTAAAGTCGCTCCGCGTGGAGGTGCTCTCCACCATGCTGACGTCCGACGACGGCATCGGAGAATGGGGATTTTCAGCGGTGGTGGACGTGGACGGGCACCGCATCCTGTTCGACACCGGCGACCGCCCGGATACCGTGCTGACTAACGCCAGTGAGCTGCACGTGGATCTCTCCAACATCACCGATGTCGTGCTCAGCCACAGTCATCACGACCATACCGGCGGGCTGATGACGCTGCGGCGCGCGCTGATGCCCGGCCATCCCGCAGCGCTCTCGCGGGCGCACGTCGGCCAGGGAATTTTCGACGCACGCCGTACCGATCAAGGCAAGCCTTTGGAGTTCATGGCCACTACGCGGCGCGAATATGAAGCCACCGGCGGGCACTTCGTCGTGTACGATCATCCGGTCGAGCTGTGGAACGGCGTTTGGCTCACCGGGCCGGTTCCGCGCAAATATCCCGAGCACAACTGGAGCGGCCACGTCGAAATTCAAACCCCGGGCGGCTGGAAGGAAGACACGATTCCCGAGGACATGTCGCTGGTGATCAATACCGCGCAGGGGCTGGTGATCGTTTCCGGCTGCGGGCACTCCGGGATCATCAACACGCTCGACTATGCGCGCACGTCGATCCGGAACGCGCCGGTGTACGCGGCGCTGGGCGGATTTCATCTGTACCAGTTGGACGACGATAAGCTGAAGTGGACCGCCACTAAGCTGCGCGAATTCGGCCTGCAAAATTTTCTGGGCGCGCATTGTACCGGCATCGAGGCGGTCTATCGGATCCGCGAACTGGTGGGTCTCAATCGCCACACCGGCTCGGTGGCAGCCGTTGGCGCCACGTTCGATCTCAGCAAAGGACTGGACCCGGGATCGATCGCGCGCTAGAGGAAGGCTAGCAACTACTGGCCTGCCACGGCGCGTTTCCAATCGGCGAATCGCCCCGAGTCCGGGCGGTAGTTACTTGTTCAGCTTGAGATTGATGGTAGCTACTTTCTTGGTGTTGAAGACGCTCAGCTTCTTCCAGCCGCTGGTGGCGTCCGCATGATCGGCCTTCACTTCATACTCGATTTCGGTGCTGAGTCCCACGAAGTGATAGCTTCCGTCCGCGCTGGTGATGAAGGATTGAATCTGCAGCGTCTTGGTGTCCTTCAGTTTCACCACTGCCTTGGCCGCGATGTTTCCCGACGCGTCGGTGACGATGCCCTGCAGCGATCGCGTGCTGGTGTCTTCCCGGGGCTGCTGGCCGAAGAGTCCGCAACCGGCCAGGACTATCAGCAGGCAAGCGCAGCGGGACGCTCGGGTTCTCATGACTCCCCCCTAATGTTTCGACTCGGCCTGCAACTGGAAGGTTACGTCGACGCGCTCTTCGCCCTGCACGGTTACCGATTTCTGCTGTACCTGGAAGCCTTTGGCCGTTACCGTCACGGTGTACCGCATGGGCGCCGGCGGCACCCGAAACACGAATTCTCCACGCGCATCCGAGATGGCTTGGAGCTTCTTGACCTTCACCGGTGCGCTGTCCGGCTGGGGGTCGGGGATGAGGACCACATCCGCATCCGGCAGCGCATAGCCCGATTCCTGAAAGACTGTGCCGGACACCAGCCCATACGCCGCGGGCGCCAGTTTCTTTTTGGCGGCGGAAGCGGCCGGCGGGAGGATGGCTACCAGCAGCGCCAACAGCGGGAACGCGAGCCTAGTGCCACTCCTCTTCTTCCTCTTCATCTTCATCCTCCTCATCTTCGTCGTAATCGAAGTCCTCTTCTTCCTCCTCTTCCTCTTCTTCGTCCTCGGTGGTTTCCAGTTCCAGAGGATCCAGGCCGGTCACCGTAAGATCGGCGCCACACTCTTCGCAGGTCAGCGTGTCGCCTTCGTCCAGCTCGTCTTCATCCGCGTCGATCATGGCGTCGCAGTTCGGACAGTTGACCATTTCCATCCTCCAGAACCAAGTTTTTTCTACTACAAGAAGCCGTCAGCCGATCGCTATGCGTTCGCCTTCGCCAGGCGCCGCCGGGTGGTGGACGGGACGATGCCTTTCAATCGAAGATACATGAAAAGCTGGGAGCGGTGGGTGAGTTCGTGTTCCTTGATCATCTGGAGCATCTCCAGGCGCGTTACGCGCTGGCCGTCGAAGCGCGTAATCTCGCCGGCATAAAAGTCGGCGGACTTTTGGGCCAGCCTGGCTGCGTCGGCGTCCAATCGGCTTCGCAGTTCGCGCGCCAGGGCGCCCGCGCCATCGGTTTTCGGAATCTCGGCGGTGTATTTGCCCAGCATCTGGCGAAACTGCGGCGTCGCCATGTTGTCCACTCCATCCAGCAGCAGTCCCGCCAGGGCGTGGCCCGCCTCCAGGATGTGTCGCGCGGTTTCGCCGAAACTCAACAGGTCGGCGGTGGGCTTGTAGTCGAGCTCGTGGGCGGAGAAATCCTCCACGGCCTGCGCAGTGTCTTCACGAACGGTCTTCCAGGAGTTGAGAACTGAATCTAGGCGTACCATAGACTCATTATTAGCATGCAATTCGACGCGGCACTGAGGAGGGGTTGAAACGCACAGGCCGGATCAGTTGATGCCGAGCTTGGCTTCGATGCGCGTCACGCGATTGTCCACGTCGATAACCTTGCCCGTGAGAGTGTCGAACTTGACATCCAGGCTATTGAATCGCGCGTCGACGTTGTTGAAGCGCTCGTCGACCCGGCTTTCGAGGCTGCCGATCCGTGCTTCGACGCTGTTGAACCGCGCATCCATGCTGTTAAATCTTCCGTTCAACCCGCTTTGATTGATCGAATTCATCAGAATGCCGATCAACACGGCAAACGTCGGTATGCCAACCGCGACATAGAGCTGCACATCCGTCATCTGAATTCATTGTACTGCCAAGGCGCGATTCCTCTCAGTCTGGGTTCACTTGTACACTTCTCTTTATGACCAGGCTCCTGCCGCTGCTGCTCGCACTGCCGCTCGTGGCCGCTTCTCCGGAACAACAGATCCGCCAGGTGCTGGACGACCAGGTGGCGGCCTGGAACCGCGGCGACATCCGAGGCTACATGGAAGGGTATGATAAATCCGAATCGACCACGTTCGTCGGCGCCACCATCACCAAAGGCCATGCCGAGGTGTTGGCCGGCTATCTGAAACGCTATCCGACGCGCGAGAAGATGGGTACACTAAAGTTCTCCGGCCTGGATGTCCGGCCGTTGGGATCGGATTACGCCGCGGTGATCGGACGGTTCCATCTCGATCGCCCGGCCGAGGCTGGCGGTGAAGCGGGCGGGATCTTCACCCTGCTGTTCCACAAGACCAGCCGGGGTTGGAAGATCATCCTGGATCATACGAGTTGACCATTATGGCGACGACAAGGAGAGGCACTCTTCTGGGATTCTTGCTGATGGGCGGGGTGCTGTCACGGCTGCGCGCGCAACTCAAGCCCAACTCGGAACTCCAGCAGGCGCAGTCATTGTTCGATTTCGAGGAGCTGGCGCACAAACGAGTCTCGCCCGCCGCCTGGGCGCGCGTGCAGGGCGGCTCGGCCGACGAACTTACGCTGCGCTGGAATCACGAAGCCTACGAGCACATTCGTCTGCGGCCGCGCGCGCTGGTGGACGTATCCAAAATCGATACGCGGGTGAAGCTGTTCGGACTGGATCTGCCGTTCCCCATTCTGCTGGCGCCCACCGGGTTTCAGTCGCTGGTGTATCCGGACGGCGATGCGGCGTCAGCGCGCGGCGCCGGCGCTGCCCAGGCCCTCTACGTCATCGGCAGCAGCGCCTCGATGCGCGTCGACGACGTCGCCAAAGCCGCCACCGGACCGGTCTGGTTTCAGCTCTACGTCCAGCGCGACCGCGGCTTCACCAAGGACCTGGTGCAGCGCGCCGAAAACGCGGGCTGCCGCGCGATTTGCGTGACCGTCGATTCGCCCACCTTCGGCGCGCGCAACCGCGAATATGCGACCCAGGGAGACGTGCCGCCGCGGCCGCTGCCCAACCTGCAGAGCCGGGACTATCTGGATCCCACGCTCAGTTGGAAAGACATCGACTGGCTGCGCTCGTTCGCCAAGACACCGGTGCTGCTCAAGGGCATCCTCAATCCGGATGACGCCGAGATCGCGGTGAAGGCCGGCGTGTCGGGAATCATGGTGTCCAACCACGGCGCGCGCAATCTCGATACTGTGCCGGCGACCATCGATGCGCTTCCGCACGTCGCCGAAAAGGTCGCCGGACGGGTCCCGCTGATCGTCGACGGCGGCATCCGCCGCGGCACCGATGTGCTCAAAGCCCTGGCGCTCGGCGCATCCGCGGTGGGAATCGGCCGGCCGTATCTTTACGGTTTGGGAGTGGGCGGCGCAGACGGCGTCACGCGCGTGGTCGAGATCCTCCGCAAGGAATTGGAAATGGCCATGATGCTGACCGGCCGCACCACCATCGCGAGCATCGACCGTTCCGTGCTGTGGCCCAAAGAATGGTGACGGGCGTCGTGGGGCAGCCAATCCTGGCTGCAGCCGGCATTCAGCCGGCATGTCTCTACAAGATCTTATCTTTTTGGATATTGCGCATCTCATCGATGATGCGCTCGAACACGCGCTTCACCGCTTCGGCCGACAGCGGACCCGAGTTGCTCGCGAGCACGTTGCGGAACACGTCTTCCTCGCGCCTCGGTTCGTAAATCGGCAACGATAAGTTTCGTTTGATACGGCCGATCTCCTCGACGATCTGGGTGCGTTCATTCAACAGCGCCAGCAGTTTCAAATCCAGAACGTCGATTTTCTTGCGGCACTCAGCGAGCTGTTCCATGCTCATCGCGATTCTTCGATGGTAAACCACTGGCAAGCTGGCGGGCTACGGCTTCCAGCCGCGTTTCGAGTTCGCTCGAGGCGGCGTACTGCTCGATGGTCCGCACAAACGCGCTGCCCACCGCCACCCCGTCCGCGATTTCGCCCACCGAGCGCACCTGATCCGCGCTCGAAATCCCGAAGCCGACCGCCAGCGGCAGGTCCGTCACCTTGCGCATGGCGTTCACCAGCGGCCCGACCGCTGAGGACACGCTGGCCCGTTCGCCGGTCACGCCGGTTCTCGAAACCAGGTAGACGAAGCCGCTCGAATATTGGGCCACCAACCGCAGCCGGCGTTCGCTGCTGGTAGGCGCGGCCAGGAAGGCCGTGTCGAGTCCCGCGCCTCGCATGGCCGCCACATACGGCTCGGCCTCTTCGACGCTCAGATCGGTCAGCAGGCAGCCGTCGATTCCGGATGCAGCCGCGTCGCGCGCCAGCGCCTCCAGCCCGTAGCGCAGCACCGGATTCATGTAGGTGAACAGCAGCAGAGGAATCTCGGATCGCTTCCGGATCTCGCGGGCGATCTGGAGCACCGTGGCCACCCGCGTGCCGGCCTTCAGCGCGCGGTCGCTTCCGCGCTGGATCACCGGCCCATCGGCGATGGGATCGGAGAACGGAACGCCCAGCTCGATCAAGTCCGCACCGCCTCGCTCCAGCGCGGCCACCAGCGCGGGCGTCCGATCGGGCGACGGATCGCCGGCGGTGATGTATGCGATCAAAGCGGGACGCCCTTCGGCGCCCAGACGCTTAAAGAGCCGTCCGATTCTGGTCTGGCTCATCCAGCTCCTTCAGATTCTCGCGATAGATGTCGGTGTCTTTGTCGCCGCGCCCCGAAAGATTGATCACGAACAGCTCGCCGCGCGCGCTCCCAGCCCGGCGCACGGCTTCCGCCACCGCGTGCGCCGATTCGAGCGCCGGAATGATGCCTTCCTTGCGCGCCAGCGTTTGCGCCGCATCGAGCGCCTCGCGATCCGAGGCCGAGACGTACTCCGTGCGGCCCTGCTCGCGCAGCCAGGCGTGCTCCGGGCCGACCAGCGCGTAGTCCAGTCCCGCCGAGACCGAATGCGTGAGCGCCACCTGGCCGTCGGCGTCCTGCAGTAAGTAACTGAATGCTCCGTGCAGCACGCCCGGCGCGCCGCCCGAGAAGCGCGCGGCATGCGCTCCGAGCTCCGCTCCACGCCCGCCCGCCTCCACGCCGATCAGCCGCACTCCCGCATCGCCCAGAAAAGCGTGAAAGATTCCGATGGCGTTGCTGCCTCCGCCCACGCACGCGAAGATGGAGTCCGGCAGTCTGCCCTCGCGCTCCAGGATCTGCCGGCGCGTCTCTTCGCCGATGACGCGATGAAAATCGCGGACCATCATGGGGTACGGATGTGCGCCCAGCGCGGAGCCGAGCAGGTAATGCGTGCTATCGACATTGGTCACCCAGTCGCGCATGGCTTCGCTGATGGCGTCCTTCAAGGTGCGGCTCCCGTTGGCCACGCCCACCACCTTGGCGCCCAGCAGCCGCATGCGGAACACGTTCAGCCGCTGCCGCCGCATGTCCTCTTCACCCATGTAGACGATGCACTCGAGTCCAAACAGCGCGCACACCGTCGCGGTGGCCACGCCATGCTGGCCGGCGCCCGTTTCCGCGATGATGCGCTGCTTGCCCATGCGCCGCGCCAGCAGCGCCTGGCCCAGGCAGTTGTTGATCTTGTGCGCGCCGGTGTGCAGCAGGTCCTCGCGCTTGAGGTAGATTTTCGCGCCGCCGCCCGCCGCTTCGCTGAGCCGCCGCGCATGATACAGCGGCGTCGGACGCCCGGCGTAATTGGCGAGCAGGTCCTTCAGCTCCGCCTGAAACGCGGGATCGGCGCGCGCCTCCTGGTAAGCGCGCTCCAGTTGCTCGAGCGGCGCCATCAGCACCTCGGGCACGAACCGCCCGCCATAAGGTCCGAAATGTCCGCTGGGATCCGGCTGCGGCGCGGTCATACTCCGAGCGCCGCCTTGATGAACTGTCTCATCTTTTCATGGTCCTTCAATCCTGGTGATTTTTCGAGACGCGAGCAGGCGTCCACGCCCCAGGGCTGCGCCTCTTCAATCGCCTGACGCACGTTGGAAGCGTCCAGCCCGCCGGCAACGATGACTTTCTTGCCGGTGAACCGTGCCCGCGACCAATCGAATGTTTGTCCGGTACCGCCGCGGAGCGTCTCGGACGGTGTATCGATCAGCAACGCCTCGGCGGTTTCGTAACCAACTTGCGCGATCAACATCGATTGGTCGTCCGCGGCCTGGCACGCTCGCCAGATCCGAATACCTCGCGCTTCCGCCAAACCATGCAGCTGCGCGACATCGAGCCCCACTTCGAGCGCGATCTTCGCAACTGCGTCGGGTCTTTCATCGACGAACACGCCCACTTTCCAAACTGAGGCCGGAATCTTCGCCGCCACCATGGCTGCTCCGGTCGGCGAAACGTAGCGCGGGCTGTCGCGATAGAAGTTGAAACCAATGGCCGAAGCCCCGGCCTCCACCGCGGCCATCGCATCCTCCCGATTGGTGATCCCGCAGATTTTCACCATCATGGCAACAACGCTCGCAGCGCCTGGGCCGGGTCCCGAGATTTCATCAAGTGCTCGCCGACCAGAAAAGCCTGGTAACCGGCCGCAGACAGCCGCTCCACGTCGGCGCGCGTGTGGATGCCGCTTTCGGCGACCTTCAGTATGCCTTCAGGGATCTTTTCAGCCAGCCGCAACGCGACCCCCAGGTCGACCTCGAAGGTATTCAGGTTGCGATTGTTGACCCCGACGACGCGCGCCCCCGATCCCAGCGCCGCGCTCAGTTCCTCCTGGTCGTGCACCTCCACCAAGGCCGCCATGCGGTAGCGTTCCGCGAGTTCCCGCAGCTCGCGCATCTCGCGCTCGGAGAGGATCGCGGCAATCAGAAGAGTCGCATCGGCTCCGTGCGCCGCCGCCTGGTGCACGTGGTACGGATCGATGGTGAAGTCCTTGCGTAAAACCGGCAGCTCGACGGCGGCCCGCGCCGACTCCATGTCCGCTAAACTGCCGCGGAAATATTTTTCGTCCGTGAGCACCGAAAGCGCCGCAGCTCCTCCGCGCTCATAAGCCTGGGCGAGTCCGGCCGGTTCGAACCGCTCGGCCAGCGTGCCCTTGCTGGGAGAAGCCTGCTTGATTTCCGCGATGATGGCCGGCTGGCGGCTGGTAAGCGCGCGCACGAAATCGCGCCGGCCGGCGACGGAAGCTTCGGCCTTGCGTTCCACGCCCTCGGCACGCACTGCCAGTTCGAGCTTTTTCTGCTCGACAATTTGGGCCAGGATGCCGGGAACTGCCTTCACCATGCGGGGAATCTTAATTGTAGCTCGGCAGCCGGGTTCCCATCCGGTGCGGCGGGCGGCGCGATCCTTATTGCGGACTGCCGCCGGAACAGCAGCCCACCAGCAATTCCAACCGGCGCACCGCGTCTTCGAGCGTACTGGATTCCGAACTCAGGCGCTCTCCCACCTGGGAGCTTTCCTGCGCATTGCTGGCGGTTTTCTCGGTCACGGATTGCATTTGCATGAGCGCCTTGCCGATTTGCTCCATGGCGCGAGCCTGCTCCTGGCTGCCGTTTTGAACCTGGTCGGACAGCGTGGTGATGGCTTCGGTTCCCTGCGCCATGCTGCGAATGCGCGCGGCCAGTTGATCCAGCCGGGCCTTGCCTTCCTTGGAGCGGGCATTGGAATCGCCGATCAGGCTCGCGGTATCCTTGGCGGCGCCGGTGCAGCGCTGGGCCAGGGTCCGGACCTCGTCCGCCACCACCGCGAATCCCATGCCGGCTTCCCCGGCCCGCGCCGCTTCCACGGCCGCGTTCAACGCCAGCAGATTGGTTTGGAAAGCGATCTCGTCGATCACCTGGATGATCTTCGAAATACTATCGCCGGACCGTCCAATCTCGGTCATCGCGGACACCATCTGGTCGAGCACCGCGGTGGTCTCGGTCATCTGTTGGCGCACTTCCTTGATGAGCGTGGTGGCTTGGGAGGCGAACTCGGCGTTCTGTTCCGCGGTGGCGCTCACCTGCTCGCTCGACGCGGAAGTTTCCTGAATGGATGCGGCCTGATCAGATGCCCCTTGCTCCAGGATATGGCTGGCTCGCCGCACTTCCTCGGCGTCGCCGGAAACTCGCCCCGCGCCTTGCTTCAAGTCCAGGGCCACCTTGCGAAGCAGCCCGGTGATCTGCCGTATGGACAGCGCCAGAACAACGCCGCACAGCAACCCGATCGTGATCAAGACCAGCGCTGTCAGCCTGGCACGAGTCACGCTCCTGGCGGCCGAGTCGCGAAACGACTTCCGCAACCCCTGTTGTTCCGCCTCCAGCGCCGCAGCCGCCGTGTTCACTCGCTCCAGCAGCGTGTCCATCCGCTCGGTCACCAAAGTGTGGCCGCCCGCGAAATCGTCATGCGATATCCGCTCCAGATACTGTTCGAAGAACTGGCGCCAGTCCCCGATGGTGCCCCGAATCGTCTCCAGTTTGGCGCGCGCCTGGCCGTCATGCAGCAGCGGCGCCAGTTCGTTGATCTGCTGAGAAGCCTGGTCGGCCAGTTTGGCAAAATCCCGGCGATGCGCTTCGGCTCCGGAGAAGGCATGGCAGGAAGCGCAATCCCCCAGTTTCTGCAGCGTGTTCGCCTGGCAGGTGTCCGCTTTCAAAACGTTTCCCATGGCGTAGGAAAACTGCGTCCCCGTGGTCAGCTCCTTCATCTCGTGCAGTTTGAGCTTGATTTGTCCGGTTAAGTCGGCGATTCGGGCGTCCTCATTGACGGCCCGGTCCAGAATGCCGCCCAGCCGCCCCACGGTGGCCAACGACGAGTAACTCAACAGGCCCGTCATCGCCAGGACCACTGCGAAACTCGCCCCCAGTTTCTGGCCAATCGTCAGATGTTTTCGCACCAGCGACCTCCGGGCATACATTCCGCCCTGCTTCACCTTATCGGCTGGCTGCGGTCAATGTTCTTGCGTCCTCAGGTCGCTCGCGGCTCCCATCCTGGAACTGGCCGGTAAAAACCAAGACGCCCGGAAACTTCCCGGGCGCCCAATTTTGGAACTGTTGAACAGGCCCGCGACCTCGGGGCCTGCGCGTTAAAGGCAGCTACTTGCCTTGAATCGACTTGACGTAGTCCGTCAGGTTGCTGATTCGCAGTTGCACCTCGCCTTGACCGGAACTGATGCTGGGGAACAGGGATCCCCATACCGGCATGTCCTTCGATCCGTGCGCCGTCACATCAGCGTCGCCCTTAATCGTGGCGAATACTTTCAACTCGGGGAATTTCCCACCATTCCGCGCTGTAAGCTCCGTCAAATTCGCGGGCTGCTTCTTGAGCGCTGCCGCGGCTGGTCCGGTCCCTTTGCCGTCCAAACCATGGCAGGGTGAGCAATAGGTCTTGAACATCTCGTGGCCCGATGCCGCCGATGTGGACGTCACCGGAACCTTCTTTATCGTGGGTTGCGCGTTCGCGGCTACGCATGCGAACAAGACGAACGCGATCATTAGCAGTGTCACAACTCTGGATGCCATGCGGGTCTCCTTTTCCTTTAAAGCACGCCGGCGGGCGCCTCTGCGAACGGTGGGAGGCTGTCCTGCGCAGCGCCCGTTAGCGTGCTTATTTGTGCGCTTCACGGAAGTGCAACCAGATTGCCACGCGCTTTTGAGTAAAAAATACCGAAATTGCCCATCCAAAGCCGCCGGGGAGCGTCTAGTTCCCCAATCGATCCGCTGGTAGCGCGAAATACCCCACAGCCCATTGCAAAAACTGTAATCCATCTTGCTGCGACGCTTCCGAGCCGCGCGCGTCAGCAAGCGGTTTTGCGTCTCTACGGCAGCAGCGGCGTCATGTCACGCAGGACTTCCTGCTCCTTCTTGCTAAACCGGGAGCGAAATTCCGGACTTTCCAGCCGTTCCCGGCGCTGTTGCGGGGGAAGCGCCGCCATGCCTCGCAACTCCTCGCGAATCGCCTGCTGGCGGCCGGGAGCCTGTTCGGACAGCCGATTGATGGCCTTGCGAACAGAATTCTGCCGGTCGGGGGGCAGTTGGTGCAATCGATTGTAAAGATTCGTCAGCGCCCGCCGCTGTCCTTCGGGAAGTTGATTGAACCGGTCCAGCCGCTCCTGCAGTTTCTGCCGCTGGGCCGGGGGCAGACGGTTGAGCGCCCGCTGCTGCTCTTCCGGTGGCATGGTTTCAAACTCCTGGATGGGCGTGCGGGGACCCTTCTCTCCGATTCGCGGGTTTTTCAGTCGCGGGCCCGCGCGCCGGCCCTGCGCCAGAGCAGGTGGTCCCAGCAACAGACCGACGCTCAGCGCGCCGAGCGCCAGAATCGAGCCGCGGCATGACATGTCCCCGGATGTCCTCGCCTATGACTGGGGACTCGCGGCAGCAGCCTCGACGCCGAGTTGCTTCAGCATGTCCATGTCGTCGAGAGCGTGCTCGACTTGTTCGATGCTGGCGCCGGGCTGAACCGGAGTCGCCGGAGCCGCTGCGCGCTCGAAATTCTTCAGCAGAAACGCCGTCACCAGAACGGCGCAGGCCGCTGCCACAGGCAACGCCGGACGCCACGACCAGGCTGGCCAGGCGATCCGGCGCCACCAACCTTGCTGGGCGTGTTCCTCCGCGGTAATACGCCGCAACAGCCGTTCGTCGAAGCCGGGAGAAACCGCGAGCGGAAGCCACTCCTCCAGAGCCGACCACACCGCCTCCTGCCCGGCCGTCAATTCGCGGCAGGCAGCGCACGCCAGCAGGTGCTTGCCGAAATCCGCGGCCGTCTCAACATCCAGCGTCCGCGCGATGTAGGCCACAATCAACTCGCCGGCTTGCCCCGTCCTCGAAGGGCACTCCATCGTCTCTTCCCCCTTCACGCCATGTGCGCCAGACGTCCTCTGAGCGATTCGTAAGCTCGAAACAGCAGCGACTTCACCGCCGATTCCGAACAGCTCAGCGCTTTGGCGATCTCGGCATACTCCATCTCTTCGTACTTGTGCATCAGCACCGCGGCTCGCTGCTTTGCGGGCAAACCTTCGATGGCCTGCCGCACCTCCCGCAGCTTCGCCTGATAAAGCAATTCCTGCTCGACGGTCTTATTGCGATCCGCCAGTTGTATGGCAGCGCCGTCCGAGCTTTCCTCATCCAGACTATCTTGCAGCTTCTCATGCCGCCGGTCCCGAATCCAGTTCAACCCCAGATGCGTCGCGATCCGAAACAGCCAGGTCGTGAACTTCGCCGTTGGCTGGTACGTCTCCCGGAATCGGTAAACCCGCAGGAACACCTCCTGCGCCAACTCCTCAGCCACGGCTTGATTCTGCACCATCCGGTACAGGAAGTGAATCACGGAGCCCCGATAGCGTTCCAACAACAAACCGAAGCCCGCTTGGTCCCCATCCCGGACCAGCAGCATCAGCTCGGCGTCCCCATCCGGGGGCCTTCCGGCTGCTTCATTACTGTTAACCCGCCGATTCCACGAAGGTTGCGCAACCGGCGAGCCCAGGCCGTCAGAATTCATTCGCTGTAGTGGACGACGAGTTAGCGCCAGCCGGGTTTACACGGCTTTACATCACTCGTTCTTCAGCGTGCGCTCCATCAACTCGCGGATTGCGTCGCGGGGGGCGCGGGCGCCCGTCAGAATCGAGTCCATCTGCTGGGTAATCGGCAGATCGACATCGAACTTGCGGGCCAGCTCCACGGCCGCCGGAGTGGTTTCCACGCCCTCGGCAATCATGCTCATGGAACCCACAATCTCCTCGAGCTTGCGTCCCTTGGCCAGCTCGATTCCCACCATGCGGTTTCTGCTTAGTTCCCCCGTGCAGGTTAGTACCAGGTCCCCTAGTCCCGCCAAGCCCGACAGCGTTCTGGGACGTCCTCCCATGGCGACCGCCAGGCGCGTGATCTCGGCCAGGCCGCGCGTGATGAGCGCCGCAATCGAATTGTTCCCCAGCCCGAGTCCCTGGCAAATGCCGGCGCCGATCGCGATGGTGTTCTTGAGCGCGGCGCCGATCTCGACGCCGGTCGGATCGTCGTTGGTGTACAGGCGCAGCGTCGGACCGGAGAAGTCCTGCTGCACCGAAGCGGCCAGGTCGCGGTCTTCGGACGAAATCACCACTGCGGTCGGTTCGCCGCGCGCTACTTCGCGAGCGAAAGTGGGTCCGGAAAGCACCGCGATCCGCGGCGCGAATTTTGCGCCCATCGCCGCGCGCGCCACCTCCGACATGCGCAGCAGCGTCGCGTGCTCCAGGCCCTTGGTCGCGCTGACGAATTGCATGTCGGGTTCGAGATGCGGCAGCATGGCGCGATAAAGCGGGCGGGCGAAGCGCGATGGCATGACGCCCACTACGGTACCGGCATTCACCAGCGCGGCCTTCAGGTCGGCCGTCGGATGAACGTTGGCCGGCAACTGGAATCCGGGCAGGAAGACGTCGTTCTCGCGCGACGCGCTCATGCGCTCCACCAGGTCGGCCTCGTGCGCCCAGAGCCGGATCTGCTCGAAGCGCGGCGCCAGCACGATCGCTAGCGCGGTGCCCCAACTGCCCGCGCCGATAATCGCAATCGAGCCGCTCATGGTTTTACTTGAAACGAAAAACACTCTCGGTCCCGGCGCGGATCCGTCCGATGTTCGAGCTATGCCGGTAGATGATGAACACCGCCGCTACCAGCGACGCGGCCAGCACCGCGCCCGGCGGATGCAGAATCAACCACACCGCCAGCGGCAGACTTCCCGCGGCCGCAATCGATCCCATCGAGATATACCGCGTCGCCGCAACCACGATCACCAGGATGACCAGCACCGCCGCCAGGGGGACGGGTGTGAGATAGGCGAAAGCGCCGATGAAGCTAGCCACCGCCTTGCCACCGTGAAACTTCAGGAAGACCGGATAGGCGTGCCCGGCCATCACCGCCAGCGCAGCCAGGCTCATCCATTCCGGCGAGCCGCTCGTGAGCCTGCCGGCCAGCCAGACCGCGAAGAAACCCTTGCCGATGTCCAGCAGCAGCGTGACCACCGCGACCGCGCGCCCCGTAGTCCGCAGCACGTTGGTCGCGCCGATGTTGCCGCTGCCTTTCGAACGCACATCTTCGCCGGTCTTCAGCCGCACCAGCAGATAGCCGAACGGTATGCCGCCCACCACGTATGCGATCACCAGCGCGAGCAGCCCTGTCATTTGACCTGTAGAGGATGTTCCGACAGCTTAGTGTAGATGGATCCGGCGGCGCCGGGCTGGCTGCGATACAGGTAGAAACGATCCACCGTGAACGCTCCGAAATCCAGCGATTCCAGTTGCGCGATCGCGTTCCGCAGCGCCTGCAGCGGCACCGGGTCCTTGATGCGCGCCAGCGTCAGGTGCGCGGAAAAAGCGCGATCTTCCGGTGCCACGCCCAACGGCGTCAGCGCCGCGTCGATATCCCGGACCAGCGCCGGCAGCGCTTCGCCGGCTTGCACGCCCACCCAGAAAACCCGTGGATGATGCGGATTGGGATACCAGCCGAGCCCCTTCACGTCGGCCGGGATGGGCGGGCGCGCGGGCATCGAGCACAGCGCGGCTTTCAGTTGCGGCAGTTTCTCTTCCGGCCATTCCCCGATGAACTTCAGCGTCAGGTGCAGGTTGTACACCGGGCTCCACTTCAGGTGCGCGGCCGGGCGCAAGTGCATCAGCAGGCGCTCCAGTCTCTCCAGGATGTCCTCCGGCAGATCGATGCCTGTGAATAGCCGCATGCTAACCTCCTAGCATACATAAAGCAGTGAGCCTCACCTTCGCCGAACTCCTGAAAAACTCCTCGCTGCTCGGCCGTGGCTTCTACGCGCGACCGGCCGTGGACGTTGCGCGCGATTGCCTGGGCAAGATCCTGGTGCACGGCAAAACGGCCGGACGCATCGTCGAAACCGAAGCGTACCTGGGCGTGCACGATCGCGCCGCCCACGCCTGGCGTGGCCTCACGGATCGAACGCGCGTGCTGTTCGGCCCGCCCGGCCACGCCTACGTGTACTTCATCTATGGCATGTACGAGTGCCTGAACTTTGTAGCGGAAGAGGAAGGCCAGGCGGGTTGCGTGCTGATCCGCGCGCTGGAGCCGGTGGCAGGAATCGCCAGCATGCGCCGCCGCCGTCCCAAGGCCAGCCGTCTCGAAGACCTAGCTTCCGGCCCCGGCAAACTCACGCTGGCCATGGGAATCACGCGCAAACAAAACGGCGCCGATCTCACCCGAGGCCCGCTGCAAGTTCGACGCGAGCGCGACCAGCGGTCCCTTGAAATTCTGGTGACGCCCCGCATCGGAATCACCCACTGCGCCGACTGGCCGCTGCGCTTCGTCATCGCCGGCAATCGCTTCGCCAGCCGCGGATGACTGGGTGATATGCTAGCGGCATCAACTTAGCGAACATCGCGCGCGCACTTCCACTGGCGGCGGTTGCGTTTTCACTGACGCCCGCCATCGGGCGCGCAGCCGTGACCATTGAAGTCCTCGCCACCGATCCGTCCTCTCCGGCGGTGCTCGGAAAATGGGACAAGTTTTACGTCCGTGTCGCCTACACCAGCGACCGCCAGATCTTCGTTCGCGCCAGGCCGTTCTTCGCCGGCAAGAGCGTCCCCTCGATGTCCAGCGGCGCCATGCCGCACGAGGCCGGCAGCGGCGAGGCCTTCTACTGGATCTCTTACGTCGATCCCCGCAAGGTGGACAGCATCGTGGTCACCGCCGAAAGCGGCCGGACCACCTATGCCCAAACCAGCATCCCGGTGGACCTCACCTGGACCGGCGAAACCAGCTCGTCGCCGCAGGTCCCGGCCGAGTGGGCCGAGCGCATGCAATCCGAACAGAATCGCCGCGTCCAGGCGCAGTCCGAAGCCTACATGAATCGCCAGCCTGGCTTGCTCGAGACCATGCTGTTTTTCGCCGCCGCCTGGAGCGTCCCGGCGTATTTTGTCGCGCAAATCTGGACGCTCTGGCGCTTCCGAGGCGGCTGGCAGGCGGCTGCCTCCATCCCTCTACTCGTGATGCTCCCGGTCCTGGCGTATACGGTCATCGCTTTCAAAGCGGGAAGCAATCTGTTCCCGATCGTGTTGCTGTTCACCGCGCCCGTGGCCTTCGCCTACCTGCTCGTGATTCTGATCGTGCGACGGGCCGCCAACAAGGCGACACCGCCGCCACAGGCCCACGCGTAGCGGCCGGCCTTTGCATCGCCTTCGCATTCGTGTCACCATGCCATAAGCAGCCTCGGAAGGAGTAGGAAGATGCTTCGAAGAGTGGCTATTGGCGTTCTTTTCGCGGTCGCCGCGGCGCTGGCCATCCACCCCGCCGCCAGCGCGCAGACCGCCGGACCCGCGGCGTGGCAAAACGATCTCGCGCCCATCTCCACCGCCGACTGGAATAACGACCTCGCCGCGCATCTGCTCGAACGCGCCGGATTCGGCGGCACCCCCGAAGAAATCCAGGCGCTCGCCAAGCTGACTCCCGCCCAGGCCGTCGCCCGGCTGGTGCGATTCCAGGGCGCCGACTCGAGCCACCTGCCTCCCTTCGACGAATCCGGAGTCCACGACCCCGGCCTCGAACCGTTTCCGCCCAGCCGCCCCGCCGTTACCGATCAGGCCAAGCACACCGGCGAAGCCCTCGGCATCAAGGTGAAGCCCACCGGCAACCGCCGCCTTCAACCGGTCGTCGACGAGTTTTTCTATTGGCTCCGCGCCAGCCTGCTCGAAACTCACCGCGTGGCCTACTGGTGGGCCAACCGCATGCTCGCCAGCCCGCGCCCGCTCGAAGAAAAAATGGCGCTGTTCTGGCACGGCCATTTCGCCTCCAACGAAAGCAAGGTCCGCGACTATCGAAAACTGCTCCAGCAGTTGGAGCTGTTCCAGAAACAAGGCACCGGCAATTTCAGAAGCCTGCTGATCGCCGTCGCCCAAGATCCGGCCATGCTCGTCTTCCTGGACGCGGGCGTCAACGTCAAAGGCGCGTCCAACGAGAACTTCGCCCGCGAAATCATGGAACTGTTTACCATGGGCGTCGGCCACTACACCGAAAAGGACATCCGCGAGGCCGCGCGAGCCTTCACCGGCTGGAATTGCGCGGACCTGAAATTCGTCGTCAACAAGGACCAGCACGACGACGGCGAAAAAACTTTCATCGGCAAAACCGGCCGCTTCGACGGCGTCGACATCATCAACATCATCCTGCAGCAGCCCGCCACCGCCGACTTCATCGCCGGCAAGATCTACCGCTTCTTCGTCCGCCAGGATCTCACGCCCGAGCTTCAGAAACAGCTCGGCGCCGTGCTGCGCCAGTCCGATTACGAGATCGCCCCGCTGCTCGAAAAGATTTTCCTGTCGCGCGATTTCTACAGCCCCGCTTCGGTCGGCACCGAGATCAAAAGCCCGGTGGAGCTGGCCGTCAACACCTACCACAAGCTTGGACTCAAGAGCATTCCCGGCGTCCCCGACTTCAACGCGGTCACCGGCGCACTCGGCCAGCAGCTCTTCTCGCCGCCGACCGTGGCCGGATGGGCCCAGGGCCAGAGCTGGATCACGCCCGGCCTGCTGCTCGAGCGCGGCAATTTTGCGCGCGACGTTCTGTTTCCCAGCATCAGCTTCATTCCGACCGATCGCTACGGCACCGGCGACATCCGCAGCGTGGCCGATCGCATCCGCCGCGGCATGGACATCAGCGACGCCACCAAGCCCGACACCAAGAGCGGCGAGATCGCCGAATCGAACATGGCGGCCGACCGCGACGAGGACTTCAACACCCGCTACGGCAGCTATCGCGGCTGGCAGATGGCCATCGAACGAGTGAAGGCCATCCCCCGCGACACCGCTCAGGTGAACCTGTCCCGGATGGTGCTCGACCAGCACCTCAAGAACACCACCGAGGCGGTGGACTACCTGATCCGTCGCTTCATGCGCGTTCCGCCCAACCGGGAAGCGCGCCAGAAACTGGTTGCATTTCTCGACAAGGAACTGGGCACCAGCGACATCGCGTCCGCCCAAACCTACATGGAAGACGGGCTGCGTCTGGTGCTGCATCTGATCATGAGCCAGCCGGAGTTTCAGCTCGGTTGAGGAGCGCGCTATGAAGAATCATTTTTCATTTCCGAAAGCCAGCCGCCGCGATCTGCTGCGCGCCTGCATGTGCGGCGTCAGCGTGAGCGCGGGCTCGGCTCTTCGCATGGCTCTGTTCGGACAGGCGGCCGCCGCGCTCGAGGCGCAAACCCAGTCCAACGGAAAAATCCTGGTGGTGCTGGAGCTGTCCGGCGGCAACGACGGCCTGAACACTCTGGTCCCTTATGGCGACGATGCCTACTACCGCCACCGGCCCAATCTCGGCATCCCTCGCAAGCAGCTCCGCGCCATCGACGATCACTTCGGTTTCAGCTCCGGCATGGCGGGCTTCGAGCGCCTCTACAAAAGCGGCAAGCTGGCCGTCGTGCACGGCTGCGGATACGAAAACCCGTCGTTCTCGCACTTCACCTCCATGGCTTACTGGCAGACCGCCGCGCCCAACAGCGGCGAGCCGTACGGCTGGGTGGGCCGCCTGGCCGATGCGATCGCGCCCGACGCGCCGCCGAATTTTCTGGTGGATATCGACTCGCACCAGTCGCTCGCCGTCCGCAGCCGCCTGCACGTCCCGGTGGTTTTCGACGATCCCAACAAGTTCACCCGCGAAGTCTTCGCCGAGGAGCGCGGCGTGGCCGATTCCGTCACCGCCGCCGGCCAGGTGGACAATCCCTCGCGACGCTATCTTCTGGATATCGCGCGCAGCGCCCGGACCTCCTCCGCGCTGGTCCGCGAAGCCTGGGCGAAATACCGTTCGCCGGTGGACTACGGCATCACGGGCCTGGACCTTCCCAAGGTCGCTGCGCTGATCGAAGCCGGCATGCCCACTCGGCTCTACTACACCTCCTATCGCAACAACGCGTTTGACACGCACGTCTTCCAGAGCGATCTGCACCATCGCCTGCTGACCTACGCCTCCGACGCCGTTTCCGCCTTCCTGCGCGATCTCGAGCGCATCGGCCGCGCCGACGACGTGGTGGTGATGGTCTTCTCCGAGTTCGGCCGCCGTGTTCCCGAAAACGTCAACCTCGGCACCGACCACGGCACCGCCAACCTGATGTTCGTCGCCGGCAAACAGGTTAAGGGCGGCCACTACGGCAAGCTTCCCAGCCTGACCCAACTGGACGCGGGCGACAACCTGATCTACACCACCGATTTTCGCCGCGTCTACGCCACCATGATCGCCGGCTGGCTGGGATACCGCGGCACTCACGACCTGCTGCGCGGCGACTTCGAAGCTTTCGACATGTTCCAGGCCTGAGTGGGGCAGCCTTTCCAGGCTGCACCGCGCTTTAGCGCGGTCCGCTACGATATGAGCAAAGTCGTACGATGAGTGAGGCAACCGCCCCAAACCGCCTGACGCTGGACCTCGAACGTTCCGGAGACACCGCCATAGTGCGATTGAGCGGCATCCTGGTGGCCGGCGTCCACAATTTTCTCTACACCGAGGTCAGCCAACTGATTCCGGAGTCGAAACGAATCGTGCTCGACCTCACCGAGCTCGCGCACATGGACAGCATGGGCCTCGGCACGCTGGTCCGACTGTACGTCTCCGCCAAATCGGCCGGCTGCGCGTTGGAGCTCGTCAACCTCGGACCCCGCATCCGAAAACTCCTCGGCGTTACGAATCTATTGTCGGTGTTCGCCATCTGCGGCGAACAAGGCATCCGCATGCCGTAGTACCCCGCGCCCGTTCCGCCCCGACTCAACTCAATCCGTATCGCTGCATTCGTCGACTCTTTGCGATCTGTGGCGGGCGCGGTAGGCTTTGGCCCGAATCCGATCGCCACAACGGTTCGAAGCGCACCAGCGCCTCAAGCCTGGCCTGGAGTCGTCATAGAATATGACCCTGCAACCGCTATTTTCGCAGCGACGAATCCGCGCTCGCTGCGCCGGGTCTCCAAAGAGCGCGACTGCGTCCTGGGCGATCGTCGCCAGCGCCGCGCCAACCGTGGGGCGATGCCAGCGCATCGACTTGGCCGCAAGGTCCAGTTCCCTCGTGAGACCGCGATCCCAGGCCCGACGGTTCAGCAGTCGCACGTCCTTGGGACGGGGAATCACGCCGGCCAGGGATGCTTCGGCGATCCTCCAGATCGCTCCGCGAAGCATCTTCGCACGCGCCAGATCTTCCGGGTGGATACTCAGCCGCTCGAGACGCAGCGGACTGAGCGACAGCCATCGCCGTAGTTCCGACGGTGCAGTGAGCCGCTCGAACCGAGTCCCCCAGCCCATGTCGCCAGTCTGGGCGAAGTCCAGGCACAAACGTCCGATGAAGCCAAAATCCTTAGCGATCGCCATCCTCATCCTCCGCTTCGAAAAGTATTGTCGCGGGCTCCGTCATGGGTTATACTAATGATGCAACCGGAACCGGGTGAAAGGCAAGCGTGCTCTGCGCCCGGAACATAAGGAGGAGCACTCGCCATGACACTGCGTGAGTTTTATGTAGAGCGTCGGCGGGCGGAAGTTCCCGTCTTCTTAAGGGTTCTCAGGTCGCTTCCCGCGGATCAAATCAGCTACAAGCCGCACGATCGTTCTCCATCGGCCGAACAGCTCACCTGGACGCTCACCAGCGAGCTGAAGGCCTGCCTGGATGTCGTGACGCAGAATAGGGCCGAGTGGAACACGCAACCACCTCCACCGCTGAATGAAATGCTGGAACTGTTTGAACGCTGGTCGAACGAGTTGACGGATCTCGTCTCCAAGATGGACGAGGCGTCGTGGAACCGAGTCGCGCAGTTTTATTACGGCGGCAGGCTGGTGTCCGAACAACCGGTAGGACAGTTTCTGTGGTTCATCCTCTTTGACGCGATTCACCATCGGGGCCAACTATCGGCGTACTTGCGGCCGATGGGTGGGACTGTCCCGGCCATCTACGGACCTTCGGCGGACAGCCGGTCCGCGTAGACCCGAGCAAGCCGGACCAACGCGAGAGACCTGTATACTGTTAGCAAATGGCCCCGCGCGTCGATTCCCCATCGACTGCCTGGGCAGTGCGGCTCATTTCCGAACTGGATGCCGCCGATCAGCGCGCCAAAGAGCTGGTGCAGGGGCTCACTCCACTCCAACTGAACTGGAGGCCGGCTCCGGAAGCGTGGAGCGTTGGACAGTGTCTGGAGCACCTGCGCGTCACCAACGAAGTGTATCTTCCAGCGATATCGGCGTCCTTGGCCGCGCGTCCCGTCCGGCCGGTTCAGGATATCGCGCTTGGCCGGCTCCCCCGCTGGTTCATTCGCAACTATATCGAACCCTCATCGCAATCCAAGCGGGCTCGTGCGCCCAAGAAGATTGCGCCAGGCGCCCGAGTAGATCCTGGTATTCTTGACCTTTTCCTCGCTAGCAACCAAGCCGCGCGCGAGCTGGTCCGTCGCGCCAGCGATTACGACGTAAACCGCGTGCGTTTCAAGAATCCTTTTATTCCCGTGCTGCGTTTCACCGTCGGAACTGGGCTGGAAATCGTGTCGAGACATCAGCGCCGGCATCTGCTGCAAGCTGAACGCGTCAAGCAGGCCGTGGACTTCCCAGGACGGGAATGCGGTCCCTAGCGCCCCATCCATCGACGCTCGCGCTATAACTCGGCCTGATTATCCAGGCTGCGCCACAGATACCAGCTCGCCACCGAACAGTACGGCCGCCAGCGCGTCGCGATCTCTTCCATCTGCTCGGGATGCGGCAGTTCATCCAGCCCGTACACCTTGCGGATGGCGGTGCGCACGCCCAGGTCCCCGGTCGGCAGCACGTCCTGCCGCTGCAACGCGAAGATCAGGAACATGTGCGCGGTCCACACGCCGATCCCCTTGACCTGCGTCAGATGCTCGATCACTTCGTGGTCCGCCAGGTCCGGCAAAGACTCGAAGATCACTTTGCCGCGCGCCGTCTTGCGGGCCAGGTCGCGGATGTAGGCGGTCTTTTGCTTGGACAAGCCCGCGCGGCGCATCCGGGCCGGCGTCAGCTTCAGAATCGCCTCCGGCGTGATGTCGCCCCCGGGCAGCATGGCGGCCAGCCGGCCGAAAATCACCTTGGCCACCTTTCCACTGAGCTGTTGATAGACAATGGATCTGACGAGCGTCTCGAAGTCCGGATCGCGGTATTCGATCCGGTAGGCGCCCACGCGCTCGATGATCGTGCCGAGGACGGGGTCGGCTTTTTTGAGGTGAAGTATGGCCTTGCGCATTGGAACTAGAACTCGAAACGGTGCATCTATCAATATAATGCGACTCGCCGGCGTAGTGTTCGTCTCCGCGCTGCTGCTGGCCCAGGACGCGCCCACCATCAAAGTGGACGTGGACGTGGTCAACGTCCTGTTCAACGTGCGCGACAAACGCGGCGGCCTGGTGGGCAACCTCGAAAAGGGCGACTTCACCATCCTCGAAGACGCCAAGCAGCAGGACATCAAGTATTTCAATCGCGAGACGGATCTGCCGCTCACCATCGGCCTGCTGATCGACGTCAGCGCCAGCCAGGGCAACCTGATCGAAATCGAGAAAAACGCCGCGTCGCAATTCTTCGGGTCCGTCCTTCGCAAGCAGGACCTGGCTTTCTTGATCAGCTTCGGCGCCGACGCCGAGCTGCTGCAGGATTACACCAGTTCGCCCAAGCTGTTGCGCTCCGGCCTGGACGGCTTGAAGGTGAATTCCGACGTCGGCGGTTTGCATCCCGGGCCGGTCCCCACCGTCTACCATCCCAAGGGGACCATCCTTTATGACGCGGTCTACCTGGCCGCGCACGATCAGCTCAAAGGGCAGGTGGGGCGCAAGGTGCTGGTGCTCATCACCGACGGCGAGGATCAGGGCAGCTCCTACAAAATCGAGCAAGCCATCGAAGCCGCGCAGAGGGCCGACGCGATCATCTACGGCTTTTACTATGTGGACCGCGGATTCTACATGCAGAACGGGATCGGGTTCGGCGGCACCAGCGATTCGGCGCTCAAGCGCATGTCGGAAGAAACCGGCGGGCGCGTGTTCCACGTCGACCGCAAGAACACCTTGCAGGATGCCTTCCGCGAGCTCCAGGACGAGATGCGCAGCCAGTACGCCATCGGCTACACGCCCAGCAACGCCACCAAGGACGGCAGCTTCCGCCGCATCGACATTAAGACGTCGAACAAGGACCTGAAGGTCCAGGCGCGCAAAGGCTACTACGCCAGTCGGGCGCAGAATTGAGTCGTCAGTAGATGCCCGCGGCCGGTCCGAAATCCGGCGTCTGACCCGCCTGGATGGCCGCTTCCCAAGTGGCGAGTTGCTGTGCACCGCTCGCCCATAGCGCCTTGCACTGCTCCAGGTATTTCAAAACTGCCGCGCTGTCGCCTCGATCCAGAAGCGCTTTCGCCAGCTTCATGCTCGGAGGAATCGCCCCGAATTGACCGATCGCAGAGGCTGCCAGCGATGCTTCGGCAGCGGCTTGGTCGTTCTGATCGAGGAATGCAAGACCCTGCAAGGTATATGCCTGCCTGAGCAGCAGAGGGCGTCCACGCTCTGGGAGTTCCTCGATCGCCGCGATGGCGCGCGTGAGATACTCCAGCGCTTCGGTCGGCCGCTTGTCATTGGAGGCGGCGCGTGCGGCCCGAAGCAGATCCGCGAAACCCGCCCTGGGAGTATCTGCGCGCGCCTTGTCCAGTTGGTACACGGCGCCGGTGCCCGCCTGGCGCATGAGAGCAATGACATCGAAGGATGCATCCGTTGCGCTTCCGAGCGCCGCCATCCAGTTGCCCTGGGTGTAGCTTGCGGCGCAGGCATTCAGATCGTCGAGCGCAGCTTGTTGCGAGACATTCTTCGGTCGTCCCATGGCATGTCTGAACAGGTCCTTCCGCTGATCGGCGGAAATGGTTCCGATCTTGGATTCGATCTCCCGGCTCAGACCGGCCAGGTCGATTCCGGCCTGTTCGTAATCTCCCGCGACGATCTCCGCGGAGACAGCCGCGATTTTCTGCGAGCCGGTTTCCGCCCAGCCGGCCGAACTCACCAGCAGTCCTATGATTCCGATGCTGAGACAGTTTAGCGTTTTCATTTCGATTCTCCGAAAAGAACAATGCTTTTCATAGAATAGCATTCCAATCGGCCAATAACCACTCACTTCAACTCCACCCCGACCCTCTCCACCGGCTGATCCGTGGCATTCTCCTTCGTGTGCGTCGCGGCCCGCCACGCGCACCTGGTCGCTCTCGAATTCAGCTTTGTATTTCACCAAGGGCGTATCCAGCTTTACTCCACTCGCCATCCGAGCGGTCAGGACAACCACAGTCACCGCGGCGAAAAAAATAGGTGAAAGCGTCAAACCCATAGCCTTCGTTGGCGCATCGATAAATAGCACGCTCCCGCCCGCCGCGCGCTCATGGCCCACCGCGTGGTAGATTAGGAAAACCTTCCCTGTCGAAGGAGGGATTGCATGACGCCCGCTTTCGACACTTCCCAGCAAGTCCGGTTTCACGATTATTGGCTCGACGGCGCCTTCGACGAGATGTTCGAAGCGGAGTCCGTTCCCCGGCCGCACTACCGCGCCTTGTACGAGATGCTTCAGGAGATGCCCCTGGCCGAAATGCGGCGCCGCAAACAGTCGGCCGACGTCTCGTTCCTCCATCAGGGCATCACCTTTACCGTTTACGGCCGCGAAGAAGGTACCGAACGCATTTTCCCCCACGACCTTCTGCCGCGCATCATCACCAGCGCCGAGTGGGAGACCATCGAGCGCGGACTCGCACAGCGCATCACCGCGTTGAATCTGTTCCTGCGCGATATCTACAGCGACGGCCGGTGTCTCGCCGACGGCGTGGTGCCGCGCGAAATCGTTTATTCCTGCAAGCATTTCCGCCGCGAGATGCGCGGAATCACGGTTCCCAAGAACATCTACGTCACCGTCGTCGGCACCGACCTGATCCGGCTGCCGGACGGCCGCTTCGTCGTGCTCGAGGACAATCTGCGCGTTCCGAGCGGCGTGTCCTACATGCTCACCTCGCGCCAGGTCATGAAACGCATCTTCCCGGAATTGTTCCGAAAAGCCGGCGTGCGGTCCATCGATCACTACAGCGAGGCGCTGCTCGCCACCCTGCGCGCGCTCGCCCCCGAGGGCCGGCCGGACCCCAACATCGTGTTGCTCACCCCGGGCGTCTACAACTCCGCCTACTTCGAGCACGCCTTCCTGGCGCGGCAGATGGGCATCGAGCTGGTGGAAGGCCGCGACCTGGCCGTGCACGACAACCTGGTCTACATGCGCACCACCGCCGGATTGCGCCGCGTGGACGTGATCTACCGCCGCGTCGACGATGACTACATCGATCCGCTGGCCTTCCGCGCCGACTCCACCTTGGGCGTGGCCGGACTTTTCAACGCCTACCGCGCCGGCAACGTGACGCTGGCCAACGCGCTGGGAACGGGCGTAGCGGACGACAAGGCTCTGTACGCCTACGTGCCGAAAATCATCAAATATTTTCTGGGCGAGGATCCGGTGCTCGACAATGTCGAGACCTTTCTGTGCAGCCAGCCCGCCGAGCGCCAGCACGTGCTCGAACACCTGGATCAATACGTGGTCAAGGCCGTGGGCGAATCGGGCGGCTATGGCATGCTGATCGGCCCGTACAGCACCGCCGGCGAGCGCGAAGAGTTTCGCCGCCGCATCCAGGCCGACCCGAGAAACTACATCGCGCAGCCCACGCTGCAGCTCTCCCGGGCGCCCTGCTTTTTGGATGGAAGCGTCGAGCCGCGGCACGTCGACCTGCGCCCCTACGTGCTCTACGGCGACAAGATCACCATCGTGCCCGGCGGCCTCACTCGCGTCGCTTTGCGCAAGGGATCGCTGGTGGTCAACTCGTCGCAAGGCGGAGGAAGCAAGGATACATGGGTGTTGTATTGAGAGGATCGCCGTAATGCTCTCCCGCGTCGCCGACAGCCTGTACTGGATGAGCCGCTACCTGGAGCGCGCCGAGCACACCGCGCGTGTCATGGGTGTGCATCTGAACTTGATGCTCGAGCACGATCTGGGATCCGAGGGCCGCCGCTGGCCTCGGGTGCTCGCTTCGCTGGGATCCCGCGAGAAACTGCAGGGTGACGAATTTCCAACCGCCCAAGCCTACGCACTCGATCAGATCGTCAGCTCCATCGGCGCCGCCCGCGAGAATGCGCGGCAGGTGCGCGAACAAATCAGTTCCGAAATGTGGGAAGAGATCAATCGCCTTTTTCACGAATCCAAGCGCATCGGGACGCCGCAGTCGTTTCGCGCGCAGCCCTTCGATCTGGTGAGCGCGGTTACGCAGAGCTCGCATCTGTTCCACGGCATTACCGATTCCACCATGCTCCACGGCGAAGGCTGGCAGTTCATCCAGGCCGGCCGATTTATCGAACGAGTGCAGCATACCGCCCGGCTCATCGATTCGCACTTCCAGGAGTTTTATCGGGCCGGAGCCGAGCCCTCCAGCGCCGCCGAGCACATGGAGTGGATCGGCTTGCTCAGAAGCTGCACCGCGTTCGAGGCGTATTGCAAGGTCTATACCGCCGACCTCAGGCCCGAACGCGTGGCCGAGTTTCTGCTGCTTAACGCCGAGTTTCCGCACTCGGTGCGATTCGGCGTGGAGCGGCTGGGGCAATCGCTCGAAGCGGTGAACCAGGCCACCACGCGGAAATCGGACCGTTTGGGAAAACTGGCCGGGCGACTGGCGGCGTCGCTGAGCTACACGCCGCTCGAAGAAATCATGAGCAACCTGCACGAGTTTTCCGCGGGCATCCGGCGCCTGTGCGGACAGATTCACGCCGGAATTTATCAGGTGTATATCAGTTACCCGATTGAGGCGGCGCTAGGAGCCTGATGTTTTATTCGATCCGGCACTTGACGAAATTCCGCTACTCCGCCGCCGTCAGCGAGAGCATCATGGAGCTGCGCATGCATCCGCGCTCGGAGGCCGAGCAGCGCTGCCTGAGCTTCGAGCTGAGCGTTCTGCCCCGCACGCGCGTGCAGTCCTACCGGGATCACCTGGGAAATGTGGTGCATCATTTCGACGTCCCCAGCGCTCACCGCCAGTTGACCATCGTCGCGGAGGCCATGGTGGATGTCGCGCCGCGGCCCGCCCTTCCCGAAAGCTTGGGTGGCGACGCGTGGGGACAATTGCGCGCGCAACTGGCCTCCGGCGACTTTTGGGAAATGCTCGCGCCCAGCCAGTTCGCCGACCGGACTGCTCTGGTCGAGGAGTTCGCGAACGAGCACGGCGTGCCGGCCGGCGACGAGGCGTCGCACCGCGATCCCGTGCAGTTGCTGGTCGAGTTGAATTCCCTCCTGCATCGCGAGATCACCTATACGCCCAAGAGCACGCGCGTCGATTCGCCGGTGGACGATGCGTTGCGCAACCGCCAGGGCGTTTGCCAGGACTATGCGCACATCATGATCGCGCTGGTGCGGCGCATGGGCATTCCGTGCCGCTACGTGAGCGGATACCTGTTTCACAAGGCCGGCAGCAAGACCAGGTCCACCGAAGGAGCCACGCACGCCTGGATCGAAGCGTATCTGCCCGAGCTTGGTTGGCTGGGCCTGGATCCCACCAACAACGTGCTGGCCGGCGAGAGCCACGTGCGAACGGCGGTCGGCCGCGACTACGCCGACGTGCCGCCGACGCGCGGCGTTTTCAAAGGCGATGCTTCGAGCGAGCTTACGGTCGCGGTCCGGGTGGCGCCCTCCGACAAACCGCCGCCGCCCGAAGTGGAAATGGAATCGGAGGATTGGTCGGCGGTGTTGCAGACCGAACGGGCGGAAGCGGATCAAGTCGCCGCCGAGCAACAGCAGCAGTGAGCGCGGAAGTGCCATCATGAGTTTTATGAGCACTCCCCAGACCTATCCCTACGACACGCGCTTGAACATCCTGCATAAGCCGCTGGAGATCGTCGACACCAACGCTTTGGCTGATGCGGTCACGCACAAGTGGTACAACCAGACGCTGTGCCAGGTGAACGGATCGGTGGTCCGGCTGGGCGTCATCGAAGGCGAATATCACTGGCACAAACACGACGACGATGACGAGTTCTTCTACGTCGTCGACGGGCAACTGCTGATCGATCTGGAGGGCCGCACGGTCGCGCTCGCGCCGGGCCAGGGAATCGTGGTTCCGAAAGGAGTGGTGCACCGCACACGCGCGCCTCAGCGCACCATGATCCTCATGGTCGAAAATGCCGGCATTGTTCCGACCGGCGATTGATGAATCGGACGCTATGCAGGCGTGGTCAACTGCAGGCCTTTTTTGGCGAAAATGAAGGCCACGAATTTCACCGGCTTGGAGTCGCTGGGGTTGCGCGAAACCTCGTGCGTGCTGCCGGGAGCTTCCCAAAAAACCTGGCCGGCTTTGTAAGCCGTCTCCGCCTGGCCGGAGACCTTCGTCACCAGCTCGCCGTCGACGACATATACCAGCACGAAACCGGGGTGCCGATGCGGCCGTCCGGCTTGCCCGGGAGCTTGCACGATCTCGGACACGGTGACCTGCCAATCGTCCAGGTTCAGGTTGGGCAGTTCTTGTTGAAAGATGGGGCCGCGCGGCGCCGGCTGGGCGCTGCCGGCGGCCTGAAGCAGTAGCAGCAACGGGGTGCTGGCGATCGCGTCGCGTCGAGTAAGCATGCGAGTATTGTAGCCTTAGTCTGAACGAGAGATTGAATTGCACGAGATACTGGACCATCTCGCGGAAGGCGCACGCGTGCTCGACCTGGGTTCGCGGGACGGAAGTTTTTCTGCCGGCGCTTATCCTCACCTGGTGGTGGTGAGCGTGGATCTCAAATCCAGCCGCGGCCCGGGCCGCCTGGTCCAGTCCGACGCCGCCCAGCTTCCGTTTCGCTCGCGGAGCTTCGACGCGGTGCTCCTGAATCACAGCCTGGAGCACTTCGAGCAACTCAAGCGCGCGCTGCAGGAGATCGGCCGTGTCGTCAAGCAAGACGGAGCCATCTACGCCGCGGTGCCGGACGCCCGAACTCTGAGCGACCGCATCTATCGCAAGGTCTACGCCGACTCGGGCGGCCATGTGAACCTGTTCGGGTCGGAGAGCGAACTCGCGCGGATGCTGTCGTGGTACTTCGGCCTGCCGCACGTCGCGACTCGAGTGTTGTGCAGCTCGATGGCCTTCTGGAACAGCCGAAACACAAAAGACATTGTGGTCCAGCGGCAGATGCAGTTGCCGTCCGTCTGGGAGCCGCTGCTGGCCGCCTCGGTCGGCGCGCTGCGCCTGGTGGATCGCGTTTTTCACACGCGGGCCCAGGTGTACGGCTGGGCGTTCTACTTCGGCACTGTCGGCGAGGCAGTGGATACTACACCGCGCGTCAACGTCTGCGTCCGCTGCGGCCAGGCCCACGCGTCCGATGGACTTGTGGATCGCGGTGTGGTGCGAAAACGCTGGATCTGGTTCCGCGCGTATCGCTGTCCGGACTGCGGCGCATCCAACTTCTTCGCCGACGACCTTGCCGGCCAGTGACTGGTTTGCGCTGCGCGCTTCCAAGGCGATATAAATCAAGGATGCGGATTCAGCCATTGCTCTTCGTCGCAGTCGCGTTTTTCGCGTTGTCCGGCAGCACGTTCGCCGCCGATCAGCGCGCGACGGTTCCCGTTCCCACTGTCACCGGTCCGATCGCCTGGACCACGCAGCCGCCCGATGCGTCGCACGGCTACACTTTCAATCACACCTTTCTCGATCTGGCCAAAAGCGGCTACGTCGAAGAAGAGTTCTTTATCGAAGGATCGGCCAATCGCTACAACACGCCGGCCGACGCCGACGGCAGCGTGATCGACAGCGGCCATCCTTATAAGACGCGCATCGTGGTGCGGCGGCCCACTTCCGCGAGAAAGTTCAACGGGACCGCGATCGTCGAGTGGACCAACGTGACCGGAAGCCGCGACCTGGAGATGGACTGGTTCCAATCGTCCGGGCATTTCGTTCGCGCCGGCTACGCGTGGATCGGTGTGTCGGCGCAGCGCGTCGGCGTGGATGCGCTGAAGGCTTGGAGTCCGGCGCGCTACGGAACGCTGGACGTGACCGAGGGCGGCAAGATCACTAACGACGCGCTCTCTTACGACATCATGGCGGCCGTGGCGCTGGCGGTCCGCGGGAAAGCCAAGACCAACGTGATGGGCGATCTCAAAGTGGAGCGCGTGATCGCGAGCGGCCACTCGCAGTCGGCCGGGCGCCTGGCCATCTACGTCAACTCCGTGCATCCGTTGAATCCGGTGTTCGACGCGGTGATGCTGCACGGCGGCGGCGGCAAGATCCGCACGGATCTGGGCGTCAAAGTGTGGAAGATGCTCTCTGAGACGGATGTGCGCGGCCCGGCGGCGCGGCAGCCGGATACCGACAAGTTCCGGACCTGGGAAGTGGCGGGCGCTTCGCACGTCGATTCGGAATCCGCGCGGCACTTCGCCGAGATCGCGCGGCTCAACGCGGCTGCGGCTGCGAATGGTGCGGCTACTGGTCAATGCGACAAACCTCCTTACAGCCAGATTCCGTTCCGCTACGTCTTCGACGCGGCGTACGACGACATGGCGCGTTGGATCAAGGACGGGACGGCGCCGCCCACTGCTCCGCCGATCACGTTTTCCGACAGCACGCCGCCGGCCATCGCGCGCGACGCGGATGGGATCGCGCTGGGCGGCATTCGCCTGGCCGAAGAGGCGGTGCCGACCGGAGTCAATACCGGTCAGAATACCGGACCCAGTTTCTGCCGGCTGTATGGATCGCATGTCGACTTCGACAAGGAGAAGCTCGCGGCCTTGTATCCGACGCACAAGGCGTATGTCGACGCGGTGAAAAACGTCACCGAGAAAAATCTGAAGGCCGGCTACATTCTGAAGCCGGACGCGGAGGCGACCATCCAGGCCGCGGAGAAATCGGAGATCGGCAAGCGCTAAGTTACGCGGCGGGGAAATTCGGCATCGCGCGGATCTCGATGATATGCGCGGCGTGCGTGTCCACGTGGTGCGCGTTCCCGGTCAGCCATTGGTAGCCATCCAGAGGGCCGAGCACGGTGTGCGGCGTGAAGTGGCTGCGCAGGTCGGCCTGCGTGGTGCGCGCATATTCGAGCGTGCGTTCGCGCGCCTGTAGGAACGCGGCCACTGCGTCCGAGAGCGATGCAAAACGCGCGCTGGGCCGCAACATCTCCGGCGCGCGATTGGCGCCGCGCGGCACCGGGATCTCGCGAATTTTCTGCTCGCGTTCCTTGCGTTGCTCCTCGGTCTCCGGACGGGCCGGCGTTTTCAGGCTGCGCTCGATCATCTGGACCAGCTCGTCGTCGGAGACGGCGAGATGCTCGACATATTCGAGGATCGACCAGCGATCCGGCGCGGGCTTCCACCGGGCCTGGTTGTCGGTCACGCCGTCGACTGCATCCAGCAATGCCTGGCGCGTGCGCGTCAGCCGGTTGAGCGCACTTTGGCGTTCCTTTTCGGTCAGCATGCGATCTATATTACTCGATTTGCCTGGCCGGCACGGTGTGCGGCAGCATGAACAAGCGCGACTTCGAGACCAGCACGTGCATCCCGATATCGTTGACGCCGCGGGCGGTGGCGGTGTTGGAAAGCACCACGACGCCGATGCGCGCGAGGGGATTGAAACCCACGAAGCTACAGTAGCCGAGAGTCTGGCCGTCTTTCCAAACGATCTGCAACGCATCGGGCCGTGAGACTTGCCAGCCCAGCGCGTTTTCGAGGCCCGGCTCGGTAGTGGGCCGGCGAACCGTGAGCATGGCGGACAGGGCGGGAGCGAGCGGCGATTTGGTGTATCCCAGGGCGGCCGCGAGGAATTTCAACAGGTCGCTCGCGGTGGAGTGCAGCGCGGCAGCGCCGGCCAGCGCCTGAAAATCCCAGTTGGGCACGGGAGCGAGCCGGCTGTTGTGTCCGATGGCCAGCCGCGCTTTTTCCTCGTGGTCGAGCGCGACGCGCGTGCTGTGCATGTCGAGCGGACGGGCGATGCGCGTCTCGACCAGATCGCCGTAATCATCGTGCGCGCGCAGCGTCAAAGCCAAGCCGAGCAATCCGGATCCCAGATTCGAATATTCCCATTCGGAGCCGATGTCGCGGGTCAACTGATAGCTGGACAGAAAATCGTAGAGGCGCTGCGCCGAATAGTCCGCGAAGGGATTGGCGGGGTCCTTGGGCGCGAGGTTGGTGGGCGAGCGCGGCAGACCGGAGGTGTGGGTGGCGAGGTCTTCGAGCGTGATGGACCGGCCGGCGCGCTCCGGGACCTGGACACCGCGAGGCAGGTATTTCGCGACCGGATCGGTGAGGGCGACTTCGCCGCGCTGCCCCATGTCGGTGAGCAGCAGAGCGGTGAACAATTTCGTGATGGAGCCGACCTCGAACACGGTGTCGCCGGTGACGGGGCGCGGGTCGTTGCGATCGAGACTGCCGTAGCTGACGATTCTGCTGCCGCCTGAATCGATGACGCCGACCACAATGCCGACGGCCTGGCGCTTTGTGTCGATGCGGTCGGCGAGGATGGAGCGGATTTCGTCGTTGGTGGGGACGATGGGGGCGTGCGGTTGCGCGGCGGTGCGGGCGAGCGGGAGGGTGAGGGCCAGCAGCAGGGTGAGACTGTTCCTCAGCATGGGCGCTACTTGCAGTTTAGCGGAGTCTGGCGTGCGCATGAGTGCGCACGCGGCACGCTGAAGCGTGCGCCACGGTGGCGAAGAAACTCGGGGACAGACGGATCTGTCCACGCGCGAAGACCTGGCATGGCTCCAAAGAAAATATTGCCGCTAGGGACAGATTCGTCTGTCCCCGAGTCATTGGCGGGCGGCGAAGAGGTAGTGGGAGGCTTCGCGGGCGCGGAG
>JAIQFN010000107.1 GCA_020073265.1 Terriglobia bacterium | reverse complement strand
CAAGGTTCGCTCCACCCAGGCATACAGCTCTTGCCGATGGCTGGCTTGAAAACGCAGCTCCGAACTGCCTTCCAGAAATGCCCGGATCTGCTCCAGGCTCAATCGTTGTCCTTCTAGCACGCTGATCTTCAATCCCCAGCATGCGCAATCGCCCCTTCAGGCTCATCTTGTGTGAGAAACCGATTCCCGCTTCAGGCTCATCTTGCATGAGATAAGACTGAAGCCAGAAGACTGGAATACTGGAAGACACCATGGCCAAGACCAACTTCAAATCCGTGGACCAGTACATCGCCTCGCAGCCCGAGGCCGTGCAGGGCTTGCTCGAGCGTGTGCGAAGCATCATCCGCAAGGCTGTGCCCGGCGCCGAGGAAGTGATCTCCTACCAGATCCCCTTCTACAAACTGCCGGGCGGCCCGGTGCTCTATTTCGCCGGCTGGAGCAAGCACTACTCGCTCTACCCCGCCACGGCTCAGGTTGTCGCGGCGTTCAAGGACGAACTGGCGCCGTACCAGATCAGTAAGGGCACCATCCGCTTCCCGCTCTCTCAGCCCGTACCCGTGAAGCTGATCGAGCGCATCGCGAAGTTCCGCGCGAAGGAAGTCGCCGCGAGGAAGAAGCCGAAAGCGGCCGCGCCGAAGAAGCGTTAGGCTGGTCCAGCATCCCAGCGGCCGTTGCGGCCTCGCCGTTCTAAACGAAATGCTCGACTGCTCGAAAGTCGGGCATGCTAGAAGGGTGGCAAGCAGAGTCAGCAGAGGCGTGGCAGTCCAACTGGACCGAGTGCGGCGAGTGTTCAACAACACGCACGTCGTAATCGCCGGCATGGACCTGCGCATCGATACAGGCGAATTCCTCGCCGTGCTGGGACCTTCGGGTTGCGGGAAATCGACGTTGTTGCGGATGATCGCGCAGCTCGCCGAGCCGGACTCCGGGCAGATCCGTACGGAGCCGGACGGGGAGCGCTTCCAGACCGCCTTCGTATTCCAGGACGCGCACCTGTTGCCGTGGCGCGACGTGCTGGACAACGCCGCGTTGCCGCTGGAATTGATGGGTGAGTCGAAAGCCAGGCGGGACGAAAAGGCTCGCGCCGCCCTGGACCAAGTGGGTCTGCACGACGCTCTGGATCGCTATCCGGCCCAGTTATCGGGCGGAATGCGGATGCGGGTATCGCTGGCGCGCGCACTGGTGACCGAACCCCGGCTGCTGCTTCTCGACGAGCCCTTCGCGGCGCTGGATGAGATCACGCGCTTCCACCTGGACGTGCAGCTTCGCGAACTGTGGCAGCGCCGCGGCATGACGGTGATCTTCGTGACGCACTCGGTCTCCGAGGCCGCCTTTCTGGCCAACCGGGCCGTGGTACTGGCGCGCAGCGGGGGAGCGATCAAGCTGGACCGCATATTGGAATTGCCTGCTGTTCGCAACAATGAATTGCGCGGGGATCCCCGGCTGGGGCAAGAGATGCGGCTCTTACTGGGAGCGATCGAAGAATGAAGAAGACCCTGTTGCCGCCGCTCATTCCATTCGCAGTTCTTACGCTATTGGCTGAGTTCCTGGTGCGTCAAGGCTTCGTTCGAGCGTACCTGGTGCCGGCTCCCTCAGCGGTTTTCCGCGCCATGCTGGACAGCCGCGTGGAGTTGGTTCAGGCGCTGTTGTCCACCTCGGCAGGTTCGCTGGCTGGATTTGCCATGAGCGCGCTGACGGGCATCGCGGCCGCGGTGTTATTGTCCTCCTCGCGCGGCGTGCAAAGAGCGTTTTATCCCTACGCGATTTTCTTCCAGACTGTGCCCCTGATCGCGGTTGCGCCCCTGCTGGTGATCTGGTTCGGATTCGGCATCCAGACCGTGATCGCCTCCGCCTTTGTGGCATCCGTGTTTCCGGTGATCGCTAATACTCTGAGCGGAATTCTTTCGACCGACCCGCCGTTACGGGACCTGTTCCGGCTCTACGGGGCATCGCCGCTGGTCACGCTGTTCAAGTTGCGCCTTCCCGCCGCACTGCCGCAGGTGTTTACGGGACTTCGAGTATCCGCGGGACTCGCGGTAATCGGCGCCATCGTGGGTGAATTTATCGGCGGTGGAGGACTCGGTTCCGTAGTGGACGTCGCCCGGACGCAGCAGCGCATCGATAAGGTCTTCGCCGCGGTTCTGCTGGCAAGTCTGCTGGGGCTGGCTCTGTTCGGATTGATTAATCTGCTAAGCCACCTGACGCTGCGGCGTTGGCACGCCTCCGAACAACCTGACTGACCGGCAGCGGAGTGACCCGTGGCGTTGTTACGCGCGACAATCATAAGGATGATCCCGCGCAGGATGCTCCGGAGAACATTCTTGAAAACAGCGCCCGCGCTGGGGTTCTTGACCTCCTGCCGCAAGTCGGCCAGGATCAAGCTGGCGCTGAACTGGAAACCCGAGCCGGAATTCGGCGGGTTCTACGCAGCTCCTTATTCCAAGCACGGACTGGACGTGGAGATTCTCCCGGGTGGCGCCGGGACTCCCACGGTGCAGATGGTCGGCGCCGGCTCCGTGGATTTCGGAATTGTTTCCGCCGATGAGGTAGTCCTGGCGAGAAGCCACGGCAATGATGTGGTGGCGCTGTTCGCGGTTTTTCAGGACAGCCCCGCGGGGATCATGGCGCATGCTTCGCGAAATCTCACAAGCATTGGCGATGTTCTGAAGGAGGGCACCATCGCGCTGCAAAGCGGCTTGCCCTTCGCGCGCCTGCTGGAACGGAAGTTCGGATTCAGCCACGTCAAAGTGGTGCCCTCGCCCGGGGGCGATATCACATCTTTCCTGAATGATGAAAAGTTCGCGCAGCAATGCTACCTCACCTCGGAGCCGATCGCCGCGCGCCGGAAGGGCGCAAAGGTCACAGTGTTCGCTGTCTCCGAAATCGGTTATGACCCGTATACGACGGTCCTGGCGGTAAGCGGGGAATCGCTACGCAAAAATCCCGATCGAGCCAAGGCTATGGTCGCGGCAGTGCGGGAAGGGTGGCGCGCGTACCTGGACGATCCCAAGGCGGCCAACCAGCAGATGCACCAGTTGAATCCGACCATGGACGCGGAGACGTTTGCCGAGGTAGCGGAGGTGCAGAAGCCGTTCATTGAGACGGATGCCACGCGGCGCAACGGGCTCGGAACGATGTCTCGCGAACGTTGGGAAACACTCATCGGACAGTTCAAAGAGCTGGGCGACATTTCGCAAACGATCCCGGCCGAAGAATGCTTCCGGGTGCTGTAGTCAAAGTCGAAATTAAATAAACAGTACGAATCTTGACGCGCCATCCGGCCGGTCTCCGCTTGGCCGGCCAACACGCACCTGCCTCAAGTGAACGGCCCGCCCGAGTGGTTGTCGGATTACTCCCGGTTGGCTGATGACCATCCACGCAGTTCCGTCCAAAATCCGCTGCACGCAACGCGCGGCCGGTTTCCGGTGCTACATTGGAATTAGAGGCTTGCCATGGCCACGCCCTCCACAGCTCGCCCTTCTCTTTTCGGCTCTGACTAGCCGCTCTCCGAATCTGTCTGAAAACTGCCGATAGAAGAAGGAGAGGTTTATGCTCAGCGACACGGCCCGTCTGGACCTTCCCCACATCCTGACTGCGCTGCCGGGCCCTCGCGCCCGCGCGGTGATCGAGCGCGATCAAGCGGTGCTCTCGCCTTCCTACACGCGTTCCTACCCGCTGGTGGCCAGCCGCGGCGAAGGCGTCATCGTCGAAGACGTGGACGGCAACCGTTTTCTCGACTTCAGCGCCGGAATCGCGGTAGCTTCCACCGGGCATTGCCACCCGGAAGTCGTCGAGGCCATCGAACGCCAGTCCGCGCGCCTGATCCACATGTCGGGGACGGACTTCTACTACGAGAACATGGTGGAGTTCGCCGAGAAATTGTCGGCCACTGCGCCAGGCGGCGTTCCGCGCCGCGTTTATTTCGGCAACTCCGGCACCGAAGCCATGGAGGCCGCCATGAAGCTGGCGCGCTTCCACACCGGCCGCGACAAATTCATCGCCTTTCGCGGCGCTTTCCACGGACGCACCATGGGAGCGCTCTCGCTCACCGCGAGCAAGGCGGTGCAGCGCAAGGGATTCGGTCCGCTGATCCCGGGCGTCTTCCACGCGCATTATCCCGATCCTTATCGGCGCCCCGCGGGCGTGAGCGCGGAAGATCACGCGATGGCCTGCGTCCACGCCATCGAAGAGGACCTGTTTCGCCGTATGCTGCCGCCCGACGAAGTGGCGGCCATCGTGGTGGAGCCGATTCAAGGCGAGGGCGGCTACATCATCCCGCCCAAAAACTTCCTGGGAGAGCTGGCAAGCCTGGCGGAACGGCACGGCATTCTGCTGGTGTTCGATGAGGTGCAGTGCGGCATGGGGCGCACCGGCAAGCTGTGGGCCGCCGAGCATTTTGGAGTGACTCCGGACATTTTCGCGTCCGCCAAGGGCATCGCCAGCGGACTGCCATTGAGCGCCACCATCGCGCGCGCCGGGATCATGAACTGGCCGGCCGGCGCGCATGCTTCCACGTTCGGAGGCAACCCGGTGGCGATCGCCGCGGCGCTGGCCACCTTCGATTTGCTCCAGCGCGAACTGATCGCCAACGCCGCCGGCATGGGCGCATATATTCTGGACCGGCTGCGGGATTTCCCGCGCCGCTTCCCGCACGTCGGCGACGTCCGCGGCCTGGGACTCATGATCGGCATCGAGATCGTGCACGACCAGGAAAGCAAGGAACGCGCGCCCGAGCTGCGCGATCGCCTGGTGACGCTGGCCTTCGAGCGCGGGCTTCTGGTGCTCGGCGCCGGACGCAATGCCATCCGGCTATCGCCTCCGCTCATCATCACGCGCGATCAAGCCGACTTCGCTGTCGATACACTGGAGGAATGCCTGAAGCTCGAGGCTTAGCCCCGGGAGTTCCCACGCGCACGCTCGACGTCGGCTGCGGCATCAACAAGTTTCCCGGCGCCATCGGGATCGACCGCAATCCCCGCAGCCGCGCCGACGCGCTCTGCGATCTCGACCGTTTCCCGTACCCGTTCCGCGACAATTCCTTCGGCGCCCTGCGCGCCATCCACGTCATCGAGCATGTCTCCGACGTCATCCGCGCCATGGAGGAGTTTCACCGCCTGGTCGCGCCGGGCGGACGCGTGGTCATCGTCACGCCGCATTACACCGACTTCAGCTCCTTCTGCGACCCCACCCACCGCTGGCATCTCAACAGCTTCTCCTTCCGCTACTTCGGGACCGATCACGGCGGGTTCGGCTACTATACGGCCGCCCGATTCCGGGAAGTGTTCGTTCGCGTACGCTTGCTGGCCCTGTGGCGCTGGCTTGGCTTCGAATTGTTGGTTAACTCGTTCCCCCGGTTCCGCCGGTTCTGGGAGTATTACCTGTGTTACATAGTGCGCGGCAAGGTGATGGAGTTTGAGTTCGAAGCCATCAAGTGAGAGAACTGGCGGGCGTCCGCCACTTAATCTGCCAGCTACATAAAGTAATGAAGGCGATTGACGATTCTTCGAGCATGGTGGCAGGTACCCGGTCATGATGGGACGCCTGTACGAATTCGCCGACGTGCTCCGGCATCACGGCCGGAAGGGGCACTTGTCCGAAGACCACGCCCTCGGCCGCCGCGGCGAAGACATCGCGCATCGCTTCCTCCAGCGCGCGGGCATCACCATTGTGGCCCGCAATTTCCGAATGTCCTCCGGGGCCGGCGAACTGGACCTCATCGGCTGGGAGGACGACACGCTGGTGTTCATTGAAGTGAAATCGCGCCGGACCGACGAATATGGCGCACCCGATCGCGCCGTCGGCGCACACAAGCAACACAACCTGTTTCGCGCCGCTCGCGAATACGCCCGCCAGGCCGAAGTTCCCTGGGAAAACGTCCGCTTCGATGTCGTGAATGTCGTCTTTACAACACCCCCGTCGGTCACCCACTACCGCGACGTCTTCTCTCCGACGGCGGCGTGAATGGCCGGACGGTGTTTAAGCTATAATTTCACATTTGGGTCGTTACTATCTGTAACAAAAGGACTTGAATCTTGCCAGAACTGCGCAAAGATCCGGTAACCGGCCGCTGGGTCATCATTGCCACCGATCCAGCCCGGCGTCCCAGCGACTTCATACGCAGCCGGGTGGTGTCCAAGTCCAATGGCGACTGCCCATTCTGCGCCGGCCAGGAAAACCAAACTCCGCCGGAAATCCTCTCCTATCGCGACCAAGCCAATCAGTGGAACCTGCGCGTGGTTCCGAACAAGTTCCCCGCGCTGCGTGTCGAGGAAATGCTCGACCGCACCGGCGAAGGTCTGTATGACCGGATGACCGGGGTCGGCGCGCACGAAGTCATCATCGAAAGCCGGGAGCACAAGGTGTCGCTCGCGCAGTTGCCGGAAAAGCGCGTCGAGGATCTGTTCTGGGCATTTCGCGATCGCATCCTGGACCTGAAGCGCGACTCGCGGCTGCGCTACGTTCTGCTATTCAAGAACCACGGCGAGGCGGCCGGAGCGTCGGTGGAGCATTCGCATTCCCAGCTCATCGCGCTGCCGGTGGTGCCGATTCAGGTGCAGGAGGAAATCGATGGCGGCCGGCGCTACTACGAGTTCAAGGAACGCTGCGTGTTCTGCGACATGCTGCGGCAGGAGGCGTCGCACGGCGCAAGAGTGATCCTGGAGACCGACGAAGTGCTGGTACTCGCTCCCTACGCGGCGCGTTTTCCTTTCGAGACCTGGGTGCTCCCGCGCGCGCACAGCTCGCATTTCGAAAGCGCGCACGCCAGCCTGATTCAGAGCCTGGCCTGGGCCATGCGCGCGACCATCCGCAAGCTCGAGCGGGTGCTCGAATACCCTTCCTACAATTTCTTGATCCACACTGCGCCCATCCAGGAAGGACCGCTGCCGCACTATCACTGGCACCTGGAGATCATCCCGCGGCTGACCCGAGTGGCGGGGTTTGAGTGGGGCGCCGGGTTTTATATCAATCCGACGCCGCCCGAGGAAGCGGCGCAATTCCTGCGCGACGCCGGGCTGTGATGCTTGGCGCGAGCCGCGATTCTCAGGCTACTAGCTTGAAGAGCGCGCCTTCTTCCTGCTTCACCGCGGCGTAGAACGGGCACTGCATACAGTTGGCCACTTTCTGGGCGAACGTTCCCTGCACCTTGCCGCCGCACAGCGTTCCAGCCAGGGCCCAGCAGACCCGGCCGCCGTTCTTTCCATGATTGATCCCGTTGCTGATCTGCGCGGTCGTCGCCGGACAAACACCCAACTCGGTGACCTTCGCTCCTCCGGCCTGCCGTCCGCAGTGCTTGAATTCCCAGCAGTTCAACTTGTTCGCCATGGCCTGGTGCTCCTCAAGAAAACTCATCGGCCAGAGGCGCTGGAACGTGACTGGATTTGGGGTGAAGCGGAACCGCCGGAAGGCGTCAGTAGACTCCGTTGAGCAGAAGCGGCTGGCGCTGGCGGAGGAGACGGGCGGCCCATTCAGGCTTTGCGGTTTCGAACAGACAAGTTCGAGAACCTGCCCGCCCCTCCACACGGACGTGCGCTGCGCTCTGACTCACCCGGTAGGCCATCTTCGCCCCGTGATGCAGTTGGAGAGAATCGAGCGGCCAATCAGAATCGGCAATCATTCGAATCGCTCCTTCCGGGGTGATGAGGATGGTCAGGTCCGAGGGAGTGTGGCCGGATTGGACAGCGCTCTCGGCCGCGGCTAAGATCTCGACCGCGTTGTCTACGAATCCGCTCACAATTCCCTTATCGGAACGGAAGCGCCTGGTTAGAGCCTATTTTCAGCCAATCGAAAAGTGTAAAATAGAACCTACTCGGCACTGCCCAAGGGAGGACGACCTATGTTGAGACTTGGTGGCGCACGCACTCCTGCGAGCCGCGTCCCCACTCATGGGGACGCCACGTGGGCGTTCGCCGCCCTGCTGCTCTTCGCGTTCAACTCCCCCGGCGCGCTCGCCCAAGGCTTGACAGCGCCCGACGTAAAGTCGTCGCGCCCGGCACCCCGCACCGCCGACGGCCACCCCGATCTCAGCGGCTACTGGAAAGGCACGCGCGACACCAAGCCGGTGGGCAACATCGCCAAGGACCTGCCCGGCCTCAAGCTCCCTCTAACCCCAGCCGGCGAGGCGGCTTTGAAACACAACCTCACTGCCACCATCGATCCGGAGAGCCTGTGCATCCCGGGCGGCATCCCGCGCCACAACGCCAGCGCTCTGCCCTTCGAAGTCCTCGAGGGCCCGAAGAAAGTAGCGTTCCTCTACTGGTACACCTACTTTCGCCTGATTCCCGTCGACGCCCAGCGTAAACACACCGAAGATCCAGAGCCTTCGTTCTTCGGCGAAGAACTGGGGCGCTGGGAGGGCGACACGTTGGTGATCGATTCGATTGCGTTCAAGGACACGCAGGTGTGGATCGACGAGAATGCCAATCCGCATAGCGACGCCCTGCACGTGGTGGAGCGTTGGACGCGCCCGGACTACGATCACATTCACGTCGAAACTTTGATCGAAGACAAGAAGTTCTACAGCAAACCGTTCACCTATTCGCGTACTTGGGTTTTGGGCAAGCCGGGAGAAGAACTGCGCGAATATGCGTGCAGCGAGAACAACGTCGATCGCGACCACCTTCAGTTCGGCCCCGGTCCGATTCGTCCGGACGGCACGCGGGGGTTCGATACCCTGGCACCGCTTCCTCCGCCGCTGCCGGAGAAGAAGGAGTAATTGTGAAACTAAGTCTGATTTTCTTAGCGCTCGGCTTGAGCCTGGCAACTGTCGGTTCCGCGCTGGCCCATCATTCCTTCGCGGCCGAGTTCGATGGGAACAAGCCCATTCGAATCCAAGGGACTCTTTCGAAAATCGAATGGACCAATCCACATTCCTGGTTCTGGGTGGACGTCAAAGACGACGCCGGAAACACGGCCACCTGGGGTTGTGAAGGCGCGAGCCCAAGCGTTCTAACGCGCAAAGGATTCCAGAAAGGCGAAGCCAAACTCGGAGACCAGTTGGTGGTGGACGGCTACGCCGCCAAAGACGGTTCCCATCTGATGAACTCGCGCCGGATCTATCTCAACGGCAAGTTGATTTTCGAGCAGACCGAAGGCGACGGCCAATAACAATTTGCCTTGCTGCGAAAAATCCGCTACACCTGTGAATCGATTGCTCACGCCGCAAACGGTAATCAACTGACAACGATGCGTCGCACGCTGGAGACCGGCGTGCTGTTCTCCCAGGATCTTGATTACTGCCTGCTTGGTACTGTTGTCGGGATGGTTCACTTGGTCGCAACTTAACTCAACTCAGGCCGCTCCCATTCCCGACGTGATGACGCTGCTCAGGGAGGTTAAGGCCCACCAGCACGACATGGACGTGGAGTGGTCCCCAAAAATGAGACGGCCAGTTAAGACTCAAAATCCATTCAAAGGAGAATTGAGTCATGGGTTTGTCGCGCAGGTTGTTCACTAAGGAGTTCAAGCTGGCCGCGGTGCGGCGGCTGGAAGAGGGCGTTCCGATCGGAGAGGTGGCGCGTGGGTTGGAAGTGAATCCCAACGTGCTGCATCGCTGGCGGCGTGAGGTTCGCCAGGGGCC
>JAIQFN010000040.1 GCA_020073265.1 Terriglobia bacterium | reverse complement strand
CATTGCCTGGCCCCTGGCGAACCTCACGCCGCCAGCGATGCAGCACGTTGGGATTCACTTCCAACCCACGCGCCACCTCTCCGATCGGAACGCCCTCTTCCAGCCGCCGCACCGCGGCCAGCTTGAACTCCTTAGTGAACAACCTGCGCGACAAACCCATGACTCAATTCTCCTTTGAATGGATTTTGAGTCTTAACTGGCCGTCTCATTTTTGGGGACCACTCCAATCTGTGTCAAGGGAAGAATCACCGTTTGTTTTGTAATTTTACCTTTCTTGCAGTAGCTCTGGGTTCTCGCGCGGTCCGCAGTTCATTTCGAATTTAGTGGTCCGAAGCGATGGCCGGCGCGATGGAGATTTATAAGTTGTTGCGGGATGGACAAAAGGAGGCATCGGAGATTTGTGATCCCGCGGACTCCCACGCCGGAACGCTCCATCCGGCGTGATACCATGGTCACGCTCGTCGTTCGAAGGCACTGCAATTCCATGCGCACGTTGAACCAACTGGCCGTGTCGCTCGCGACGTTCGCGGCCATCCTGCTTTGGAGCAGCTCCGCCGGTTTCGCCAAGCCGGAGTACACTAGAAGGACCGACAAACCTTGTGAGTTTTGCCACCCGCCCAATTCGCGGGAACTGAACGACGCCGGCAAGTATTATCGGGACCACAAACACTCGCTCGAAGGGTACAAACCGAATCCCAATTCGAAGCCAGAACGTGCTCCCGGCAAGCCGTCCAAGTAGCGGCTCTGGCGCCTCGCCGTTTCAGGCGTTCGCGGTCTAGACCCAGAGGAGCGTACCGTCATGAGTTCATTTGAAAAGCAAATCGCCGAAGTCAGCAACTGGTTCGCGAGTCCGCGATTTTCGGGCATCGTGCGCCTGTATTCGCCGCGCCAGGTCCTCGAGCAGCGCGGAACGTTCGACGGCGATTTTCCGGTGGCGCGCGTGGCCGCCGAAGGGTTTTACAACCGGCTGCGCGAGCTGTTCGCCGACGGCAAATCGATCACCACCTTCGGTCCCTACTCGCCGGGCCAAGCCGTCACCATCAAGCGGCTGGGAATCGAAGGCATCTACCTGGGCGGCTGGGCGACGTCCGCCAAGGGAAGCATTACCGAAGACCCGGGCGCGGACTTAGCCAGTTATCCGCTGAGCCAGGTGCCGGACGAAGCCGCGGCCATTGTGCGCGCTCTGCTGACCGCCGATAAGAACCAGCACTTCACGCGTTCGCGCATGACCGCCGAGCAGCGCGCGGCCACTCCGGAAATCGATTTTCGCCCGTTCATCATCGCCGACGCCGACACCGGACACGGCGGCGACGCGCACGTCCGCAACCTGATCCGGAGATTCGTGGAGGTGGGCGTGCCCGGCTACCACATCGAGGACCAGAAACCCGGCGTGAAGAAATGCGGCCATCAGGGCGGCAAGGTGCTGGTGTCGGAGAACGAGCAGATACAAAGGCTCAACGCGGCGCGCTTCCAGCTCGACATCATGGGCGTGGCGGGCATCATCGTGGCCCGCACCGACGCCGAAGCAGCCAATCTTCTGGACGGTTGCGCGGACGAACGCGATCAGCCCTTCATCCTGGGAGTCAGCAACCTCGAAGTGCCCAGCTACCGCGCGGGCTTTCTCGCGATCCTCAGGAAACTTCACCAGCTCGGGATCGAAGAGATCCGGGGGCACCTGATGTTCGCGGTGCCGGATTCCGAATACGATGCGGCCACGCGATGGCTGGAGGGAGCGGGACTGCTGGCGGTGATTGAGGAGAACGCCAAGGCCTTCCGCGCGGCCAAGGACCCGAGCGTCGACGCCGTGCTCGACAAGGTGGTGACGCGCTTCCTGCAAGTGTGGCAGGAGGAAGCCGACCTGAAAACTTTCAGCCAGGCCGTCGCCGAGGTGATGGCGTTTCGCGCGGCGCAGGGCGAATCATTCGACCTGAGCGTGGAGGAATGGCTGGCGTTCTCGAAGCGCGCGCCCTGGTACACGGCGCGCGAAAAAGCGCAGTCGATGGGCATCGACATCAACTGGGATGCGGAACTCGGCAAGACGCCGGACGGCTACTACCAGGTGCAGGGAGGACTGGACTACGCCATCGCGAAATCGCTCGCGGCAGCGCCGTTCGCCGACATTCTGTGGATGGAGACGGCCACCGCGGATCTGGGGGAAGCGCGCGAGTTCGCCGAAGCGATTCACGCGCAGTTCCCCGGCAAGATGCTGGCCTACAACCTGTCGCCGTCGTTCAACTGGGACATCACCGGCATGAGCGACGACCAGATGCAGCGCTTTCCCGAGGAGCTGGGTAAGCTGGGGTTCGTCTTCAACTTCATCACCTACGGCGGGCACCAGATCGATGGACTGGCGGCCGAGGAGTTCGCGACGGCGTTGAAGCAGGAAGGCATGCTTTCGCTGGCGCGTCTGCAGCGAAAATTCCGGCTGCTCGAATCGCCTTACCGGACGCCGCAAACGCTGGTGGGCGGCCAGCGGCTGGACGCGGCGCTGATGGCCGCTTCCGGCCGCACCGCCACCACCAAGGCCATGGGCAAGGGATCCACGCAGCATCAGCACCTGGTGCAGACCGAGCTGCCGCCACGAGTGCTGGAAGAGTGGCTCAAGCTGTGGGCGGATTCGAATCAGCTCCCGCCCACTTTCCGCGCGCAGTTGCGGCCGGTGTCGGCGGGCTCGGAGTTTCTCGAGCTGAGCATCTGGAACGACTCGAAGGGCAAGGCCGCCAACGTGGTTTTCTCCGACGTGCAGGACCGGCGCGGCCACAAGCTGCTGTCGATCCGCGATCAGAACACCTTCGATCTGGCGCTGCGCAAGAAGCGCCTGATGACGCTGGCGCATCTGTTCCTGATTCATCGCTACAAGGCCGACGCGGTGCATTACCTGAGTCCGACCGACGACAATCAGCACCAGACGCAGAAAATGAAGGCCCTCGGGATTTTCAACAACCTCAATAACGAGGCCGGGCTGATCATTGTCGCGGGCGTGAACCAGCGGCGTGTCGCGGAGCTGCTCAAGCCGGATCGCGCGGCGCTGGGGGAGCTGATCGCCAAGAGCCGCGGTTAGTCAGGTCGTGGTTTCGAGCGCATGGTACTACTAGAACTCCGGTAGCTTCCCCATCCTCGAAAGACATTTGTAAAATCAAACGTGCGAACTCGTAGTGTCCCCGTCATTGTTTCTTCCGCCGTTCTGGCATTCGCTTCTTTGGCCGGCTGCGGACGCAGCGCCAGCAGCTATATCGAGAAGGCGAATACACTCTACTCCCGCGGCGAGTACGCCGAAGCCTCGCTGAACTACCGCAAGGCGCTGCAGAAGCAATCTCACGACGGTGACCTGTATTATAAGGCGGCGCTGGCCGAGCTGAAGCAGAATAAAGCTTCGCAAGCGTTTCAGGATCTGAACGAGGCGGTGCGGCTGGCTCCGCAGAATCGGGACGCGAGGTCGCAGCTTGAAACCCTGGTGCTGACTTCATACCTGAGCGACCCGAAGCGCCCCAAAGCCCTCTACGACATTCTGGTACGTCTGAGCCAGCAATGGCTGGCCGAAAATCCGGAGTCGCCCGAAGGCCTGCGCATCAAGGGCTATCTCGCCATGCTGGATCGCAGGCCCGAGGAAGCCGTAGCACTGCTGGAGCGGGCTCATCAATCCAATCCCAAGGAGATGAAGATCACGCTCGCGCTGATGGAGGCTTTGACGCAGAGCGGCAAGCCCACGGCAGCCGAAAAGGTCGGACTGGACTACATCGGCACGGAGAAAACGGGCGGCGACGTGTACGACGCGCTCTATCGCCTGTATGTCTCCACCAGGCGTCTGGACGACGCCGAGAGCATCCTGGTCCGAAAAGTGAAAGAGAATCCCCAACAGGGCGGCTACTCGCTGGAACTGGCCGCCCACTACGCGCGGACGGGAAAGAAGCCGCAGATGGAGGGCGCGATTCAGAGCTTCCTGGCCAATTCGAGTGGCGATCCAAACGTGCACCTGGAGGCGGGCGACTTTTTTGTCAGGCTGGGCGACTGGGACCGCGCCATCCAGCAGTTCAACGCGGGCCTGGCGGCGAATCCCAAGCAGAAGCCGCTGTATCAAAACCGGATCGCTCGATCCTTGATTTCCGAGAGCAAGCGGGACGACGCGCTCAAGCTTCTGAATACGGCCCTCAAGGAAAGCCCCGACAATCAGGAGGCGCGCTCGCTCCGGGCGGCCTTGCTGGTTGCCAATACCGGCGGGGGAAAGTCGAGTGAAGGTATCCAGGAGTTCCAGAGCCTGGTGGACAAGAATCCCGACGACCTGTCTTTGAAATACGTGCTGGCCAAGGCCCAGTTGGAAAGCGGGAATCCGTCGGCAGCCCGGACGCAGCTACTGGAGCTGGTCAAGCGGCATCCCGACTTTCTGGAAGGGCACATGCTGCTGGCCGATATCGCATTCGATCACAACAACATGCAAGAGGCGGCGCGTTTTTCCGAGGCGGCGCTGCAGATCGATCCAGACAACGCGCACGCGCAACTGATCCGCGGGAGCGCGTTGCTCAGCCTGGGGAACCTGGACGCAGCCGCGAGCGTCCTCGGCCGTCTGGCGCGCCAAACGCCGGACTCCATGGATGTCCGTCTGGAACTCGCCCGGCTGGATCTCATGAAGAGTCGCTTCAAGGAATCCGAGGCCGCCTACGACAAAATATTGGAAGCCCATCCCGACGAGTTCAGAGCGCTGGCGGGCCTAGTGAACCTGGACCTGGCTCAAAACCGGCCCGAGCACGCACTGGCTCGATTGGAGAAAAGGCTGCAAGCCTCCAACGGGGCGCCCGAAGTGCGCTACCTGATGGCGCTCACGGGCCTGCGGGCCGGCCGGTACAACGTGGCCATCGAGAACCTCCAGCGGCTGGCCGACCAGAGCAATGGCTCGATCGATTTTCACCTGCAGTTAGCCCAGGTGTACCGGTTGAAGGGCGATATTAAAGGCGCCATCGCGACGCTGCAGAAAGCTACGGTTCTGCGACCCACCGACTCGCGGCCGGCCACCATGCTCACCCCCCTGCTCGAAATGCAGAATCGCCGGGAGGAGGCCAAGGCCCAGGCGCGCAAGGCCCTGAGTCTGAAGTCGGATGATCCATTGTCCATGAACAACATGGCTTACCTGCTGGCCGAGACGGGCGACAACCTGGACGAGGCCTTGAAGCTGGCGCGTGCCGCCGTGGCGAAGGCGCCGCGAGATCCGAATTTCGCCGACACGCTGGGGTTCATTTACATGAAACGGGACAAGAACGACGAAGCTCTGCAGATCTTCGACAAGCTGGTGCGGAGTTTTCCACAGGAGCCGTCCTACGCTTATCACACCGGGATTGCCTGGTACCAGCAGGGGGACAGAACGAAGGCCAAGAACATGTTAACGCATGCGTTAGAGCTACGGCCACCGGTGGAAATGGAAACCGAAATCCGCGATGTGCTGAGCCGGCTGGATTGAGTTTCACGTGCCGCCTGCAAATAGCTGTACTAGAACTTCGAAGTTTCTTACTTGGTACTTTCAGGCCGCGTTGATCTGGATTTCGCGAATGACAGCACTTTATACTTGTCTGGTATCGAAATTGAGAATGCTCTTGAGCGGCCCTAGAGGAGGGGCGTGTAATGAATCGTACGTACGTAATTATTGCGTTACTGGCTATTCTTTCGTTTTCTGCGGCGGCGGCTGTTCCGGCCTGCAGTTCGTCAAGTCCGGGTTGGACTTTCGCGGCGCTGGGATACTGCGGCGACCTTAGCACTGGAGTCACTTTCACGGCCGCCAATGGCCAGCAGATCACGATCTTTCCCGAGTTGCTGAAGGACGGCAACGTTCAGGCCAATACCACGAACAATGGCAATACCGGCGTCAACCCCGATCACGGGAACTACATCGACGGTATGTTCGAAGTGCAAGACAATCACAACGGCAATATCGCCAGCGGCATTGCCCCCTACTACGGCACCAACCCGACCGGCGATAGCCCCTACACCGGCCAGCAGGGCATCACGGATTTTGACTCCGGCGGCCATCACTACGATGTGATGCTCTACATCGAGATCCAGGGCGGGACCGGCGCCGGTCAAGTTCCGACGGGAACCACGCTCAGCTTTCTGATGCAGCAGGGCGACCAGGCCATTGACGTGGTCGACGCTTACTGGGACGCCTTTGGTTCGGGTCAAACGGCTCCTCCGAACCTCTCGGCGTTTACGCATAGCGCAACCGATGTTTCGGTGGGCCTTGCCAACGGAGACAACACCGTCCCGCAGTTCTCGTTGAAGACCAGCACCGACAGTACTCATCCCGTCGAGTGGATCGCCATTAAAGATGACTGCACGTACCTGTTGCTGAACTCGATCACCGAAACGTCCAGCGTGCCTGAGCCGCGCTTCTACGGCCTGATGCTGGCGGGCCTGCTGGGTATCGCGGGGATCTACGCGCGCAAGCGCCGGACCGCGCAGCAACCGTCCTAAGTTCAACGTTCGCCTTCTCCCTGGGCATCGAATAGGCATGCGGCCTTCACCGGCCGCATGCTTTTTTGTTTTTCGCAGGGCGTCATTTTTTGCGGCCTTCTCCCGCCTTAGTACTTCTATCCTATTGAAATACCTACGTCTTTCTGGTTTCCTAAAGGAAACCCCGCGGTCCGCCGATAGAGAAGCGGGTAAGTTGGGTGAGCTATCAAGCGCTCGCTCGACCCTGGACATACGATGCCTCAAAGACACAATCGAACCGGGTGCACCAGAACCCGAAACCGGCGCCGTTCGGGAAACGTGATGATCGAGATGGTGTTCACGCTGCTGCCGACCTTCGCCCTGATCTTCGCGTTCGTGGACTTCGGCCTGCTGTTGTTCCGCTGGTCCACGCTGCAGAACGCCGTGCGCGAAGGATGCCGGTACGCCATCACTTTTCAGACCTCGGGCGGCCAGGGGCAAGACGCTTCCATCACGCAAGTAGTACAGAAATACAGCCTGGGAATCTTGAGCACCGCCGATGCGGCCGGCCAGATCAACGTCAACTATTACAATCCCAGCAACTTGAACACGCCCATCCCGTCGGCCAGCGGCGGCAACGTCCCGGGCAACCTGGTGGAAGTTTCCGTACAGGGGGTGGCCTGGAAGCAACTGGCTCCGCTCAGCGGCAGCTTCGGCAATGGCATTCCTTTCTTCCGCAGCCTGACCCCCATTACCCTGAACATCTATTCTTCCGACCTTCTGGGCGGTCTTCCGGCGGGCGTCACTTCCGTGGCTCGTTAACCGCGCAATCCTTTGGACAGGTGACCTATGGCAACACAACGCAGAAAGAAAACACAGAGCGGACAGGAAATCATTGAGTTCGGCTTAGTGGCGATCCTGTTCGTCCCTCTGCTGCTCGGCACGTTCGTGGTGGGGATGAACCTGATCCGCAGCATTCAGGCCAACTCGGTGTGCCGCGACTTGACGGACATGTACATCCACGGCGCGGACTTCTCCAGCTATTCCATGCAGCAAGAGGCGCAGCGGCTGGCGCAGGGCTTGAACCTGCAGATGCCTTCCTTCTCGGGCAACCAAGCCACCAACACCTCCACCAGCGGCCGTGGGCTGGTGACCGTCACCCAGATCATGTACGTAGGGCCGACCACGGCCTCCAACTGCGCCGCGGTGCCCGCGGGTTCCTGCACCAACCACGACAGCTTCGTTTATACGCAGCAGATTCAGTTTGGCAACAGTTCGCTCTCCAACTCGGGAACGGTCACGTTGGGAACTCCGAGCGGAGCAACCCTGGCCACCGACGGGACAGTGCAGAATCCGGTTACAGACTCGCATGCCAAGTTGGGGAGCGCGGCGCAATCCGCAATGGCCGGCCTTTGGCAAACCACGAATAACGGCCAACAGCCGCTCACCGATGGCCAGGTGGTCTACATCGTGGAAACGTACTTCCAATCTCCGGACTTGAACGTGGGCAGCCTGGCGGGCAGCGGCGTCTACGCGCGGTATTTCTACTAGGAGGATTTCATGGCGAACCGAAAACATAGTGGCCGGCAACGCGGAACGGCTCTGTTCCTGGGGACGTTGTCCTTGATCTTCATCGTTCCCATGGTCGGTCTGGTTATCGACGTTGGGATTTTGTATTCGGCCAAGTCGCGGATGCAGGCCGCCGTCGACGGCGCGGCCCTGGCGGCGGCGCGGTCCTTGAACGTGGGTCAGACCACCGATGACCAGGCCACCAGCGCCAAGCAAAACGCCGTCAACTGGTTCTACGCGAATTTCCCGACCGGCAACTGGTCCACCTCGAATACACAAATGGACACCACCGACACGCATGTCCATGTGTACGACGATCCGACCAACGCCAACCTTCGCAGGGTGGATGTGACGGCCACCACGACGGTTCCAACCTGGTTCATGAGATGGTTCAACATCAACTCCACCACTCTCACATCGGTAGGAAACGCCTCTCGCCGCGACGTGGTCATGATGGTGGTGCTGGACCGCTCGTACTCCATGGTCCAGTCCGGCTCCTGCAACAATCTGAAATCAGCCGCGAAAACGTTCGTCGGCCAGTTTGCCGCCGGCCGCGATCGCATCGGGCTGGCATCCTTCGCCGGTGAAGTGTTGGTCCAATCCGCTCCTTCCACCAGCTTCCGGACTAACCTCGGATACTATGTGGACGCCTCGCACAGCGGCAACGGGGAGATCGATAACATCGTCTGCGACGGCAACACCAACACCTCACAGGCCATCTCGATCGCCTACAACGAGCTGTGGAAGATGAATCTGCCCGGCGCGCTGAACATTCTGCTGCTGGAGACGGACGGGTTGCCGAACTCGGCGACCGTGAATTTCTGGGATAGCGCCAACCCGGCGACGGGCGGTCTTGCCAACGCCAGCAATTGCACCGACATCAACAATCACAAAATGAGCACCGCGGCCCCCAACAAGGGGTTCCAGACCGCCGCGGTACTGCCCCAATGGAGCACGCGCGTGCCATTCTGCGGCGGCGCCGGTCAGGCCGCGTGCGGCACCAACAACAGCTATTTGTCCGGAAATCCTCAAACCACTCCGGGCGGCACGGGAGGAGCGAGCTATAGCGCTGGCATCGTCGGCGTGGTCGGCTCGAACGACCCGGCCGACGGAGCCGCTGCGTTCTATGTTCTGCAGAAGCCCTACACCGGAGTCATGCCAGCCGGCGGTGGCTTCAACCCGCCTTACATCGCTGCCGCCACAGCCCCGGGTTGCGGTTTCACCGGCAGTCATGGGTCGGTCGCGGATTTCGCCTGGTTTCCTCCGACCGACGTCTATGGGAACAAGCTGAAGCCGGCCAGCGCCTACAAGGCGGTCACCTTGGCAGGCGATGGAATCCACGTTGCCAACACTGGCTGGACTAACTGGCACAATGGCGCGATTAACGCGGCCGACAACGCCGCCTACAACGCGCGCGTCGGAGCGACCCTTCCGGCACCGAACGCCGGAACCAACCTGTCGGTTTTGATCGACGTCATCGGGCTCGGAAGCGGCATCGACCACATTCTTCTGCAACGCATCGCCAACGATCCCAATGGCGACAACTTCAGTGGAACGAGCGCTTATAGCGCCTGCGCCAGCGAAGCGGGCTGCGTCACTTACGGTTCCCCGCAGCAACAGGGGATGTACGTTTTCTCAACGGACAAGAGCGACCTGCAGCAGGCGTTCTTGTCGATCTCATCCCAGATTCTGCGCTTGAGCCGATAGGCAGGGCCGGAGTACGGTTTCGACGGCGGCGCCGGGCGCTCATTCCGGCGCAACCTCCCGGAGATGTACCATGGATACTGACTATCCAAGGGAGGGCGCCCGATGAGGAAACAATTTCTCGTTGCGATCGGCGTTACGGCTGCTGTCTGGACGCTCGGGACCATGCCGGCAGCGGCACAGACCACTGCGGCTGTCGCGAAGGCCAAGGCACCATCAACCAAGATCTGGACTCCGCCGCGCACCCCCGACGGCAAGCCGGATCTCCAGGGCATCTGGACCAACGGAACCATGACGCCGCTGGAACGTCCTCGCGAACTCGCCGGCAAAGAGTTCCTCACCGAGCAGGAGGCGGCCGATCGCGAGAAACGGCTGCGTGAGAATCTCAGCACCGACCGGCGCGACGGCGGCGCGGAAGTGGATGTCGGCCGCTCCTACAACGAGCTCTGGCGCGAGCGTGGCAAGCTGCTGCAGCGAACCTCCCTGATCGTGGATCCACCGGATGGCAGGCTTCCGCCGTTGACGCCCGAGGCGCAGAAACAAGCCCAGGCCCGCGCCGAAGACCGGCGCCGGCGCGGGCCCGATCCGGCTGACACCTGGGAGGATCGCAACCTGGCCGAACGCTGCATCACGCGCGGCGCGCCCAAGCTTCCCGGCGGCTACAACAACAATTTTCAAATCATCCAGACTCGCGGCTACGTGGCGATTCTCCAGGAGATGATCCACGAAGTGCGCTACATTCCACTGGACGGGCGTCCGCACATCGACGATAAAGTGCGCCTCTGGATGGGCGATTCGCGCGGCCATTGGGACGGCGACACCCTGGTGGTGGACACCACCAACTTCAACAACAAGATCATTTCCAATTCGTTCAACTGCTGCCCGGGAGCAGGCACCAGCTTGCACGTGGTGGAACGCTTCAAGCTGGTGGATGCCGACACCGTCGACTATCGATACACGGTGGACGATCCGGCCACCTACACCCGGCCCTGGACCGCGTCAGTTCCCATGACCAGGACCGAAGGGCCGATTTTCGAGTACGCCTGTCACGAGGGGAATTACGCCATGGTCGACATGCTGGCCGGCGCGCGGGCCAAAGAGAAAGCCGAAGCAGCGAAGAAGAAGTGAGCGCGGCAGATCGCGCTCAGCTCACCAGCGCTTCAGGCCTTTTCGTCCGATGTCGGTCCGGTAATGCATGCCGGCGAAACTGATAGGAGCCACCTCCCGGTAGGTGTTTTCGATGGCGGAGGCCAGCGTTTCGCCGCGCGCGGTTACTCCCAGCACGCGGCCTCCCGAAGTCACTAGAACATTATTGTCTAGCCTTGTTCCGGCGTGAAAAACGGTTGCTCCGGTGATGCGGTCCAGCCCGCGGACGGCGTCGCCAGTTCGAACCGATCCGGGGTAACCGGCTGCGGCCAGCACCACGCAAACCGAAGGCTCCGGCCGCCAGGTTAGGTCCGATTCGTCCAGTGTGCCGTGCGCGGCGGCGAATAGCGCCTCGACAAAATCCGACTGCATGCGGTGCATCAAGACCTGGGTCTCCGGATCGCCCAGCCTCGCGTTGAACTCCAGCACCTTGGGGCCCCGCGGCGTCATCATCAGTCCGGCATACAGAAAACCGGTGAAAGGCTGGCCTTCGGCGCGCATGTGTTGAATGGCCGGATGGATGACCTGCGCGAGAATTTCCGATTGCTGAAAGTGATCCAGGATCCGTCCATCGCAGTAAGCCCCCATGCCGCCGGTGTTGGGGCCGGTGTCGCCATCGTGGACGGTCTTGTGATCCTGCGTGGGCTCGAGCGCGAGGACGTTCACTCCGTCGCTCAGCACGATGAAGCTGACCTCTTCGCCGGCCAGAAATTCCTCGAGCACCAGCTTCGATCCCGCCGCCATGAGTTGCGTGACGGCCTGCTCGGCCTCCGCCGCGGTGTTTGCAACGATCACGCCCTTGCCGGCCGCCAGCCCGTCGGCCTTGAGCACCACCGGAAAGTCGAACTCCTGGAGCGCCGCGCGGGCTTCTTCGGGCGTGTTCACGGCGGCGAAACGAGCAGTCGGGATGCCGGCTCGCAGCATGAACTCTTTCGCGAACACCTTGCTCGATTCCAGGCGCGCCGCAGCCTGCGTCGGTCCCACGATGGGCCGGCCCTTGGCGCGGAACTGATCCACGATACCGGCGGCGAGCGGCGCTTCCGGACCGACTACCGTAAGGTCGGCGTCGATGGATTCAGCGGCCGCCAGGTAGTCCGCGGTGGCAAGGCAGGTGGCCGCTTGCGCGATGCCAGGATTGCCCGGCGCCGCGTACAACGCCGATGTCTTGGGGCTTTGAGCCAGCTTCCAGCAAAGGGCGTGTTCACGGCCGCCCGAGCCGATGACCAGGATTTTCATGCGTCTTGAAACTAGAACCTAGCACAGTTGTGCCACACTAAAACTGAAGCGTCATGAAATCGAGCAAGTACGACGTGATCGTGGTGGGCGCCGGACATGCCGGCTGTGAGGCCGCGCGGGCCTGCGCGCGCATGGGCCTGCGGACCGCGATGATCACGATGAACCTGGACCTGATCGCGCAGATGTCCTGCAACCCAGCCGTCGGCGGCATCGCGAAAGGTCACCTGGTGCGCGAGATCGACGCTCTGGGCGGCGTCATGGGCGAAGTGACCGACGCGGTGGGCATCCAATTCCGCTTGCTCAATACCAGCCGCGGGCCGGCCGTGTGGTCGCCGCGCGCGCAATGCGACAAGAAGCAATATCGCATTCGAATGCGCGAAGTGCTGGAGCGCGAGCCGAACCTGCGCATTCTGCAGGCTGAGGTCGCGCAGCTTCAAATCCAGGAGTCGCCGCAGCGCCGCGTGACCGGCGTGCTGCTGCGCGACGGACGAACGCTCGCAAGCGAGGCGGTGATCGTTACCACCGGAACGTTCTTGAACGGCCTGGCGCACGTCGGCGAGATGAAGTACAGTTGCGGCCGCAACGGCGAAGCTCCCTCCAATCTGCTCGGCGACCAGCTCCGCACTTTAGGGCTCGCGTGGACGCGGCTCAAGACTGGAACTCCTCCCCGGCTGGACGGCCGGACCATCGAGTGGTCGCGTTTCGAGCCGCAGCACGGAGATCCGGAGCCGACGCCGTTTTCATTCCTGACGGAAAAGATCGAGCGGGAGCAGGTTAGTTGTTATATATCTTACACTTCAGAACAAACGCTTAAGATTCTGAGAGATAGCATTGCTCGCTCACCGCTCTATAGCGGGCAAATCGAGGGTGTGGGGCCGCGCTATTGTCCTTCGATCGAGGACAAAGTGGTCAAGTTCCCGGACAAGCCTCGCCACCAGCTCTTCCTGGAGCCTGAGGGCCTGGATACTTACGAGGTTTACGTCAACGGCATGTCCACCAGCATGCCCATCGATGTCCAAGCGGCCATGGTGGCTTCCATTCCAGGCCTGGAGGAGGCCGAGATGATCCGGCCGGGCTACGCCATCGAGTATGACGCCATCGATCCGCGGGAGCTGCAGCACAGCCTGGAAGTGAAGTCGATCGAAGGGTTGTTTCTGGCGGGCCAGATCAACGGGACCTCGGGCTACGAGGAGGCGGCCTGCCAGGGCCTGGTGGCGGGCCTGAATGCGGCGGGCAAGCTGAAGGGCAGTTCTGCGGCGGTGATCGGACGAACCGAGGGCTATACCGGGATTCTGATCGACGATCTGATCAGCAAGGGTGCGGACGAGCCCTACCGGATGTTCACGTCTCGGGCCGAGTTTCGGTTGCATCTGCGGATCGACAACGCGGACGAGCGGCTGACTCCCCTGGGGCGCAAGGCCGGCCTGGTCAGCGAGGACCGCTGGAACGTGTACGTGCGCAAGCAGGAGCAGAAGCGGCGCCTGCTGACGCTGCTGGAGACCACCAGGCTGGATCCCGCAACCTTCGGGAACCTGGCCAGCTCCGGCGACGATCGGCCCACGTTGATCCAGTGGCTGCGGCGGCCCGAAGCCAAGATCGGAATGCTGGCGGATTGGATCCGGAAGACGCTCGGCGAGGAACCGCGGCACGGCGTGCTCGCCACTCTCGAGACCGAGGCCAAGTATGCCGGCTACATCGCCCAACAGGAGCGTCAGATTGAGCGCTTGCGGGATTCCGAGCGCCGGAGGATCCCGGAGAACTTCGAGTTCTCGCAAATCCCGGGGCTTTCCACGGAGGTAAAGCAGAAGCTGCAGCGCGTGCGGCCGGAAACGCTAGGGCAGGCCAGCCGCATCCCGGGCGTCACTCCGGCGGCGGTGGCGGTGCTGGATGTGTATCTGAGCCTTGGCGCTAACGCCTGACGCCGTGCCGGTTCCAGCCTGGTTCGCCGAAGTCCTGGAGCGCGAGCTTCGGCCCTGGTTGAGTCTTTCCCATCAGCAACTTACCGACCTATATACGCACTATCAACTGCTGGAGCGGTGGAATGAGCGAATCAATCTAACCTCGTTGAAGCCAGGCGTTGAAATGGTGATCCGGCACTACTGCGAGTCGCTGTTCCTGGGCGCGCAGTTGCCGGTGGCCGGCGATGCGGCTTTGATTGTCGACGTTGGGTCCGGGGCCGGGTTTCCGGGGGTGCCGATCGCAATCCTTCGGCCCCGGTGGCAGGTCACGCTGGTGGAATCGGTGCAGCGGAAAGCGGTGTTCCTGCGGGAAGCCACGCGGCACCTGAAGAACGTCGCAGTTTTGGCCCAACGGGCCGAAGACGTGCAGGGCCATTTTGATTGGATCGTCTCCCGGGCCGTCCATCCCAAGGATATCTTGGCCAATCTGCCGCGCCTGGCCTCCCGGGTTGGGCTCCTGGTTGGGGAAACGAATTTTCAGGCGCTCGAAAGCTTCAAGACAATTGCATGGTCGCAGCCGGTTCGGTTACCTTGGGGAGACCGTAGGCTGTGTATGCTTGGCGAGTTTCACGTGGAACATTGACGATCTTTGGTTTCACGTGGAACATGAGGGGACCTTGGGGAAAATCATCGCGATCGCAAACCAAAAGGGAGGCGTAGGTAAAACCACTACGGCCATCAACCTCAGTGCGTCCCTGGCGGCGAACGACCTGCACGTCCTGCTGATTGATTCCGACCCCCAGGGAAACGCCACCACCGGCCTGGGCGTTTCGAAAACCGGCGAGCGGCCGACGCTGTACCAGGTGCTGCTGGGCGAGGCGGACCTGTCCGCGGCTATCGTCCATACCGGGTTCGAAGGTCTGGACATTGTGCCCTCGGACAAGAACCTGGTGGCCGCCAACCTGGAACTGATCGATCTCGAGAACCGTGAATCGCGGCTCCGGGAACGCCTGGAGCCAGTGCGCAGCCAATATGACTACATTCTGATCGATTGCCCCCCCGCGCTGGACCTGCTGACCCTCAACGCGCTGGTGGCGGCGGATTCCATCCTCATCCCCATTCAATGCGAGTTCTTCGCACTGGAAGGCATCTCACAACTCCTGGACACGATCGACCGGATTCGGGGGTCCTTCGGCAGCGACCTGAAGATCGAGGGCGTGCTGCTCACCATGTACGATGAACGCATGAACCTGACGCGCCAGGTGGAACAAGACCTTCGCGACTTTTTCGACCGGGACGTCTTCCAAACCGTGATCCCGCGCAGCGTCCGGCTCGCCGAGGCGCCCAGCTTCGGCAAGCCCATCCTGGTCTATGACGTCCGGTCGCGCGGTGCCGAGAGCTATATACAGCTGGCAAAGGAGATCCTCGCCCGTGCCCAAAAAGCCGGACAAGCCACCACGCAAAGTCTTGGGTAAGGGCCTGTCGGCTCTGCTTTCCCACAAGCCCGCGGCGTCAGCCCACGCGGCTACGGAACTGCCACCCAGCGGCGCCCGAATCAGCCTGATTCCGATCGCCCAAGTGGGACCCAACCCGCTGCAGCCCCGCACGGTATTCGATCCCGGCCGGCTGCAGGAATTGGCTAACTCCATAGAAACAAACGGTGTTATACAGCCGATCCTGGTTCGCAGAAAAGCCGGCCAGTTCGAGTTGATCGCCGGCGAGCGTCGTCTGAGGGCGGCTAAGCTGGCCGGGCTGGCCGAAATCCCGGCTATCATCCAGGACTACGCCGACGAACGCGTCCTCGAGATCGCGCTGATCGAAAACATCCAGCGCGAGGATCTGAACCCCATCGAGACCGCCCAGGCCCTGGACCGCCTCTGCCGCGAGATGAGCCTGAGCCACGAGGAGATCGCCAACCGCACCGGCAAGGATCGCACCACCATCACCAACATGATCCGGCTGCTGCGCCTTCCCAAGGACGTGCAGCTCCTGGTGGCCGAGCGCCGCTTGTCGATGGGGCATGCCCGGGCCATCCTGGGACTCGCTACGCCCGAACTCCAGACGCAGCTGGCCGAGAAGTCGGCGGCTCAGGGTTTTTCAGTGCGGCAGGTGGAGCGCCTGGTGAAGAGGATCAACGAACCCCGGGAGCCCACCGACAAACCGCTGCAGGACCCCAATATACGGGCCGCTGTCGGAGAGCTCGAAAACGCCCTGGGAACCCGCGTCCGCATCGTCGAAAAGAGCGACCAGCGCGGCCGGATCGAGATCGAATATTATTCGCAGGAAGAACTGCAGCGTGTCTACGAGCTGATTGTTGCGACCAGCCGCAAAGAGTGATGGTGCCGGCGGCAGGACTCGAACCTGCGACCTACGGATTATGAGACCGTCGCTCTAACCACCTGAGCTACACCGGCAAGGCTACTTTCTCAGGTTATTTGGAGCGCCGATGGGAAGTCAACCTGGTACTCTAAATCATTAAAATCCTTGACACTTGCCAGAGATTAGGCTATTTTAATGATGGAGGCTGGCTGATGAAAGTTAGCCTTCGAGACAAGTGACCGTAGGAGGTCTTATAGAGACTACGATTGCTCGTCAGGGCGACTACCGGCTACCTCGACGTGGCGAGTCCCCCAAGATGGATCACGGCAGGGTGAGAACAGATCGCCTCACCGGCTAGCGGCGGTTTCACCGCATCCATGAAGTTGGGGGTGGCATGCAGGAGTCGGCGGTCGCCCTGAGTCATTTCTGGCCATTTGACAGCCCCTTCCCCCTCCAGTAGATTCGAGTTTAGTGCCCTCTCCTCTGGTTGAATTTCGCGCGGTCTCCAAAAGCTATCCCATCTATGCCGCACCCAGCGCGCGCCTGAAGGAACTGGCCTGCTTCAATCGCGTCTCCTTCCATCGGGACTTTTGGGCGCTGCGCGACATCAGCTTCGAAGTCTTCCCCGGCGAGACGTTCTGCATCGTCGGCGAAAACGGATCCGGCAAGAGCACGCTGCTGCAGATGGTGGCGGGCATCCTGCATCCGTCCACCGGCGAGGTGATCGTGCGCGGGCGCGTCGCCGCCCTGCTGGAACTCGGAACCGGATTCAACCCGGAGTTCAGCGGCCGCGACAACGTCTACGTCAACGCCGCCATCCTGGGCCTTTCGCGCAAGGAAATCGACGCGCGCTTCCAGCAAATTGAAGAATTCGCCGAGATCGGCGAGTTCATCGATCAACCTGTCAAGACGTACTCGAGCGGCATGGCGGTGCGCCTCGCGTTCGCGGTGGCGATCCACGTCGATCCCGAGGTCCTGCTGGTGGACGAGGCGCTAGCGGTCGGCGACATCTACTTCCGGCAGCGCTGCCTCCGCAAAGTCCACGAGCTGCGCGCCAGAGGCGTGACCATCCTGTTCGTCACCCACGCTGTCTCGGAAGTGAAATCGATCGGCGATCGGGCCATGTGGCTGGAGAAGGGCTACATCAAGGAGCTGGGCAGCCCGGACGCGGTGGTAACGCGGTATTCCGCCGCGATGGTCGCAAAGGACAGCGCCTACGTCACCACGCTGCACCATCAGGCCGAGAAGCTGCAGAGCGCTCCGGTGCGGGCGCCTGAAGTGGTCGATACCATTCCCAACATCGATCATCGCTTCGGGGACGCGCGCGCCGAAGTGCTCGGAATCGCGATTCTCAATGCCGACGGTCAGCCGACGCATCTGCTGGAGCCCTCGGCGCAGGTCATCGTGCGAATCAGCGTGCGGGCTCACGAAGACCTGGCGCTGCCTATCGTGGGCTTCGTCATGCGCAACCACCTGGGCCTCGATTTCGCGGGCACCAACACGGCGCGCGAAGGCTTCGAGCTTCCTGCCATGGCCGCGGGCGACATCTACACGGTCGACTTTCATCTGCAGCTTCCCGAACTCCAACCGGTCACCTTCTCCTTCTCGCCCGCCATAGCGGACGGCACGCTGCGCGCCTACAAAACCTGCGACTGGATCGACAACGCGATCGTGCTTCAGATGGGCGCCGGCGAAGGCGAAATCTACGGAGCCATCCACTTGCCGTGCCGCGTCGAGCTGAACCGCTGCCTGGCTTCGTCCGAGACGGCCCTGTCGCACGCGGAGCCGAAATTTGGTTGAGTTCACCGGAGAGCGAGTAATTCCGGGCGAAGTGAATGACGACCTGTGGAACGAGCACGTCGCCCGCTATGCCTTCGCCCGGCTCTACGCCAAAGACAAGCGGGTGCTCGACGCGGGCTGCGGAACCGGGTATGGGTCGGCCGAGCTGGCGCTGGACGCGGCCTCGGTAACGGCGCTGGATGTCGACCCGCAAGCGGCTGCGTATTGCCGCGCGAATTTCCCGGCTGCCAATCTCCGCGCGGTCGCTGCATCCTGCACCGCCATTCCTTTTCCGGCCAATGCGTTCGATCTGATTGTCGCCTTCGAGGTCATCGAACACCTGAAGGACTACCGCGCTCTGCTCGACGAATGCGCGCGCGTCCTCACGCACCAGGGACTGTTCGTCGTTTCATCGCCCAACAAACGCTACTATGCGGAATCGCGCGCCAACACCGGAGCCAATCCTTATCACCAGCACGAATTCGAACCGGATGAATTTGAGAGCGAGCTGGCGCGCGTCTTCTCCAACGTCCGGCTGCTGCTCCAGAATCGCTCGGAAGCCTTCGCGTTTCACTCACCCAAGTTGATCTGGCCGGCGCAAGCCAGGGTGGACGGAGGCGGGGGCAAGCCGGAGGAGGCGCATTTCCTGATCGGGCTGTGTTCCTTTGGCCCGCTTCCCGAGCCGCGCTCATTCGTCTACGTGCCGAAAGCCGCGAATGTCCTGAGAGAACGCGAGCAGCACATCCAACTGCTGGACCAGGAGCTGGGGCGCACCAAGGGCTGGCTGGCCGAGACGCAGGCCGAGCGCGATTCGCTGCTGGCGTTGCATCGCGAGCTACAGGAAGAACTCGAGTCGCGCAATCGCTGGGCCGAGAAGCTGGACGCCGAGCTCCAGGCCGCGGGGCAGCGTGTGATGAAACTCCAGGATGAACTCGCGGCCCAGGCGGACGGGTACGAAACCAAGATCGGCGGACTCGAAGAGGAGAATCGCGGCAAGACCGCCTGGGCTCTGAGCGTGACCCAGGAGCTGCAGGCCAAATGCGACGAGCTGGCCGAGTGTGTGCGTTTGCTCGAAACCGCCGAGGCGACCGTGGTGGAACGAACGCAGTGGGCCCAGCGCGCCGAGAGCCTGCGTGAGGAGCTGGCGGCCAAGCTGCAGATGGTGCGCTCTTCCCGCTGGGTCAGGCTGGGCCGGACAGTGGGGCTGGGCCCGGTAATCGATCAGCCCTGAGAAGCCGCGCCAAGTGAGAACGCTACTCATCATTGCCCGGCGGCTCATCCAGTCCCTTCCGCTTTTACTGCTTGCTCCTTTTCTGCTGCTGGCCGCGGTGCTCGCCATCGCGATCGCGGACCTGGCCGGCGCGCTGCGGAGGAAGCCGGCGCTGGCGCCCGCCCGGCCGGCCTCGAACACCGCCGCGAGCGTCGTCATTCCGAACTGGAACGGCCGCGACCTGCTCGCGAAATACCTGCCTTCGGTGGTCCAGGCGCTCTCCGGGAATCCGGCCAACGAGATCGTGGTCGTCGACAACGGATCTGACGACTCAAGCGCCGAGTTCGTGCGCGAGAACTTCCCCTCGGTCCGCGTGCTGGCGCTCGAGCGCAACCTGGGATTCGGCGGCGGCTCGAACGAAGGCTTTCGTGCCGCGAAAAACGACATCGTGGTGCTGCTCAACAGCGACATGCGCGTCGAGCCCGATTTCCTGGCTCCGCTGCTTGAGACGTTCTCCGACGAAAACGTTTTCGCCGCCTCCTGCCAGATCTACTTCAGCGATCCCGCCAAGCTGCGGGAAGAGACCGGGCTCACGCAAGGCTGGTGGGAAAACGGCAGCCTGCGCGTGCGTCATCGCATAGACCAGGCCGTCACCTCCGCGTTTCCCTGCTTCTATGGGGGTGGCGGTTCGTGCGCGCTCGACCGCCGCAAGTTTCTGGAGCTGGGCGGCTTCGACGAACTGTTTCGTCCCTTCTATCTGGAAGACACCGACCTCGGCTACCAGGCCTGGAAGCGCGGCTGGAAGGTGTTCTATCAGCCGCGCAGCGTCGTCTATCACGAGCATCGCGGCACTATCGGGAAGCGGTTCTCCGAAACCCAAATCGACCTGGTGCTGAAGAAGAATTTCATTCTCTTCTGCTGGAAGAACATTCACGAATGGCGGCGGCTGGGCTCGCATTTCTTTTTCACCTTCGCCGGAGGGGTTCTGAGTGCGATCTTCGGCGATTCACCCGAGCGGGCCAATCTCTCCGGACTCTGGCGCGCATTCCGGCAATTGCCCGCGGCGCTGGGTTCCCGCCGGCGGGTGCGCGCGCTGGCGGCGATCTCCGATACGGAAGCCTTCCGCAGGCCGCTGGCCGGCTACTTCCGCGACCGCTTCGGCGCTGTCCGGAACGATCCGGAAAAGCTGAGCGTGCTGTTCGTTTCGCCGTATCCCATCTGCCCTCCCATCCACGGCGGCGGCGTGTTCATGTACCAGACTGCGCTCGAGCTGGCCAGTCTCTGCTCGCTCCACCTGGTGATCCTGCTGGACCATGAATGGGAACGCGCGCCGCACTCGGTGCTCGAACAGCAGGCCGCGTCGGTGGAGTACCTGCTGCGCGTGGAAGGCAAGACCAAACAGCTCGGGTCGATTCTTCCGTTCGCGGTGCGCGAGTTCGCCAATGCCGATCTGGAATGGCTGCTGCACCGCCAGATCCACTTGCGCGAGGTCGACGTGTTGCAGCTCGAGTACACGACGCTAGCGCAGTATGGCGCCGATTTTCACCGGCTGGGCTGCGTGCTGTTCGAGCATGATGTCTACTTCCAGTCCATCAGCCGGGCGCTCGCCAGGATGTCCGGAGTGGTGAAGACGGCCAAGGCCGCGGTCGAGTATCTTCGCGCGCTCCGATACGAGCTGAAGATCCTGCCGAGCTTCGATCGCATTCAGATCTGCAGCCCGGAAAACCGCGACTACCTGCTTTCCTTTCTCCCCCAGCTCTCAGGCCGCCTGGACGACAACCGCGCCGGCATCGCTACTTCGAGCTACCAGTTCCAGCCCGATGGCCGGGAGCCGCACACCATGCTGTTCCTGGGCAGCTTCCGTCACCTCCCGAATCAGGAAGCGCTGGCCTGGTTTGCGCAGAAGGTGCTGCCGGCGGTGTTGCAACGCTGTCCCCAGGCCCGGCTGGTCATCGTCGGTTCCGAGCCGCCTCCGCGCCACTCGGTGCCGGGTCCGCCGGATCACATCGAGCTGAGAGGATTTGTCGAAGACGTGCGCGAGCCGCTCGGCCGCTACGCGGTGTTCGTGTGTCCCATTCTCAGCGGGTCGGGCATGCGGGTGAAGCTGCTGGAGGCGTTTTCGGCCGGAATTCCGGTGGTCTCGACGCGGCTGGGCGCGGAAGGCCTCACCACCGCGGACGGAGAAATCTGCGCGCTGGCCGACGATCCCACTGAGTTCGCCGCGAAAATCATCGAGCTGTTCGACGACGCCGTGAAGGCGCGAGGCCTGGCGCAGCGCGCGCGCGAACGCGTGGTGGCGACGCGCGACATGGCGGTGCTGACGCGCAACCTGGTGGACAGCTACCGCGCGGTCCTGCGGGCGAAGAGGAACGAAGTCTCGGCGGCGGCCGGGGGTCGATAACCCGCTAATTCAGCGCTATCAACGCGGCAAAGTCTCGCTTCATGTTCATAGCGTTCTATTGCGTTGCGACTGTGCTTGTCGCCAATCTAGTGACGCTGGTTATACGCCTTTCTCGTCTTGAAGGGCCTGTTCGGTGGTGGGTCAGGCGTTGGTCGTGGCGTAACCGGCTGCGGGTCGCTTCGGCGCTCTGGAGTGAAAAGTTCCTGTCTCGGGGCCTTGCTGAGGTGGGTTCTGTGTAAGCGGATCGTTCCGTTCGAGTGTAGGAGGCACAACAATGCTGCTCTGCTGTGCTGGTCTATTTCAGCCTCAGTCTATCAAAGTGGGATAGACTGGCCGGTGAGCGAGAGAGCATGGAACATCAATGGCATCCCAAATAAACATCGAGTATGCGCGGATGTGGCCGCGCGAGGTCTTGTATCAAGACAGAGAAACGTTACGGTCAGATCCTGAGTTCAAGATCCTAGGCAAAACTGGCGTGTACGTTCTCTATCGGGAGGATGTTCCGTACTACATCGGAAGAGGAAAGAACCTTCGGTCACGGCTATGGGTTCATGCAAATGTTCCACGCGCACGCAACTACAATTTCTGGACCCACTTTTCTGTTTTCGTGCCAAACGATCCTGAACGCCACAAGGAAATTGAAGCCGTCTTGATTGCTGCTATGCCGACCACAAGGAATAACGCCCAACCTGATATGATCAATGTTCCATTCCCCAAGAAAGCCACCGAACTGCTCAGGGTGCGCCATTCTTCCAAGCAGCCAGCACCAATAGTCTACGTCCTGATCCCGTCTCGAAAAGCTAACCCGTCTCGAAAAGCTAAGTAGCAGGCGCACAGACGTAGCGCGCTACCCCGGGGGTCGATAACGCGCAATCCGGGGTGTATACTGGCTAGAAATCGGCTCTTGCCGACGGATGCCAACCGGTGGCATCAAGGAGGTCTCCATGCCGAGAATGCTTCGTACACCTGGCGCGAGTCTGCTGGCGCTAGTGGCGCTGTGCGGCGCCGTGGAATCCGGCCGCGCGCAGAACACGTCCGACCAGGTCACCTTCGCGAAAGACATCGCGCCCATCCTGCAGCGCTCCTGTCAGAACTGTCACCGGCCCGGCAACATCGGCCCCATGTCGCTGCTGACTTATCAGGATGTGCGCCCGTGGGCCCGCGCCATCAAGCAACAGGTGGTGCAGCGCAACATGCCGCCCTGGTACATCGATCGCGCCGTCGGCATCCACAGCTTCAAGAACGACCCGTCGCTGAGCGACCAGGAAATCGCGATGATCTCGAAATGGGCGGACGCGGGCGCGCCACAAGGCAACGCCGCGGATCTTCCCGCACCGCGCAAGTTCGAAGACGGCGACCGCTGGCACATCGGCAAGCCCGACATCATCGTCACGCTGAAGAAGGACGTGCTGGTGAAGGCCAAGGCGCCCGATCAGTGGGTCGACCTTCCGACTGAGGATCTAGGCGTGAAGATCAACCGCTATATCCAGGCCGTCGAAGTGAAGCCGATCAAGGGCGTCGCCGTGGTCCATCACGCGGTGGCGACCATGCAGTTCGAAGACGAGCAGGGCAACGAACAGCAGTCGCTGCTGGAGGAATACGCGGTCGGCAAGTTCGGCGACATCTACGCGGAAAACACCGGGCGTGTTCTACCGGCCGGTGCCAAGGTCACGATGAACATGCATCTGCACGCCGTCGGCGCCGATACGCCGGCCAACGTGGCGGTGGGCATCAAGCTGTATCCGGAAGGCTACACGCCCAAGCACATCGAGATTTCGCAGCACGTGGGCGACAACGAAGATTTCGATATTCCGCCCAACACGAAAAACGTCCGCGTGGACGGCTACAGCGTGCTGCTCAAGCCGGCGCGCATCACCGCCTTCCAGCCGCACCTGCACAATCGCGGGCAGGCGCAGTGCCTGGAACTGATTTATCCTCCCGCTCAGAGCGCCGGCCGGGCGCCCAAGGAGACGGTGAGTTGCGTCGACCGGTATCACTTCGATTGGCATATCGTCTATCACTACGACGAAGACGCGCAGCCCATCGTGCCGGCCGGGACCATTCTGCACGTCACGTCCTGGTTCGACAATACCGCCGGCAACAAGTTCAATCCCGACCCGTCCAATCCGGTCGCGTTCGGCCAGCGCACTATCGACGACATGAGCTTCTCCTGGCTGACCTTCTACTATCTGACCGACGACGAGTACCGGCAGGCGTTGGAGGATCGGCGGGCGAAGCAGAAGAAGTTGACAGCCGGCCTGCATTAGAATCGAGCCGACCATGCGGTCCTTCAGGTTTCTCGCGCCGGCGCTCTTGATCGCGATGGGCGGCGCGTCCGCCCGGCTGTGCGCCCAAAAAGTGATCGACCAGCTTCCCGACGAAGCCAACTTCTCGCGCGCGGCCGGACAACACGTTCAGCCGTTTTTCGAAGGCTGGCAGCGGATGCCCGATGGCCACATCGTGATGTGGTTCGGGTATTTCAACCGGAATTTCGAAGAGCAGCCGGATGTGCCCATCGGCCCGAACAACAAGTTCGATCTGCGCGCGGACCTGGGCCAGCCGGCGCATTTCTATCCGCGCCGCCACCTGTTCGTGTTCAAGGTCGACGTGCCGAGCGATTGGGACCAGGAGAAGCGCCTCACCTGGACGCTGACCGTGAACGGGCAGACCAGCACCGCCAACGGCTGGCTGCAGCCGCAATGGGAAGTGGATGACGGCGTGATCCAGATGAACATCGGGCCTGGAGGCGCGCCACCGGTGGATCCTCCGAATGCCGCGCCCAAAGTGACCGGGAGTGGAGACCAGACCACCGTCTTGGGCAAGCCAGTGAAGCTGACTGTATCGGCCACCGACGACGGAATTCCGAAGCCGCGCGTTCGCGCCAATCGGCCTGCCAACGCGACTGCGGCGGGGGCGTCTCCTCCGCGCATGCCGCTTCCGCCGGGCGCTACTCCCACGCCACGCGCGCAGCTCGGGCTGCGGATCCGATGGATGCTGTATCGCGCGCCGGCCGAGGGCGGCAAGGTAGCCTTCGAGCCGGAAAGCACCCGGCCGGTGTCGGGTGGACAAACCGCCGAGCTAACCACAGAAGCGACCTTCAGCGCGCCGGGCATCTACTGGCTGCGCGCCATCGCGAGCGACGGCCTGCTGGAGACGCCGTACGACGTCAAGGTGACAGTCGCTCGGTGAGCAAGAACGCGTTTCGCGCCGGCGGCGGAAGCGGCAGTCTGAGCCGTTGCTGGTCTACTTGTCCGATTCGCCGTTCGCGCCCGGCGCCGAGCCGCCCAGAAACAGCTTGCGCCCGTCGGCGAAGGTGAGAACCTTGCCAACGCCGCGATTGGATCCGTCCTTGGCCTGAAAGCCGTCCATGACGATTTCCGAACCGGCCGGCAGCGCATCCTTGGTGAAGCCCAGCCGGAGCAGAACGTTCGGACTTCCGCCTTCGATCATCCAGGTGACCACCTTGCCGTCCGCGCCCTTCACGTCGATGTGAATCCAGGAGTGCGGATTGATCCAATCCATCTTGACGACGGTGCCGCGCAGCTTGATGGGCCGGTTGATGTCGAACTCCGCGGCAAAAGCGTGATGCGCCCACGCGAATGCGGCGGAGGCCAGCAGCCCTGCCGCCAGAAACGCGAGCTTAGTTGGAACGCGATTCATTTGCCCGCCTTGTCCGCAGCCCGCGCGCCGCTCAACGTGTTCGGCATCCCGAGATTGCCTTCGTGGCAGGCGTACTCGAAGATCGGCCCGGCGATCCGCGCCAGCGGAAGCTGCGCGGTCCAGGGCTTGGTCCAGGTGGCAGGATCGTCCACCGTGAATTCGTAGAGCATCGTGTCTTGATCGACCAGCCGGAAGCGCTCCACCACGTGCAGCTTCTCGGTGGAACCATAGAGGTTGGTGCGATTCGTGAAGTTGGTGGTGTCCACCACCAGCGTGTCGCCCTCCCAATGCCCACGCGAATCGCCCAGCCATTGCCGTATGCCGGGATCCAGGTGCGGCCGTCCATCGGTCGGAATCAGGCGGGTGTCGTGAATCATTTCCTGCAAGATGGCAACCTGTCCCGCGCCCTGCACGATCTCGAGATTGCTGTTATACGCCGCCGGCATCATGGGCGGACCCTCATTGGTCCAAACGATGCAGCGTTCCTGCAAGGGCCGGTCCTGGGCGCTGTCGAACTCGTGACCGCGCCGCTGGGCGGCTTGCTCGGCGCGGCGCTTGCGGGCTGCCTCGGTCAGAGGCGGAATTCTGCCCTCCGGACCGATAATCAGCGAGGTCCGGCGGCTCAATGCGACCTTCACCAGGCTCACGTCCAGGCCGAACTGCGACATGTCGTAGTGCACGCGAGACTGCGAACCGAGCCGGTCCCAACTGGTGCGGTCCACCAGCTCATGCCGGTCGTGCTCGGCCGCTTCCGCGTCGGTGTAGAATTCCTTGCTGCCCAGTTCCTTCGGGCGTTCCAGCGGAGTTACGCTGGCGTTGGTCCAGAAGCCCGCGAGATCGGGATGGCCGTCGGCGGTGCGCGGCGGGGTCCAGGAATTCGCAGGCGAGGTGACTTTGGCGTCGGGCGTCTGAGCGAGCAACGAGGGCACTGAACCCGCGGCCAGCACGGCCGCAAGGAACAACATCGAAGCGAGAGATCGGCGACCCATGAGCCTCCTTTTCGTCCGCTTACTGGGTGGGCTTCTTGCGCAGATGCCCGTACATCAATTCTTCCACAAACTCGACGCACTTGAATTCCAGGAGCTGGGCGTTGGCGTCCTGGATGCCATACAGCAGCATGCTCATCTTCCAGGGGCGCGAGAACACCTTGGGGTCCTCGATGCTGGCTTCGTAGCGCAGCGTATTTGGACTGTAGGGCGTGTAGCGCTCCACGACGTGCAGCGCGTCGCTGTGGAAATCGCCGGCGCGGTCGAACCAGGTCTCGTCGTTCAAGCCCGTCACGTCCACCACCAGCGTGTCGCCCTCCCAGTGGCCATTAGACCATCCCATCCAGCTATCGATGGGCGCCTTCTTGGGATTCTCCATGTTGATGACGCGCGTGGCGCTGGCGTACTCGTAAGAGATCAGGATGTGCTTGGGCGACTGGACGATTTGAAACGGATAGGGCATGTAGGTGGCGCGCGGCACGCCCGGCAGGTAGCACTTCACCTCCGGATCCAGCTCCAGACGATGGGCGAAGTTCTCTTTCTTCTTCGACGCCGCTTCGGGCAGGTACGGCAGCTCACCGCCCTCCACCACGCCCAGCCCGGGAGGAGCCGCGCCGATGGCGCCCAGCGGGACCATTGGTCCGGCGGCCGCGGAGTGGCCCAGGATGTCCCAATTGGCGGTGTTCAGAACCTGCCAGATTCCGCCCAGGTCGGGTTTGCCGTCGGGCGTGCGCGGCGCGCGATAGCCGGGAGTTTGAGCGGACGCCGGAAGTAGGAGGAGAAACACGAACGCCGCTTTGCCCACGACGGCGATTCTACATTCCGGCGATGGTGAAGTCAATTTTGACAAGAGTCATTCAAGTGAAAGGAGTGTCTGCTTGAATAAGAACTGGAACGTAGACTCTAATTCAGGGCAGACTTGAATATGATTAAGCCGCGCACTGCATGGCGACCTCTGGCACTCCTATTGGCCGGACGGCTTCTTATCGCTCAGGTCCGCCGCTAGCTGCTTCACCACGCGTTTGGCGATCTTGGTCAACTCGCCGGGCGTGGAATCCTTGGGCAACTCGTAAACGGACCACAACACGGCCCGGCTCTTGCGGTCCACCAGGAACAGGTTGCCTTTCCCTTTATTGAAGGAAGACGTCAAGCGCGCCGTGCCGGTGCCAAACTCCACCGCAGTGTTCTTGTCCTTGGCGTCCTTGCCGCTCGCGGTCTTGTCGGCGTCGTCATCTTTCTTTTCCGGCTCCGGCGGCGGAGGAGGCGGATACAGCTCCTTGAGCTTGCTCTCCAAAGGCTCGCCGATCCGGTCCGTCAGGATGGCGTCGGCCTTCTGCGGATCGGTGACCACCTGAAAGATGCCGGAAGCAGTCAACTGATTGGCCAGGAATTGATCCAGACCGCCGCTCATGCCCAGGATGTAGACCGAGTTCACCTGCTTGAGCTGCGGGTTTACGGCGGCCGGGAGCGACATAGCCGCTAGGGCGAGAGCGCAAAACAGCTTCATGAGAATATGGTACCAGCGCCCGCGCTCTGGCCGGGCATCGCACCCGATCGTGTACAAATCGCAACGCATCACAGTGATCATTCCCTGTTTGAACGAGGAACAGGGAATCGAGAAGGTCTTGAGCCGCATGCCGGATTTCGTGGACCAGACCATCGTCGTGGACAACGGTTCGACGGATCGCACTTCGGACGTGGCGCGCTCCTTCGGCGCCGAGGTGCTCCGGGAACCGGTGCGCGGCTACGGCCGCACCTACAAGCGCGGGTTCGCCTCGGCCATCGGCGACATCATCATCACGCTGGACGGCGACCACAGCTACCCGCCGGATGCCATCTCGTACCTCATCGAAGCCCTGCTGCACCTGGACGTCGACTTCCTGAACGCCTCGCGGTTCCCGGTGCGCGACCCCGCGGCCATGAGCTTCAAGCACAAGTTCGGCAACTGGATCCTGTCGCTGGCCATGTCCATTCTGTACTTCCGCTGGGTGCGCGATTCGCAATCCGGCATGTGGGTGTTCCGCCGTGACATTCTCAAGACCATGAAGCTCACGTCCGACAGCATGGCGTTCTCGGAAGAAATCAAGATCGAGGCGCTCAAGAACTCGCGCATCCGCTTCGCCGAGATCTCGATCATGTACACCTCGCGGCTGGGCGAGAATAAACTGAACCCATGGCGGGACGGCTTCTACAATCTGTGGTTCCTGCTCCGGAAGCGCTTCGAGCGATGAGGCGTTCCGAGGAGTGCGTGCGCCACGGGGCCGGGTCATAAGTGCAACGCGTCTCCATCGTCATTCCCAACTGGAACGGCGCGCCGCGGCTGGCGAAGCTGTTCGAAGGTCTGGAACAGCAATCCCACGCGATCCAAGAGATCATCGTCGTGGACAACGGCAGCACCGACGACTCAGCCCAAGTCGCCGCCGGCGCCGGCGCTTCCGTCATCGCGCTAGGCGCCAATACCGGCTTCAGCCACGCGGTAAACCGCGGAATCCGGGCGGCGAGCTCGGATTGGATCGCCATCCTGAACAACGACGTGTGGCCGGAGCCCGACTGGCTCCGGAATCTCATGGAGGCAGCCGTGGCCCTGGGCGCCTGGTTCGCCACCGGCAAGCTCCTGGATGCCGCCCGGCGCGATCGTCTGGACGGAGCCTTCGACGCTATTTGCCGGGGCGCCTGCGCCTGGAGATGCGGCCACGGGCGGCCGGATTCGGACCTGTGGAACCAGCCCCGGGACATTCGCTTTGCGCCGTTCACGGCCGCCATTTTCCGCGCGGAACTGTTCGAGCGAGTGGGGCTGCTGGATGAAGCCCTGGAGTCCTATCTCGAAGACGTCGACTTCGGAATCCGCTGCTCCACCGGCGGATTCACCGGGCGCTACGTTCCCCGGGCGGTGGCCTATCATCAGGGTAGCGCCACGCTGGGAAGCTGGCACCCGGACACGGTCCGAAAAATAGCGCGTAACCAATTGTTACTTGTCGCGAAACATTATCCCCGCGGATGGATCTTACGGTACGGTTGGCCTATCTTCATCGCACAGGCGCTATGGGGACTTACGGCCCTGGGTCACGGCAGACTCCTGTCCTATCTCCAGGGCAAGCTGGAGGGACTGCGCTCGTTCCGCCAGAGCCGGGGAGAATTCTGCGACCGTTTTCCAGCCATCCTGGAGCAGAGCGAAGGCGAAATCCGGGAATTGCAGAAATTGACAGGCTTCGATCTGTACTGGAGACTGTACTTTGCCCTGACATGAGTCGAACCGGCGTCGTGGTGGTGACCTACAATTCGGCGGACGTGATCGAGCGCTGTCTGGATGCCTGCGCGGGCATGCCGGTGGTGGTGGTGGACAATGCGTCCGAAGACGGCACCGCGGAACTGGTCCGGCGGAGGACGGGCGTGACCTTGATTGCGAATCCCGCCAATCGAGGCTTCGCCGCCGCCGCCAATCAGGGCGTGGCCGCGCTCGGCTCCGAGTTGATCCTGCTGCTGAATCCGGATGTCGAGCTGCGCGGCCCCATCGAGCGGCTGGAGGCGGCCTGCACCGGGAATGGCGCGGGATTGGCGGGCGGAAAACTTCTAGACGAGCGCGGCGAAATCCAGTCCGGTTTCACGCTGCGCCGTTTTCCCACGCCGCTGACGCTGGTCTTCGAGGTGCTCGGCATCAATCGTTTACTTCCTTATAATCCGCTTAACCGGCGCTATCGCTGCCGCGACCTCGATCTTTCCCGCCCGCAAGAAGCCGATCAGCCGCCCGGCGCTTTCCTGATGTTCCGGCGCGAAGTGTGGCAGCGGCTGGGCGGTTTTGACACACACTTCCATCCGCTCTGGTTCGAGGATGTCGATTTTTGCCGCCGCGCGCGCGATTTGGGGTTTAAGATTCAATATGTGCCCGAGGTTTCCGCGCGTCACCAGGGTGGTCATAGCATTGCAAAGTTGGACTGGGGCTGCCGCGAGGTGTATTGGTATGCTAGCCTTCTAAAGTACGCCTCTAAGCACTTTCGGCCGTACGCGTATCGGGGAGTGAGCGCGGCAGTAGTGCTGGCTTCCATGTTACGAGTTGGCGTTGCGATGGCCCGCTTGCGAAGTTTTCGGCCCATCAAGGTGTACGCGAAGGTCGCGCAACTCGCGGGACAGAGTTTGTTTCGTGGCCGCGTCGGAGAGTTGGAACATTTGGCTGATCGGAGCAAGGCTGTAGGGTAGAAGTTCAAAACCAAAGAATAGAGACACGACCCAACATACATGGCCTCGAACGATAGGGTTTCCGTAACAATCGTTACTTACAACAGCGGTCGGTTCATCAAGCGATGTTTAGAGTCGGTTCTGGCGCAACGCTACTCCAACACTGAGATTATCGTCATTGATAATGCCTCCGTGGACGGCACGGTGGACATTCTGGAGCAGTTCGAAGATCGCTGCCAGATCATCTACAACGACGAGAACATCGGATTCGCGGCGGCGCAGAATCAGGCCATCCAGGCGAGCAACGGCGACTGGGTGCTGACTCTGAATCCGGATGTCCTGCTGCTGCCCAATTTCATCCAGGCCATGGTGGACGCCGGCCAGTTCGACCCCAAGATCGGAACGGTGTGCGGGAAACTGCTGACCATCCTGGCCAGCTTCGATCTGCCCGATAAACCGCTGGTGGATTCCACCGGCATCTACTTCACTCCCATGCTGCGGCATCTGGATCGCGGCAGCCAGGAAGTGGACAACGGGCATTATCTCAATCACGAGTACGTGTTCGGCGCCACGGCGGCGGCGGCATTGTACCGCCGGCGGATGATCGAGGACATCTCCATCGGCGATGAGTTCTTCGATCCCGATTTTTTCGTGTACCGCGAAGACGCCGACGTGGCCTGGCGCGCGCAGTTGATGGACTGGCGCTGCATCTACACGCCGCACGCCCGCGGCTATCATGTTCGCAACGTGCTGCCTGGAAATCGGCGCGCTTTGCCGCCGGTCATCAACATGCACTCGGTGAAGAACCGCTTCCTGATGCGCATGAAGAACATGACCGGGCATCTGTATTTCAGGAACTGGTTCTCCATCACCATGCGCGACATGGTGGTCATCGGCGCGTGCCTGGTCCGCGAACAGAGCTCGCTCAAGGCCTTCTGGTACATCGCCCGCAACTGGAAGCGCGTCATGGCGAAGCGCCGTGAAATCATGAGCCGCAAGCGCGTGGATGACGACTACATCGCTAGCTGGTTCCGCTACGCGCCGGTGAGCGCTCCGGCCTCCAAGCCCAAGGGCTCGTCGCGCGCCCTGGCACGCTCCAAAGCGGCGAGAGGTTAGAGAACTACGCGCATCGCGATCCTCGGCACCCGGGGCATTCCGGCCCGGTACGGTGGATTCGAAACTTTCGCCGAAGAGCTGGCCACCCGATTCGTCGCGCGCGGGCACCACGTTACCGTCTATTGCCGCGAGCGCGCTGCCGAGCCCAGTTATCGCGGCGTTGCGTTGATCTATCTTCCTACCTGGCGGCACAAGTATTTCGACACCATCGTCCACACGTTTTATTCCACTGTTCATTTGATCTTTCACCGTTCGGATGTGGCGCTGTACTGCAACGCGGCCAACGCCATCTTTACTTTCTGGCCGCGCCTGTTCGGAATACCCGTGGCTCTGAACGTCGACGGCCTGGAACGCAAGCGCAAGAAGTGGAACCGCCTGGCGAAAACCTGGTACTTGATTTCCGAGCGCCTGGCGACTTTCTGTCCGAGCGCCGTCGTCACCGACGCGCAGAAGATCGCCGAATATTACCTGCAACGCTATCGCAAGCGGTCCGAGTTCATTCCTTACGGCGCGGAGACGGGAAGAGTCGCCACCGCGGACGTTCCCCAGCATCTGAGCCTTGAGCGCGGCCGGTATTTTCTGTACGTCAGCCGCATGGAGCCGGAGAACAACGCGCTGCTGGTGCGCGAAGCCTTCGAGCAGGTGGAGACGCCGTTCAAGCTGGCTCTGGTCGGAGACGCGCCCTACGCGCAGGCCTACATCGAGCGCGTACGCGCTACCAAGGATGCGCGCGTGGTCATGCCCGGCGCCATCTATAGCCGCGGCTATCACGAGCTGCTGTCGCACTGCTTCGCCTACATCCATGCGACCGAAGTGGGTGGAACGCACCCGGCCTTGATCGAAGCCATGGGCCGCGGCGCGCTGGTGCTGTATCTGAATACGCCCGAGAACGACGAAGTGGCGGGTGGCGCCGGCATTCCCTTCGAGGCGGGCGAGTTGGCCACGAAGCTGCGCCTGATGCTCGCGATGCCCGAGGCCGATCGCGCCGCGTGGAGCCGCCGGGCCATGGAGCGAGTGGTTGAGCGCTACAGTTGGGACGCCGTCACGGATCGATACGAAGCGCTGCTCGAGCGGCTAGCCAGGTAATGCTGTCACTTTGGCCGCGCAACTGCATCCTAGAAATTGCGGGAGAGCTGACAATCAGCATTCTCAGTCATCCAGCTCGAGCCTTGGGTGAGGAAACGCAGGGTGGGCGGGCGCGGCATGACGCGCTGATTGACCACTTGGACCAAGAAGGAGTAGCAACCATGAAGTCCATTCTGAAAATTGGCAGCGTTTTCATGGCCCTCACGCTGGCCGTCGCTGTGGCGCAGCCTCGCAGGGGACAGAGAACGCCGGTTTACGACCCGTCTACTGAAAAGACCATCACCGGCCAGATCCAGGACGTGCAACAAACGCAACGCGGCCGCATGCAGGGGACGCACCTCACTGTAAAGACCGAATCGGAAACGGTCGATGTTCGCCTGGGACCTTCTGATTTCATCCAGAACCAGGGATTCACATTCGCCAAGGGTGACACCGTGGAGATCGTCGGATCGATAGTGAAGGTCGCGGGTGCCGACGTTATGATCGCGAAAGAAGTGACCAAAGACGGAAAGAAGCTGACGCTCAGAGACAGCGCCGGCCGGCCGATGTGGGCGCGCCGCGGCGGCCGCACCTGACACTATGCCAGCCTGGCTGGAAATAATTCTGCTGTTCGCCGGATACATCGCGCTGGTGCGGTGGGTCCTGCCGTTTTTCGGCGTGCCCACTTGAATGTCGCGCGACTGTGGTGTCGAGTCTCGACGCCGGGAAAAGCAGTAGCTCTGAGGCCGCCTACAAAGGCGGCTGCGCTAGTGGGGCAGGCAATCCTGCCTGCAGCCGGCTTTAGCCGGCGCAAGTGTCGCCTAAAGGCGACTGCGGCCACGATTGGCCGCCCCACGGCGATAAAGAGCCAGCATGTCGTCGCGCACGTCCTGAGCTAATGGCCTGGGCTTGTCTTGCGGCTCGAATGTCCCGATCGGCGCATCCAGCTTCGCGCGGATCATCTTGCGGGCGCGCACCAACCGCGTCTTCACCACGTCCGTGCTGAGATCCAGAATCTTCGCCGTCTCCCCGGTGGACAATTCCTCGACGTCGCGCAGCAGCAGCACCGCCCGGTACATGTGGGGCAGCTCGCGAATCGCGGACGAGAGCCGGTCGTGCAGCTCATGCCGCAATACTTCACTGTCGGGCAGCGCTCCCGCATCGCGGATCTGCGCTCCCGGCTCATCGAGCGAAATTTCCTCGCGCGGTGCGAAGATGCTCTTGCGCCGCATCATCAGGCAGGCGTTCTTGGCGATCTGAAAAACCCAAGCCTTCACGCGTTCCGGCTCGCGTAACTGGTCGATGTTCTCGAACACCTTCAGCAGCGTCTCCTGCGCCACCTCTTCGGCGTCCTCGCGCTGGCCGCACATCAGGAAGCTGTACTGGAAGATCCGCGAGCGGAACAGGTCGACGAACCGGTCGAAGGCGTCCGCATCGCCCGCCAGCAACTGACGCGCCAGCAACACCTCCGGGCGTGCTTCCGGCTCCACGTTCCCATTGTTGTCACCTTGGCCACCGGTTTGCATCGTGGCTGATGAATGAAAATCAGCCTTGCCATCGCCTTGGCGGGACTCCCCCGGCTGTGGGCCCAGTCGCCTCTATCGCTTGCAGAGGCCGTCCAGACGGGTCTGGAGCACAATCCGGCCATCGAAGCCAGTTCCGCCGGCAAGGACGCCGCTCAGAGCCGGATACAGTCGGCGCGCAGCGGTCTGCTGCCCAAGCTGACCTACTCCGAATCCTACCAACGCAGCGATAACCCGGTGTTTGTCTTCGGATCGCTGCTCACCCAGCATCAGTTCAAGCAGGAGAACTTCGACCTCGGGGCGCTGAACAGCCCTAATTTTCTCAATAACTTCCAGTCGCAGGTCAGGGTCAACCAGGTGCTCTACGACTTCGGCGCTACCAGGTCGGGGGTTCACTCGGCGGAGCTCAGCAGCCAGGTTGCCGGCGAGGACCAGCGTCGGGCGCGCATGGGCGTGATTGCCGGCGTCGCTGGTGCGTATTTTGGCGCAGTGTTGGCTAAGGAACATCTGGCCGTGGCCCAGGAATCGGTCCGGTCGGCCGAAGCCGATCTGCAGCACGCTGAAACGGTTCGCTCGGCCGGGATGTCCACCGACGCCGACGTGCTCTCGGTCCGTGTCCACCTGGCCGCGATGCGAGAGCGCGAGATTCAGGCACGCTATGCGCTGGACGTGGCCGGCGCCGCACTCGACGACGCGCTGGGGCTGCCGCTTGAAACGCAGCATCAGCTTTCGACGGCGCTCGCGCCTGCGACGCTTACCAACGCCGATCTCGAGCAACTCGACAAGTCGGCCATCCAGCAGGCGCCCGACACTCGCAAGGCGGAGCTGGCGGTGAGCGTGGCTGAGGCGCAGTCCGACGCGGCGCGATCCGCATTGTGGCCGCGAATCTCGGCGCTGGGCGCGTTCGAAGCCGACCGGCAAAGGTTCGTCACCCGCGGCGGAGCCAACTGGCTGGTGGGCGCATCGCTCGAGTGGAACGTCTTCGACGGCGGCAAGGACCGATCCCGCACCAAAGAGGCGACCCAGTTGCTCGCTGCCGCCAGGGCCGAGCAGAAGCGCACCGATTCGGCGGCCCGTCTGGAGGTCCGGCGCGCCTACGCGGCCTGGAAGGGCGCCCAGGAACGGATCGCCGTGGCAGCCGCCGCCGTCGCCCAGGCCGAAGAGAGCCTGCGCATCACGCGGAATCGCTACGATGCCGGACTCACCACCATCACCGAGCTGTTGCGCAACGAGACCGCGACGCTCGAGACCAAGACCAATCACCTCGACGCCATCTACGAGCAGCGCCTGGCAGCCACCGCGCTGGAGTTGGCCGCGGGCGCCCTTTCTGGAGATTCCGATGCTCTCAAGTAAACCCATCGCCGCTGCCGTGCTGCTGGCTCTCAGTCTGACGGCGTGCCGCGAGAGTCCACGACAGGTAGAAGCCTCTGCTGGACTGTCTCCTTCGGTCGCCGTCGGGGTGGTTCGAGCGGATCTGGTGGAGCTGCCTTCCATCTACGAAGCCGTCGGCACCGTGCGCGCCCGGACGTCCGCCGTGCTCGCGAGCAAGATCATGGGACAGGTGCGCGAGGTGAAGGTCCGCACTGGCGACGGCGTCAGCCCGGGCCAGCTCCTGGTGGTCCTGGATTCCCGCGACCTGGACGCTGCCTGGCGCCAGGCGCAAGCCGCGCGTGAGGAAGCGCTCAGCGCCCGCCCCGAGGTGGAGAATGCCGCCGCAGCGGCCGAAGCCAGTCTGGAACTCGCCAAGACCACGCTACGGCGCATGCAGGAACTCTACGACAAGAAATCCATTTCCGACCAGGAGTACGACGAGGTGAGCGCGAAGCGCAAGGTCGCGCAGGCCAACTACGACATGACCATCTCGCGGCGCGCGCAGGTGGCCGCCAAAGTCCAGCAAGCCGAAGAAGCAGTGGCGGCAGCCGAGGTGATGCGCGGTTACGCCCAAATCCACGCTCCGTTCGCGGGGACCGTGACGGAGAAACCCGTGGAACCCGGCTCGCTGGCGACTCCCGGAACGCCGCTGCTTACCATCGAGCAGGCCGGCGCCTTGCGGCTTGAAATTCCCGTCGAAGAAGGCCTGCTGGCCCAGACCCGCGTGGGCCAACCCGTCACGGTGAAGCTCGACTCGCTCGACCGCACGCTCGAGGCGCGCGTGTCGGAGATCGTGCCCTCGGTGGATCCGGCCTCGCGAGCCTTCCTGGTGAAGATCGATCTGCCCGCGGTGCCGCACCTGCGCGCAGGCGTCTATGGCCGCGCCCAATTCGCGCGAGGGTCGCGCAAAGCCATCGTGGTACCCGCCGCAGCCGTTTCCGAGCAGGGGCAAATGCGGTCGGTGATGGTCGCCGACAATGGCGTCGCCCGCACGCGCCTGGTCACCACGGGCCAAAAACAAGGCGACCTGGTGGAGATCCTCTCCGGATTGCATGCCGGCGAGCAGATTGTCTCGCCGCGTCCGGCCGGCCTCGCCGACGGCGCTCGAGTGGAGACGCGGCCGTGACTGATGGCGTGGGAATAGCGGGCCGCATCGCCCGCGCGTGGATCAACTCCAAGCTGACACCGCTGTTTCTCGGCGCGTCGCTGCTGGTGGGTCTGTTCTCCATCTGGCGGCTGCCGCGCGAAGAAGAACCGCAGATCATCGTGCCCATGATCGACGTGTTCGTCGCCATGCCGGGCGCTTCGTCGCGCGAAGTGGAAGAGCGCGTCACCAAGCCGATGGAAAAACTGCTGTGGGAAATTCCCGGCGTCGAGTACATCTATTCGACGTCCAGCCCCGGCCAGTCGCTGGCCATCGTGCGATTCCGCGTCGGCGAGGACGAAGAGAAAAGCATCGTCAAGCTGAATCAGAAGATGTTCGCCAATTTCGATCTGATCCCGCCGGGAGCCTCGCAGCCGCTCATCAAGCCGCGCTCCATCGACGATGTTCCCATCCTGGCGCTCACCTTCTCAAGCAGCCGCTACAGCTCACTCGAGCTGCGGCGCCTGGCCGCTCAGGTCCACGACACCGTCACGCAGGTGAACAACGTCTCGGCCGTCACCATAATCGGAGGCCAGCGGCGCGAGATCACGGTGACGCTCGACCAGTCGCGACTGGCCGCGCTGTCGCTCGCTCCCTTGCAGGTCTTTCAGGCGCTCTCGGCGTCCAACCGGCGGCTTCCCTCGGGCCACTATTCAAGCGACAACCGCGAATTCCTGGTCGAGACCGGCGATTTCCTGCGCTGCGCCGACGATGTCGCGAGCGTCGTGGTGGGCGTGGCCAACGGCAAGCCGGTGTTCGTGCGGGATGTCGCCAACGTCACCGACGCCGGCCAGGAGCCGGTGGATTACGTTCAGTTCGCGGATGCGAACCCCGCCGGCGCTTCCTTCCAGCCGGCCGTCACGCTCGCGATCGCCAAGCGCAAAGGCGCCAACGCCATCGACGTCGCGCACGACGTCCTCGATCGCGTCGATCATCTCAAGGGCGCTCTCATCCCGTCCGACGTCCAGCTTTCCATCACGCGCAACTACGGCGAAACCGCAGCCGAAAAATCCAACGAGCTGCTCTGGCACATGGGCATCGCGGTGGTCTCGGTGAGCCTGCTGATCGCCCTCGCGTTGGGCTTCCGCGAATCGCTGATCGTGTTCGTCGCCATCCCGGTCACGCTCGCGCTCACCTTGTCGGTTTTCTATTTCTACGGCTTCACGCTGAACCGCATCACGCTGTTCGCGCTGATCTTCTCCATCGGCATCCTGGTGGACGACGCCATCGTGGTGGTGGAGAACATCTCGCGGCATCGCGGCCTGCCTGAGAACCAATCGAAGCCGCTGGGTGAAATTGCCGTGGCCGCGGTGGACGAGGTCGGCAATCCCACCATTCTCGCCACGCTGACCGTGATCGCCGCGATCCTGCCCATGGCCTTCGTCGGCGGGCTGATGGGCCCCTACATGCGCCCCATTCCCATCGGCGCTTCCTCCGCGATGGTCTTCTCGCTGATCATCGCGTTCGTTGTGACGCCCTGGGCCGCCATCCGGATCCTGAAGCCGACGCGCGCGGGCGAAGAGCTGCACCACAAGGAGGATCGCCTCACGCGCCTGTATCGCAGCTTCATGGGCGGCCTGCTGCACCACGCGCCGCTGCGCTGGGGTTTTCTTGGTGGCGTGGTCCTGCTGCTGCTCGGGTCCATGGCGCTGGTCTACATCGGATTCGTGAAGGTGAAGATGCTGCCGTTCGACAACAAGAGCGAGTTCCAGGTGATCGTCGACATGCCCTCCGGCACCACGCTCGAAGAGACCGCCCGCGTCACGCGGTTGCTGGCCGAACAGGTGCTCCACCAGAAGGAAGTCGTCAACGTGCAGACCTACGTGGGCACCGCTTCCCCCTACAACTTCAACGGACTGGTGCGGCATTACTACATGCGCTCGGGATCGAACGTCGCCGACATCCAGGTGAACCTGCTCGGAAAAAGCGATCGCGACCGTCAAAGCCACGAGATCGCGAAGTTGGTGCGCAACGCCTTGCAGCCCATCGCCGAACGCAACCAGGCGCGCATCAAAGTCGCCGAAGTTCCGCCCGGCCCGCCGGTGCTCGAAACGCTGGTGGCCGAAGTGTACGGACCGGCGCAGGAGCGGCAGCTTCAAATCGCACGCCAGGTGCGCGACCTGTTCGGCAAAACGGACGGCGTCGTCGACGTCGACTGGTACGTGGAAGACGACCGCCCGAAAATCCAACTGCGCGTCGACGAGGAAAAAGCCGCGCTGCACGGAATCTCCAACGAACAAGTGGCGCGCGCGCTCAGCATCGCTTCCGCAGGCGCCCAGGCCGGCCTGCTGCACGTCGATTCGGAAAAAGAAGACATCCCCATCACGCTTCGACTCGACCGGGCACAGCGATCCTCCGTCGAAAGCCTGGAAAGCCTCAAGATCGCCGGCCGCTCCGGCGCGCTGGTGCCGCTCGCCGAGCTGGTGAGCCATCGCACCGTGATCGAAGATAAGAGCATCTACCACAAGAACCTGATGCCCGTCACTTATGTCACCGCCGACGTGGCCGGCGCAATCGAAAGCCCGGTGTACGCCATCCTGAAGCTCGGGCCGGATATTTCGAAGATCGCCATCCCGGAAGGCTACGCCATCGAACAGTACACCTCGCATCAACCCTACGATGCCTCGCGCTACGCCATGAAGTGGGACGGCGAGTGGCGCATCACCTACGAAGTGTTTCGCGACCTCGGCCTGGCGTTCGGCGCGGTGCTGATCCTGATCTACATTCTGGTGGTGGGCTGGTTCCGCTCGTTCGTGACGCCGCTCGTCATCATGGCGGCCATTCCGTTCTCGCTGGTCGGAATCCTGCCGGCGCACGGGTTGCTGCACGCGTTCTTCACCGCGACCTCCATGATCGGCTTCATCGCGGGCGCGGGCATCGTGGTGCGAAACTCGATCATCCTGGTCGATTTCGTCCGCTTGCGCCTCGCCGAAGGCATGCCGCTCGATCAAGCCGTCATCGACGCCGGCACGGTGCGCTTCCGTCCCATGATGCTGACCGCAGCCGCCGTCGTGGTCGGATCGTCGGTAATCCTGTTCGACCCCATCTTCCAAGGCCTGGCCATTGCGCTGATGGCCGGCGAGATCGCCTCGCTGTTGTTGTCGCGCATGACCGTGCCCGTTCTGTTTTTCATCGTGAATCGAAGGAGGACTGTATGACTGTGGATCGCTATCTGCGAATGATCGCCGGCTTTTTCGTGATGCTCAGCCTGGCGCTGGGTTACTGGGTAAGCCCCTACTGGTTCCTGTTCACCGGCTTCGTCGGCCTGAACCTGTTCCAATCGGCATTCACCAACTGGTGCCCGATGATGACCGTACTCCAGAAGCTGCACGTGCCGCTATGCGAGCACGAAGTGCAACACCGCATCGAAGCGCACTCGCACTGAAAAACCCGGGGACTGACGAATCTGTCCCAAGCGGCAATATCCTCTCGCCACATTGACGAGAGGTCTTCGCGCGTGGACAGATCCGTCTGTCCCCGAGTTTTTCTTCCCCGAACCTTTTGATCTCCCTGCCTCCCGTACCATGGATGTATGGGCCCGTTCGCCTACCGATCCTGGGTGGAGATCTCGCTCCGCCAGATTGCCGAGAATTTTCATGCCGTGCGCTCCGTGGTCGGCCCCGGCGTCGAAGTGATGCCGGTGGTGAAGGCCGACGCCTACCGCCACGGCGCCGTGGAAGTCTCCCGCAAACTCACCGCTGAAGGCGCGCGCTGGCTCGCGGTCTCGAACGTCGAGGAAGGCGCCATCCTGCGCGACCGCGGAATCACCGCGCGAATCCTGGTCATGGCCGATTTCCTGCCGGCCGAGCGCGACGGCCTGTTCGACTACAACCTGACGCCCGTCATTCATTCGCTCGCCGACATCCACGAATGGGATCGCTTGTCCGCGGCTCGCGGCGTCACCGGCGATTATCACTTGAAAGTCGACAGCGGCATGGGACGCCTGGGCACGCTCGCCTCCGCGCCCGAGATCCTCAACGCCATCGCGTCCGCCCGGCACACGCGCGTCGAAGGACTCATGACGCACCTGGCCTCGTCGGCGAACTACGCCAGCTCGCAGACCGAAGACCAGCTCGCGGTGTTCAACCGGATCTGCTCGGAGCTGGCGCGCGCCGGCGTGAATCCGCCGTTTCTCCACCTCTCCAGCTCCACGCCGGTTGCGTACGGGCGACGCAACGCCTGGCAGCGCATGGTGCGCCCCGGCCACGTCATCTATGGCTACGTCTCGCCCGTCGCCAAGGGAACCGCGCCGCCGCGCCTGCTCGAAGTCCGCCCGGCGCTCACCTGGAAGGCCGCGGTGGTCGCCGTCAAGGACCTTCCGGCGGGCGCTCAGGTCGGATACGGCGCCATGTTCCGCGCTCCGCAACCCATGCGCATCGCCGTGCTCGCCGCGGGCTATGCCGACGGCATCCCGCACCGGCTCTCCAACAAGGGCCGCGTGATCGCCAAGGGCCAGTTCGCTCCCGTCATCGGCGCCGTCTCCATGGACCTCACCACCATCGACGTCACCCAGTGCCCTCCGCTCCAAGTGGGCGATGCCGTGACGCTGCTCGGAACCGAAGGCGCTTTCTCGATTGACGCGCAGCAGATCGCCCGCACCGCCGGAACCATTTCGTACAGCGTGCTGTGCGGAATACACGCGCGCGTCAAACGCATCTACCTGGAAGCCGCGTGACCTGGCTGCAGGATTTTCGGCGGGCCCGACGACCGTCACGGTGACAGTGAACGGGACGCCGTCGGCGCCGTTCCCGACTACGCTGCTGGCGACCGCGCCGGCGTTTCAGACACAGAACGGGACGGGCACAGGGTTGGCTTCGGCGTACCCATCCACGGGCGCCAACCAGAGCACACCGATCAGTCTCACCGCGCCCGCGCATTCCGGCGACACGCTGCTGGCTTATGCCGTGGGACTGGGGCCGACCAATCCCGCGACGCCAACCGGCAAGGCGCCAACGATCGCCGCGACTACAACCAAGCCGACTTTGACGGTGGGCGGCGTGAGCGCGACCGTGAATTCCGCGGTGATTCCCGTGGGTGGGGTGGGAGTCTACCAGGTGAATTTCACGGTGCCCACGGGAGCGCAAGGGACCGCGCCTCTTCGTTCGCGAATCCTGGCACCATCGCGCCCGGCTCCATCGGAAGTTTGCTTGCAAACGGACTCGGCAGCGCGTCCGCCAACCAGGTGAGCCTGTTCCCCTCCACGCAGTCTGAAGGCGTCCAGGTCACCTTCAACGGTGAGGCGGCGCGCTGTTTCACCTGCTGCCCTGCGCTTCTCCGCAGCAGATCGATCTGCAGGTTCCTTATAATTCGCGTAAGTCGCCGAGGACGTCATTAGCTGCACGTCCACCGTGCCGGAAGTCGGCAGATCAGTGGGGATTGCCGGCGTGCTCGGCGAGCACCAGCGCGCTGACGCAATGCGGCGAGCCCGCGGCCGTTGGCGACTATCTGGTGCTTTATCTGACCGGGCTGGGCCTGGCGACACCCAACGGCGACCCGGCAGGCAAGCCACTCGGGACCGGACAGAATCCGCCCGCCGACGGCCGCGTGTTGTATGAGACGCCCACGCTGCCGACGGTCACCATCGGCGGAGTTACCGCGAAGGTTCTGTTTTCGGGGCTGGTGCGGCGCCTCAAAAAGACGCGTTCTGCGTTGGACGCTCAAACGCGTCGCAGCACGCGGAACGGCAAGGTGATGATAGCCGCGACCAGTTCCAGCGCGCCGCCCACCGCGATGCCGACCAACCGGAAAGGCAGCAGCAACAGCCACACGATGGGATAGAGGATCAGGGCGCACAAGGCCAGCGGCCAGCACAGCACGAACAGAATGCACCAGAGCAGAAAACCAACCATGGCAGGCCTCCTCTATTGAGTACGTTGGATTCCCGGGGTCAGTTCCCGGAAGGAATGGAGCGGGAGACGGGATTCGAACCCGCGACATCAACCTTGGCAAGGTTGCACTCTACCAGCTGAGTTACTCCCGCACGGGTCGAGTTTCATTGTCGCGCGTAGCGCGCGAGGCTGTCAAATGACCGGGCAAACCCCTCGGGCCTGTGAGCTTACCAGATTTGACAGTTGTTGGAGTGGGAGAAGAGCCAACATTTGCAAGCCATACTGTTTTATGTAACCCATTGGAAGCAATTGAGATAGAGGTCCAAAAAATAGTAGATGCCGCTCCCTGGAAGTGTGCTAGACTCATTTTTCCGCAAGCACGGATCGGCGGTTCTAGAGTGCTCGCTGTACGGCGTTTCAGACCGGTCGGCTCCCTTCAGAACAAAGCTTGATTTTTAGGTTTTCCACATGTTGTGGAAAAGTTGTGCAAAAACTGCGTTAGTGTGACGAACGAATGAATAGCTGGGAACAGATTAAAGACAAGGTTTCGAGCAGGATCAGCCGGGAGGCGTATCAGAACTGGCTGTCGAAAACCGTTTTCCTCAAGGCCGAAGGCGGCAAGCTTTGGGTGGCTGTGCCGGACCGGGCGACCAAGGATTGGATCGAGCAGGAGTACGCCGGAGAGATCGCGTCGGCGATCGGCGAGCTCAAGTTGAACGTGAGTGAAGTAGTGTACGAGATCCGGTCGGACGCGAGCGTTGGCCGCGAAGAGCGGGGCGACATCGTCTTTCAGCCGTCCATCAGCTTGAATCCGAAGTTCACTTTCGACACGTTCGTGGTGGGTTCGTGCAATCAATTTGCTCACGCGGCCGCGCACGCGGTGGCGACCAGTCCGGCCCGAACCTACAATCCGCTGTTCATCTACGGCGGAGTGGGAATGGGCAAGACGCACCTGATGCATGCCATCGGCCGTTCGCTGGTGGATCACTACGCCGGCATGAAGATCATCTACACGTCCAGCGAGCGGTTCATGAACGAGATGATTGCCTGCATCAAGAGCGATCGCATGCAGCTCTTCCACCGGCATTATCGTTCCGCCGACGTGCTGCTGATCGACGACATCCAGATTCTGGCCGGCAAGGACGGCACGCAGGAAGAATTCTTTCACACCTTCAACGAACTTTTCGAGCATCAAAAGCAGATTGTGATCTCGAGCGACTCGCCTCCCAAGAACCTGCCCGGGCTGGTGGAGCGCCTGCGGTCGAGATTCGAATGGGGACTGATGGTGGATGTCCTGCCGCCGGACCTCGAGACCAAGATGGCGATTCTCGATAAGAAAGCCGAGATGGAAGGCGTGCGGCTGCCCGAGGAAGTGAGAATCTTCATCGCCACCAAGACCAAGTCGAACGTCCGCGAGCTGGAGGGCGCGCTAGTGAAGCTGATGGCTTACTCGTCCGTCACGGGCACACCGATCACGCTGCCGATGGCGCAGCAGTTGCTGAAGCATCTGACGCCGGGAGGGGAAAAGCGCATCACCATCGAGTCCATCGTGAAAGTGGTGGCCGAGAGGTTCTCACTGCAGCCCGGCCAGCTTAAGCAGAAAACCAACGAGCAGAAGATTGCTTATCCACGGCAGATCTCGATGTACCTGGTGAAGGAACTGACTTCGGCCTCACTGCCTGAAATCGGGCGATGGTTCAGCGGAAAGCATCACACCACCGTGCTGCACTCGATTCAGAAGATCGAGAAGCTGCGGCAACGCAACCCCGATTTGAACAGCCTCCTCCACAAGCTAGTTGACTCGATCCATTAGGCATTCTGATGGTTTTCCACAAGAGGCGCCCGGGACCTCTTAGGACGGCTGTGGACGACTGGCGGCGGGGGCGGATTTTGCGCTTTTCCACTACTCCAGATCCACAGGTTCTTGTGGCGGGAAGTTTCTGAATTTTGTATAATTTAGAGAGAAATCAACATTTCGATAGGCCCTACTACTACGGTTCTTAGAAGAGCATCTATTTGGGAAGATAGTAAGAGCTAGAGGCCGGTACACCGGAAGACGCAAATAGGAGCGGGGGAAACGATGGAGTTCACGGTTAGCAAGGCCGATCTGGTACGGGAACTGAACCTTTCGCAAGGCGTGGTGGAGAAGAAGACCACCATACCGATCCTGTCGAATGTGCTGGTGGAAGCAGCGGGAGATCGCATAAATCTTACGGCGACCGATCTCGAGTTGGGCATCCGTTCTTCATGTCCGGCTCGAGTGAAGAAGCAGGGCGCCGGGACGATTCCAGCCAAGCGCCTGCTGGATTATGTGCGGTTGCTGCCGGACGCGGATCTCGAAGTAAAGCTGCAAGAGAACCAGTGGGCCAGCTTGGTGTGTGGGCGCTCGCGGACTCGCATCGCGGGAATGTCACGCGAGAGTTTTCCGGAACTTCCGCAGATGCCGGCGGTGCTGGCGCAGATTCCGATTCAGGTGCTGTCGTCGATGATCGCCAAAACTATTTTCGCGATCTCGATGGAAGAGTCGCGGTTCACGCTGAACGGATCGCTGTTGCTGTTGAAGTCGAGCGGGCTGGCCATGGTGGCCACCGATTCGCACCGGCTCGCGATGGTGGAACATCCGCTGGAGATGCCGGGAGTGACCGGCACGTTTCGCGCGCTGCTGCCTCGCAAAGCCATGGGCGAGATCTTGAAGCTGCAGCAGGAGGCTGGAGCCGACGCGCTACTGCAATTTTCGGGCGACGACAATCACCTGTTCTTCCAGTTGGGCGAGCGCTTGCTGCTGAGCCGAAAGCTGACCGGCAATTTTCCGGATTTCGAGCGCGTGCTGCCCAAGGATCATCCGCACTCGGTGGTTCTGGATCGCGAGGAGCTGCGCAAGTCGATCGAGCGGGTATCGCAGTTTTCCGACGAGCGTTCGCGGGCGATCCGTCTGCGGGTGGGCAAAGGCGAGCTGGACATCCACTCGTCCTTGTCCGAGACCGGAGAGAGCGAAGAGAGCCTGCCGGTCGAGTATGACGGAACTCCGGTGGAGATCGGCTTCAATGCCAGCTACCTTCTGGATTTCCTGCGGGCGAGCAGCGAGGAGAAAGTTGCGTTTCATTTCAAAGACCCGCACAGCGCGGGCGAGCTGCGGCCGGCGGGAGACGGCGCGGACAGCTACAAGTATCGGTACGTTGTGATGCCGATGCGAATTTGAGCAGCGGGAGTCTTGCTCCGCCGCGACTAGTTTTACGAAGGATTGAGTATCACCAATCATGGCCACTAAAGAAATGGGTCCAGTCGACGTTTACGATTCCAGTAGTATCAAGGTGCTGGAAGGCCTGGAGGCGGTGCGGTTGCGCCCGGCGATGTATATCGGGTCGACCACTGAAAACGGGCTCCATCACCTGGTCTACGAAGTAGTGGACAACTCGGTGGACGAAGCGCTGGCCGGCTTCTGCGACCAGGTGAACGTGACCATCCACATCGACAACTCGCTCACGGTTGTCGACAATGGCCGCGGGATTCCCGTGGACATGCATCCGGACGAAGGCGTGTCGGCCGCCGAGGTGGTGATGACCAAGCTGCACGCCGGCGGGAAGTTCGATTCCAAGAGCTACAAGGTATCGGGCGGCCTGCACGGCGTGGGTGTGAGCTGCGTCAACGCGCTGTCGGAGTTGCTGCAACTGGAAATCTGGCGCGACGGCTACACCTGGGAGCAGGAATATCAGAAGGGCATTCCGAAGGCGCCGCTCGCCAAAGCGGGGAAGGCCGGCAAGAAGACCGGCACCAAGATCACGTTCAAGCCGGACGCCACCATCATGAACGTGGTGGAGTTCAACTACGACACGCTGGCCCAGCGGCTGCGCGAGCTGGCGTTTCTGAACAAGGGCCTCACCATCACGCTGACCGACGAGCGCGTGGAGCCCGCCAAGCAGCACGAGTTTCACTACAGCGGCGGCATCGCGGAGTTTATCAAGCATCTGAATCGCGGCAAGGCGGTGCTGCACGACAAACCCATTAATTTCGAGGGCGACCGCGAGTTGCCGAACGGCGGGACCTTGAGCATGGAGGTGGCGCTGCAGTACAACGACGGCTACTCGGAGAACATTTTCAGCTTCGCGAACAACATCAACACCGTGGACGGCGGATCGCATCTGAGCGGATTCCGCAGCGCGTTGACCCGCACCATCAACTACTACGGCCAGCAGGCCGGCCTCTTCAAGGACGTCAAGGAAAACCTTTCCGGCGACGACGTGCGCGAGGGTTTGACCGCGGTGGTGAGCGTGAAGCTTCCGCAGCCGCAGTTCGAAGGGCAGACCAAAGGCAAGCTGAACAGCGACATTCAGGGCTTCGTGGTGCAGTTCGTCAACGAGAAGCTGGGCGAATATTTCGACAAGAATCCGGCGGTGATGCGGAAGATCGTGTCCAAGGCGATCGACGCGGCCCGCGCGCGCGAGGCGGCCCGCAAGGCTCGAGACCTGACGCGCCGCAAGGGAGCGCTCGATTCAGGCGGCTTGCCGGGCAAGCTGGCGGACTGCCAGGAGAAGGATCCGGAGCGCTGCGAGCTGTTCCTGGTGGAGGGCGAATCGGCCGGCGGGACTGCGAAATCGGGCCGCGACCGCCGCTACCAGGCCATTCTTCCGTTGAAGGGCAAGATCCTGAACGTGGAGAAGGCGCGCTACGACAAGATGCTGGGGCACGAGGAAATCCGCAGCATGATCACCGCGATCGGCACCGGCATCGGGCTGACGGATTTCGACGTCACCAAGCTGCGCTACAACAAGATCATCATCATGACCGACGCCGACGTGGACGGCTCGCACATCCGCACGCTGCTGCTCACGTTTTTCTTCCGGCACATGCAGGAGCTGATCAAGCGCGGCAACGTGTTTGTCGCGCAGCCGCCGCTGTATCGCATCAAGAAGGGCAAGTCGGAGAAGTACATCAAGGACGACAAGGAATTCACGCGCGAGATCCTGCGGCGCGCCACCGAGAACCTGGTGGTGGAAACCAAAGGCAAGGTGAAGCTGGAAGGCTCGGAATTGCGGACCTTCCTGATGTCGCTCGACGAATACCAGCAGATGTTCCGCCGCATGGAGCGGCGCATGCGCGACGCGCGCGTGGTGGAGATCCTGGCGAATGTCGATTTCAAGCTGGATGCCAAGGCGGACTTTCAGGAGAAGGCCAACCTGGAGGCGGTGGTGGCGGCGTTGAAGGGCGCCAAGGTGGAGTCGAAGCTGGACCACGAGGAAGAGCACGAGGCCTGGCGCGTCGAGTATCACGATCCTACTAACGCGGCGCGATACATCGGCGTCGATCTGGTGACGCAGCCCGAGTATCGCCGCATGCGCGCCATCGCGCGGCAGGTGGCCAAGTTCAACCAGCCCCCGTTCAGCGTGATCCGCGAAGGCAAGACCGAGACGCAGCCCGGCTGGCGCGAGCTGCTGGAGCACGTCAAGAGCGAGGGCATGCGCGAGGTTTCCATCCAGCGCTACAAGGGACTGGGCGAAATGAACGCCGAGCAGTTGTGGTCGACCACCATGAACGCCGAGACCCGCACGCTGCTCAAGGTGGACCTGCAGGATATCGCCGAGACCGAAGGAATTTTCTCGACGCTCATGGGCGAGGATGTGGAGAGCCGGCGGAAGTTTATCGAAGAGAACGCGCTGGACGTGCGGAATCTGGACGTCTAAACCGACGCACACTCTACTGAGCCGCGCACGTCAGTAAGCGGTCGCAGGCATGGCCGCGAAAGACTCCTCGAACATGCGGAAGCGTTCCTCCAGATCAATCTGGAGCCGGGCTTTCTCGTTGTCTCTCACGAACGCCTGGCAGGCGGTGATTTTCGGTCCTGCGGCGAATGCGGCGGCTGGGGCGCGATAGGTGGTGTAGCGCCAGTAGCTCGCGCCTGGGGCGACCGAGTACTCCAGGCTGTTGCGTCGCTGGATTCGACTCACGGTTTGGTGGAGTCCCTTCCGCCACCTTACCATTGTCAATATGGACACGGCTCCGATGCGGGAGGTGTACGAGCGCCGGCGCTCGCGCCGCTGGTCGAGCCGGCTGTATCGATGGCTCGAGCCGCCTGCGCCGCTCATCATGAACCCGCGCGAGCCGCTGGATTATCCGCTGGGCCGCTGGAATCTGTACATCGGCGGAGCGGGCCGCGAGGTCTCGGGATACGTGAACATCGATTTGGTCCCGACGCCGGGAGTGGATCTGCTCGCGGATGCGGAAGCGCTGCCATTCCGCGCGGATGTTTTCGAGCGCGTCGAGTGCGACGCGGTGCTGGAGCATGTCCGGTGCCCGGAGTCGGTGATGCGGGAGATCGCGCGAGTGCTTGCGCCAGGTGGATACGCGCACCTGGTGACTCCGTTCTGCCATCCGTTCCACGAATATCCGCGCGACTATCGGAGGTTCACGCTGGACGGGCTGAAGCAGTTGGCTTCCGGCGGCGGGCTGGAGCCGGTGAGCGAAGGGTGGAGAACGGGACCGACCGCGACCATGCTCGTCTTCACGCTGGAATACGTGAAGCTCTGGTTGCCCTGGCGCGCGTGGAGAGCATTCGTTCACGTGGTGCTGGGGTGGGTGCTGTTCCCGTTTCGATATCTGGATCTGCTGTTCTTGCGATCGTCGAATGCGGGGCGAATCGGGAATCATTGTTTTCTGTGGGTGAGAAAGCGGGGTTGATCCTGTCCGGAACAAGCGTTCACACGAGTGTTAACGCGGCACGCACGAGTGCGTACGCCACGGGCTAGCGCAGGGCTTCGGTGGGATCGATGCGAGTGGCGCGGCGCGCGGGCAGATAGCTGGCTAGCGAAGCTACGCCAGGAACAACGCCGCGCTCAGAACGAAAGTGGCGGGATCGCTCTCGCTGATCTGGTACAGCATGCTCGACATCACGCGGGTCAGCAGCATGGATCCGGCTACGCCAAGTGCGATGCCGGTGATGGTGAGGCCGAGGCCCTGGCCGACCACCAGCCTGAGAATGTCGCCGCGGTCCGCGCCGAGAGCGATGCGAACGCCCAGCTCGCCGGTTCGCTGCGCGACCGAATACGCCAGCGCGCCGTAGATTCCGACCATCGCCAGAATCAGCGCCGTCGACGAGAACGCGGCCAGCAGCAGCATGATGAAGCGCCGCTGCGCGGTGGAAGCATCGATCACCTGCTCGAGGGTCTGAACTCCGGTGATGGGCTGGTCCTTGTCGATCTTGGAAATTTCGCGGCGGATCGCCGGGAGCAGGCTGGCGGGATCCATGGATGTCCGCAGGCTCAGGTTCAACAGCGGCCAGGGCAATTGCGGAAACGGCAGGAACACTTCGGGGTTGGGATCGGCCGCCAAGCCGGAGTTCTTGACGTCGCCCACGACGCCGACGACCAGTGCAACGCTCTGTCGTCCGGGCCAAACCCTTTTGCCGATGGGATCCTGATTCGGCCAGAAGCGCCGCGCCAGGGTCTGATTGACGATGACGACATGAGCGGCCTGCGCATCGTCGTGTTCCTCGAACACGTGCCCCCGCAGCAGCGGCACGTGGAAAACCGCCGCATAGCCGGGACTGATGGCCTGGATGCTGACGATGGGCCGCTCGGGAAGCGGCACGTCCGGCTGGCCTTCGAAGAGCACCGGCGACAAACGCATCGGCACCACCGGAAGGGCGGACGTGACGTGTTCAGATCGGTCTTGGAGAGCTGGATCGCGGGGATGAGCCCGAACAGCAAACCGCTGAGCAGGGAATGCCGGCCCCACGACAATCAGCAGCAGAACCGCAATTGAGTTTTTCATGAAGCTACTCCCCACACTGGAGATACGGAAACGGCGGCCGAAATGACTCATCCCCGCGGCCCGCGCTGGCCGGCCCGCGCCGCCCCGCATACAATAAATTCATGACTCGATTTTCCGGCGTTGACTACTTTCTCATTGATTCGCTTCTATCCGAACAGGAACGCCTGGTTCGCCAGACGGCCCGGCAGTTTGTCGAGGACCGCGTCATTCCTATCGTTCGCGACTGCTTCCGCGAGGGCCGCTTCCCCAAGGACCTGATCCCGGAAATGGGCCGCCTCGGATTCCTGGGCGCCAACCTGGAAGGCTACGGCTGCGCCGGAATGAGCAACGTCGAATACGGGCTGGTGATGCAGGAGCTGGAGCGCGGCGACGCCGGCCTGCGCAGCTTCGCCTCCGTGCAGGGCGCGCTGGTGATGTATCCGATTCTCACCTACGGATCCGACGAGCAGAAGTCGCGCTGGCTCCCCAAGCTGCAGTCCGGCGAAGCGATCGGGTGCTTTGGACTCACCGAGCCCGGCTTCGGATCCAATCCCGCCGGCATGCAAACCCGCGCCCGCAAGGACGGCGGCGACTGGATTCTGAACGGCGAGAAAACCTGGATCACCAACGGCACCATGGCCGATGTCGCCATCATCTGGGCGCGCGCCGAGGAGGGCATCCGCGGCTTCCTGGTGGAGAAGGGCACGCGCGGTTTCACGTCGTCCGACATTCACGGCAAGATGTCCATGCGCATGTCGGTGACTTCCAGCCTGGCGCTGTCGGATGTCCGCGTGCCGAATTCGGCCATGCTGCCTTGCGCCAAGGGATTGAAGGGGCCGCTCGGTTGTCTCACGCAGGCGCGCTACGGAATCGGCTGGGGCGTGGTCGGGTCCGCGATGGATTGCTACGAGACCGCGCGCCAGTATTCCATCCTGCGCAAGCAGTTCGACGACAAGCCCATCGCCAGCCATCAACTGGTGCAGGAGAAACTGGCCGACATGATCACCGAAATCACCAAGGCGCAGTTACTGGCCCTGCACGCCGGCCGCATCAAGGACCAGGGCAAGATCGAGCCGCATCACATCTCGATGCTGAAGCGCAACAACGTCCGCATGGCGCTGGACTGCGCGCGCCAGAGCCGCGACCTGCTGGGCGGCAACGGCATCGTGGACGAATACCCCATCATGCGCCACATGTGCAACCTCGAAACGGTCAAAACCTACGAAGGCACCGACCACATCCACACCCTGGTGATCGGCGAGCGCGTCACTGGAATCGCCGCGTATAAGTAGACCCCACTCAGCCCGTCGCCCGTGAAGTACCAGCTATGATTGGTGTTTCTCGATGTGGATCGAGGCGCAGCGTGCTCGTTAGCGATCCGTCAGACTGTACAATTTAAATTGCGTTGGTTGAAGCTAAGAGGCAGCCTTTTGGAAGTCGATTCCAACCGTTAGCTCCAGCCGATCCATGAGTTTTCTGGTGATCGTGACTTGAAGACTCTCCTGGCCGAGTTGGTCTATCGCGTCGAAAAGGTTCAGCTGCTCGCCCTGGGGAGCCGCGTGAATCGCTGCTCTTTCTCGCACTGTAAACTCGAGATGCGTCATTTGCCCGATCCTCGGCCCTTCCTCCTCCACGTAATCAAGTTTCACGACCCAGCCCAAGTATATGCACGCGAGGAGAAACGTGTCGGCTTGCGGAACCGCACCGTTGGCATAGTTTTGAAGGTTCTGGTAGTCCTTGATTCCGATCTGTTTCGCGAGAGCCTGGAGCCGACCGCGCTTTGCCAGTCGACTGAACTCTGTCTTGATGACCTCACGTATTAAGCTCCGAGCTTTGGCTCTATCAAGAATCATGCCTGTACAATTTAACTTGTATAGATTATAGTTGAACCGCTATAATATCAATAGCTAATACAATTTATCTTGTAAGAAGGCGCACACACAAGCGCGGACGTAATTCCTTTGGATCGCCGCCCCGTGTCTCGGATGGGTCGCGGTCCAAGACGTGCAAGATCCTCTTCGGGCTTGGGAGGTCCACTATGGAAAACCGACAGCGCCCCACTCATGCTGACGCTCCGCTGCACGCTCAACAGCGACAGCGCGTCAAAACTGATGCCGCAATGAACTCTCGAACCAGCCAGTGCTGTATTTGCGCCGAGATTGTAACCGGAGAGTTTCCACTCAATTACAGACACGCTTACCCCATTGACTCTCGTATCTGCCTTGAGACAAAAGACTTTGTGGTTTTTCCGTCCGTATCCCCTATGTCTGGAGGACATGTTCTACTCTTACCCCGGGTTCACGTTACGCGTCTTGCAGATTTGCCTGACGGCCAATGCCAGCAGCTACGGTTATGTGTAGACCAAGCGACAGATCGGTTGCGTGAGCGCTTCGGCCAGACCTGCTACCTCTTCGAGCACGGCGTGGCAACTGGTGGGACTGCATGTGGGATTGACCATGCCCACCTTCATCTACTACCCTTGGCGACCAACATCGCTTATTCGATCGAAGCCCAAGTAGAAGCGGATTTTCCAACTAGTGGGCTGTCTGTGAGAAGTATTTACCACGACTGAATTCTCCGCCTTGGGTCGGAGTATTTCCAGCGGAAGGGCTTGGCAGATTTTCCGTATAGCCGAATGTAGCGCAGGATCTTGCGCCGGAGGTCGGCGACGGAAGTGAAGATGCCGCGATCGATCACTTCGCGTTGCAGTTTGGAGAACCAGATTTCGACCTGGT
>JAIQFN010000039.1 GCA_020073265.1 Terriglobia bacterium | reverse complement strand
GTCGGCGCCGTGGTGTCCAGCTTCTCCTTGATGTCGTTGTAGCTGGAGCCTTCGTCCAGCATCAGTACGATCTTCATTCGGACGGCCACGCTGGCCGGAAGATTGCGACGCCGCAAATGCGCTTGCAGTTCGCCCCGTTGAGTTGGAGTCAAGGTAATGCGAGAACGCAACGTCATAATCATATGACGTTACCTGGGCTAGTAAAGAGTACTTAGAGACAACCCACTAGTACGACGACGAACATCACAAGAATTAGCAGTTTTTTCATATTGCCGTTCCGCTCGACACGCAATTCTATCAATTCAGGCACGGTGTCCGCTGCCGGAGCCGATATGCCCGGGACAGAAACGGCCAGTGCACAAGCTGAGATAGAATCGAGTAACGCGCGATGCCTCTTGACGCCCAAAGTTTCATCCGGCTCCAGGCAGGCGAGCGCGGAGATTCCCCGATTGTGGGAGCCCAGGAGGCACACGCATCCATGAAGATCGTCAGCGCATTGCTGGTCACCGTATTCACCCTGTTCGTGGTGCAGTCCACCACGGCCCAGAGCCTGCCCAAAGCCACGCCCGCGCAGGTGGGCCTGTCGGCGGAGCGGCTCGAGCGCATCACCCAGACCTTGCGGGAGGACACCAGCAAAGGCGTCGTCCCCGGCGCCGTGCTCTTGATCGCGCGGCACGGCAAAATCGCCTACTTCGAATCGGCCGGCGTGCTGAATCCGGAAACCAAGGCGCCCATGACGCGCGACGCGATCTTCCGCATTTTTTCGATGAGCAAGCCGATCACCACCGTGTCGGCGATGATGCTTTTCGAGCAGGGCAAGTTTTTGCTGAACGATCCCATCGCGCGCTACCTGCCGCAATTCGCGCGCATGCAGGTGGGCGTCGAGAAGCCGGACGCGAACGGCAAGCCGGCGCTCGAGCTGACACCCGCCCGCCGCCCCATCACCATTCAGGACCTGATGCGCCATACCTCCGGAATTACTTATGGCTTCTTCGGAAACACGCTGGTGAAGAAAGAGTACGTTTCATCCGGCGTCATGAAGGGCGACTACACCAACGCCGAGTTCGCCGACCGCATCGCCAAGCTGCCGCTCTCCTACCAGCCCGGCACCACCTGGGACTACAGCCACTCCACCGATATTCTGGGCCGGCTGGTCGAAGTGATCTCCGGCCAGTCGCTTTACGAGTTCGAGAAGCAGCACGTGCTCGATCCGCTGGGGATGAACGACACCAGCTTTTACGTCACCGATACGGCCAAGCAATCCCGGATCGCAGAGCCGTTCCCGAACGACCGCACCATCGGCATCGACGCGGTGTTCGGCGATCCGCGCGTGGCGGAGAAGTGGGAATCCGGTGGCGGCGGGATGGTGAGCACCGCGACCGACTACGCGCGCTTCCTGCAAATGCTGCTCAACGGCGGTTCGCTGGAAGGCAAACGCATCCTGAGCCCCAAGACGGTGGCGTTCATGACCTCGGATCATCTCAGCGAGGGCATCGTTCCAGGTCCATACTATCTGCCGGGACCGGGTTATGGATTCGGCCTGGGCTTTGCGGTGCGTCGCACGGCCGGCGGTCCCGCCGACGAAGGTTCGGTGGGCGAATACACCTGGAACGGCGTGGGCGGCACCAACTTTTGGGTGGATCCCAAGGAGGACATGTTCGTGCTGTTCATGATCCAGTCGCCCAGACAACGCCCGCACTATATGGGCGTGATCCGGAACCTGGTTTACGCCGCGGTAGAGAAGTAAGGCCGCTTATCCCTTGACGTCGATGCCGGCCGGGCTGCGATAGGAAATCCGGATGGTGCCGGCCACCGGCACGCCGAAGGCTGTGGCAGGCCAGAACTCGGTGAACAACAGGTTGTTCTCGATGCTGCGCCGCAGTTGCTCGGTGTTCTCGCTGGGTGCGCTCACGATAGTGTAGCCGATCATCTGCCCGTGGTCGTCCAGTTGCAGATCCACCACGGCATCTCCGCCGAAAGCGACGGGCGCGACGTACTTCACCATGGGCTGCGTGGTGAGCGACGTCGGGATGTCCCAAGGCGACGCATTGCGGACCATGGCGAAGGTGGGCGTGAAGGCCGGCGCCAGCGCGCTGAACAGGAACAGGGCCGAGCAGAGTCCGCCGGCGGCCGGCAGCGCCAGCGGCCGCATGAGATGAGACAGCGAGAGCTCGACGCGATCGCGCCATCGCGACCAGCGTCCGGGTCCTCTTACTTCGGTGCGCACCTTGGAGGCGGCCACGCGCAGGCGCATGCTGAGGTCGGCCGGGACGGTCCGCTGAGGCAGCGATCGCACGGCCTCGCGAACCCGCCGTTGTTCGTTCGACTCGCGAGTGCAAGCGCGGCACGCGCCCAAGTGCTGACGCACGGCCTGGCGTTCGCGAGCCGGCAGGGCATCATCCAAGTAAGCCGAGATTCTGCGTTTAACCGTCCAGCATTCCATAACTAATCAACCAACGGCTGGGGAGACCACGACACGCTGGTCTCCGGCTCCAACCGGCCTTCCAAGATTTTTCGTAGCGCCTCGCGTCCCCGCAAGATGCGCGACTTCACCGTCCCGAGCGAAATGTCCAGCACCGCGGCGATTTCCTCGTAGCTCAGATCCTCGATATCCCGCAGCACCACCGCCGCTCGAAATTTCGGATTCAGCTTTTCGAGCGCCCGTTCCACCAGGGCGCGGGTCTCGCAATCGGCCGCCTGATCGAACGGCGTGCGGCCGGGATCGGCCAGGCTGTCCGCATAGGTCTGTGATCCGTCGTCGGGTCCGAAAGAAACCTCCTGGCGCTGGTGGCGCGAAAACCAGCGGCGATGATTGTACGCCTCATTCACCGCGATGCGATAGATCCAGGTCTTCAGACTGCTGCCGTGGCGGAACGACCGGATGCTGCGGAAGACTTTCAGGAACACTTCCTGCACGATGTCGGCGGCATCGGACGGATCGTTCATCAGGCGGCAGACCAGGTTATACACCGGCTGCTGATAGCGCTGGATCAGAATCTCGTAGGCTTGTTCGTCGCCGTGACGCAGCCCCGTGAGGAGTGCGTCCTCCTCGGGAAAGGAGAACACGCAGGCATCCAGATGTAGACCAACGGTCGTATCCGCCACGGCTGTCTACCTAGATTGTAGCCCCAAACTGCGAGGCTGAGCTCTCTTGATGGGTTAGACACCGGGGGAGCGAAGGAAGTTCCGAGAAGCCACTAGCATCGTAAGTCGCTGAGGGGCAACACATGAATTGAGTTTAGCGGTTGAACACTGTCACGGCTGGTCGGGCTGAGAAGGACCGGCCCCTGGTGGACGTGCCGTTGTCCCGGCGTCGCCCTTATCGATCAAGCCATGGTCTGCCGATGCAGCGGCAGACCCGGAGTTGTGGCCTCTGTGTGAGAGACCGCCATTCATGTTGTCTCGCGCCAGGCGGGATCAAGCGTGCCGATTCGTATATACAATCTGCTACGATCAAGGCAGTGGTGATCTCGGGATTCGACTGGGACGATGGCAACGTTTTGCATATCGCGGCGAAGAGGTGGAGGAAGTCTTCGCCGGTGATCACAAGGTACGGCGGGCCCGCCAGAAGCGGTACATCGCGTTAGGCGAGACTTTCGACGGCCGATTAGCTATTGTCGTGTTTCATCGCTTGCCCGGGAACCTAATCCGGGTGATCACGGCTCGTGATATGGACGACAGCGAACGGAGGTTGTTCCGCCGGAAATAGGTGCATCAATGAAGAAGAAACTACCGCCAGCCAAGATCCCACTTCCGAAATTCCGCTCTGACAAAGAGGCAGCCGAGTATCTCGAAACCCATTCCGTCGCCGAGGTGTGGGATCAATTGCCAGAGAGCCAACCAGCTAAGCTGTCGCCGTCCTTGGCCAAGGCGATTCGCGACCGGCACACACGGGCGAAGCATCCCGTATCGATCCGATTGGTGCCGGAGCAGATCGAGGCGGCGAAGAAGATCGCGGCCGCAAAGTCGGTCGGCTATCAAACGCAATTGCGGATGTGGATCGCCGAGGGCATTCGTCGCGAGGCGAAGCGGCGCTGAACCTCAAGCGTCCAGCACCTGCCGGTAAAAGTCCTCGTACTGCGGAATAATCTTCGAGCTCGCGAATCGTTCCACCGCGGTTTTCCGCGCAGCCTCGGCCATCCGCTGATGCAGCGGTGGATTGGTCAGCAGCTCCACCACGCGTCCCGCCTGCGCCGCGATGTCGCCCACCGGTTCCAGGAAGCCGTCCACGCCATGCGTCACCAACTCGGGAACGCCGCCCACTCGCGTCGCTACCGGTGGGACTCCGCACGCCATCGCCTCCAGCGCCGCCAAGCCGAAGGATTCCATCTCGCTCGGCATCAGCAGCACGTGCATTTGCGGAAAAATGCGCTCCACGTGATCCTGCTTGCCCATGAACGTGACGTGCTTCTCGACACCCAGCTCGCGCGCCAGCCGATGCGCCTCCGGACGATCCGGCCCGTCGCCAACCATATATAGATGCGCCGGCGTCTGCTTCACTACTTCGGCCAGGATGCGGACGCAATCCAGTACGCGCTTCACCGGCCGGAAATTCGAGATGTGCATCAGACGCATCTCGGTGGAAGTACGCTCGGCCAGCGGTTTGTACAGATCGACATTCACGAAATTGTGGATGACGCGGATCTCGTTGGCCACGCCGAAAACCTCGTAGGTGTGCCGCCGCAAGTCGTCGCTGATGCTGGTAATCCCGTTCGATTTCTCGATCGAAAACTTCGTAATCGGAAAATACGAGCGATCCATACCCACCAGCGTGATGTCGGTTCCGTGCAGCGTGGTGATGAACGGCAGGCGCCGGCGTTCGTCCACCATCTGCTGCGCCAGCAGCGCCGCGATGGAATGCGGAATCGCGTAGTGCACATGCAGCAGGTCCAGGTTGTAGTCTTCGGCGACCTCGGCCATGCGCGAGGCCAGCGCCAGGCAATACGGTGGATACTGGAACAGCGGATAAGTCGAGACCTCCACCTCGTGGTATTGGATGCGAGGCGTGCCGGGGTCCAGGCGGATCGGATTTGCGTAAGTAATGAAGTGGACCTCGTGGCCGCGGTTGGCCAGCTCCAGGCCGAGTTCGGTGGCGACGATGCCGCTGCCGCCGTAGGTGGGATAGCAGGTGATTCCGATTTTCATGTGGTCCTTGCGTCCCCAGGAGTGGGAACGCGGCACGCACCAGTGCGTGCGCCACATTATCTCGCAGGCTGGGGACTGAGCGTCGCCGCGCCAATCTGGCCGTGGATATTCTGGTCCGGCCGCGCCACGTCCCCGCCGCCGAACCACACCCGCACCGGATCGCCGTTGGCAATCACGGTGGCGTCGCACAGCACCTTCGAGTCCCACGCCTGCTGGCCCGCGAACCCGCCCGGAATTTTCTCCCAATCCACTCCGTTGCGCGACCTCGCCAGTCCCAGCCGCCGCAGCTCGCTCCGATCGCGTCCGGTGTACAGCATCCAATAATATCCGTGCGACGCCCACACCGCCGGCTCGCCCAGCCCGTTCTCATCAAAAGCGCCGTACGCGCCCAGTTCCAGGATCGGATTGCGCCGCAGCTTGTACCACGCCACGCCGTCGTCCGACACCGCGACTCCCAGCCGCTGCCGCCGCGCGCGATCCTGGCCCAGATAGAACATGTAGTAGCCGCGGCCAATGCGGATCACGTAAGGATCGCCGACGCCGCGTTCATCCCAGCTTCCGCGCGGCCCGGTCTGAAGCACCGGAGGTCCCTGCTTGCGCCATTGATGTCCATTCGCGGATCGCGCCAGTCCGATCTGGACTGGCTGGCCGGCCTGATAGTAGTACAGGATTCCGCTCCCATCGGCCAGCGCCGAACCATTTGCCGCGATGGCATCGCCTTCCCACGTCGCGCGGTCGGGCGAGATCAGCTTGCCTTCTTTGTGCCAAGTGATTCCGTCGCCGGAGACCGCCAGCCCGGTCGACCAGGTCTTGCCGTCGTAGCCCGAATACAGGTTGTAGTAAGCGTCGCCCTGCCGGATCACCGACGGATTCAGAACGTCCACCGCATCCCATTCGCCGGCGCTGCCTCGCGTCAGGACCGGATCCGCCCGCGCCTCCCAGCGCCACGAAACCGAAGGTCCGCCGGGCTGCTGGGGCAACATGAAATCCCGATATTGCCCGCACGCGGACAAGGCCACACACGCGATGAGAATGGTTGCGGCGGCGAGCCTCACGTCGCGAGCCGGATCTTCAGCCCCGCGCCTTGCCCCGGCTTGGAGTCGATGGTCATCTGGCCGCCCAGCGTGCGCACGCGCCGCTTGATGCTCATGGGACCCAGCCGCAGCAGCTCCAGCTCATCCAGCGTGTATTTTCCGCTGAACGGGAAGCCGCCGCCGTTGTCCTCGATTCCGATCTCGAGAGCGTTGTCGGATTTCGCGATGGTCACCGCCACGCGGCTGGCGGAGGAATGCTTCTGCACGTTGTACAGCGCCTCGCGAACGATCTGCAGCAGTTCGAGCGACACCTCCGGCTCGGCCGGCTCCAGGAACTCGGCGCACACGAACGTGGTGGGGATGCCGCTGTCTTTCTGGAACTGCTCCACCACGCGCCGCAGCGTGGCCGTCAGGCTGCCTTCGACATCCACCGGGCGCATGCTGCGCACGAAAGTACGCAGCTCGTTCACCTGCGTCTTGCACAGCTCCTGCAACTGCAACAGCTCTTCGGTCGCGGACGCCTGGTCGCGCGTGAGCAGCTTGCGGATGATCTCCAGCCGCATCTGGAAGCTGATGAAACTTTGCAGCGGGCCGTCATGGAAATCGGCCGCGATTCGCTGCCGTTCGGCCTCGCGCGCGCGCTCAGCGTCGTAGCGATACAGCACGGTCTGCCGCGAAGCATTGGACAGCCGTTCCTCCAGGTACTCGCGCTGGATGGCCAGCACGCAGCCCAGGATTCCAGCCGCGATCAGCGCCGGCCGCAGCATCTCGGCCGAGTGCAGCGTGGGCACGATATATAGCAGCACCATCGCGGCCACCGCCACCACCACCGCCTTCCACCACTTGTGCAGCATCACCGCCACCAGCAGCACGTAGGCGTAGAAAACCGAGCTGACCCAGTAGCCGTAGGCCTCGCCGCTGGTGGCCGAAAGGAAGAAGAATACGAAATCCAGGATCAGAGCCAGCGTGGGATAGCCGGAATCCTCCAGGCCGCGCCAGAACAGCGCCACGCACGCATAGATGGTATACACCGCGAACAGGATCACGCGGTCGGTCCAGATGAAGCTGGAGGAAATGAGCTGAGTGGCCAGGCAGCTCATGCCCAGCAGGATTCGAATCAGACTGAGGAGCCGTCGCCAGGAGTTCGGAAGCATCAGTTTTCAGCGCTCATGGGTTGCGCGCAAGCGAGCCTTCCTACTGCTGGATGTACAGGCGCACGCGGTTGCTTTGCTGCCCCTGGGCTTCCAGATACAGCTCGACGGGACCCGCGTTGTTGATGCGCGGGAGTTGGATCTCCACCAGGTAGAAGCCGATATATCCGGGCGCGAGCGACGCCTGGGTGACTTCCACCGGCGAGTGATCGACAAAGGCGCGCACCGAAGCCAGCACGCGCGGCGGATCCGAGAGCGGCGCCGCCAGGCCGGTGGGCCAATCCGGTGTCACTCGACCCAGGCCGGTGGCCAGGATCTGGATGCGGGCATTCGCATGCCCTGGTTTAGTCGCGTCCAGCATCACGCCGCTGGAGGCATCCATGACGAGCGGAGTGCCTTCCGGATCCACGAAAATAGCGGGCGCAACGTCCTGCAGCGGAAGCCCCACCGTGAACCGTCCCGCGGCTGCATCCAGCGCCAGCGACACCGTGTTGCCCTTGGCCTCGAACGGAACCTGGATCTGCGACGCCGTGTCGGAGGCGTTCAATACCGGAACCACCGTGTTAGCGCTGCGAGCCGACTCGATCCGCGCGCCCAAGACGCTGAACAGCGCACCCGGCGCCGCCGCCCGCGTGCTGTAGTCGGCCGCGCTCACCACGCGCGCGTCGCTCAGCCGGTGCGGTGCGATAGCCACGTACACCCCGTATCCATCCAATGCCGCGTAAAGCTGGTTCGCGCCGGCGTCCAGCCGCACATCGGTGGCTCGACCAGGCGGAAGATTCCGCGCCAGGTAGGTCCACGCACTGGGCCGGCCGGCGGACGCCAGATCCGTCGTCGTGAAAAAGACGCCTGCGTCGGTGGCGACGTACACGGCTCCCGAAGCTCGATCCGCCGCGACGCCGTGCGCGATGGCGGTTTCCGGCAGATTGTCGGTCATGTCGTCCCAGAAGATCCCGCCGTTCATGGTGCGAACCACGTAGGTGGGCTTGGCTTGATTGGGCGCCGAGTTGGTGCGAGCGCCCAGCGCTGCGATCGCCACCCTGGGATCATTCGGGTCCACCCAGATCGCCTGCACCGCGCCCAAGTCCCGCGCCGCTTTGTACGCCGTTCCCCAGGAATCGCCGCCATCGGAGGAAACCTGCAGCCGTCCCTCCGAGTCGCCCGCGTAGATGTAGTCTTTCGCGGTCGCTAAAGCGGTCACCGTGTGTTTCAGGACCTGCGACAGCGCCGCTTTCAGATCGCGGTCGCGTTGCAAATCGGATCCGTCCAGCGGTTCCCAAGCCGATTTCTCGCCAGGCGCCCATTCGATCTCAGACGCGCCGCCCGCCAGCGATAACCGCACGCCGCGCGTTCCGGCGGGAACGGCCACCAGATGGCCAGCCGGAAGATTGGGCAGAAATTCGTTCAAACCGGTCCAGGTCAGGCCGCCGTCCATCGACCGCCAGACGCCGGTGCCGGACGCCACCGCCACTTCGTCGGGGTCCCGAGGCGAGGCGGCTGAGTCAGCCAGCCCGTCGCCCAGGATCGACAGGCCCTTGTACCCGGTCAGATTCGACCACGTGAGGCCGCCGTCGTCGGACCGGTATACGTTACTTCCGGTACCGTAAATTCTCCCGGAAGTAGAGGCTTGGACGCCCAGCTTGAGGCCCGGTTCCGGAAGAGTCGCCACCGCCGGACTCACCACGGCGGGCGGCATTACGCGGGGGTCAGCCAGTGGCTTCCATTGCTCAAAATCCACAGTCTGGAAGATTCGGCCGCTCTCGGTTCGGGCATACAGCACCGAACCGTCGGCCGAGTACCAGACGCGATCCACCGCCCCGGTGGTCAACGAGGGCAAGCCCAGGTCCATGGCCGAGTTTCCGATATGCCGCCAGTCCAACAGGAGATTTTGCGCCCGAGCCGCAAAAGCTGCCGCTAGTACCCCTACGACTGCCAAAACCCGGATTGTAGCCCTCCGACACATGCTAAGAGTCTATTGTAACCTGTTTGGCCATTCTTCTCCGCCAAAGGGGTTGAATCTAAGCCAGTTTTCCACAGAGAATCCGAACGGACATCTTTTTGCTAGGCACTTTTGATGGTAGACTGTCTTGTTGACAGATCTTGAGATCGGAGTGTCCTTGAAAGGGCAGGGCATAGTACTGTAGATTGGCATCGGCCATACCGATATATTTCTTTATGAGGCTTTGGGGCATAGCGGGGTTGGTAAGCGGGCTACTGGCGACTGCCTTAGTGTGTTCCGCCCAGCAGTTCTCGCTTTCCGGCGAAGCCGCTGCCCAGGTCATCTCATTGACAGGACAGGTTTCAGTGCTGCGGGACTCCGAGCCGTGGGCCCTGAATATCGGCGACAAGATCAAGACCCAGCAGGTCATTGTCACCGGCTCTGACGGCTACGCTAAATTCCAGGTTTCCGACGGCAGCTTCTTTGAGGTGTATCCGAATTCGAACGTGGTGTTCCGCCACAACCCCGGCAATCTGCGCGAGCTGCTGGATCTGCTGGTCGGCCGGGTGAAAATCCACATTCAGAAATTGGGTGGGCAACCTAACCCAAATCGGATCATGACGCCGACCGCGGTCATCTCGGTGCGCGGCACGATTTTCGACGTCAGCGTCGACGACGACGATCAAACCACGATCGTCTCGGTGGAAGAAGGCGCGGTGGACGTCAGTCATTTACTGAAGCCCGGCCGGACTGTAACCGTGAACGAAGGTGAAACGCTGGAGGTCCGCAAGAACGAGCCGCTGGCGCAAAGCCGCATCGACAAAGGCGGATTGGCCCAGCGCATTCTGCATGGCCTGGCTGACGCAGCGCGTGTCGCCATCATTCAAGGACGGCAAGCTGCCGGTGGAGCAACGCCGGGCGGTCCGACGCTTCCCGGCGAAACCGCGCCACCGCCACCGCCCAGTGGTCCGCCGCCACCGCCATCCGGTCCGCCGCCTCCGGTTCATTAGTTCGCGCGCAGTAGTTTTCCCGCAGCGCTCAACTCAGTTAAGCCGTGCGAGTGTGCCACACTAGTCCAGTAGGGAAAATTACCATGAAGTTCGCTCCCTGGATGTGTCTGCTCCTGTTCGCGGCGATGGCCACGGCTCAAACCGCGCAGCCCGCCGGCGTCTCGTCGGAATGGGATGTCAGAAAGCTGCTGGAAGGTCTCGATCTTCTGGCGCAGCACTTGAAGCCCATCATCGACCAGGTGAAGCCGGAGGCCTGGGTCGCCAAAGGCGCGCCCGACGCATATGTCGCGCAGTGGAAATCGGCGCAAGCCGAACTGCGCTACCTGCTTTCGTCCAGCACCGCGCTGTCGAAGGATCCGGAGCGGCTCACCCTCGCGCTGGACACCTACCTGCGCATGCAAGCCATGGAGTCCACGCTGGGATCGCTGGTGGAAGGCATCCGCAAATATCAGAATCCGGCGCTGGCCGACTTGGCGCAGTCCGTGGTGGCGGAAAACAGCAACAATCGCGACCGTCTGAGCCAGTACCTGACGGACCTGGCCGCGCAAAAAGAACAGGAATTCAAAGTGGCCGACCGCGAGGCGCAGCGCTGCCGTGGGCTGCTGCTCAATCAGCCCGCGCCGCAGAGAAAGACCTCCCGCCCATGACCGTCGAAGCGGCTATCTTCCGCTGTAGCATCTGCGGCGAACCGTCCGCGGAGATTTGCGTTTTTTGCACCAAGGACGCGTGCGGCAATCACCGCTGCGAACGATGCAAGCGCTGCAGCGATTGCTGCGAGTGCGAAGTTCCACTGTCGGCCGGGGAGGTTCACGCCGAGGAGGTTCACGCCGGGCAGCCTGAGGTTACTGAGCCTTCCGTATCCGCCGCTCCTGCTGAACCAGCTCCTGAAACGAATTCCGTCTTCCCCACGGACGAGGTCTTGTAGCCATGCTCCCGATCGCTAAACGAACCCTCTGCTTGCTGGCTTCTTTCGGTTTGTTTTTTGCTCCTATGTCTCTCGACGCCGCATCCCGCATCCTGGTCCACGGACACCGAGGCGCCCGCGCCATGTATCCGGAGAACACCATCCCCGCCTTCAGCTACGCCATCCGGGCCGGGGTGGACGTGCTGGAAATGGACGTCGCCGTCACCAAGGACAACGTGCTGGTGATTTCGCACGATCCGCACATCAACCCGCAGATCTGCACCGGGCCGCACCCGGGCATCGCGATTCACGAGCTGACGCTGGCCGAGCTGCGCGACTACGATTGCGGAGCTTTGAAGAATACGCACTTCCCCAAGCAGACACCGGTGCCCGGCACTCGCATCCCGACGCTGGATGAAGTGCTCAGCCTCTCCACTCGCGGCAGCTTCCAGTTCAACATCGAAACCAAAAGCTTTCCCGATCATCCCGAGTTGACCCCGCCGCCGGAGGAGTTTTCGCGAATGATGCTGGCGGAGATCCGCAAGCACAAGCTGGAGCTGCGCGTGATCGTTCAGTCGTTCGACTTCCGCACTTTGGTAGCGATGAAGCGCCTGGCGCCCGAGATCAGGCTGGCTGCGCTGTGGGAAGGCAAGGCGCGCCCGTTCCCCGAGATCGCCCGCGAAGCCCAAGCCGGCATCATTTCGCCCGAATTCAGGCTGGTCACGCCCGAGCAGGTGCAGGCGTCGCACGCGGCCAAACTCGAAGTGGTGCCGTGGACGGCGGACACGCCGCAGGACTGGCAGCGTTTGATCGACGCCGGCGTGGACGCCATCATAACCGACGATCCGGCCGCCTTGATCGCCTACCTCAAGGAAAAAGGCTTGCGCTAGTGCGGCAGCCGATCGTGGCTTGCAGCCGCCTTTAGGCGGCCTTAGTTCCCAGCTTGCTGCTCGGCCAGCGACCCGATCACCGGCAGCACGATTCGCTCGCCGTTGTAGGTCTTGATCATCATGTAGATCCACACGATCAGCGAGCCGATCCCCAGAGCGAAATTGAGCAGGATCATGAGCATCGTGCCCAGGACCGGGATCACGTGCAACGCAATCCCCACGATGGTCAGCACGATCCAGCAGACAAACCAGGCGACGTTGAGAAAGATGGATTGGAAGGCGTGGAATCTGACGTTGCGGTTCTGATTGTAAGGCGCCAGTACTAGAAACAGAATGCCGGTGATGAAGCCAACCAGATAGCACAGCGCCCCGGCGACGTTGTCGCTGATCCCCACGTTGGCCGCGGGAGGATAAGCCCCAGGCGCACTTCCAGGCGTTGGTCCCGGCGCCGGATTCGGCGCACCCCCGCCAACCGCCGCGCCGCACTTTTGGCAGAAGCGGCCGTCCACAGGTGAGCCGCAATTTTGACAGAACGCCATGTTCGCTCCTCCGTTGCCACTCTATCCGAGTTCGGATGGCTGCGCAAGTGGTTTACACGCCGTTACCGGACTTTACCAGTCTAGATAAACCTCCGCGGCCAGGACTCGTCTTGATAGACAGGAGTAGTAAAACATGCAACTCAGAACCAACAAATTCGTAGCTTTTTCCGCGCTGGCGGCCTTGGGGGCGGCAGGCCTCTTCGCGCAACAGAGGCTTGCCGCGCGCGCCGGCCAACGCGAAGGGCGCCCCCTGCGCGTGATGTCGGCCGTCTTGAACTTGACCGACGCTCAACAAACTCAGGTGAAGTCGATCTTCCAGGACGCCCGTAAGTCGGCTCAGCCCGTGCGCCAGCAACTGATGTCGACCCGCCAGTCGCTCGAGGCCGCGGTGCAGGCTGGAGACGCGGATCAAATCCAGCAGCTTTCGGCCACCGTGGGAAATGCGACCGGCCAGCTCACCGCCATCCGCAGTTCGGCGTTCGCCAAGATCTACAAGACTCTGACGCCTGATCAGCAACAGAAGTGGGGATCGCTCCAGCAAGCCATGCATCCGCGCGGGCGGCCCGCTTCGCGCCCCACCGGCGAGTAACCACCAACCTGACACTATGGGCGGGCCGCGGGACTGGACCGCGACCCGCCGCGATCCGCGGTAGAATCGTTTCTCCCGCGCTTGAAAACCCTGCTGCTCATCGCCGGCCTGTTCGCCCTTCTGATTCTCTGCGGAATGGCGTACCAGGCAATTGGAGCCGCGCTGGACCGGCGCCGTTTTCCGCCGCCCGGCAGGATGCTGGACATCGGCGGACGCCGGCTGCACCTGATCGACAGCGGGCAGGGCGGTCCCAGCGTGATTTTTGAATCCGGAATCTCCGCTTCCTGCCTCAATTGGACCCACGTGCGGACCCAGGTGGCTGGATTCACGCGCGCCTGCGCGTACGACCGCGCGTCGCTCGGCTGGAGCGATCCGGCGCCTGCGCCACGTGTCGCATCGGCGATCGTTGACGACCTGCATGCCTTGCTCGCCGCAGCGAAGATTCCGCCGCCTTACGTCCTGGTCGGCCACTCCTTTGGCGGTCTGCTGATCCGCGCGTATGGCGCCACGCATCCGGACCAGGTGGCGGGCTTAGTCCTGATCGATCCGCTGGCGCCCTCCGAGTGGCTGGATCTCGCCCCGGCGCAATCGCGAATGCTCGGCCGCGGTGTGAAGCTTTCACGGCGTGGCGCGCTGCTGGCTCGCATCGGCCTGGTCCGGTTTTCGCTGGGGCTGCTGTCGAACGGCGGCCGCCGCATCGCGAAGGCGATCGCTCGGGTGTCCAGCGGCTCGGGCGAATCCGTCATCTCCCGCCTGGTCGGCGAAGTCCGCAAAATGCCGCGTGAGGTCTGGCCGATGGTCCAGGCGCACTGGTGCCAGCCCGAAAGTTTCCAAGGCATGGCGGACTATCTGGAATCCCTGCCGGCCAGCTCCGCCGAGGCGGCTGCGCTCGCGCCGCCCAGTACGATTCCGGTGATCGTTCTATCCGCCGGACATTCCACGCCAGCCCAACTGGCCCAGCGCGAAGAACTCGCGCGTCACGCGCTCCACGGCCGGCACGTCGTAGCCTCCAACTCCGGCCACTGGATTCACCTGGACGAGCCGGAATTAATTGTTCACAGCATTCAAGAAATGTTTGAACTGATCCGAAAAGCTTAGCAAAGCACATTTCTTGCAACCTTGGTACCCGAGTTGCACTCTAACGGAACAGAAGGTGGGTGTCTTGCAATGCTAGTGGGCGCGATCGTTAGCGGATTGTTGATCTTGGGCCTGTTTTTGTCGATGCTGTCTTCTTCGCCGAAACCCGATGCGGAGAAGCACTTTGACACTCAGGTGTGACAGATTGACACAAGTCGGTCGGTGGTTCGGCGTTGAGCCGATCATTCCGTAATCTCTGCAAACTCCAGCAGCGTGTCTTATGCTGGTGTCATACGTTTCAGCCCATACTGGTTCCTGGTCATCGCGCTGCTTGCCTGGATGGGCACGGCGCAAATCCTTTCCGTCCGGCAGGATGCGCCCACTTGGGACGAAGGCACCCACCTCGCCGCGGGCTATAGTTACTGGAAAACGGGCGATCTCCGGCTGAATCCTGAGCACCCTCCCTTCGGCAAACTCCTTAACGCCTTGCCGCTGCTCTGGATGCATCCAAAGCTGCCGCTGGACGACCCATCCTGGAAGGCGCTCAAAGAGGTCGAGTTCGCGAACCAATTTCTGTTTCACAACACCATCGATGCCGGCACGCTTCTGTTCGCGGGCCGGCTGGTGACCATCGTGATGACGGTCCTGTTCGGTCTTTGCCTCGCGCTTTGGACCCGCCGCCGATTCGGCGCACCAGTGGCCCTGTTTGCGCTTGCGCTCTTCGCCTTCGACCCCAATCTCATCGCGCACGGCCGTTACGTCACCTCCGATCTGCTGGTGGCCTTGTTCTACTTCCTGGCCTGCGTGTCGTGGGGCGAATACCTGATCGAAGGCCGGACGCCGTGGCTCATTCTCGCGGGTGTTAGCCTGGGCCTGGCGATCAGCTCAAAATTCTCGGCGCTGATCCTGCTGCCGGTCTTCTTCTTGCTGTACCTGGCGCGTTGCTGGCAGCGGCGGCCGAAGGCGGTTGTCAGGCACGCGTTGCGGTCGTTCCTGACGGTTGGCCTGCTGGCGTATGCAGTGATCGTCGCCACCTACGCGCCCGAAGCGCGATCATTCGTGCCTGGAATCCGGCTGATGAACCACTCGCTGCCGCCCGCGCGCGCCGCCATTCGCATCGAATCGCCCACCGGATTCGCGTTGCGCTGGATCACAAACCATCTCGCGTTGGGCCGCAGCAGGTTCTTCGAGGGCCTCAGCTTGATCGCCTGGCACAACACCAGAGGTCGCGAGGCTTACCTGCTGGGTCGCCGCTCGGAGACCGGGTGGTGGTATTACTTTCCCGTGGTCATGCTGGTCAAGAGTCCCACCGGCCTGTTGATTGGTCTCGCGGCGGCCACCTGGATAGTCGCGCGCCGTCTGCTGAAGACGCGCTGGCGCGAAATACAATTCGCCTGGTTCGTGCTGGCCATCCCAGTGGCGGTGTATTTCGCGGCCGCCAGTAGTGCGCGCATCGATCTCGGCGTTCGCCACCTGCTGCCAGTTTTTCCGTTTCTCTTCGTCCTGGTCTCCGCGATCCTGTGGCGGCATCGCTCGCGCGCCGTTCTTGCGGTGGCAGTCGCGCTTGTCGCGATCGAGTCCACCCTGATTTATCCTTCCTATGTCGCATTCTTCAACTTGCCTTCCGGCGGACCGGGCGCCGGCCCGCGCTACCTGGTGGATTCCAACATCGACTGGGGTCAGGACCTGCTACGGCTCAAAAGCTACTTGAATCGGCAGGGGAACCCTCGATCCTGCCTGTGTTATTTCGGCACGGCATTTCCCGAATACTACGGAATGACCAACGCCTCGCTTCCGACCACCAGGGAACTGCAAGCCGGTGCGACGCCGAACTGTGTCGCGGCCGTGAGCGTCACGCCGCTCATGGGGATCTATGTGAACGACGCTTGGTCGTGGGTTCGCGACCACCGCCCTATCGCCAAGATCGGCTATTCGATTTATGTTTACGACTTTCGCAAGAACGGGCAGGCCGCTAGCCCGGCACCCGGTAAATGAAGATGGAATAGCCGGCGCGTCCAACCGGCTGGCGCTCCCGGAAGTAGGCGAAGTAATCCTGATAGCCCGGCGGCAGCACGAAACCCAGCACCAGGTTGACGCTCACGGCATACACGCCGGGCGTCGGTTGTAAACGTCTCGCAGTGGTGAGGGTGGGATTCCAGGGACCCACTTCCTCCGTGAAAGTGCCGGCCCGCATGCGATATTCCGGCATGTCCGCTCCAAAATAGTAGAGCTTCACACTCGCCAGCTTGTGTTCGGCGACGTAGCCGGCCAGCTCCGGCAGGTTCTGTCCCCAGTCCAGATTGCTATCGGCCAGGTATTTCCAGCCGTTGCCCGGTCCGCCGGCCCACTCGTTGAAATACGAGATGCCTTGCGGATAGATACGAAGAGAGGAGACCGCCAGCCACAGTAAAAGGCCCGCCGCGGCAAGCCGCCCGAGACGGCCGCGGCCCCACTGGTGGAGCGCAAACCCGCCGATCAGAATCAGCAGCGGCAGGATCGGCAGGATATGCCGGAATCCGATGTGCAGGTGCGAGCGTACGGCCAGACCAAACAGCAGCAGCGCCACGCCGCAGATGAACACGCTGGCGGATGTGGTTCGTCTGCGAAACGCCTGGCTGACCATCGCAGCGATGCCCGCCAGCGCGAGTATCTGCAATGGGACGGGAAACTTCAGCGCGAGCGCGGCTGGGAAATACATTGGCGCGCTGCCCTGAATCCGTTGGCCGAACAGATAGGCGGAAAACGACTGGTTGCGGCTGGCCGCTCCGATGAACCGGAGCCCGCGCACGAACTGTGTCGGCCACGGTACATGGCTGAGAATCCGCACCAACCGCAGTTCCCCGCGCCCCACGAAGCTATCGAGTGGAGGTTCCCAGTAGCTGGTATCGAGCGGCCCGGTCCGCAACTGATACGCAGCTAGAATCCCGATGTAGATTGCGGCCGCCAGCAGGATGGGGCCAGCCAGTCGCGGACCTCGCCATAGAACCACCAGCAACGCTACCGGGATCAGCGCCAGCAGGGTGAACTTCGTCAACACCGCCAGCACCAGCGCCCCTGTCATGATCGCCAGGCGGAGGCGGCCGGGCGTGCACCAATATCGCCAGGCCGTCCAGGTGAACAACAGACATCCCCACGTTGCCATGACGTCGGATTTGATGAGCGCGCCGTGACCGAGCAGCGTCGGCTCGAGGGCGGTGCAGGCGGCCAGCGCCAGTGCGATCCCGTCGCCGAACAACGCCCGGCCCCAGGCCCACACTACCAGCGTGATCAGCAGCGGGAACAGGATGAACGGCAGCCTCGCCAGAAACATCAGGCGGCGCGCCTTCGCCGCACCTTGGGAATACAAAACCCGAGGCGCGAGATCGTAGGAATTCCTGCTGCTCCACTGCAGATCGTCCAGCGGCGAAGGCGCGCCCAACGCGCGCGGCACCCACCCCACCAGCATCCTCATCAGCGGGGGCGTGTCGCTGGGATACAGGACGTCCCGCCCCAGCCAGTACATGTAGGACGCCGTGAGATGGGAGGGCTCATCCGCGGTCACGCCCAGTCGCCATGCCTCCCACAGCAGGGCCGAGGCCTGTGCAGCCAGCAAGATCACCAGTGGGAGCGCGCGCTTCACCTCACAAGCATACTTGGTCCCCGTCGGCACGGCAGCGCGCCATGCCATATTGAAGTAGTGCTTGGCGCAGCTCCCGTGACATCCACGCCCATCGTCTCCGAGCTACTCTCGAGGGCCAAGGATTTCAGAGCAAAAGTGACGGCCCTGAAGGCGGCCATCCCGCACCCTGGCTGGGAATGGTATCCCTACGACTCGCTCAGCACCCTCCTGCACCTCGGAAATCTTTTTGGCGAAGATTTCGCCACTTTGTTCGACCTGGCGCGGCAAGGCGTCACGCTGGATCTCGGTTGCGGCGACGGCGAGTTCGCCTTCTTCCTGGAGTCTCTCGGATGCGAGACCCAGGCCTTGGATTTCTCCACCTCCAATCAGAACCACATGCGGGGCGTCCGGGCCCTCGGCGCCGCGCTCGGGTCGAAGATCAGGATCGACGACTTCGATCTCGACCGGCAGTTCGTATTGCCGCTCGATCATTATCGGCTGGTTTTTTGCCTCGGGGTACTCTATCACCTGAAAAATCCGCTCTATGCGCTCGAACAGTTGTCCAAGCAGAGCGACTACTGCGTTCTGAGCACGCGCATCGCGGATCGTCTTGGCAAGTTGAGCCTGAAGGACCAGCCGGTGGCCTATCTTCTGGACGACGACGAGCTCAACAACGACGACAGCAACTACTGGATTTTCTCCGAAGCCGGTTTGAGGCGGCTCCTGAAGCGATGCAATTGGGAAGTGCTGCGATTCGCGTCAGTCGGCGACCGCAACACCGGGCCGGCCGACCCGGCTCGCGACCTACGGGCGTTCTGTTTCCTGCGCAGCCGCTACTCGCTGGCCAACCTGGAGCTGGTTCGCGGATGGCATGACGACGAGGGCCAAGGCTGGCGCTGGACTCAAAGGGAATTTTCCGTCCGCATCCGCGAGCTCGCGGCCGGCCGGACCGCGCGCGTGACCACGCGGCTCTTCCTCCCCGATGCGCTGCTCGAAAGAAGCTCCGCCATTACAATGTCCGTGTCGGTGGCGGGCCGGGAGTTGAGCGCCTGCAGCTACTCGGAATCCGGCCGGCATACCCACGTTTTCGAACTCACGCCATCCGAAACCGCGCCAGGCGCCGTCCAGCTCGACTACGCGCTCAGTTACGCACTGCCGCCGGAACCGTCCGATAATCGGGAGCGCGGCATCATCGTATACGCGATCAGTTGGGAGACGTCGTAGGGTCGTAACCGGTGCGCCGCTCGCCGACTACCGGATCGGTACCAGCGTGAAAGTCAGCAGAAAAATCGCCAGCGCGGCGATCCCCAGCAGCACGCGGTTGCGGTCGAGCGGCGTGACGTCGAAGATGCTCGGATGCCGAAGCGCGAACAGGAACAGGATCACGGCCCAGACCAGCCAGGTTGGCGAGTAGAACAATCCCAGCAGCAGCAGCACCACCACAAACAGCCGCGATAACAGCTTGTGCCTTCGTCCGGCGAACGAGTAGAGAATGTGTCCGCCGTCCAGTTGCCCGATGGGGATCAGGTTGAGCGCGGTTGCCAGAATGCCCACCCAGGCGCCTCGCGCCATGGGGTGCAGGTAGATGTCCGAAGCCGGCACGCCCGGAAAAAGCACCCATTCAAAAACTCGCAGAATCCGGGGCACGCCGAAGATCAGGTCGCCGCGCTCGGCGATTCCGGGAACCACCTTCGAAAGCGCGATGCCGATTGCCAGCGCCGGAACCAGCGCCACGAAGCCCGCCAGCGGTCCGGCGATTCCGACATCGAACAGCGCGCGCCGCGTATAGATGGGCGAACGGATCCGGATGAACGCGCCCAGCGTGCCGATGGGCGTCGGCGCGGGCAGGAAGTACGGCAGGCTGGCGTCGATTCCGTAGTAGCGGCACGCGAAGTAGTGACCCAGCTCGTGCGCCAGCAGGATGGTCATCAGCGTGAGCGAGAAGGCCAGCCCGTCGGCCAGCAGCCACGGGTGCGCTTGCAATGCGGAAAACACCTTGAAGTACTGATCCAGATCGATCGGCCGGTTGTTCTCGAAGCATTGCGCGAACACCACTCCCACCGTGGTGGTGGTCAGCAGCGTCAGGCCCAGCAGAAGCCAATGCAGTGCCCAACGCGAAGCCGAGATTTCACTTTGGGGAAAGCTGAGCGCAGCCCTCAGACCGACGCTCTCTGCGCGGGGAACCACGACAACTTACGCTACTGCAGCGACTGCAGCTCCTTACCGGGCTTGAAGCGTACTGCCTTGCCGGGAGGAATGGCCACTTCGGCGCCGGTGCGCGGATTGCGCCCGATGCCTGTCTTGCGCGGCCGAACGTTGAAGATGCCGAAGCCGCGCAACTCGATGCGCTCGCCATGCGAGAGCGCCCGCTTCATACTCTCGAACACCGTTTCCACGGCCATCTCAGCCTTGGTCTTGGTAATCCCAGTTTTGTTTACGACTTCGTTAATAATATCGAGCTTGATCACGGCGTCGCCCTCCAGACGAAAACAGCACTGAATTGAAGCGGAATCTCCGGGCCAGTCTCCGAGCACCCGATAACCGGAGCAAACTCCATGATAGGATTAGGGTTAGACTCTTGTCAAGCGAACCTTTCCCGGCATGACTCCCCGCCACAGCCGCCACCTGGATCCGGAAACGTTTCGCCAAGCCTGCGCTCAGTTCGCTACCGGCGTTGCGGTCGCCACCGTTTGCGCTCGCGATGGAACGCCGCATGGACTGACCGTCAGTTCCTTCACTTCGGTTTCCGTCGCCCCGCCGCTGGTGCTGATCTGCATCGATCTGGGTTGTCCGTTTATTTCGCACTTCCGGCTGTCCACGCACTTCGCCGTTAATGTTTTGAGCGAAACCCAGCGCGACCTCTCGGTTGCGTTCGCTGTGAAACCGGAGGGTCGCTTCGAAGGCGTGGAATGGACCAGCGGCGAAAGCGGTGCGCCGCTGCTGGCCGGTTGCCTGGCCACGCTGGAATGCCGCGCGGCGTCCATCATCGAAGCGGGCGATCACGCCATCTTTGTCGGTGAGGTGGAGCGCGCCGAATGCCGCGCTGCGAGGCCGCTGGTGTATTTCAATCGCGGCTATCGCTCGCTCGGATAGTTGGCCAGAGCCAGCCAGGCGGCCAGCGCGGCGTACTTCTGATCCTGGGACCACGGCGGTCCGACCGGTTTCCCCAGATCCGCGATGCGGCGTTCCAGTTCGTTGGCCGCGATGTGAAGATGTGCCGCGCCGCGATCATAGATGTCGCGTTCCTTCACTCCCACCACCGGAAGACCGCATCGCTCGCCAGCCTCGGCCAGGGCATTGCGGTAAAACTCCCCCTCGGCGGTGTGGATCAGCGCGTGCGACTTGAGCACGGCGCTCAGCTCAGGCAGGGTGCGGCCGGATGCGAGCGTTAGGCCGCACGATGCAAGCTGGTAACCGATGCCGTGGAGATCCTCCATCGCTTCGCGCAGGGCCCGCTGTGCAAGGTCCGCGCTGCTCGTGGCGCAACGCTTGAGGAACGCTTCGGCGGCTTTGAAATCCAGCGGCTCGGCGGCGTGATAAGGCTGCTTGGAGCCTCGAATCCCAGGGTCCGCAATCTCGATTCGCCGCCGGTCGATCACTTCCGGCGAGCCGGGCGGTCCTGCGATCGCCACTAGCGCGGCCCATCCGGAGTGCGTGCGGCATCCCAACGCCGCGCGCCGCATCGAGCCAGCCATCAGCGCCGCGCGCTTGAGGAATCCGGCGTCGCTATTACGTCCACGCCCATCTGAGTATCCAGCGAAGGCAGTCCTTCGAAGGGCAGCATAGTGCTGGCCGGCGGATTGCTGCCGGTGTAGTAGCCGGCTCGCACGGTTCGCACCCGGTCTGTCAGGGCGCTGGAGGTCAGATACACGTGCGACATGACGACGTGGGTGAAACTGGCGTTGGCCGAATTCAACGCCTTGCCCAGCCGGTCGAAGGCCAGCTTGAGATCGTGCTCCTGGGCGCCGAAAGCCAGTTGGGTGCCGGTGATCACCAGCTTGCCTCCGGTCACCAGGGCCATTTGGGAATAGCTGGCGGACTTGGCGAGATTGGGCGGGTTCAGGAAACTGGTGCCTTGCGCAACCGGGGACCGCAGTCGCGCCACCGCCTCGCATTCGACGGCCGGGCTCACCGGCTCGCGACGCATCTGCGCGTAGTTGAGCGCCGCGGCTGGGAAACTGGCGGCCATCAGTTCGCGCGTGTTCCGCTGTTCGTCGAGCGAGCTGACGAAACAAGTCACACGGAGCACGTCGGCCGGCTCCAGGCTGGCGCCCCGCAACGCCGTCTTCAACTGTTCCAGGGACTGCGCGACGTTCGGCGCCGATTGTCCCGAAAGAAAAGCAACGCCGCTCGGATTCACCGTTTTCCTGTCGACCTCGGTGGTCTCGATCACGATCTGTGCGCCCGCCATCGGAAGCCCGCCCACCTGTACCACGCTGAGAGCGGGCAGGGGCTGATGCTTGTCGCTGAATGCGTCGGCGGTCAGCTCACCGACGCGCCGCAAATCGCCGGAGCCGGCCACGAAGGCGCGCAGCTTCACGATGGTCCCGTGGCTCGACCGCAACACCGCCTTCAGCGCTTCGCGGGTCTGTTGCGACAGCAGGCCTTTCGCCGAGAGCGGCGACACGCCAAACGTCAGCCGGTCCGTGTCGGCGGTTACCGCATTCGGTAACTCCCGGGGCAGAGGCAGCGTCTGCGTTTCCTGCGGCTTGTCTTTCTTCTGCTTGTTTTCGGGAAGGACCTGCGGGATGTAGCCTTCGTCGTCCGAGCCGGGCTTCTTTTTCTTCTGGGCGAAAAGACTGCCGCCAAGCGCGATCAGGATGACGAGGATCAGGAAGGTGCGGAAGAAATACATTTGTTGCTAAAGAAACGATTTTATCAAAGCTTCGAAGCTTGCTACATTGAGTGCAGTGAGCGTCGCTGTAGCATCGCCGGCCGCTGTCGGTAGCTCCCGTTTCACACGCTACGCCTGGGGAGTGCTGGCCTGGAATCTGCTGGTCGTGTTATGGGGCGCTTATGTCCGGGCCAGCGGCTCGGGCGCCGGGTGTGGCAACAATTGGCCGCTCTGCAACGGCGAGGTCCTTCCGCAATCGCCGCGCGTACAAACCATCATCGAATTCGGCCATCGGGCGTCGACCGGCGTGGCCGGTGTTGCGATCGCCGCCCTGTTGTTGTGGGCCTTTTTCCGTTTCCCTCGCAGTCACCGCGCGCGCAAGGCGGCCCTGGCTTCGGTTGCGTTCCTGGTGGTGGAAATCGGGCTGGGCGCCGGGTTGGTGCTGTTTCAATATGTGGAGTCGAACGCTTCCGTGGGCCGGGCGGTTTATCTGTCGCTGCACCTGGTGAACACGCTATTCCTGCTGGCGGCACTGGCCCTCACGGCGTGGTTTTCTCGCGAGCCCGAGCGATCGCCGCGCCGTTTTTCGCCGCTGTTGCTGGCGAGCTTGCCACTTGCCCTGCTGGTCAGCGTCAGCGGAGCGATTGCGGCCCTAGGCGACACGTTGTTTCCGGCAACGTCGTTGAGCGAAGGCTTGCGCCAGGATCTTTCCGGCGCCGGTCACTTCCTGCTGCGGCTGCGCATCTTCCATCCGGCGCTGGCGATTCTCGGCGCCGCGTTCTTCCTGTCGCTGGCGGTGTGGATGCTGCGCTCGAAACCTCGCCCGCCGGTGGACCGCATCGCGCTCGTGGTCCTGATTCTCACCTTGACGCAGCTCGGAGCAGGCGCAATCAACCTGGTGCTGCTGGCTCCGATCTGGATGCAGATGGTGCACCTGCTGATAGCGGACCTGGTGTGGATTTCCCTGGTCCTGCTGAGCGTCGAAGCAGCTAATCCGGCAACGGCTGGCCGTGCGTCTCTCGCGCGAGCGGGATAATCAAGAGCCCGATTGCAAACACTACCGCGATGCAGGCCAGCGGTGTGCCCAGCGTCCCCATCGACTTGGCCGCGGCACCCACCGCGAAATTCACGCCGGCTCCGATGAACCGGCAGGACGTGGTGCAGAACGCGAAGCCCGTGCCCCTGACAATGGTCCCGTACAGTTCCGGCAACCAGAGAGTGAACAGCGCGAAATAGCCTTGCGCCAGTCCGATGACGAAGGCGGCGCCGAAGAACAGGCGCAGTCCCTCAGACGGCGGCCGGTAGAAGATCCAGCCCCAGGTCACGACGATCATGACCATCATCACGGCGAAATACGTTGCCAGAGCACGCTTGCGTCCTACGCGCTCGGCCAGCACGGGCGCGAGCACGCAGCCGATAATCGTTCCCGCCGAGACGATCACCGAAATATAAGCCGCCAGCTCGCTGCCTCTGGCGGGCGTGAGTCCTTGCTCGCGCGCCATGAGCGTGACGGCGGTGGCAAAGTACTGCGAGCCGCCCCACAACCCGGTGGATGCGACCGTCATCAGTGCCGCCATCACCAGCGTGGTGCGCAGATATTGCGCGCCGAAGATTGCGAACATCGGGTTGGTCCGGCGAACTGACGCTTCCCGGACCTTGCCTTCCCATCGCTCTGGTTCGCGAACTCCGGCGAGCGTGAGCACGGCCATGATCACCGGCGCGAGTCCGCAGAGAAACAATCCTCGCCAACCGAACCTCGGACTCACGAAGTAGCTGATGACGCCGGCCAGCAGCGAACCGAAATAGATGCCGGTGTGCAGGTAGCCCGCGCCCATCTTGCGGCGATCCTCCGGCCAGATTTCGGCGACGTAGGTGCTCGCCGCGGCCCATTCTCCGCCCAACGCCAGACCCGCCAGGAAGCGCGTGGCGCCGAGTTGCCAGATGTTCTGCGACAGGCCGCCCACTGCGGTGAAGATCGCGTAGGTAGCGCAGCACACCGCCAGCATCTTGGTGCGCCCGAAACGATCCACCAGCGGTCCGGCCAAGAACGACAGGCTCCAGCCGATCAGGTACAAGGCCAGCATTACCGAAGCGAGATATCCGACCGTGCCGGCGTCGCACGCCATTCCGGAAAGAGGCAACAGCGTGAGCAGCGCCGGCGCCAGGGCGATGCCCGCGATCGAAATGTCGGTGCCATCCAGCGTGTTGCCGAGCCACGCCGCCCAGAAGCCCGTGATTTGGTGACGGCTCAGCCTGGTCGGAATCGCTTGGCGGGCGACCGCGGCGGCTTCAGACATCAGCTCTCCAGCCCGATCGAGCGGGCGAACTCGAGCATCTCACGCGCGGTCTTCAGCATCGCTTCGTCCACCATGTCGCCTTGGTAGACCACGGCCGCGATTCCTTTTACCTTGGCTTCTTCCATCGCCTGGATCAATCCTCTATAAAACGCGATCTCCTCCGCCGCCGGAGTGAACACCTGGTTCACGATCGGCACGTGCGAAGGGTGCATCACCGTCATGCCGCGGAATCCGACCTGGCGATTCCAGCGTGCGTCGCGCTCCAGGCCTTCCAGGTCCTTGATGTTCCACCAGGAGCTGATGGTCGGATGCTGGACGCCCGCCGCGCGGCAATCCAGCACGGTCTTGGAGCGAAGGTACAACGTCTCGGTGCCTTCTTTCGACCAGACGTAGCCGATGGCCCGCGCCGCGTCGCCACCCGGTCCGGCCGCTAGCGTCACTCGCTTCACGCGCGGACACGACGTCGCGATCTCGTAAATGTTGCGCATCGCCTTGGCGGTCTCGCAGCCGAGCGGAGTCTCGATGGACCCCGCCGCGATCCCAGCGCGCTTTTCGAGATTCGTCAGCAGCGCGTCCAGCTCCTGCAGGTCGGCCACGGTCTCGACTTTCGGCAGCGTGACGCTGTCGAGTTCAGGACACACGACGCCTTCCAGATCATCGCGCGTCAATCCGGTGGCGAAACCGTTTACGCGCACGCCCACTGCTTGCCCGTTCGCTTTGAGAGTCTTGATGCCGGCCTTGGTGATGGCGCGCGCGCCGGCTTTCTCCTGATCCGGAACCGAGTCCTCCAAATCGAGGATCAGGAAATCGGAGCCGTACCCGGCGGCCTTCTCGATCCACGCCGTGCGATGGCCGGGAACAAACAGGCTGGAACGATGTGGTCGAACGGTCTTGTCCATCTACTCGGCCTTGAAAACCGGCTTGCGCTTTTCAGCGAAGGCGCGCGGGCCTTCCTTGGCATCCTCGGTGCCGCGCAGGAACTCTTGAAACGATTCTTCGAGTCGCAGTCCCTGTTCGAGCGGCAGACTCTGACTCCGGATGGCCAGTTCCTTGGAGGCGCGCAAGGCTAAAGGGCCATTCTCGCAAAGCCTCCGCGCGTACTCTTCCGCGGTGGGCATGAGATCGCCGAGCGGCACGACTTTGTTGACCAGTCCGTAGGAAAGCGCTTCGTGAGCAGCCAGCCGCCGGCCGAGCAGCAGCATCTCCATGGCGATCGCGTAGGGAAGCTGCCGCAGCGCGCGCTGCGTTCCGCCATTTCCCGCGAGAATGCCACGCTTCACTTCCGAGATTTCAAAGACGGCGTGCTCGGCGGCGATGCGGATGTCGGTGGCGAACAGCAGCGTCATGCCGCCCGCCAGGCAGTAGCCGTTGACAGCCGCGATCACCGGCTTCCACACCTCCAAACCGCGATTGAGGATCATGTTCTTCTGCGTGAGCCAGAAATCCGCCTTACCGTGCTTCTGAGGAATGAGCGATTTCAAATCCGCGCCCGCCGTGAACGCCTTCTCGCCAGCACCGGTGATGATGGCGACCCAAACGTCCGGGTTATCGCGCACGTCTATCCAGGCCTTGGACAGCTCGGCGTACACATCCGCGTCCATCGCGTTCATCGCCTCCGGCCGATTGATGGTGATGCGCGCGACTCTGTCCCGAACCTCGTAGAGCAGCTTCGACATGGTTTGTACTAGCGTACTAGATCAGCCGGCGAGGGGACGTTGCGACGCGGCGTCGCCGTGCGCTATCGTCGAATCGTTTGACCATTCTCTCTGGGAGGCTCTTCGCGTGAAGATCTTGATCGCAGTTGCAGTTATTTCCGCACTCGCTGGTGTAACGTTCGCCGCAGACATGACCGGCTACATTTCAGACACCAAGTGCGCCGCCGAGCACGCCAAGTCCTCGACCGCCTCCGGCTGGATACATCCCAAAGTTTTCGAATCCTGCGCGAAGATGTGCGTCAAAGACGGGTCGGAAGCCGTGTTCCTGACCGAAGACAACAAAGTGGTCCATATCGACGCGGAGTCGCTCGACAAAGTGCTGCCGCACCTGGGCCACAAAGTAAAACTCAGCGGCAAGATCGACGACGGCCGGCTGAAGGTGGACAGCATCAGCACTGTCAGTTGGTGACAACCACGGCGCGCTAGCGTTTCTTCAAGCGCCGCAGTCCAGCCTGAACCACGGTAAGCGGCTGAGCGTCGCTCGCGGTCGGCGCGGTGCGAACCAGAAAAGGCTGCGCGTCTGCCGAGACATCGTAGAGATAGCCGCCGCCAACAACCGCAACAGCGAAGAGTGGCTCACTGCTGCCACATTCAACACGGCCCTTCACGCTCACCGCCGCAGCCATCAGCCGCAGGTCGGTGCGATGTAGTAGATCTCATTTCCATCCCGCTACGAGATGCGATAGTGAGCGATCAGTTGCGGTCTCATGGGCGCCGGGTGTGGAGAATTATATCAATGCGGCGCGCTGCGATTTATTGAATGCTCGGTCCTCGGCGGCTGTGGCCATCGCCTCCGCGCTGCAGGCTGCGAATGAAGGCCTGCAATTCCCGAGAGGTCTGGCGCTGCTGGACGGCGAGCTCGCGAATCTGCTTCTCATTTGTGACGCTCATCTTCATCCCGACATGGATGAGCTTCCGAATGGCCGCAATCTCGCGGTCATGCCGGTCAATGCGTTGTTTCAGGCTTGCCATTGACCACATTCTCCCACGCTATGCGCCAGCCCGATACTACCTCACCGCCCCCGAAATTTCGGCGGACGTTTCTCCAGAAACGCCGTCCGACCCTCGCGATAATCCTCGCTGTTGAAACATGCGATGCTGGCCTGCTCGAGGGCGTGCATGTCTCGATCGGCGGGATCGCGCAGCGCCTGTTCGATGGTCAGCTTGCTCGCGCGCACCGACAGCGGCGCGTTCTCGGCGATGTTCCGCGCCAGAACGTCCACCACCTCCTCCAGCTCCTCGTTCGCCACCACCTGGTTCACCAGTCCGATCCGTGCTGCTTCCTCCGAGCCGATGCGCGACCCTGAGAACAGCAGCATGCTCGCGTGCGCCGGACCAATCAGCGCGATCAACCTCCGCACCGACTGAAACCCGTAGGCCACGCCCAGACGCGCCGCAGGAATGCCGAATTGCGAATCTTCGGTCGCGATCCTCAGGTCGGCTTGCATCGCGATCGCCAGGCCGCCTCCCAGGCAATACCCGCGGATGCGCGCGATCACCGGCTTGGGGAACGCCGCCAGCTTAGCTCTTCCACCGCTGGTGGCGTGCTCGTACTCGCGCCCCGCGTCCACGTTGGCCCGGCGCTTCTCGAACTCGCTGATGTCGGCGCCGGAGACGAAGGCCTTGTCGCCCGCGCCAGCCAGCACCACCACGCGCACTGAATCGTCATGCTCCCAAGCGCCGAACACCTGCTCGAGTCCCGCCCACATGTCCACCGACATGGCGTTGCGCTTCTCGGGCTGGTTGAAGGTGACCAGGCCGATGCCGTCTTCGACGTTAGCCAGAATCTTTCCGTCCGCCAGCTTCTCCAGCGCCGCCGCCATCAGATCACGCCTTTCGACCGCATGTCGTCAATCTCCTGATCGGTGAGCCCGGCCCACCGCAGGACTTCCGAGGTATGCTCGCCGGCTTCCGGTGTCGGCGTCCGCACGCCCTTCGCAACGCCGCTCAAGTTGATCGGCGAATTCACTACTTCGGTTTCACCTAAGCGCGGATGCGTCATCGGCGCAGCCAGGCCGAGGTGCCGCACCTGGGGATCCGCGAAGACCTGATCGATCGAATAAATGGGTCCGCACGGAACGCCCGCGTCTTCGAACAGCTCGATCCAGTGCGCGGCCGGCTGGTGCTGTGTGATCTCGCCGATGGCCGCATTGATCTGCTTGCGTTCCGCACTGCGCCCGTTCTGCGTCTTCCATTCCTCACGAGCCTTCCATTCCGGCCTCCCGACGGTGTCGCACATCCGTTCCCACAAGCGATTGGAACTGGCGGCGATGTTGATGTATCCGTCGCTCGTGGGAAATACACCGGTGGGGATTCCAGTCGGATGATCGTTGCCGGCCTGCCGCGGCACCTCGTGCTGCATCAGCCAGCGCGCCGCCTGAAAATCCAGCATGAACACCTGCGATTCCAGCAGACTGGTGTGTACCCATCGGCCCACGCCGGTCCGCTCGCGCTCGAACAGCGCCATCATGATTCCCAACGCCAGCAACGTACCGGCACTCAAGTCCGCCACCGGAATTCCAACGCGCAGCGGTCCCTGGCCGGGCAGTCCCGTGATGGACATCAGGCCACCCATGCCCTGCGCGATCTGATCGACGCCCGCGCGTTCCGCATAGGGCCCGTCCTGCCCGAATCCGCTGATACTGCCGTACACCACACGTGGATTCACCGCGTGCACGTCCTCCCAAGCGATCTTCAGCCGATGTTTCACCGCCGCGCGCATGTTCTCCACTACCACATCGGCGCGCTGCACCAGGCGCAGGAACGCGGCGTGACCCTCGGGCGATTTCAGGTTCAGCCGCATCATGCGCTTGTTGCGATGAAGATTTTGAAAATCCGGGCCGTCACGTTTGCCGAGCGCGTCCTCGCCGATGTCGGGCGGTTCGATCCGGATCACGTCGGCGCCCCAGTCCGCGAAATGCCGCACGCAGGTCGGGCCGGCCCGCGCATGGGTCAGGTCCAACAGCGTGATGCCGGACAACGGCAGTGCGGCTTGCATAGAAGTCCTATTATAAGGACCCGCGTTCTCAATCCGGGACGAAGATGTTGCGGCCGTCCATGTGCGATACAGTGCCGGCCCGGCCCAGACTCTCGCGATCCTCGAGATCGTGCAGTACGGCTGGCTCCGGCGAGGTGTTGGCGATGAAACGCTGGCCGGTCTCCTTCAGCCTTCCGATTATCACGCTGAATTCCGGGCCGGTCTTGCCATGCATAATCGTGTAGGTCTCGATGGTCGCGCGGCCTGAAGCGATCTCCACTAGCGGCGCCTTCGGCGACGCATCCAGTTCCGATTGCAGAACGCCGGGCGCCTCCCTGCGCCATCGACCCTCGAACGGCGTAGTCGAATAGATTCCGAACGAATGCTTGGTGACGTAATTCCCGTTGGCCGTCACCATTCCGAAACTGTCCGGGTGCGCACGCAACTGCCGCATCATTTCGGAGATCGAGTGCGTGACGTAGTTGTTTCCCGGTCCGCCGAAATAGGGCAAGCCTCCGGTGACGGTGAGTCCGCGCGGGTCGTCCTCCGCGAGTCCGATCTCCCGGCAGCCGATCTCGACCGCGGATGGAAAGCAACTATACAGATCGAAGAAGCGGATGCCGGCCAGCGCGCGCCCGCTCATATCCAGAGCCTGGCGCGAGGCGCATCGAATAGTAGCCGACGAATCGAGACGGACCCGCTCCGAGATGTACCAGTGGTCGTGCGCGTCGGCGCAGCCGTGCAGGTAGACCCACTTCGATTCCGGAATGCCGAGCTTCCGCGCCAGTCCCACCGACGTCATGATCAAAGCTGCCGCCTGATCGACGAACGCGCTGGAGTTCATGAGGCGCGGATAGGGGAATCCGATCCAGCGGTTGTCGTTGTCAAGCGTCGCGAGCCGCTCGGCCGCGTAGCCTTCGCGCCGGACCGCCAGCGGATTTCGCGCCGCCACAGCGGAGAATCGCGCGAATAACCGGCCCATCGACTGCATGTGTTCGGGAACAGAACTGCAGCGCGCGTCACGGATCGCGTTCTCGATGAGCGGGTACATCACGATCGCGGCTCGCATCTGGTGGCGATCTTCGTAATCGCTCCAACCGCGCCGCGGGTCTCCGATCAGCTCCGGCTCGCCGCCCGGATCTTCGTGCCACGAGATCGCGAGCCCGGCTCGCTCAACGCCGTGCTGCGTGCACAGTGCTTCGCCGCCAGCGATCAGCGCCGCTCCGATCTCCCCCGCCGCAATCGCTTCGGCGAACGTGTTCACCAGAAACTGCGGCATGTTCCCGCCATTCCAGGTGTAGATGTAGCGGGCCGCTTGGATGCCCAGCCGGTCCGCGACGCTCTTGGGTGGATTCCTGGAGGTTCCCAACCGGGTGGCAAAACGATGCGAGGTATCCGAAAACAGCCGTAAGGTGGCGACGGTATCGATCGCGTCCACCAATCCCGGCGCCTCGGCGTCGGCCAGCGCCAATCGCGCAGCCTGCGCTGTCAGCTCTAACGGCGATCGACCCGCCTCGATGGGAGTGGTAAGATCGGTCACGTCGCCGCAGCCGACCAGAATGGGCGTCGAAGCTTCCAGCTTGCCGCTGGCAGGCATCACAGTCATCGATCTGGGACAAGTCTATCAAGGCCCGTACGCGACCTTGCTGATGGCCAAGGCGGGAGCCAACGTCATCAAGGTGGAACCGCTCGGCGGCGAACCGTTGCGCCTCCGCATCGGCGTGGGACGCGGCGCATCGCTGCCCTTCGCCATGCTGAATTCCAACAAGCGCGCCGTCACGCTGAACCTCAAGTCGGAGCGCGGCCGCGAACTGCTGATCGAGATGGTGAAGCGCGCCGACGTGCTGCTGGAAAATTTCGCGCCCGGCGTGATGGACCGCCTCGGCGTCGGTTGGAGTGTGCTGCGCGAAGTGAATCCGCGGCTCATCTACGCCTCCGGTTCCGGCTTCGGTCTCTCCGGGCCCGATCGCGACAACCTGGCGATGGACCTCACCGTTCAAGCCGCCACCGGGATCATGAGCGTCACCGGTTTTCCCGAGAGTCCGCCGGTCAAGGCTGGTGCAGCGGTAGCGGATTTTCTGGGCGGCATCCATCTCTACGCCGGCGTCGTGACCGCGCTGTACGAGCGCACGCAGACCGGCCGCGGCAGGCTGGTCGAGATCGCGATGCAGGACGCGGTGTACCCGGCGCTGGCCTCCAACCTGGGATTTCTCTACAACAACCAGGGCGAGGTCCCGCCCCGCACCGGCAACCGCCACGGCGGCCTCGCAATCGCGCCTTACAACGTCTATCGCGCCAAGGACGGTCACGTCGCCATCCTATGCGTGCTCGAGAGCCACTGGACCAATCTTCTGACCGCGATGGGACGTGAGGACTTGAAGACCGATCCGCGCTTCGTCGGGAACGCCGCGCGCGTGGAGAACCTGGCCGCGACCGACGAAGTGGTAGAGAGTTGGACGCAGACGCTCTCCAAGCACGACATCTTCGCCATCACTAAACGCCATCGCGTGCCCTCAGCTCCGGTTCGCAATCTTTTCGAAGTGATGCACGATCCGCACCTGCACCAGCGCGGGATGCTCGAATGGATCGACCATCCCGATCTCGGCCGCATTGTTGTGCCAGGGAGTCCCTTGCGGTTTCACGAAGCCGGCTCGATCGAAACCACTCCCAGCCCGCGCGCGGGTCAGCACAACGTGGAAATCTATGGCTCCTGGCTCGGCCTCTCCGGCGAAGAGATCGACAAGCTCCGCGAGGACGGCGTCATCTAGGCCGCATGAAAGTCATCGTCATTGGAGCCGGGATCGCCGGCCTGACCACGGCCATCGCGCTGCGCAAGGCGGGAATCGACGTCGAGATCTATGAGAAGGTCCGTGAGCTTCGCGAGGTCGGCGCGGGAATTTCTCTGTGGGCCAACGCGATCCGCGCGCTGGACCAGCTCGGCCTGGGCTCGGCCATTCGCGATCGTTCGGTCTCCTACGCACGGACGGCTCTGCGGCGCTCCGACGGTACGGTGATCATCGAAAGCCCGCTCGAAGAGATCGTCTCGCGTCTGGGCGCAGCCATGATTGTGCTGCATCGCGCGGAGCTCATGGCTTTGCTCAGCGCTTCGGTTCAGGACGCCATTCACCTGGATCATGAATGCACGGGGTTTGAGCAAAAAGACGACGCTGTCGTGGCGCGGTTCGCCAACGGCACCGCAGCGCGTGCGGACGTACTGGCCGCCGCGGACGGCATTCGATCCATCGTCCGATCTCAGTTTCATCCACGTGAACGGATCCGCTACGCCGGCTACACCGCGTGGCGCTGCGTCACTAAGTTCGACACCACGCGCATGCTGACCGGCGAGAGTTGGGGCCGCGGCCGGCGATTCGGGATCGTGCCGATGTCCGGCGGTCTGGTCTACTGGTTCGCCACCCAGAATACTCCGCCAGGCCAAAGCGACCGGCCCGGCCAGGCGAAACAGAACCTCCTGGAATTGTTCGGCTCATGGCACGATCCGATTCCGGCGTTACTCAAAGCATCCGATGAACCGGCCATCCTGCGCAATGACATCGTGGATCGCGATCCGCTCGCGAGCTGGGGGGCGGGCCGCGTCACGCTGCTTGGAGATGCCGCCCATCCCATGACGCCGAATCTCGGCCAGGGCGGCTGCCAAGGCATCGAAGACGCGCTGGTCCTTGCACGCGTGCTGTCGAGCCGTTCTCCCGTGGAAGCCGCCCTGCGCTTTTACGAACAGCAGCGCGTCGCCCGCACAACGCCCATCGTCCTTCGATCCCGACAGGTTGGCGTGCTCGGGCAACTCGAAAACCCGCTGGCCCGCCGCCTGCGTGATTTCGTTCTCGGGTGCGTTGCCGCAAGCACTACGCTGCGCCAACTGGAATCCGTAGTCGGCTACCAGGAGCATCTTCAATGACGGATCAACTGGACACTATTGCGCGCGAGCTCCAGGAAGCCACCGCGCACGCGCACGAAATCGGCCAGCGCCTTTCAGGGGCCGATCTCGTCAAGCGGCCTGGACCGAAACGCTGGTCGCCGGCCGAGTGCATCGAATATCTCAACCTGACGGCCCGCGCGTACCTTCCCCTCATCGAACCCGGCATTCGCGAGCTGCGCGAGAGAAAACAATTCTCGTCCAGTCCCTACCGCATGGAGCGAAAGGCCCGCTTTCTGGCTTGGCTCCTGGAGCCGCCCGTGCACTTTCGCATGCCGACGTCGGCGCCATTCCAGCCGGTCAACTTGCCGGACCCAGCGCGAGTGATACCCGACTTCGCGGGACTCCAGGACAAGCTGCTCGAACAACTCCGCCTTGCCGGCGGCCTGGCGCTCGACCAATATCAAATCGCCTCACCGTTCGCCAAGAACGTGCGCTACAACCTGTATTCGGCCTTCGTTCTGATCGCGGTCCACGAGCGGCGCCACTTGTGGCAGGCCGATCAGGCCGTCGCGGCGCGCGATGTGGGCGAACGTCCGTCCGCGATGGCTTGACGCAGAACGTCCCGCACCGAAGCGATCAGGCGATTGACCTCGTCGCCCCGCGCGACCGGACCGTGCCCGGGCATGACCACCGCCGGCGCTAGGTCTGCAATGCGATCCAGAGACTGGAGCCACTGCTGCCAGTCGATCGCTGTGCCGCTGTCGAGGTTGGGCAAGTACAGGTTCACCAGGCAATCGCCGGAGAACAGCACGCCGTCGCGCGGCACCCACACCGACAAGTTCGTGGGAGTGTGGCCGGGCGTCAGCAGAATTTCAATCTCGCAGTTTCCCAGATCCATGCTGGTGTTTTCGCTGATCGGGCGATTCGGATTCTCGAGCCGCGTCTGGTGATAGAAGACCTGCGCTTCGCCGCGCGCCCGCCGGAACGGATTCCGTATCTGATCGTTGAAGTCGTCGATCTCCGCGCGAAACTCCTCCGCCGTCCGCCGGATGTTTGCGTGTCCGTACACGTCGATCCCGCGGTCACGGAAGTAGCCGTTGCCGCCGATGTGATCGAAATGCCGCTCGGTGTCGATGACGGCCAGGCGATTTCCACCAGACGCCGCGGACGCGTATCCGTGCAGTGTCGCTGCTGCCAGGGCGTTGGCGCCGGTGTCCACGATGAGCGTCGTCTCGCGGCCGGCGACAAAACCGGCATTCACGCTCCACGGAGGAGCGTAGCCGAGGCCAGTCACAGCGAAACAGTGGTCGGATAAACGCACGAGAGCTTGGACTTTCAGGCTAGCATTTCATTGCTCGTCCCCGATGATACGATAAGGTCTTTCGACAGGAGGCCGAAGCAGTGACCGTGCGTATGAGTAAACCATGGGCGTCGCTGTCGCGAGAGAATATCGCTGGGCTGGGCGCGCATATGGGCGTGTACGAAGTTCAAGATTCGTCCGAGCACACTGTCTTCATCGGCTACGCGGGCGGTAAATCGCTGTTCGGTCTGCGCGGCGAGCTCGAGCGCGAGCTTGGCAGGCTCGGCACCGGCCATCGTTTCCGCTGCGAGGTCAACACCCAGTACATGACGCGCTACAAGGAACTGCTGATGGTCCACCAAGCGGACCTGGGAGAACTGCCGCGCGACAATCGTGACTCCGCGCCGCGCCTGGGCCGCCTACGTCCGGAATAGCTTGGATCACTCTATGGATTTCGAACTCAGCGACGAGCAGCGCCTGCTGGTGCAGACCGCGCGCCGGTTTGTCCAGGAACAAATCGTACCGCTCGAAACGAAACTCGATCCCGACGCGGATTCGCTCGACCCCGAAGATCACGCGCGCCTGGCCGCGCAGGTCAAAGCGATGGGCCTGTACGGGCTGGGCATCCCGGAAGAGTACGGCGGGCCGGCCATCGATCTGGTTACCGAGGTGCTCCTGGCGATGGAGTTGTCGCAGCATCGCGCCGGCCTGTACGCGCCTTGCTATGGCGTGTTCGGCGGCACCGGCCTGGCGCAGCTCTACGAAGCCACCGAGGATCAAAAGCAGCGTTATCTCCATCCGACGTTGCGCGGCGAAAAGACCGCGTTTTTCGCGCTCACCGAGCCTTCCGGCGGCAGCGATCCGGCGCGCGCCATCCGTACCACCGCGGTGCGCGACGGCGACGATTGGGTCATCAACGGCGGCAAAATATTCATCAGCGGCGCCGACGAGGCCGACTACGGACTGGTGTTCGCGCGTACCGATCCCACTCAGGGGCGTGGCGGTATCACCTGCTTTATCGTCGATACCGACGCCCCCGGTTTCTACGTGCGCCGAGTGGTGCACACGCTGCGCTCGGCGCACTACGCCACCGAGTTGCAGTTCGAGAATCTGCGCGTTCCGCACAAGAACGTGCTGGGCGAGGTGAACAAGGGATTCTCCATCGCGTCGGACCGCGTCAGCCGCGCGCGGATTCCGTACGCTGCGGCGTGCCTCGGGCCGGCCATCAAGGCGCAGCAGATGTGTATCGATTACGTGAAGGTCCGGAAGACGTTCGGCGATCTATTGGCCACTCGCCAGGCGATTCAGTGGATGATCGTGGACAACGAGATCGACGTCCGCACCGCGCGATTCCTGGTGCTGGAGGCGGCCTTCAAAGCGCAGAGCGGCGCGCCGTTCGCGACTGAAGCTGCCATGGCCAAGCTGGTGGCGAGCGAAGCGGCCGGGCGCGTGGTGGATCGCGCCATCCAGATCCACGGCGGCAGCGGCGTCAGCAAAGACCTGCCGCTCGAGCGCTGGTATCGCGAGCTGCGCATCCGGCGCATCGGCGAAGGCGCCAGCGAAATCCAGCGGCTGGTGATCGCGCGCAACGTGATCGGCGGGTCGTTTCATTGAACTCTTTCGATGTGCTCGTGGCCGGCGGCGGCAATGCCGCTTTGTGCGCCGCGTTGAGCGCGTCGGAACTCGGCGCGACCGTGGCCGTTCTCGAGAGTGCGCCCAAGGAGTTTCGCGGAGGCAACAGCAGGCATACTCGCAATCTGCGCTGTCGGTCGGAGGCCTATCCGGAACGCGAGTACTTCGACGACTTGTGCCGAGTAACTGGTGGCGAAACCAACCAAGAACTCGCGCGCATCGTGATACGCGAATCGCAATCGTCAAGCGAGTGGATGCGCGGCCACGGCGTGCGCTTCCAGCCGTCGCTCAGCGGGACGTTGCACCTCGGCCGCACCAACCAGTTCTTTCTGGGAGGCGGAAAAGCGCTTATGAATGCTTACTACGCCGCCGCGGAGCGCCGTGGTGTTCGCATTTTCTACAACGCCGAGGTAGTGGATCTCAAATGCACCGGCGGAGAATTCCAGAGCGCGCGCGTATTGCTGAACGGCGAGGCAGTCGAGATGCGCGCGAAAGCGCTAGTGGCCGCGGCCGGCGGGTTTGAAGCGAATCTGGAGTGGCTTAAAGAAGTGTGGGGCGAGGCGGCCGAGAACTTTCTGATCCGAGGCACTCCGTTCAACAAAGGCAAGGTTCTGAAGCTCCTGCTCGCCAGCGGCGCTCAGCCGGTCGGCGATCCTGCGCAGTGCCACGCAGTGGCCATCGACGCGCGCGCGCCCAAGTTCGACGGCGGAGTCGTGACGCGACTGGATTGCATTCCGCTCGGCATCGTAGTGAACCGGAACTCGGAGCGCTTCTATGACGAAGGCGAGGATCTCTGGCCCAAACGATACGCGATATGGGGCCGCCTGGTGGCGCAGCAACCCGGCCAGATTGCTTACTCCATCATCGATTCGAAGGCGCTCGGCAGATTCATGCCTTCGGTGTTTGCGCCGGTCGAAGGCAGCACGATTCGAGAACTGGCCGGGAAACTCGGCCTGGCCGGCGATGCGCTCGAAGCGACCGTCCAGAGCTTCAACGGCGCGGTCCAGCCGGGTACCTTCGATCATTCGGTGCTGGACAATTGCCGGACCCGCGGTCTCGCGCCCGAGAAGACGCACTGGGCGCAAGCGCTCGACACCCCGCCATTCTTCGGGTATCCGCTGCGCCCTGGCATCACGTTCACCTATCTGGGCGTGAAGGTGAATCCGAACGCGCAGGTGCTCATGAGCGACGGCCGGCCCGCGCGCAACATCCTGGCGGCGGGCGAAATCATGGCCGGCAACATTTTGGGAAAAGGTTACCTGGCCGGAATCGGAATGGCGATCGGCACGGTGTTCGGGCGCATCGCGGGAAGGGAGGCGGCGTGGAAGGCGCGCGCATCCTGACGATTTGTAATGCCTGCCGATACTGCGAAGGTTTCTGCGCGGTGTTTCCGGCGATCGAGCGGCGGACGAACTTCGCGGCCGCGGATCTGAACTACCTCGCGAATCTGTGCCACAACTGCGGCGAGTGCTATTACGCCTGCCAATACGCTCCGCCCCACGAGTTCGCGGTGAACGTTCCGAAGACGCTGGCCGAGATACGCGTCCGGTCTTATCGGCAGTATGCGTGGCCGAGGCCTATGGGGAACTGGCTGACGGTCCCGGTTCTGATCGCCGGTTTGGCGGTTGGGATATTCGGTGCGAGGACCAACGTTGCGCCGGCCAACTTCTACGCCGCGATTCCGCACGGCATAATGGTTGCGATCTTCGGCACGGTTGGTGTCTTCGTTCTCACGGCGCTGATCGCTGGACTGCTGCGTTTCTGGCGCGAATCGGAGGTAAGTCTTCCGGTCACAGTGGCCGCTCTGCAACGCGCGTTGAGCAATGCACTCACGCTCAGGTATCTCAGCGGCACGCCCCGCTCGTGGTTTCATCACCTCACGTCTTACGGATTCCTGTTGTGTTTCGCTTCCACGACGGTGGCCGCGTTTTATCACTACGCGTTCAGATGGCGCGCGCCGTACGGTTACCTCAGCCTCCCGGTTGTTCTCGGAACGCTCGGAGGCATCGGCCTGATCGCCGGGCCGGCCGGGTTGTTCTGGCTCAAGCAGCGGCAAGACGCCGCGACGCGCGATCCCGGACACGACCGAATGGACCGCGCCTTCCTGACCTTGCTATTCTTCACCGGCGCGACCGGATTGCTGCTCCTGGCGCTGCGCGAGACTCGGGCGATGCCTTTGCTGCTGGCCGTCCATCTGGCGGTTGTCCTGGCATTGTTCGTGTCGCTGCCTTACGGGAAGTTCGTGCACGGGATCTATCGGCTGGCTGCCCTATTGCGATACGCCCTGGAGCGGCCTGGTGCGAACTGAATCCAAGCTCTGGCCGGTGCTGCGCGTGTCGGCGGGCAATTTTCTCGAAGCCTACGACTTTCAGGTCTTCGGCTACTATGCCGCGGCAATCGGGCAGACTTTCTTTCCGAGCGGCAATCAATATGCTTCGCTGATGCTTTCGCTGACCACCTTCGGGGCCGGCTTTCTTATGCGACCGTTGGGGGCGATCGTGCTGGGCGCCTACATCGATCAGCATGGCCGGCGCTCGGGCTTGCTTTTGACTCTGGCCCTGATGGCGATCGGAACGGTATCGATCGCTTGCACGCCCGGATATGCAGCCATCGGGTTGCTCGCGCCGCTGCTGGTCCTGTTGGGACGCCTGCTGCAAGGCCTCTCGGCGGGCGTCGAGCTGGGTGGCGTCTCGGTGTACCTGGCGGAAATTGCGACGCCGGATCGCAAGGGATTCTTCGTGAGCTGGCAATCGGCCACGCAGCAACTCGCGGTGGTGTTCGCGGCACTGCTGGGATTGATCCTGACGGCCAGCGTTTCCTCCGCCAACATGACGCGCTGGGGTTGGCGGATTCCCTTGCTGGTCGGCTGCGTAATCATTCCCGTGGTTCTGCGAATGCGGCGCTCGCTCGAAGAAACCGAGGCGTTTCGCGCGCGCAAACATCACCCCACCATGTCCGCCGCGATTCGAATGCTGGCGAAGGACTGGCGCCTGGTGCTGCTGGGGATGCTGATGGCGACCATGGTGACGGTGTGCTTCTACATGATCACCGCCTACACGCCAACCTTCGGAAGTTCGGTGCTGCATCTGACCAGCACCGCCAGTCTCGCGGTCACGTTGTGCGTGGGTTTGTCCAACTTCTTTTGGGTTCCGGTAATGGGGGCCCTGTCGGACCGAGTGGGGCGTCGGCCGTTGCTCTTGGCTTGCACGATCCTCACGCTGCTCACCGCGTATCCGGCGTTGTACTGGCTGGTCGGCGCGCCTTCGTTCTCGAGATTGCTAGTCGTAGAGCTGTGGTTCTCGCTGATGTTCGGCGGATACAGCGGCGCGATGGTGGTGTTCATGACCGAGATCATGCCCATCGATGTGAGAACCGCGGCGTTCTCGCTGGCCTTCACGCTCGCGACTGCGATTTTCGGCGGGTTTACGCCCGCGATTTGCACTTACCTAATTCATGTCACTGGGAATCGCGCGATGCCGGGGGCGTGGTTGTCGGCGGCCGCGGCTTGCGGATTGATCGCTGTGCTGCGGCTCAAGCCGGCGTTCACACGAGTGTGAACGCGGCACGCACGAGTGCGTGCGCCACGTGGTCACTCATAGCGCAACGCTTTCATGGCGTCGATCCGGCTGGCCTTTAAAGCCGGGATGTAGCCGGCGGCGCAGGCCACCGCTGCTAAGCCGATCGCGGCCAGCGCCAGCGTCTGGGGATCTTGGGGAGTGATGCCGAAGAGTTGAGTCTGGACGAAACGTGTCAGGGCGAACGTGCCTGCCAGGCCGGCCACGATGCCGATCGCGATCAGGATCAACACTTCGCTCATGACCATCCAGATCACGTGCTTCTGGAAGGCTCCCAGCGCCATCCGAATTCCGATTTCGCGGGTGCGACGCGCGACCGTGAAAGCCATCACGCCGTACAAGCCTATGACCGCGAGCAGCGTGGCCAGGAAACCGAACACCGTCGATAGCATGGCGGTCATCCGCTCGATGATCAGCGAATTCGAAACTTGTTTCTCCAGCGTGCGCATGCCCCACAGCGGCAGGTTAGCGTCCATGCTTTGGACCTTGGTGCGGACGGCGGAGAAGAACTGGTTCGAGTCCATACTGGTCCGCACATACACCGTCATCCCTCCGACGAAGTTGCCCGCGAGATAAGGTGTGAACATCTGGATGGGAATCTCGTCGCGCAGGTTAGTGTACTTGATGTCCTTGATGACGCCGATGATTTCCATGTCGGTCTTGGTGTTTGGATCGATGCCGAAGCCGACGCGTCGGCCGAGCGCCTTGTTGGCGGAGCTGAAGAACCGCTTGGCGAACCTCTCGTTGACGATGACGACGGTGGGAACGGTGCCATCCGGCCGGTAACCGTGCTTGACCACCTGCGTGTCCTTGGTGGTGAAATCGCGGCCCGCAAGAACAGGAACGCCCAGTGCCGCGAAGTATCCGGGGCTGATAGCGTTCATGTGGGGATCGGGCGTCTCGGTGGCTTTGGGATGATAGCCTTCTATGGTGACCCAGTTGGCCCACTCGTTGTCTTCGAGGATGCGCAGGGAAGCGAGGCCGACCGAGCGCACACCGGGGACGGATTGGATGGAATCGCTGAGCTGCTGGTAAAACACCTTGGCGCGCGCGGCGTCGTAGCCGTTCAAGGTGGGATTGATGTTGAAGGCCACCAGGTTTCCGGTGTCGAACCCGGGTCCGAGTTCGCGCAGATTTCGGAGGCTGCGGATGAACAGACCGGCGCCGACCAGCAGCACCAGCGAGAGCGTCACCTGCGCGGTCACCAGCGCCTTGCGGAAACGTACGCTGGCTCCGCCGCCGACGATGCCGCCGACCGTGTCCTTGAGCGTAGGGGCGACATCGGTCCGGGTGCATTGCAGCGCCGGGACCAAGCCGAACAGAACGCCGGTGAGGAGCGCGACGGCGCTGGTGAACAGCAAGATGCGCAGGTCGGGCGTGGTGGAGAGCTTGAGCGAGGTATCGGGCGGAAGAAAAGCCAGCACCACGCGATCGGTCCACACGGCCAGCACCAGGCCCAAGGCCGCGCCGGCGCCGGAAAGCAGCAGGCTCTCAACCAGAAGCTGCCGCATGACGCGCAGGCGTCCGGCACCCATGGCGAGGCGGATGGCGATCTCGCGCTGTCGCGATGCGGCGCGCGCGATCAGCAGGCTCGCGACATTGGCGCAGGCAATCAGGAGCACGCCGCCTGTCAGCGCCATCAGGACCCACAGCGGCGTCGTGAGCTGGCGGCGCAGGTAGGAGCGGCCTTGCGAGCCGGGCAGCGTTTCGATGATGTTCTTGAGAAATCGCTCGCGAACTTCGGCGGAGGCGTTGTTGAAGGCCGCCTGTTTCACTTCCATTTCCAGCATGCTGTGAAAGAAAGGCTGCAGCGAGGCTTTGGCCTGCTGGGCAGTGACGCCGGGTTTCAGCCGTCCGAAGGCGTTCACCCAGCGCTGGCGGCGATTGTTGAAATCCAGGTCGGGGGAATTCGGGACCGCCTCGGCGCGCATCATGACCGGCATGAACACCTCGGTGACGTTGCCTAGCTCGACGCCATCGAAACCCGGCTGAGCGACTCCGATGATGGTGAATTTGTGGCCATCCATCAGGACTGACTTGCCGACGATCCCGGGATCGCCCGCGAAGCGCGTTTTCCAAAAGGCGTAGCTCAGCACCATGAGCGGGTGGCCGCCGGGAATGCGGTCGTCATCGGGAGTGAAGGTGCGGCCGAGAGCGGCGCCAACGCCCAGGACCGGGAAGTAAGTGCCAGAGACCAACTCGCCCGCGATCCTCTCGGTGTGTCCATCGAAGCTCAGGCTGACGCGGGTGGGGAAGCGGCAGAACATGCCGCTGAACACGGCGTTGTGCTCGCTGAAATCCTTATACATCGGGTAGGAGATCGCGTTGCCGCCCCAATTGCCGCCGTAGTGAAAGCCGCGCATGGTGAGCAGGACCAGTTGTTGCGGATCCTTGACGGGCAGCAGTCGGAGCAGGATCTGATCGAGCAGACTGAAGATGGCGGTGTTCGCGCCGATGCCGAGGGCGAGCGAAAGAACGGCGACGGCGGCGAAGACCGGGGATTTTCGCAGGGTGCGCAGGGCGAAGCGTAGGTCGTGGTTCATTCTTCAGGGCCTCTCCTAGGACTTAGACTTGGCGCCTCGATTCGGGTTGGCAACATTCTTCATTACTTGGTTGGGTGGCGAAGGTTACAGGGCTGGATGTGAGGCCGGAGGGGTGGCCACGGCGGGAAATTGGTATGCTCGAAAACATGACCAGGCGAGAGTTCGGGTTGCTTTTGGCTGCGGTTGGGCCGTGCGCGGCGGCGCCGGCTCGCGAGTCGCAGGGCGATGCGCGGCTGAAGAAGGCGTTTCGAAAACCGGAGCAGAACGGCTGGGTCTTCGTGCACCTGGAGGGAGGGCCGGCCGAGCTGGGGTATCAACACGGCTACCTGCTGGCGCCGGAAATCGCGGATGTGCAGAAGGTGGTGGCGCTTGGTCTGGCGCACGATTCCAAGAAAGACTACAAATTTTTCCGCAACGCCGCCGAGAAAGTGCTGTGGCCGCGTATCGAATCCCAGTATCGCGAGGAGCTGAAGGGCATCGCCGAGGGCTTGAAGGACCGCAACGTGCCGCTGGACCTGTGGGACGTGGTGGCGCAGAACGCGTGGCTGGAGCTATCGCCTTACTACACGAACTGGTACGACAAGCAGCACAACCTGGCCGGCATGCGGCGTCCGGTTCCGGAGCACTGCAGCGCGTTCGCCGCCACCGGGAGTTACACCGCAGACGGCAAGATCGTGATCGCGCACAACAACTGGACTGAGTACAAGGAAGGCTCGCGCTGGAACATCATTTTTGATATCGCGCCGGCGCAGGGGCATCGCATTTTGATGGACGGCATGCCGGGGCTGATTCACAGCGGCGACGATTTTGGCGTCAACAGCGCGGGGATCGCGATCACCGAGACCACCATCGGATATTTCTCGGGCTTCGATCCGAAGGGGATTCCGGAGTTCGTGCGCGCGCGCAAGGCCATGCAGTATGCGGCTTCGATCGACGACTACGCGCGCATCATGAAGGACGGCAACAACGGCGGCTACGCGAACACCTGGCTGGTGGCGGACAGCAGGAACAACGAAATCGCGAACCTGGAGCTGGGGTTAAAGCACGTCACACTGGATCGGACCAAGGACGGGTACTTCGTGGGATCGAATTTTCCAGCCAATCCGGAGTTGATCCGGGATGAAGCGGTGGAGTTTCCGGCCAAGGACGTGAGCATCAGCGCGAATGCGCGGCATATCCGCTGGGAGCAACTGATGGCGGAGAACAAGGGCAAGATCGACGTGGCGGCGGCGCAGCGTTTCCTGGCGGACCACTTCGATACTTTCTCGCGGGAGACTGCGCCGAGTGAGCGGACGTTGTGCGGGCACATCGATCTGTCGCCACGCGGGTCCAAGCCCTGGCAGAGCGAATACGGGCCGGCGGGCGCGGTGCAGAACAAGGCGGCGGATTCGGGGTTGATAGCGAGCATGGGGTTCACGGCCGCGATGGGGCATTCCTGCGGGTTGGATTTCAAGGCGGAGGAGCATCTGAGGAAGCATCCCGAATTCGCGTGGGAGAAGGCGGTGCTGCGGGATCTGGATGCGCATCCGTGGACCACGTTTCGAAGCGAGCGGTAGCCAGCCGGCGCTGGGCGGCTTGCTAGGATACCGCGGTCACTTCGAAGGCAGGCGTCCCCATGAGTGGGGACGCGGCACGCTAAAGCGTGCGCCACATCGGTCCGTCAAGAGTGCATTCTTCGCTTTGCACCCGTGATCGCTCCTAGGGAATAGCAGACGGCGCGAAGAGTTGGCCCCGCAAGCAGCCATGCGACCCATCCATTTTCGCCCACCGGGAAGAAGGTCGCTGGTATGATGCGTGCCCATATCCTCTGTCGGGGCTTGGCACCTTCGTTCTTCGATTTGTCTCGGTCTCAAACGTCGGTCAGAAGATCAGCTTCATGCCGAACTGGATCTGGCGCGGGAACGTCGTTAGCGTCGTGATCACGCCGGCCGAGGGGTTGATCTGGCCGCTCGAGAATACGGTCGGGTTGGGAGTGCCCAGGTTCGTCCGGTTAAACAAGTTGAAGAATTCAGTCCGGAATTGCAGGCTGGTGCGTTCGGTGATCGAGGTGTTCTTGAAGAAAGAGAAATCGACGTTGGCCAAGCCTGGTCCGCTGTAAACGCCCCGGCCGAGATTGCCGTAGGTGCCGAAGGCGGGCTGGACAAACGCGGTGGGATCGAACCACTTGAGCTGCTGGCCCAGCACTACCGGGCCGGAAAACGAGGGGTTCAGATTCGGCCGATCGGGATTTCTGGTGTCGCCGTCGCCGGAGCGATTGGAACCGGCCACGGGCGTGAAGGGGAAACCGCTGAGCAGGGTCGTGATTTGGTTGACCTGCCAGCCGCCCAGGATTTTTTCCTGGAGGCCGCTGGCGCTGCTGAGCCAGCGCTTGCCGTGTCCGAACGGGAGTTCGTAGTGCGCCGAGAGGCTGACCTGGTGGCGGACGTTGAGCGCGGAGGGTCCCCAGTCGCGTCGCGGATCGTTGTGGTCGAGAACCATCTGCGCCTGGTTGTTGGCCTGCGCTCCGGTGAGGCCCGAGTTCATGTCCAGATTCTTCGACCAGGTGTAGTTGCCGCGAAACTCGAGGCCCTGGCTCAAGCGATGTGTGACGTCAACTTGCAGCGCGTTGTAGCTGTTGTTGCCTTCGGTGTACCAGAAGAAGCCGGCGCCGAGGTAGGGATTGGGGCGCGTGCCGACGGGGATGTACTGCGCGCCTTGTGCGACGTGGCTCTGGCTCGACGCTGCGACCGGAGTGCCGCCCGCGGTGACGCCGCCGGCCTGGCAGCCCGAGGCGTTGGCGCAAATCTGCGCCGAGATGGTGTTGGGATCGACGCTGAGCAGGCCGTGATAGCCGAACGATCCGACGTAAGTGAGGCGCACGGCGGTGTTGCGCTCGAGCTGCTGCTCGACGGTGAAATTCCATTCCTGGACGGCCTGCGTTTTTGCATCGGCCTGCACGCCCTGAGGCGCGTAGGTGGCGCACGCGCCCACAACTCCGGGTCCGCAGGTCGGCGGCGGCGCGACGTTGGGCTGAATGGGCGTGAAAGAGAACAAGGGGCCCGAAAAAGTCTGCGATCCGTTGTAGGGCGGGAGCGCGTTGAGCAGAAAGCTGAGGGCGTCGATCAAGGAATAGTAAGTGCCGAATCCGGCGCGGACGGCCGTGCGTCCGTTTCCGAAAGGATCCCAGGCCAGTCCGACGCGCGGGCTGAGCAGCCACTTGGCGTTGTTTTGCGTATACACAGAACTGCCGACGCGCGGGTTGGTGAGCAGCACGCCGGTCGTATCAGGGATGTAGTTGGAAGCGCGCCCGGCGATTTCGTTCCAGCCGGTGGTGAACTCATGGCGGAGTCCGGCCTGGAGCGTGAGGTTAGGCAGAAGCTTAATGGTGTCCTCGGCGTACCAGGCGCCGAACAAGCTTCGAAAACCCAACTCGGTGTGGCTGGGCACCACCTGAAAGCTGCTGACGGTTCCTTGCAGGAACGTGGTGAGGCTGGCGAAAGTGGCTTGTCCGGTCTGGCGGGATGCGGTGTCTTCATTGTCCTGGACGCGTTGGAACCAGGCGCCGAAGCTGAACTGGTGGCGCCCGCGGTTGATGCTGAAATTGTCCATGGTGGTGAACAGATTTCTGCGATTCCAGGAGCCGGCGGCGTTGTTGGGTCCGGAGGAAGTGATGGTGCCGGTGCCGGTGGTGGTGACGCCGCCTCCGACCACGATGCCTCCGGCCGCAGCGCCGCTGACGAAGGAGAGACCGGGTGAGACGGGCGCCAAACTAGCGGCGTCCAGATTGAACGCGGCGCGGGAGAAGCCGGCGCGGAAGGTGTTGAGCATGTGCGGCGAGAAGACATGCGTTTCGTCGATGTTGGCAACCTGGCTCTGCAAGCGCGTGGCGGAGCCGAACACCGGATCGGCCAGCGGGATCAAACTGTCGCCGTTGTCGATGGTGTAGGCAACCGAGAGCGAGTCGCGCGAGTCGAGGTTGAAGTCGCTCCGCAGGGTGCCGAAATCCTCACGGATGTTCTGGTCGGGATTGTTGAAGGACAGCGCTGCGCCGGGTTGGCCTGCTACGGCTGGCAGAGCGTCGCCGTTGGGTTGGGGCCAGAAGGACATGTATGGCAGCATGGCCTTGTTGAGATTGGCGACCGGGTTGCCGTTGGGCAGCAGGCCGTTGCGGGCATTTGCGTCGGGCACGACACTGACGCTGGAAACCGCGAGGTCCTGGCGGAAGCCTTCGTAATTGCCGAACAGGAAGACGCGATCCTTCTTGATCGGCCCGCCGAGCGCGCCGCCGAACTGGTTGCGGGTGAAGGGCGGCACCACGCCTTTGTCGAAGAAGCCGGGCGAATCGAGGGCGCTGTTGCGCACGAATTCGAACAGCGTGCCGTGGATGGCGTTGGATCCCGATTGGGTGACGACGCTGACCTGCGCGCCGGAGCGCTTCCCGTATTCGGCGCCGTAGGTGTCGGTGAGGACGTTGAACTCGCGCACGGCGTCGATGCCCAGCAGTTCCCCGCTGACGCCTCCGGGAGTGATCGCAAGCTGGCTCGACCCCGTGTATTCGACGCCGTTCAGCAGGAACAGATTCTCCGACGTCCTGCGTCCGGCGACGGAAAACGTATTGCCGTTGCTGGTGATTGTGTTCTGGCTCTTCATCGCGCTGTAGTTGATCGCGCCGGGGTTCAGCGTGATCAGATTGTCGAAGCTGCGGCCGTTGAGCGGAAGATCCTTCACTTCGCGCTCCCCGACATAGCCGGAAACCGGAGACGTGGTCGTGTTGACCACGGGAGTCTCCTCGACGATGGTCACCTGCTGCACGAACTCGCCGACTTCGAGATGCAGATTGACCACGGCTTCCTGGCCCACCTCGAGATTGATGCCCTCGCGGAGCGCCGACTTGAAGCCGGTCTTTTCGACCCTCATTTCATAGCGTCCGACGCCGAGCAAAGGCGCGCGATAATTGCCCGATTCGTCCGTCGTGACGACGCGCGTCGCGCCGTTTTCGACGCTGCGGATGGTGACTTTCGCGGCACCAATGCCGCCGCCGCTGGCGTCTTCAATTCTTCCTGAAATCGTTGCACCGACCTGCGCGAAAACGACGGCCGCGAACAGAAGGATGCCGAAGCTATTTCGAGAAAGCGTCTTTGCCGAGCGGATCCGGGCCGAGCAGACGCGCGCCGCGGCTTTCGCCCATTCCCCAGCCGAGCGCAACCATGCGTTCGGGGTCCGCGCTAAACACAATGTGGAAGCTTTGAGCATCATCTGGAGCCGCAGGGGGCCTCCCTCTTCGTGGATTTACCAAAGCAAGGTACTTAAGGATAGTATAGATGTCGCCTTCCTCCGGCAAAGTTACATCGAATTCCTGTGTTTGGAAGCGAAGCTGCGCGCCGTGCTCGGCCAGGCGGAACGCCAGAAACGCGGAGCAGTCCACGGCTTTTTCAAACCACGCCTCCGATTCCGGCGCGACATCCAGATCGAAATAAATCAGCACGCGATGATCCTGCTCGCGAGCGAATTCGCGGACCTGCAGGTCGCCGGTGTGCGCCGTCGCCTTCCAGTCGACGTGCCGCGCGCTCTCTAAAACCTCGTACGGACGGATGCGGTAAAAATCGTGCCCCCGGCCGCGCTGCGCCGCTTCCATCTCCCCTGCCACCGACGCCAGCAGCGCCTCGAATCCCGGCTGCGGATCCAGGCACGGATACACCACCACGTCGTGCCGCGCCGTCACCATCTCGCGCCGCTCCGCGAATCCGAACGGAAAACGCGTCGAAAGTTGAAATGCGCGGTCCCGCTGCGCTCCCCGGCGCGCGAAATAAAGATCCACCGACTCTTCAAGGACGCTCCCGCCGGGCACCACCGGAAAATACAGGATCGTTTCCGCGCCGCCTTCGCCCCGTCCGGCAAGATGCACGCTGAACGAAGGAATCCAGGACTTGAGATTCTTCAGGCGGATCCCCACGCGCACCGTGCGCCGCGCCGAAATGTGCTCCGGCAGAAGCAGATCCAGTTCCAGCCCGGCGAGCCCCAGGCGGCTGATGAATCCTGAAATCAGCAGTGTCGAAAACATCGCCGCCAGAATCAGGAACAGCAGATTATTCGCGGAAAGAAACGCCGCCAGCGCCACCACCAGCAGAGTCGCCGTATAGCCGAGCCCGGCGCGCGTCACCTGCTGGTGCAGTCCGGCGGACCACCTGTGCCGGAGCCTCTGCCACCAGTCGTTCACAATTTCAGACTAACAGCGTGGCGGGATGCGTCACCTGCGTCATTCGACCCATGGAATCTGCGCCGTTTTCCGCAGATTGGCCCCAATCGTACCCTGCCGATTGGCCAAAACTTGGCGTATCGATTGCATCTTGAATGGCGATGACTGCCATCACCCCTGGTAGCGCTGTTCCTCCTCCGCGTCCGCGACCCCTGTCGCTCGAAGTGTTTTTTCGACCTCGTAACGTTGCCGTCATCGGAGCGACCGACGCTCCGTCCAGTGTCGGCGGCGCTCTTTTGTGGAACCTCGCCCGGTCCCCCTTCGACGGCGCGATTTTTCCAGTCAACCCGAACCGGACCACCGCGTTGGGCCTGAAGTGCTACCCCACCATCGGTGAAGTTCCGGCGCCCATCGATCTGGCGGTCGTCGTCACGCCGGCGCATACGGTGCCCGGGATCATCGGTGAATGCGGACGCGCGGGAGTCTCCGGCGCGATCGTCATCTCCGCCGGGTTTAAGGAAACCGGACCCGCCGGCGCCGCGCTCGAACAGCGGGTGCTCGACGAAGCTGCCGCCAGCGGGATCCGCATCATCGGCCCGAACTGCCTGGGCGTGATGAATCCTCTGAACGGTCTGAACGCCACGTTCGCAAACGCCCTCGCGCGGCCGGGAAACGTCGGATTCATCAGCCAGAGCGGCGCGCTGTGTACGGCGGTGCTCGACTGGAGCCTCCGCGAAATGGTCGGCTTCAGTGCGTTCGTCTCCGTCGGATCGATGCTCGACGTCGGCTGGGGCGATCTCATTCAGTACCTGGGCGACGATCCCGCCACGCAGAGCATTGTGGTCTATATGGAATCGGTCGGCGACGCGCGGTCGTTCCTCTCCGCCGCGCGCGAAGTAGCGCTCAGCAAGCCGATCATCGTGATCAAAGCGGGACGATCGGAAGCCGCCGCGAAAGCAGCCGCGTCGCATACCGGAGCGCTCACCGGCAGCGACGACGTGCTCGACGCGGCCTTCCGCCGCTGCGGCGTGCTGCGCGTCAACAATATTTCGGAGCTGTTTTATCTTTCCGAAGCCCTGGCGAAACAGCCGCGACCCACGGGTCCGCGCCTGACCATCGTGAGTAACGCAGGCGGTCCGGGCGTCCTGGCCACCGACGCGCTGCTGGCCGAAGGCGGGCAACTCGCCGAACTCACCGACGATACGGTGGAGCAGATGAGCCGCGTGCTCAGCCCCAACTGGAGCCATCGCAATCCGGTCGACATTCTGGGCGACGCCGGTCCCCAGCAGTATTCGCGCGCCATCGAATTAGCCTCGAAGGACCCCAATACCGACGGCATGCTCGTCATCCTGGCGCCGCAGCGCGTCACGGATCCCACCGTGATTGCCGAAGAGCTGAAGCGCTACGCGAAGCTCGAGGGCAAACCGGTGCTGGCAAGCTGGATGGGCGGCGCGAGCGTCGCCGCCGGAGAAAGCATTCTGAACCGCGCGGGTATCCCGACCTATGCGTTCCCCGATTCCGCCGCGCGCGTCTTCCAGGCCATGTGGCGTTACAGCGACAATCTCCGGGCGCTGTATGAAACTCCGGCCGCGGTCGGCCTCGAAATCGACCCGGCGGGCCGTGACCGCGTCGCAACGATTCTTGAAAATGTCCGGCACGCGCATCGCGGCCTGCTTACCGAATTCGAATCGAAACAAGTCCTCGCCGCCTACGGCATCCCGACCGTCGAAACACAACTCGCAACCACTGAAGACGAAGCCGCCGCCTGCGCCACACGCATCGGCTATCCGGCGGTCGTGAAGCTGCATTCCGAAACGATCACGCACAAGACCGACGTCGGCGGCGTGCAATTGAACCTCGCCGATGCATCCGCCGTGCGCGAAGCGTATCGAAAAATCAAAGCCGCGGTCCCGACGGCGGATTTTCTCGGCGTCACCGTGCAGCCGATGGTCAAGCGCGACGGCTACGAACTGATTCTCGGCTCGAGCATCGACCAGCAGTTCGGTCCCATTCTCCTGTTCGGCAGCGGCGGCCAGCTGGTCGAGGTCTTCAAAGACCGCGCGCTTGCATTGCCCCCCTTGAACACCACGCTGGCCCGGCGCCTGATGGAACGCACCCGCATTGTCACCGCTCTGCGCGGCGTGCGCGGCCGTAAGTCGATTGACGTGGACGCCATCGAGCGCCTGCTGGTGCGCTTCAGCTACCTGGTCGCGGAGCAACCCTGGATCCGCGAGATCGATATCAACCCGCTGCTCGCTTCACCCGACGGCCTGCTCGCTCTCGACGCGCGTATCGTGCTTCACAGCCGCGAAGAGGACATCGCCAAGCTCGCGATTCGTCCTTATCCCGTGCAATACGTTTCGCCGTGGCAGCTCGAGGACGGCACGCAGGTCGTGATCCGGCCGGTGCGTCCGGAAGATGAGCCGATGATCGTGAAATTTCACTCGACGCTCTCCGACCGCAGCGTCTATCTGCGTTATTTCCACATGATGACGCTCGATTGCCGCGTCTCGCACGATCGTCTGCGCAGGACGTGTTTCATCGATTACGACCGCGAAATCGCGCTGGTCGTCGAGCGGCCCTCGGACGTCGAGCCCGAGATCATCGCCGTCGGCCGCCTGATGCGCGCCCGCCACGGCAATGAAGCCGAGTTCGCCATCCTGATCAGCGACGCCTGTCAGGGGCAGGGCATCGGCACGGAACTGATGCAACGATTGCTCGACGTCGCCAGGGCGGAAAAAATGGAGCGCGTCACCGGCGACATTCTTCCGGAAAATTCCAACATGCTGCGGGTCTGCAAACAGCTCGGGTTTAAGTTGAAACACGTGCCGGGCGAAGGCATCGTGCGGGCGGACATATCCGTCCTTATTCCCCCGTCGTCCGACGCACCAGGCTCACATTCGACGGAACGATGATGTCGAAGAAACCGATCATCATTTCCTCCCAGCTCTGATCGCCCCAGCGCACTTCAGTCTTCGGATCCGGATTGAATTTGTTGTTCGGCGAATTGTCGAAATGCGCGGTGCACTCGATGCGCGACCCTTTGGGCAGAGCGATCGGCGTCTCCAGCGCATACACCAGCTGCCATGCGAAATCGTAGCGGGGAACATTCAGCAGCATCTCGGTCTGTCCGTCCGGGTAGACCACCTTGTACAGAAAATCCTTCCCGCGAAGATGCATGTGCGGCATCAGGCTGACAAGTTGCGCGTCGATCGGCAGCGTGAGCTGCGCTTTCACTTCATGCGCCGGATCTCCCGGCGGGATGCGGAAGCGGTTGTTCGCCGCCGTAAGCGTGATGTCGCGGAACGCCGGCCGTTCGCTCGCGAACGTCAGCCCGATTTTCGTTTTGTCGATCGCCAGCTGGCCGTTCGTCGTGTAGTGCAACTGGAAGACGATATCGGCGCCCGCCGGCAGCAGCTTGGCCGAGTTTTCAGGAAACACCTGCGCGGGCATCCCCGGCGCATAGCCGACCAGCATCTCGGCCCCGAGCATCGATCCTTCGCTCTGCGCATCGGCCGCGCCTTTGCGCACCTCCGGCACAAACGGCACGCCCGGCTGAGCCTCCGCCAGCCACTTGGATCCCTTCGGCCGGATGAACGCGATCACGTGATGTACCACGCTGCGGTCGCCCGGACGCACTTCCGCCATCCGCACCCACTTGTCTTCGGTGTAGCCGGTCGGAAGGACGACGTATTGATACTCGATCGTCCCCGATGCCGGAACCGAGAACGACCGCGGCATCTCGAAAATCTTGTCGGGTTTGCCGATGGTCCAGCCCTCGACGAAATCGATCGGCTGCGGCGCGTCCTGGCGAATCCCTTCGCGCGAGCCCGTGTCGACCCAGTCGACCAGCGTCTTCACGTCGGCCTCGGAAAGGCTGCGGTCGTTCGAAAATTTTCCAACGTGCGGATCCGCGAGCCATGGCGGCATCTTGCGCGAGATCGCGACATCCTTGATCGCCTTCGCCCACGGACGCGTGCTTTGATAGTCCAGAAAAGTCATCGGGCCGGCTTCGCCCGGACGATGGCAGCCCTGGCAATTTTTCTGCAGAACAGGCAGCACGTCTTTAGAGAACGTCACCTGGGGATCGGCCGCGATCGCGGCCGGAAGCAGACTCAAAACGGCAATGAACAGACGCATGGAATCCTCCACACCGAAAGAAGTTGTGCAAACGTCGCTCCAGAAAATGGCGCAGCGATCTTGCGCGTCAAGACCCAGAAGCGGGCTTCCTTGACCTCCGCGCGCGACTTGACATGCAAGATTGGCCGGGCGAGGAGCGCGCAGGATTGCCGTACGCTGGCCGTGGGCAGCGAGTGGGGCGTCCCATCGATTTCGACAGCTCCCGTGGGGCAGGCTTGCACCCTGCGGTGGACTTGTAGTCCACCCGCTTGCGCCGGCTGCAAGTCTGCCCCGCAATCGGCTCGACGTTCCGCGTTAAATACGACCTCTGGTAGTACTGCGGCCTGCATTGTACGCTGAACTATCTCGCTGGTTACCGGTTCAATGCATCGATTCCTACTTATTTCTTTCGCCAGTCTTGTGCTTGCACAAACCCCCGACGTTGCCACCGTCAGCGGCCGCGTCACCGATCAAAGCCGCGCCGCCGTTCCCGACGTTCACATCGTGGTGAAGAACGCTGCCAGCGGAATTGAACGATCCGCCTAGACCGACGCGTTCGGACGCTTTGTCATCGGAGCCGTGCCTGCCGCGCCCGGATATCAGATCACCGCGAACAAGTCCGGATTCGCGGAAGCGCGCCTCGACAATATTACGCTGACCGGCGGAACCTCGGCGAATTTCACGCTGGAATTAAACGTTGCCGGAGCAGCCACGCAGGTCACGGTCACCGGAGTCCCCGGCGAAATTCGCACCGATTCTCCGCAGCTTGGCGATCACCTGGACGAGCGCACCATCGACCAGATGCCGCTGCTCAATCGCCGGATCACATATCTTCCGCTGCTCAACGCCGCCAATCGTCCGGCGATCAGCCAGGGCGATGCGTTCATGAACGAAAATCTGTTCACCACCAACGGCGCGGGACGGCGTCAGGCATGGTTCGAAGTGGATGGCTCGAACGGCAACGATAGCTGGGGCCGGCAGACTATTTTCAGCAATCTTCCGCAAACGTCGATCGCCGAAATGACGGTGCTCGAAAATGCGTTCTCGGCCGAATACGGCGGCAGCACCGGAAGCGCCGTGAACATCGTCACCAAGAGCGGCGGCAACGAGTTTCACGGCAGCGTGATGGAGTTGTGGCGTCCGCACGCCGCCGAAGCCGCGCTTTCCGGATTCAGCCAGACCAATGCCGCCAGCGGCAACGACATCACCACCGACACGCTGGGCCAATCCGCGCTCGATTTCGGCGGGCCGATCGGCGACAAAACGCATTACTACTTCGCCGGAGAATACAGCCGCCAGGACCGCGCCTCGCCGATCATCGCTCCGGTTGCGCCCGGCACGTTCATCGGCCACTATCGCGGGTGGCTGGCCTTCGCGCGCATCGACCGGCAGCTGAACGACAAAAACAAT
>JAIQFN010000106.1 GCA_020073265.1 Terriglobia bacterium | reverse complement strand
TTCCTGGTGGGCAGCCGCGGCGCCATGACGGGCATCGGCGTCAGCATCGCCATCGCCGTGGCCTACTGGGGCATTGGAACGCTGTTCGAGAAGATCGGCGAAGTCAACCAGCTCCCGCCCGCCATGGCCGCCTGGGCGCCCGACGTGGTTTTCGGCCTCGCCGGCGTCTACCTGCTGCTGCGCATGCGGAGCTAGGGTACTGGCATCGCGAAGCTGGTGCCGGCCGGATTCTATCGCGTAACCGCTGTGCGCGCCTTTCCTTTCCCAGCCAGGTCGGGGAGAAGCGTACGATTGGAGGTGGCATGAGCCTTGACGACTACAAAGTAGTCTTGTATCGCAACCAGCCCGACGGCTGGGTAGCGGAAGTGCCTGCGATTCGTGGATGTTATGCGCTCATGCCGACGCGAGAAGAAGCCTTGGCCGAGCTCGCCGGCGTGTTTGAGATGATTGCCGCTGAATACGGTGAGAAGGGGTTATCGCTGCCTGCAGACCTGGCTTAACTCGGAATCAGCCTGGACGAGTTCCGGAAGATGCAATGACATCCGTGAACGCTGCGCGGCAAGCCACGCGTGGCGGCGGCTCCGACCGGAGCCGGCCCAGAGGGCGCTCCCTGAGCAAGCGGTTTCGCGGCAACACCGAATCTCCTTCGCAGGACAACCCTACGGCATCCCCACCGGCGGAAAATAAATTCCGCGATCTTCCCGCCGCCACCAGCCGCGTTCGCCCCAGCGCGTGAAGTGGTACAGGTACACGCGGGCGCGCACATAGCGCGGCGGCCTTTGGGAAACGGGTTGTAGCGCAACAGGCGCAACGCGACCGCCTCGCCTTGCACTACCGAGGTCCCCGGAGATCGTCGGCCACTTACGCATAGGCAAGCTTGTTGGGCTAAACTGAAAATCGAGGTGCCACAAGGGACCGAAAGAACCGAAGCGGGAGGGGATCAGGTACGGCTTCCGGCAGGGGTTGTCCTTAAGCCGCCGGTCACTGTGGAAGACCTGCAAACCGATACCGAACATGACCCGGCAGGGGCGGAAGAATTCGTGTCGCTGATCCGGTCTCTGCGCAGGGCAGTCCCTCGACCTGTCACTCTGTGATGGAACCCACAACGCCAGATACGGACGTCGTCTCCTTCCTGTTCAAGGGTCACTTCCTAGCCCCAGCCTACCAAGCCCTTCTCGCAGGCAGACCATTAGCGGTTTCGCTGATCACGCTTGCCGAAATCGAGTACGGCATGGAAGCGAAGAATTGGGGTGCTGGCCGGCGCGATCTGATGCGCCGCTTTCTCGCCCGCTTTACACCCCTCTTGCCAGACACCGAGACTGCTCGCACGTGGGCGCGGATCAAGAACGGCTGTGAGAAGAAGGGGCGGCCGATAACATTCGCCGATGCCTGGATCGCAGCTACAGCCCTGCAGTTGAATGTGCCTTTGGCCACCCACAACGCGAGCGATTTCGCGGCGGTGGACGGCTGACGATCTTAACGGCAACAGCGGAGTAGTGAGTGTCAGCCGCGCCCTGACTCAATGAGAAGCCCAGTCAGGCCTTGACCAGGCTTTCCTCTTCGACGGCGGTCGGCGCAGGACCGGCACCAAAGAACACAAGATTTTCCTCGCGCCCATCACGGGATACTGCCCGGAAGGTATACCCCTTGGCCGTACGCCTGGCGACGTACTCAAATAACTGGAGCGACTGCCGCATGATATCTGCCTTGCTGTGACAATAGCGACTATCACGCCCGTTCTTAGTGCAGCTCCATGGGCGGGGATCGTCTCATTCTTGGTCTGATGACTGCGCTATCCGCCGGGGACTGACGCCGCGACCGGCCCTACCGCATCCCCACCGGCGGAAAGTACATCCCGCCATCTTCCCTTCTCCACCATCCCCGCTCGCCCCAGCGCGTGAAGTGGTACAGATACACGCGGGCGCGCACATAGCGCGGCGGCCCTTTGGGGAACGGGTTGTAGCGCAACAGGCGTAGCACGGACGGCTCGCCTTGCAATAGCCGCACCATGAAGTTGACGAACCACGGATTCTGCTGATAACTTCCCAGCGCCGCAAACCACATCTGCCAGTCCAGGCGCGGCTGGTGCGGCGCCACCACCGGCGGCGAGCGCCGCAGGTCGCCCGGCTTGTACGGGAACTCGTACGCCAGCCAGTTCACGCCGTCGTCGGAGCCCTCCACCACGATCTCCGGCCGCGTGGTGGTCATCACCGCGAACAGCCCGTACGAATTCACCAGCCGCAGCGGCTCCACCGCGCGCAGCAGCTCGGCGCCGCCGGGCGGCAGCCCGACGGAAAACAGCTCCAGGCACACCAGGCCGCTCACCACGCCGATGAATGCCGCCAGCGCCACGCTCACCGCGGCATGCCGCTTGCCCGCATTCGCCCGCGGCGCCGGCTCGATGAACAGAAACATCAGGAGCGCCACCGTCAGAATATTGAAGTACGTGTAATTGCCGGTCGCGAAGATCAGCGCCTGCAGCCCGATGGTGACGTACGCCGCCACGTGCCGCACGCGCTTCGGCGCGAAGAAGAGAAACGGCACCAGCAACTCCACGAACAGCACCACCGCAGTTGAGGCCTTCTGAAACCCCATCGGCAACTGGTGCATGTACCAGGCCAGCGGCGTGGGCAGCGGCTGCGTCTCATAGTGATAGCCGAGCGCCGTGAGCGAGCGCCACGCGCCATCGTGGCTCAGCAGTTTCACCGCGCCGCTGAAGAACATCAGCCGGAACGCCAGCCAGCGGAACAGCCACACGCGCACGGCGGAAGCATCGGCGAAGACCGCCAGGAATCCCGCTTCGATCAGCAGCAGGTCCCACTGGAACGAAAGAAAGTCCTGCCCTACCGAGCACAGCGACAGCCACAACACCAGGCACACCGCCAGCGCCGCGCGCTGCCAGCGTCCGGCCACCGCCGCCAGCGCGCACACCGCGCCCGCCATCCACACCGCCCGCAGCGCGCCGTCGGTCGGCCGCAGCCAGAGCACGGTCGGAACCGAACGCCACGCCGCGCTCCCCAGCGATCCGCGAACCGCATTCAGGTACTCGCCGAACGGCAAAATCCCGCGCGATCCCACCAGCCCCGGCGCCTGCACGCCGAACGACACGAACGCGACAAAGTACACAAATCCGAGCACCCGCAGGAATGTCAGGATGCTTACAAATGGCCCGAATTGTGCAGTTTCGAGCCCAAACCGCGGCCTCCACGCCCATGGGATTTGCCTGCCGCTCACCCCCCTAATTCCTCCGTTCCAACTGGAAAGTCGCCATTCGATGAATACCTATTTCTTTCAATCGGTTAAAGCGCCAAAATTCCCTAAAACTGGGAAAGAAGCACATCTATGAGCACTCAGCCTTTTGAACCCAAGGTCATGCCGTCTGCCAATCTGGTCCAGATCGGCTCGCCGGTCGAAGACATCATCCAGCAACGCCTCCGCGAGGAGCGCGCCCGCCTGGAAAAGGAAGCGGGCTTCGCCAAGCGCGAAGTCCATCACTTCAAGCGGCCCGCCGAGAAACCGTTCACCCGCACGCAACGCGGCTCCACCACACTGCTCTTCGGCGGCCTGACCTGGAAGCATGAGAAGCTCGTCCATGGCGCTCTCGAAGGCTTGGGCTATCGCGCCGAAGCCGTGCCCACGCCCAACGTGCGCGCCTTCCAGACCGGCAAGGAATACGGCAACAACGGACAGTGCAACCCGACCTATTTTACCGTCGGCAACCTCGTCCAGTATCTCCAAAGTCTCGAAGAGCAGGGCCTCACCAAGCAGGAGATCATCGACCGCTACGTGTTCTTCACCGCCGGCGCCTGCGGTCCCTGCCGCTTCGGCATGTACGAGGCCGAGTATCGCCTCGCGCTGCGCAACTCCGGCTTCGACGGTTTCCGCGTGCTGCTGTTCCAGCAATCGGGCGGCCTGAGCCAGTCCGACGCCGAGGCGGGCCTCGAGATGAACCTCGACTTCTTCCTGGGCATCCTCAACGCGCTCAACTGCGGCGACGTGATGAACGAAGTGGCCTACGCCATCCGTCCCTACGAAGTGAACGCCGGCGACACCGACCGCATCCTCGACGAAGGCATGGACTACATGCACGAGGTCTTCCGCAAGAAGCGCCCGTGGAAGCTCGAGGACGGCCTGGCGAAGTACCTGGGCGGCTTCTCCGATACCGCCGAATACATCGGCAAATTCGTCAGCCAGCTCAAAGGCGACGATTACGTGCCCGCGCTCGAACGCTGCCGCGACCGCTACAACGCCATCGATATCGACCGCCTGCGCGTCAAGCCCATCGTCAAAATCACCGGCGAATTCTGGGCGCAGACCACCGAAGGCGACGGCAACTTCAACATGTTCAACTTCCTGCAGCGCGAGGGCGCGCAGGTGCTGGTGGAGCCCATCGGCACCTGGATCATGTACATGATCCACCAGGTGGTGCAGAAGTACAAAGACTTCAAGGGCCTCGAGGAAGGCGCCGTGCTGCCGCCCCTGTGGAAGCTGGCCACCCGCGCCAAAATCGAATTCGGCTACCGCCAGAAGGTGGCCAAGCTCAAGCTCGCCGAGGCCATCTTCAAAGGCGAATATCACAAGATCGTGAACGCGCTCGGCGGCATTGCGCATCACCTCGCGGATCAGTACGAGCTGCAGCGCCTCGGCCATCCCTTCTATAACTCGCGCGCCGGCGGCGGCGAAGGGCACCTGGAAGTCGCCAAGAACATCTACTACTCGAACAAAGACCTGGCCCACATGGTGCTCTCGCTCAAGCCCTTCGGCTGCATGCCTTCCACGCAATCCGACGGCGCGCAATCGGCCGTGGTCTCGAATTACAAGGACATGATCTACCTGCCCGTGGAAACCTCGGGCGAAGGCGAGATCAACGCCCACAGCCGCGTGCAGATGGCGCTGGGCGAGGCCAAGAGCAAAGCCAAAAAGGAATTCGCCGAAGCGCTGGAGCGCACCTCGCTCACGCTCGACCAGTGCCGCGCCTGGGTGGAAGCGCATCCCGAATCGAAGCGTCCCATGTACCACGTCCCGCACAGCAAGGGCGTCGTGGGCTCGGCCGCGAATTTCGTCATGCACATCGCCCAGCAGATGAAGAACTAGCCGGATCAAATCATGGACAAACATTTCCTCATCGGCATGGATGTCGGCTCGACCACGGTGAAGGCCGTGGTGATCGACGCCGCCAGCGACCAGATCCTCTGGCAGGACTACCAGCGGCACGACACCAAGCAGCCCGAGAAGGTCCTCGAATTCTGCCGCCGCTTCGAAACCGAAATCGAGGGTTTCGACTCCGCGAATTCCCGCATGTTCGTCACCGGCTCGGGCGGCAACGGCCTCGCCAAGTTCCTCGGCGGAAAGTTCGTGCAGGAAGTCAACGCCGTGTCGCTCGCCGTCGAGCGCATGTACCCGGAATGCGGCTCCGTGATCGAGCTCGGCGGGCAGGACGCCAAGATCATCATCTTCAAAACCGACCCCGAAACCGGCCGCAAGAAGAAAATCCCCTCGATGAACGACAAGTGCGCCGGCGGCACCGGCGCGGTCATCGACAAGATCAACGCCAAGCTGCGCATCCCCGCCGAGCAGCTCTGCGAGATGGGCTACAAGGGCGTCAAACTGCACCCCGTGGCCGGCAAGTGCGGCGTCTTCGCCGAAACCGATATCAACGGCCTGCAGAAAATGGGCGTCCCGCCCGACGAGCTCATGGCCTCGCTCTTCGAAGCCATCGTCATGCAGAACCTCTCCGTGCTCACGCGCGGCAACACTCTCCAGCCCGTGGTCCTGCTGCTGGGCGGCCCCAACTGCTACATCAAGGGCATGCGCGACTGCTGGAAAAGCAATATCCCGCGCATCTGGGAAGAGCGCAATACGCCGCTGCCCGAAGGCGTGCCGCCCGAAGACCTCATCAAGACGCCGGACAACGCGCAATATTTCGCCGCCATCGGCTCGGTGGAGTTCGGCAAGACCGAAGACGACGAGGTGGGGCAATATCTCGGCTTCGAAAAGCTCGCCTGGTACGTGAACGTGGGCCGCGAAGAGGAAAAGGCCAAGCGCGGCGGCGGATGCGGCCTCGCCAAAGACGACGAGGACCTCGCCGCCTTCAAAAAGAAATACCGCACCAAGAAGTTCAACCCCGTCACCTTCCAGCCGGGCGAAGTGGTCGAGGGCTTCGTCGGCATCGACGGCGGTTCCACCTCCACCAAGGCGGTGCTGCTCTCCAAGGACGGCAAGCGCACCATTCTCGCCAAGACCTATCAGCTTTCCAAAGGCAACCCCATCGAAGACACCATCGAGGTGCTGCAAAAACTCGATAGCCAGGTGCGCGACCAGGGCGTCGAGCTCAAAATCCTGGGCGTGGGCACCACCGGCTACGCCAAGGACATCCTCAAGGACGTCATCGGCGCCGATGCCGCGCTGGTCGAAACCGTGGCCCACACCGAGGCCGGCCTGCACTTCTACGACGACGTGGACGTCATCTGCGACGTGGGCGGCCAGGACATCAAAATCATCATCCTCAAGAACGGCCGCGTGAAGGATTTCAAGCTCAACACGCAGTGCTCGGCGGGCAACGGCTACTTCCTGCAATCCACCGCGCAGGGCTTCAACGTGCCCGTCGAACAGTACGCCGACACCGCGTTCGGCGCCAAGGGCTTCCCCTCGTTCGGCTATGGTTGCGCCGTGTTCATGCAGAGCGACATCGTCGATTTCCAGCGCCAGGGCTGGAAGCCGGAAGAGATCATGGCCGGCCTCTGCAACGTGCTGCCCAAAAACATCTGGCTGTACGTTTCGCAGATTCCCAACCTCTCCGCCATCGGGCGCCGCTTCCTGCTGCAGGGCGGCACGCAGTACAACCTCGCCGCTGTGAAAGCGCAAGTGGACTTCATCGAATCGCGCTTCAAGGGCAAGGAAGTGCCCGCCGACGTCATCGTGCACGAGCACTGCGGCGAAGCCGGAGCCATCGGCGCCGCGCTCGAAGCCGGCCGCCTGTGGGACAACGGACGCCAGAGCACCTTCATCGGCCTCGACGCCTGCGCCAACATCCAGTACAAGACCACGCGCGAAGAAGCCACCCGCTGCTACTTCTGCAAGAACAAGTGCCTGCGCACCTTCATCGACGTCAAGACCAACGTCATTAATATCGACTACAAGCCGCCCGTAAAAACCAAGGTGCCGCTCGAAGCCGGAGCGCAGCGCCTCATCATCGCCACCTGCGAGAAGGGCACGGTCGAGAACATCGACGAGATGCGCCAGATCAAGGGCAATCTCGACAAGGTCAAGAAGGAAAATCCCAACTTCGTCGAGGTCGCAGCCAAGGCCGTTTTCCGCGTGCCCGATGTGCCGCTGGTGGCCGACGCGCCGCCCCGCTTCCTCATCACCGCCGCGCAGAAGAAGCGCGCCGAGCTCGTCAAGAAACGCGCCTCCATCCGCATCGGCATGCCGCGCGTGCTCAACATGTACTCGCAGACGCCCGTGTTCACCGGCTATTTCGCGTCGCTCGGGGTGCAGCCGGAAAACATCGTCTTCTCCGATTTCTCAAGCGAGGAGCTGTACAAGGAAGGCGCCAAGCGCGGCGCCATCGACCCCTGCTTCCCCTCCAAGCTCGGCATTCCGCACGTGCACAACCTGCTCTACAAAGTGCACGCCAAGAAGCCGCTCGACATCATCTTCTTCCCCATGATCGACTGCCTCACCACCGACCTGCACGACGTCCAGGCCAGCCGTTCCTGCCCCACCGTCGCCACCACGCCCGCGGCGGTGAAGGCCGCCTTCACCAAGGAAGGCAACCTGTTCGCCGAAAAGGGCGTGCGTTTTCTGGACACCTTCGTCAACCTCTCCAAGCCCGACCTCCTCGAGCGCCAGCTCTTTGAAGAGTTCAAAGACATCTTAGGCCTGTCGCCCGAGGAGAACAAACGAGCGGTTGAGCAGGGCTACCGCGCCCTGCACTACTTCGACAACGTAACCATGCGCGGCGCGGCGCGCGAAGTCCTGGAGCAGCTCGAACGCGAAGACCGCCTCGGCGTGGTCCTCCTGGGCCGCCCCTATCACAACGATCCCGGCGTGAACCACGAAATCCTGGAGGAGTTCCAGAAGCTCGGCTACCCCGTGTTCGCGCAGGACTGCCTGCCCATCGACGACGATATCGTCTGGCGCCTGTTCGGCGACGACGTAGCCGCCGGCGAGATCTCCCACCCCATGGCCATCACCGACGTGTGGAAGAACTCCTACAGCGAAAACACCAGCCGCAAAGTGTGGGCCGCCAAGTACGTAGCGCGTCATCCCAACCTGGTGGCGCTGGAGCTCTCCAGCTTCAAGTGCGGCCACGACGCCCCCATCTATACCGTGGTGGAAGAGATCGTGGAGCACTCCGGCACGCCCTACTTCTGCTTCAAGGACATCGACGAGAACAAGCCGACGGGCTCGATTCGCATCCGCGTCGAGACCATCGGCTACTTCCTGAAGCGTTACCGCGAGGACATGGTGCGCAACAAGCACAAGGCGACCACCATCGAGCAGCAATTAGCCGACTTCGAAGCGCGCCTGCGCCGCCAGATGCAGCGCGAAGCGCGCGACGCGAGCGCCGACCACCGCGTGCGCGAGAGCTTCGAGACCGGCTCGATGCCGCAGATCCACGTCAGCATCGGGGCCCTGGCGGCATCGCGCCCGGCGGCGCCGGAGTATGAGACGGTGTCGGGCGACTAAGCGGTGGCTGGCTTCGCTGTCCCAAGCCGCGCCTTTTGCGGCGCGTGGACAGCGTTGCCTGTCACCGTTCTTCCCGCGAGTCCCGCTGTGATACCATCAAGCCGATGGCGGACTTTAAGCCGAAGCCGGGTTCGTTCTTGCCGTTCCTGGAATCCTCGCAGCGGGAGAGATCCTGGGCACAAACCCCGCCGGCCAGCCCGGTGACGCTGCTTGAGATCCTGGGCCGGCAAGTGCAGCAGGCCCTCCCCATGGCCGACCTTCAGACTCTCAGCGGCATGGAATCCAGCCGGTATCGGGAGTCGCTCAAGAGTCTGCGCGACACCGGGTATATCGCAATTGAGGGCGATCCTCTGGCGGAAGTGGTCCGGCTGACGGACCGTGGCGCAGAAGTGTCCCGGCTCGCGCGGCCTGCCTGAATCTCATGGACTGACGATCCCGGCGGCGCTCAAGATTTGGTCCGGATACTCTATCTCGCTATCAACAGGGCCGCCTCAGTGGTTGCGCTCGTTATAGCTTGGAGCGCTGGACCTGGGCTGGCTATCCGCGCGAACGGTTGGTTCTTTTTGGGTGCGGTAATAGACGGGGTTCAATAGAGGCGGGCAATCATGTAGCCGCCGCGCGGTCCCGGTCTCAACAGTCCGCGCTTGACCAAACGTTGCGCCTCTTCATCCGCTTCAGAGCCAATCTCTGGTGCGTAGGTACTCGCTTGCGACGCCCGGAGCATGTCTTTAATGCCTTAGAAGACAATCAGATCTGTGTCAGCACTGGCGTCCTGATCGGAAAAGTCCGGCGATTCATTCGCGGCGTCGAAATCCCCCGTATCGTGCCAATCAGTTCGGTTTTCGATCTTCACGGCAGCCCCTGAAGTCCTCAAACGATCGGCCAGGCCTTGTCGTTTCTTGATGTCATTGGCGATATAGAGCACATTCCTTCCTACGGCATCGCTGAAAGGTCGTGTCTTGCCGAGATGTACTAACGAGGCTCCGCCTCAGACCGACGAGGTATATTTCCGCCGGGTCTGAAGATCGGGCATAATCCGGTAGATGGCTCCGGTCGACAGTGGAGAACTGCAAGCAGTTCTCGCCAATGATTTAGGCCGCCGAAGCGGCAGTCGATCCCGAGCGATCGGAGTCGTGCCGGAGCCAAAATGAGCGTATCACGATCAGTCGCCGAAGTTCTCCATGAGCACGTGACGTTGG
>JAIQFN010000105.1 GCA_020073265.1 Terriglobia bacterium | reverse complement strand
TTTGCAGGGACGGCTTCCGCTGCGGCCTAAACGCGCCCCGCAAAGCGGGTCGCAGGCCTACGCTCCAGCCGCCCCCGCAAATCCCTCAATACAAAGCACTAACTTCCTACGAAGTGGTCTACTTTCTCTCCGCCCCCGTGGTCTAGTTTTACTCCGCCCTTGACAACCTTGGACACTATTCGAACTCTTGTTGCCGAAAATGCGGTGTACTCGAACCCGTGAAGGTCTTCATTTCGTACAGCATCCTGACAGTCAAGCATGTTCATCCAACCTGGGCAGGCTGCTTGGACGGAACTCGAACCCGACGGCAGCTAACGGTGTTCGGTGGACTCAACTTAATGTTTGGCCGACAATCCAGACAAAGTTGGAACAGAGGCGCGCCAGTGGCACATCGATTGTTGTCCTTATCGATGCGCTAGCTAGCGATCTGCAGGCCCTGTTTCGGTTCGGGAATCTGCACGAGCCAGAACTCCAGGGCGCAGCGCGGAAGGCTAATAGGGACCGACGGATTCTGTCGTTGAAAAAGAACGCCACTCAGAAGACTTTCGAATCGGCAGCCGGCCGAGAGCCTCACGGAACTCCCCCATCGTCTGGCATTCGACGAGCAGCAAAATGGTGTGCTTGGTCTCCTCGGCCTGTCGCATCCGTTCGTAAGCTGCGTAAATCGGCACTGTATCAGTCAGACCGGGAATGACTGGAGCGAATAACTTTCTGTAGCACCGGAGAGCGTTCATCGCATCCTGGATGAGGTCGGGTTCGAGTCTGACGATTAGCGAGGTCTCGCCCTGGCGCTGCTGTGAGGCGAGTGCATCGAGGATCGTGTCGATGGGGTTCTCGGGTTTCAATGTATTTTCCTTTTCTGTGTGACCTTGGGGTCGGTTTCCAATTTGCAATTTCAGGATCATGTTGTGATCCGTTTCTCATGCAAAGGCGGAGCACGACTCGCACGTCCCATTCATAATTTTAAATCTTGAAGATTGCTTGAGGCTCGGAAGGAATTACACCTTGGCGGTAACCGAAACCGTGAGAGGCTCAGAACTACTGCGTCTCACTCTTAGAGAATATCCGGCGGGCGACAAGAATGTCAAGAGGAACTATTCGAGCCTCGTGTGGATTGCTTCGGGGCCGCCGACGATCCGCGACATCGAACGGGAGAGCGAAACGTATATGCTTGTATAGAGCCGATCGCAATGCCTCCGAACTGTCTCTCAATGCTGCGGTTCCACCTCATATTCTTGCTATTGCTGGTGGTGTTCCCTACCACAATCCCTGCGCAGAGAGGCGCAATTTCGCCAACGACTACTTCCAATACGTCGGACGGTGGAGTTCTGAATGCCCCGTACTCTGCAAACCGCCGGTTCACATCCGTTGAGAAACTTGCCGATGGAACGGCTAGGAGCAGCGAGTCCGGCGGAAGCGAGGCCCGCGATTCTCTTGGGCGCACGTACAGCGCTGGTGAGCGTCATTGGACTTATATGGATCAGGGCAAGTCTGTCCTGAAGAGTGAAATGCTATATCGGATCGAGGATCCGGTCTCGAACACTGAGACGAGGTGGGATTCAACGTCGAAAGAAGCTAAGGTCGTACACTGGCCTGAAGGAGTATCTGGCAGAACGGCTTGTGATTCTTGCGAGGCGTTCCTATCGAATGTTCCAGGCGCCGTAGTTGAAAAGCTAAGGGGTCAGGACCATCGAAGGTTTCGTCGCTGAAGGCACACGAAGTACCTACACGATAGCCGACGCACAGGGCCAAAGCACCCCGGCGTTGAGCGTGATTCATGAGAAGTGGTTCTGTCCGGAACTCAAGATCGTGATACTCGAAACGAACGACGACCCGCGTAGCGGAACTTGGAGAAACGAGTTGGTAGACATCGTTCGAGGGGAGCCGAACGTTACCACGTACCGGCCCCCAGCGGGCTACGTTATTCACGACGTACGAGTGCCACCCCGCTGAAGACATTCGTTACCTCGTGATCGAAGAGTCCCGAGGTTCTTCACGGACAGGCCAGCGAGGATTCGAACCCGAAAACAAAGGAGTTGTCAATTTGGGGCGCCAAGGCGTTCAATATAATCAATACGCAGAGGTGTGGCTCCCCAGGTAGGACTCGAACCTACAACCCTTCGGTTAACCGCCCAGAAATCTGATTTTTGGGCATCTGGCACGGCATTGCTACTCGTTGCGATCGGATGAGATATGTTGCTCTATTTGAAACGCTTAGGTTCCTTCTCGCCCTCGCACTGCAGGCGAGTCGGAAGTGATCCACTGCGACTGATTTCGACCGATTTTTAGAGAGTATGGGCAAAGAATTGGGCAAAGTAAAACGGGTAGCGCAGCGTCTTGGAACATAGTACCGGGTCCTATAGAATGAAGATGTGTGGAACGGCGAGCGCGCAGCACGAGAGTCTTCAAGACGAGATGGTTTGAGCGGTTTGCCCGGAAGCAAAAGATCGGCGACGCCGCTCTGGCAGACGCAGTCGCCCGCGCTGAAAAAGGACCAGGTCGATTCCGATCTCGGCGGAGAGGTCATCAAGCAGCGGATCGCACGGCCAGGCCAGGGCAAGTCGGGCGGGTACCGAACGATCATCTTTTTCCGCCGGGGCACACGCGCAGTTCTCGCTTATGGCTTCGCCAAGAGCGACAGGGCGAACATCGATGCCGACGAGGAGAAGCAGTTCAAGGAGGCAGCGCACCACGTGCTGGGGTTGACGGAGAAGCAGATCGAGGAGCTGCTCAAGAACGGCGATTTTGTGGAGGTGAGATATGAGCAAGAAATATCGAAGTGACGCAATGACCGCCATCCACGAAACAATGGAGGCTCTACACAAGGTGGGCGCGATCGACAAGCAGACGATGCGCCGCTTCGACGATGCCTGCCTGACGCCGGTGCAGCCGCTGTCGGCGAAACAGATCAAGGCTCTCCGGGAGCGTGAGCACGTCAGCCAGACGGTGTTCGCGAATTATCTCAACGTCACACCCAACCTGGTGAGCAAGTGGGAGCGAGGCGAGAAGCGGCCGTCCGGCCCGGCGCTCAAGCTGTTGTCGCTGGTTGACAAGCGCGGGATCGCGGCGGTGGCGTGAAGCTCGGCCTCTCTTCGTGTGGGCTGTTTGGCGAAACCACATCGGCCCCAGTCGTAAAAGCGCTTTGGTATCGCTAGCCTGCTAATGCAGGTACAATCGGTATTTCTTATTACCGATCAAAGCGAAGGCTGCGTCTGATGGCCATTTCAGCCGGGGCCGCCGCCGGCGGAGTCCGGTCCGAAACACCGCACGGAAACGAAGACGAAGCTACAAGAAGCACTAGGCGCTTTCGAACGAGAGGGTTTGGTCATGGAGCCACAACACGAGTGGCTGAGGCTTCAATCGCTCCATGCCGAGTGCCTCTTTTGGCTTGGGGACTTCGAACGCGCGGAGTCGGTGTTCGAAGCGGCCTCAATTTTCCGACAAGAGGCCGCTCTCCTCGACTGGGATTACATCAGGCAGAGACACGGGCTGGGGAAAGGCCTCGCGCCGTTGCAGCGTCAATCACGAATCGTTCGCTGCGGGCATGATCGAGCCAGGCGTCTTCGAAGAGCGTGGGCAAAGAATTGGGCAAAGTAGCCGTTTCCGGGGCTGGTTCTTGGTGTATTGCAGTCTGGAAGTTTATTGGCTCCCCAGGTCGGACTCGAACCCAAGCCTTCCCTAACTCCTCTTGTGCACCGGTCGTTCGCCTGTCCGGCACGGAGCTGTTGTTTGTTGCTGGACCCGGGTGATTCTTTGGCATCATCGTAATGAAGCCCGAAGCGCACGCGCCACAGCCCAACATATGAAGCTGCTCATCTTTTCCGACATCCACGGCGACAAGGCCGCGCTCGAAAAACTGATGGCCATCGAGGCCGATTACTACTTCGCCGACGGCGATCTGGCCAACTGGGGCCGCGGGCTCGAGCAACTCGGGCCCATCATGCAGCGGCGCGCCGAACGCATGTACGTGCTGCCGGGCAATCACGAATCGGAAGCCGACATCGCGCGCTTCTGCGAGCAATACGGCTTCCGCAACTTCCACGGGCAGTCCATCGAGATCGGCGGATACCAGGTCGCAGGCCTGGGCTATTCCAATCCGACGCCGTTCAACACGCCGGGCGAGTACAGCGAGCAGGAGCTGGGCGCGCGGCTCGAGAAATTCTCTGGTCTGGACCCGCTGATCCTGATCTGCCACGCGCCGCCCAAGTCCACCCAGCTCGACCGCGTGGGCGAAGGCAAACACTTCGGCAGCCAGGCGGTGCGCGACTTCATCGACCGGCACCAGCCGCTGTATTTTTACTGCGGCCACATCCACGAGGCCGCCGGCGTCCAGGACACCCTCGGCCGGACGCGCGCGTGGAACGTCGGCAAGCGCGGCCAGGTGCTGGATTTGGACGCCCTGCTAAAATAAAATTTCATGACGTTAGACGAATTGGAAAGAGAGTACGCTTCGCTCCGCCAGCAGGCCGACGCTGTGCGGAGCTATCTTTGACGCCCCCGGCAAGAAAGCCCAGCTAGCCAAGACCGAGCAGCAGATCTCCGATCCCGATTTCTGGAATCAGCCCGAAAAGTCTCAGAAGGTGATGCAGGAGCGCAAGCGCCTGGAGCAGGCCATCGCGGACGCCGAGGAAGTGGTGCGCCTCACCTCCGATCTCGACACGCTGTTCGAGCTGGGCCGCGAAGGCGAGAATGTCGCGGCGGACCTGGAGCGCGAACTGAAGAATTTCGCCCAGCGGCTGGACACGCTCGAGACCGGCATGCTGCTGTCGGGGACCAACGATTCGAAAAGCGCCATCATGGCCATCCATCCCGGCGCGGGCGGCACCGAAAGCCAGGATTGGGCCGAGATGCTGCTGCGCATGTACCTACGCTGGGCCGAGCGCCACGGTTTTCAGGCCGTGGTCACGGACCGGCTGGAGGGCGAAGGCGCGGGCATCAAGTCGGCCACGGTCGAGATCAACGGCGAGAACGCTTACGGCCTGCTGCAATCGGAAATCGGCGTGCACCGGCTGGTGCGCATCTCGCCCTTCGACGCCAACGCGCGCCGGCACACTTCGTTCGCCTCGGTGTTCGTCTATCCGCAGATCGAGGACGACATCAACATCGACATCAAGCCGGAAGATCTGCGCGTGGACGTGTTTCGCGCCTCGGGCGCCGGCGGCCAGCACGTGAACCGCACCGAATCGGCCGTGCGCATGACGCACCTCCCCACCGGAATCGTGGTGCAGTGCCAGAACGAGCGCTCGCAGCACAAGAATCGAGCCAGCGCCATCAAGCAACTGCGCGCGCGCCTGTACGAATTCGAGATGGACAAGAAGCGCGCCGAGCAGAGCAAGCTCGAAGACACCAAGCTGGACATCAATTTCGGCAGCCAGATCCGCAGCTACGTGCTGGCGCCCTACCGGCTCATCAAGGATCATCGCACCAAGCTCTCCATCGGCGACGTGGATCGCGTGCTGGACGGCGACATGGACCGGCTCATGCACGCCTTCCTGGTCTACAAGCACACCGGCAAGACCTCCGGCGACGGAAAAGAGGACCTGCCTGAGTGAGGAATCCGAAGTTCGCCGCGCCGCCGCGCTGATCCGCGCCGGCGAGCTGGTCGCGTTTCCCACCGAGACCGTCTACGGCCTGGGCGCCAACGCGCTCGATGAGGCCGCCATCGAAAAAATCTACGCCGCCAAGGGACGCCCGCCGTCCAGTCCGCTGATCGTGCACGTCGATTGCATCGAAATGGCGCGCAGCCTGGTGCGGGAGTGGCCCGAGAAAGCCGAGCTGCTGGCGCGCCGTTTCTGGCCGGGGCCGCTCACGCTGGTGTTGCCAAAACTCCCACAGGTACCCAACCGGTTGACGGCCGGGCTCGACACGGTCGGCATCCGCGTCCCCTCACATCCTCTCGCTCTGGCATTGATTCGGGAAGGAGGCGTGCCTCTGGCGGCGCCGAGCGCCAACCGGTTCGGCGAACTCTCGCCCACCACCGCCCAGCACGTCCGCCAGTCTTTAGGCGACCGCGTGGCCATGATCCTGGACGGCGGCGCGACCACGGTCGGAATCGAATCCACCGTACTTTCGCTCGCCGGCTCCCACGCGGTATTGTTGAGACCGGGCATGGTCACACGGGAACAAATCGAGAAGCTGATCGGACCGGTCGAAGTGCTGCGCGCACCCACCGGTCCCGCCCACGCCGCGCCCGGCATGCACGCGCGGCACTACAGTCCCCGAACGCCGCTGGTGCTGGTGGAGGCCGGCCGTCTTCCGTCCAGCGGCCGTGGCGCTTATTTGTGGATCGAGCAGCAGGCCGACGCCGCGCGATCGATCCCCATGCCGAACGATCCCTCCGCCTACGCCCGAGCGCTGTACCAGATCCTGCACGACGCCGATGCCGAAGGTTGGGACTGGATCGCGGTCGAGCAGCCTCCGCGCGATCCCGCCTGGGACGCCATCCGCGACCGTCTGGAAAGGGCCGCCGCGCGATGAAACAGCCGGTGAAGAGCGGCAGCGCGCTGCTCGACGAAATCGACCTCACCGATAGCGATTCTCCGTCGCTCTGGTGGCTCGGCCACAGCGGCTTCGTGATCAAGCACCAGGGCATCGTCTTCTATGTGGACCCCTGCCTGGCCACTCCCGCCGGCCGGACCCGCACCCTCGCGCCGCCGCTTCAGGCCGCCGAGGCCACTAACGCCGACATGATTCTGTGCACGCACGCGCACCCGTCGCACATGGATCCGGACACGTTGCCCGCCATGCTGCAGGCCTCGCCCCGCGCCCGCGTGGTGATCCCCAAAAGCACCGCGGAACACGCCTGCTCGATCGGCGTTTCCTACGATCGCATGACCACCACCGATTCCGATTTGCGCGTCGAGTATTTCAAAGGCGGCCTGTACGGGCGCGTGTATTCGGTGCCCGCGGCGCATCCGGAACTGGACTGGACGCCGCTGGGCGGCTACCCGCATCTGGGGTACCTGATCCGTTTCGGCGGATGCACCATCTACCATGCCGGCGACTGCCGCATGTACGAGGGCATCGTGGGCCGCTTGCGCCCCTACAACGTCAGCGTGGCGCTGTTGCCCATCGACGGCGAGCGAAACTTCGACGTCCCCCAAGCCGCCCAACTGGCCGAGGACATCCGCGCGCGCTGGCTGGTGCCAATGCACTACGGCACCTTCGCCGATCAGAACGAGGATGCCGGCCGCTTCATCGATCACATGCTGGGTTTCCACCCCTCGGTGGGCTTCAAGGTCTTTGAAGCGGGCGAGCGCTGGATCATTCCATAAATCCAGCGCAACTTGCACTCTGCATTGCGTGTTTCATACTCTGAGCATGGCCGTCCTGCGGGAACCCGTGCGCCACGATGTGGTACAACAAAGATTCTGCCCCGGCCGATGCTGAAACCTGCTAATCATACCAACGGAAACGGCGGCGGTAGCGGAACAAGGCCCCCGGTTGTCATCCTGGGCGGCGGCCCGGCCGGGTTGTCGGCCGCTTACGAGCTCTCCGGCCAAGGTGTCCGCTCGCTGGTCCTCGAAAAGGAATCTTCAGTAGGCGGCCTGGCTCGTTCCCTCCAGCACCAGGGCTACCTGTTTGACATCGGCGGGCACCGCTTCTTCACCAAGGTGCCGATCATCGAGCAGATGTGGCGCGACGTGCTGGGCGAAGACCTGTTGACCCGCCCGCGCCTCTCGCGAGTCTATTTCCGGTCCAAGTTCTTCCAGTATCCGCTAGATGCCAGAAACGCGCTGGCGGGCCTGGGGCCTCTCGAAGCGCTGCGATGCCTGGCTAGTTTCGTCCGCGCGCACTGCTTCCCCCGCAAGCCCGAGCGTTCCTTTGAAGACTGGGTTTCGAACCGGTTCGGACGACGGCTCTTCGACATGTTCTTTCGCACCTACACCGAAAAGGTGTGGGGGATTCCCTGCAACCAGATCGGTGCGGAATGGGCCGCGCAGCGCATCCGTGGCCTCTCGCTCGTCTCCCTGGTGTGGAACTCCCTGCGGCCTTCCAAGAACGGCGGCCAGCCCATCAAGACCCTGATCGACGAGTTTCTCTACCCGCGGCAAGGTCCAGGGATGATGTGGAACCGCGTCAACGAGATCGTGGAATCGCGCGGAAGCCGCGTCCTGCTGGAGCAGGGAGTGGACCGGATCTCCTGGCAAAAGGGCCGCGTCCTTTCCGTCACCGCGCGCGGCGAAACGTTCAAGGCGCCGAATTTCATCAGCAGCATCCCCATCCGCGACCTCATTCAGAAGCTGGACCCTCCCGCGCCCCGCTACCTTCGCGCGGCGGTCCAGGATTTCAACTATCGCGACTTCCTGACCGTCGCCCTGATCGTTCGCGGCAACAATCTGTTCCCCGACAACTGGATCTACATTCACGATCCCGGGTTCAAAGTGGGCCGCATCCAGAACTTCAACAACTGGAGTCCGGACATGCGGCCGGATGCGGAAACCACCTGCCTGGGCCTGGAGTATTTTTGCTTCGAGAACGACCGCTTCTGGAACCAGCCCGACTCCGAGCTGCTGGCCCTGGCTTCCCGCGAGGTCACGGCCTTGGGCCTGGTGCGGCCGGGAACCATCCTGGGCGGCGTCGTGGCACGGGTTCCCAAAGCCTATCCGATCTATGACGACCGCTATGAGCGCGGCCTCGCGGCGGTGCGCCGTTTCCTGGCGGAGGAAACTCCCAACCTCCAGTTGGTGGGCCGGAACGGAATGCATCGCTACAACAACCAGGATCATTCCATGCTCACGGGCATTCTGGCCGCCCGCAACGTAATGGGCGCCGACTACGACCTGTGGAGCGTCAACGTGGACGCCGACTACCTGGAGGAATACGGACCGCGCAGCGATGAAATGTACGCCGCGCTGTCCGCAACCCAGCCCATGGTTCCGCGGCGCCTGTCGGCGGGCGTGTAGTCGCCGGATGGCGGCTTGATCTCAGTCATCATTCCAGTACACAACGGAACGGCTACATTGGCGCGTTGCCTGGACGCGCTGAACCGCTCGCTCTATCGGGATTTCGAGTGCCTGGTGGCGGACGACGGTTCCACGGATGGCTCCGCGGCGCTGGCCGAAAAATCGGGCGCGCAGGTTCTAAGAACGAAAGACCGCAAGGGACCGGCCCATGCCCGCAACCAGGCCGCCCAAGCCGCTCGCGGTGACGTTCTCCTGTTCATCGACGCCGACGTGTGCGTCGCGCCCGACAGCCTCGCGCGAATTGCCAGCGCGTTCGACAGCGACGCGACGCTCGACGCGCTGATCGGGTCTTATGACGACTCGCCCGGCGAGCCCGATTTTCTGTCGCAGTACAAGAACCTGCTGCATTGCTTCGTGCATCAACAAGCGAAGCGCCGCGCCAGTACATTTTGGACCGGCTGCGGAGCCATCCGCCGGCCGGTGTTCCAAGCCTCCGGGGGATTCGACGAGCGCTATACTCGTCCCCGCATCGAAGACATCGAGCTGGGCGCCAGGCTCCTCCGCGCCGGCCGCGGAATCGAGCTGGATCCGGCGCTCACCGTCCAGCACCTGAAGCGTTGGACGTTTCTGGGCCTGCTCGAATCCGACATTCGCGACCGCGCCATCCCCTGGACCCAATTGATGCTGCGCGAGCGGCACATGCCCAACGACTTGAACGTACAGAGCAGCCAGCGTTTTTCGGTCGTGCTGGTTTACCTCGCGCTCCTGCTGGCGGCTTTGTACTGGCCGGCTTCGGTGGTCGCGGTGGCGATCGTCGTCGGGCTGAACCACCGCTTCTATAGCTTCCTGGCCGGCCGCCGCGGCTGGTTGTTCGCCCTGCGGGCCGTTCCGCTGCACCTGCTGTATTTCATCTACAGCGGCGCGGCGTTTCTGGCGGGCTGCGCCCTGGCCCTGCTAGTGTCCTGAGTCAGAAGTTCGCATAATAATAGGAACCCGCTTGCTATGCTGGGAATCCAACCAGCATGGGCCGACCAACTAAGCCAATCGTGGTGAGTGAAGAGGAACGGGCGAAGCTCCAAGAGTGGGCGCGGCGACCGAAAACAGCACAGCGATTGTCGATTCGGGCGCGTATTGTGTTAGGTTGTG
>JAIQFN010000104.1 GCA_020073265.1 Terriglobia bacterium | reverse complement strand
CTCACGCCCGCCGATCTGTTCAGCGAGCTGTGAGTCAGCGCGTACAATAGTTCTGATGATTCCTAAAGTGCGCAAGGCCGTATTCCCCGCCGCGGGACTCGGCACGCGATTCCTTCCCGCCACCAAGGCACAGCCGAAAGAGATGCTCCCGCTGGTGGACAAGCCTCTCATCCAGTACGGCGTGGAGGAAGCGCTGCATTCCGGCATTCAGAACATCATCATCGTAACCGGGCGCGGGAAGACGGCGATTGAGGATCACTTCGACGTCAGTTTCGAGCTGGAGCAGACCCTGGAGGCCAAGGGCAAGAAAGACCTGCTGAAGATCGTGCACGACGTCTCCGACATGATCGACATCGCCTACGTGCGGCAGAAGGAAGCCCTGGGCCTGGGTCACGCGGTGCTGCGGGCCAAGGAACTGGTGGGCAACGAGCCGTTCGCCGTGGTTCTTTCCGACGACGTGATCGATTCCGAGATTCCGGCCATCCGGCAATTGCTGGACGTGTACGAGTTCTACGGCGCGTCGGTGGTGGCGCTGATGGAAGTGCCGGGCGACGCGATCTCGGCGTACGGCTGCGTGGACGCCGACCCGGTGCCGCACAATTCGGCCAAGGACCGGCTGTTCCGCATCCGCAACATGGTGGAGAAACCCAAGCCGTCGGAAGCTCCGTCCAACCTGGCCATCATCGGCCGTTATGTTCTGACCGCGGACGTGTTCGCCTCCATCGAGGCCATCGAGCCGGGAAGCGGCGGGGAGATCCAGCTTACCGATGCGTTGAAGCATCTGCTGCGGAACCGGCCGGTGTACGGGTATCGCTTCGAGGGCACGCGCTATGATGCGGGGGACAAGCTCGGGTTTCTGAAGGCGACCGTGGAGTTCGCGCTGCGTCGCTACGATCTGGGCGGCGAGTTTCGGGCGTACCTGAAGCAACTGAAGCTGTGATTCCAACCATCTTATGAGCCAACTCAAGAACAAAGTTGCAATTGTGACCGGCGGAAGCCGGGGAATCGGACGATCGACCGCGGAGGTATTCGCGCGCGAAGGCGCCACGGCGATCATCTGCGGGCGCAAGCAGAACACGCTGGAGGAAGTGGCCGCGGAGAACAAGGGACTGGCCGGCCGCATCGTGCCGCGGGCCTGCCACGTCGGCAAGCTGGAGGAGCTGGAGCGGCTGGTGGACAGCGTCACGAGCGAATTCGGGAAGATCGACATCGTGGTGAACAACGCGGCCACCAACATCGCGCAGGGGCCGGCCATCGAGATGGACGACAGCCAGTTCGACAAGATGGTGGAGGTCAACCTGAAGAGCGCTTATCGGCTGACGCGGCTGGTGGCGCCGGGCATGGTGAAGCGCGGCTCGGGGTCGATCATCAACATCGCCTCGATCGCCGGGTTGCGCCCGCAGTTCCACGGCCTCTTGTACAGCATGACCAAGGCGGCGCTGATCATGATGACGCAGTCCTACGCGGTGGAGCTGGGGCAGTCGGGCGTGCGCGTGAACGCCATTGCGCCGGGACTGATCCAGACCGTGCTGAGCGAGTACTACTGGAAAGACCAGAGCCGCTGGGAGCAGATGCTGTCGCGCCAGCCCATCAAGCACCTGGGCCAGCCGATCGAGGTGGCGGAGGTGGCGCTGCTGCTGGCGAGCGATGCGTCGTCGTATCTGACCGGCCAGACCATCGTCGTGGACGGCGGGCGCGTATTATCCTCGATGTAGATGCTGTCGAAGCTGATTGCGGCGTTCCTGATCGCGGCGGCCGGTTGGGCCGGCGTGGTGACGGACGTGCGCGCGGCTCTGGCGCAGAACAACCTCCCGCTCGCCAACGCTCTGGTGGCGCGCTACCGGGCGCAGTATGGCGTGACGCCGGAGATGCTGGAAGCGCTGTCCTGGCTGGGGCGCGGCGCGCTGGCGGCGAATCAATTGGACCAGGCCGACGCGTTCGCCAAGCAGACCCAGGCGCTGGCTATCGAGCAACTGAAGAAGCGTCCGCTGGATGCGGAGCCGCACCTGCCGCTGGCGTTGGGGGCGGCGATCGAGGTCCAGGGGCAGGTGCTGAGCGAGCGCGGCGAGCGAAGCCAAGCGATCGCGTATTTTCGCCAGGAGCTGGCGGTGTATCGGGCTACTTCCATGCGCGCGCGCATCCAAAAGGATCTCAACCTGCTCGACCTGGAAGGCAAGCTCGCGCCCGCGCTCGATCGGCGGGAATTTCTGGGGCCGAGACCACCGTCGCTGGTTGCGCTGCGAGGCAAGCCGGTGCTGCTGTTCTTCTGGGCGCACTGGTGTCCGGACTGCAAGGCGGAAGAGCCGATCCTGGCGCGAATCGCGAAGGAGTACGCAGCCAAGGGCCTGGTGATCATCGCGCCCACGCAGCGCTATGGCTACGTGGCGCGCGGCGAGGACGCGGGTCCGGCCGAAGAGCTGAAGTACATCGAGGCGATCCGCGGAGAATACTACGCGGACCTGCTGAGCGCGCCGGCGCCGGTGAGCGAGGAGAACTTCAAGAACTACGGCGCGAGCACCACGCCCACGCTGGTGTTGATCGACCGGCGCGGGATCGTGCGGCTGTATCATCCGGGCGCGATGACGCTGGACGAGCTGCGGGCGGCGCTGAACCGGTTAGGATAGGAACTGCTCGGCAGGCAATAAAAAAGGCCCCGATCTCTCGGGGCCGATTGCATGAACCCTAAATTAGACTGCAAGCCCTCTCGGGGCGCCTCAGCCTACTTCTTCTTCTTGGCGGGCGCTTTCTTCTTGGCCTTCGCAGCCTTCTTAGTTGCGTTCTTCATCGATTGATTCTCCCTAACATCAGATTTGCGATCGTAGATCGCAGTGTGATTCATATATAAGGTTCTTTGAGTCGAAAGTCAAGAAAAAAATGCACATCGGACCCGGAGGCCCCCGGCCGGTCCCCCTCGAAACCGCCAAAACCATTTCCACGACCGATTGTTCGATGCACAAAAACCAAACCGAGCCACTTTTGTTGTTGCCTGGCGCGGGGCCGCGGGTTACGATCGGAGCAAATGGACACTCGCCGGCCGACTCTGCTGCTTGCGTTGCTGGCCGCGATTCTCGCGCTGGCGGGTTGCGCGAAGAAGCATCGCGTGTCGGTTGTCACGCCGTCCGCGCCCGCGCCGCCGGCGCGAATTCTCGCCAGTGAAACCGGCGTGGCGAGCTGGTACGGCCATCCCTATCACGGCCGCGCCGCCGCCGATGGCGAGATCTACGACATGGAGAAGCTGACCGCCGCGCATCGCACCCTTCCGTTCGGAACCGTGGTGCGGGTAACGAATCTCGGCAACCAGAAATCGGTGGACGTCCGCATCATCGACCGAGGCCCGTTCGTCGACGGCCGCATCATCGACCTCAGCCACGCAGCCGCCGACGCGCTCGGGTTCGTCGGAGCCGGCCTGGCGCAAGTTCGCGTGGATGTCCTGGCGCTCGCCACTGAAGCGGCGGCCGGCGACTGGTTCGCGGTCCAGGCGGGGGCCTTCGCGGACCAGCGCCGCGCCGAGCGGCTGCGCGCCTCGCTGGAGCGCGAATACGGAGCGGCGCGTCTGGTGTTCCAGCCTGGCACTCCATCGCTGTGGCGCGTGCTGGTGGGCCGCGAGCGGACCGAGCAAGCGGCGAACATCCTGGCGCGGCGGGTGCGCGTCGAGGCCGGTAGTGCCTTCGTGGTACGGCTCGACCCGTCTGCCGCGATCGCCACCGCGCCCGAGCCGGCCAGCTCGCAGCCGTAGCCAGTCTGGGGCCTTCCCCCTAGGCCCGCGCTCGGTGACCGGCGAAGAGTACTAGTGGCATCCCCCCAAATGAGGTGGCGCCTCTACCCCAAAAAACCAAGCCATCTAAGACACTGAGGTGTTGCTCAAACCCTAAAGTCCCAGTAGAGTTTATGGAGGTAAGACACACTATGTTTGGGGAAGGACGAGCCAACAAGAGCGCCCAATGCTAGCCCAAGCTGAACAATCGACACCCCTCCTGGTCGGCCAGTCGCCGCGGCTCCGCCACATTCTGCGGATGGTGGAAAAGCTGGGACGTTGCCGCTGGCCCGTTCTATTACTGGGCGAGACCGGTACCGGCAAGGAAGTAGTGGCCCGCTCCATCCATGGTGTGAACCCGGTAGGCCCGTTTGTAACCATCGACTGCTCGTCCATGGTAGGACCTCTGATGGAGAGCGAACTGTTCGGGCACGTCAAAGGCGCCTTCACCGGCGCGGTGGGAACCAAGACGGGCTTGATCGAGAGCGCCGACGGGGGCACGGCTTTCTTCGATGAGATCGGCGAGCTGCCGCTGGACTTGCAGGCCAAGCTGCTGCGCGTGCTCCAGGAGAAGGAGTTTCGTCCGGTCGGATCGCTGATGCAGCGGCGCTCGGATTTCCGGGTCATCGCCGCCACCAACCGCGATCTGGCCAAGGAAGTGGAGAAGGGGACCTTCCGCCGCGACCTGTTCTACCGGCTCAACGTAGTGAACGTGCGGCTGGCGCCGCTGCGCGACCGCAAGGAAGACATTCCGGCGCTGATCGCTCACTTCATGGCTCGCTACAGCAAGGGGCACACGCTGACGCAGGAAGCGCTGGAAGGCATGCTGTCCTACGACTGGCCGGGCAACGTTCGCGAACTCGAGAACTGCATCCAGCACATGGTGGCGATCAATTCCGGACCGCTGCTGCACTCGAGCGAGCTGCCCAGCATGCTGCAGAACCATCTGATGGCGCGGAAGTCGCAATTCATGTCGGTTGCGGCGAGCGTCAATCCGATGGCGAAGTCCCCGGGCGAGGCGAGTTCGCACGAGCATCGCGCGCCCGCCGACCTCAGCCGGCCGCCCATCGTACCGCTGACCCAGATGGAGCGGCAGGCGATTCTCGACGCGTTGGAATACACCAAGGGCGATCGCGCCGTCGCCGCCAGCCTGTTAGGCATCGGGCGCACCACGCTGTACCGGAAGCTCAAGGAATACCAGCTCGCCGTGTAGCGGTTTCAGAAGCACTGATATAAAACGCCCGCCGCTCGCACTTACACGTACGAGTGACCGATTCAAAGACCTTAAAACTTCTCCTGGTGGAAGACGATCTGGAAGACGAGCAGCTTCTGTGCGAGGCGCTGATCGAGATCGAAGAGAACCGGCTGTGGTGTAACTGGCGGAGCGCGAGCGTGGTGCAGGTGGACCGGCTGATGGATGCCGTGGATTGCCTGGGTGCCGAGTGCTTCGACGCGGTGTTGCTCAACCTGAGCCTCCCGGACAGCCCCGCGCTGCTGGACACATTTCTGGAAGCCAGCGCCTGCGCCCAGGGAGCGCCCATCATCGTGCTGGCGGACTCCGAAGACGAGCATCTCGCCAATCGGCTGCTGCGCGAGGGTGCGCAAGACGTGCTGTTGAAATCGGAGCTGGAGTGCGTGCCGTTGGCCCGCGCCGTGCGATACGCCATCGAGCGCCAGCGGCGGACGGCGGCCTCGGCGCCGTCGCCCGTGGTGGACCAACTCACGCGAACCCTCAACCGGCCGGGCTTCATCGCCGTGGCCGAGCACTACGCCCGGCTGGCGTTTGAGAGCCATATCGATCTGCTGCTGGCCAATCTGGAGATCGAGCAGCTTCCCGAACGCAGCTCCGAGGATCGCGAGGCGCGCGAGCTGCTGCTCATGCGGGCCGGCGAAGCGCTGCGGGAGGTTTTCGAAGCGCCGGCGCTGATCGGACACCTGGATGGCTGCCGGTTTGGGTTGATCGTCCCCGGCTTGGCCGAAAGTACCGTGGAGGGGTTGCTCCAGACCGCTGCCGCCAAGATCGAGGACGCCTGGATCGGGAACGCGGCGACGGTCCGGTTTTCGGTGGCGGAACTCAACCCTCGGGACAGCATTCAGGAGTTGTTCAGCGACGGTGAGTTCGCCGGCGAAGCACGCTGGCACACGAAAACCGCTATGCTGGCAGATTGAAAATCGCGCTGGATGCGACCTATAGCGTCGGGTGGAACCTGTCCGGCGTGGGGGTGTATTCGCGCGAGATCCTCATCGGCCTGGCGGCGGCGCATCCTGAAGCGCGCTTTCTGCCCTGCTACCGCCCGCATCGCCTGCTCCGCTCCTTCCGTGACCCGCTGCCAGGGAACTGCAGCCGCAGACTTCTGTGGAAAGGCTGGGCCGGGGCGGCGGATCTGTTTCATGGCCTCAACCAGCGCATCGACTCCACGCGGTACCGCCGCAACGTATCCACCTTCCACGATCTGTTCGTCATGAGCGGCGATTATTCGACGCCCGAGTTCCGGCGCCGGTTCAGCGAGCAGGCGCGCGCCGCGGCGGAACGATCGGACCTGATTATCACGGTCTCGCATTTCACCGCGCGGCAGGTGGAGCAGTTGCTGAAAGTGGAGCCATCGCGAATCCGGGTGGTCCAGCACGGGGTCCGCCGGCCTGGGGAACTGGCGAGCGTCGCGAGCCGCGAGCGCATGGTCTTGTTCGTGGGCGCGCTGCAGCGCCGCAAGAACGTGGCGCGGCTGGTGGAGGCCTTCGAGCAAGTCGCGCCCGGCTGGCAGTTGGTTTTGGCCGGTTCGCTTGGCTTCGGTTCGGAAGAGATCCTGGCGCGCATCGAGGCCAGCCCGCGCAGGGCGGACATCCGCGCGCCCGGCTACGTTTCGGATGCGGAGTTGGAAAGGCTGTACCAGCGCGCTTCGGTGTTTGCGTTCCCGTCGCTCGACGAAGGATTCGGGATGCCGCTGCTGGACGCCATGGCGCACGGAGTGCCGGTGCTCACGTCGAACGTCTCGGCGCTGCCCGAGGTCAGCGGGGACGCGGCGCTGCTGGTGGACCCCACCGGCCTTGGCTCCATCGTGGAAGGCTTACGGCAGCTCACCGAAGACGCGAACGTCAGGCAACAGTTGGCGCAAAGGGGTCTGGCTCGCAGCGGCGAATTCAGTTGGGAGAAGGCGGTGGAAAAAACCTGGAAGGTCTACCAGGAGCTCGGGGGATAGCTCCGGTCTGGCTAGCTCTTGTCTTCTTCGATGGCGATTTTCAGCGCCTTGAGGAATTTGTGATCCTGCGAGGTCAGCTTGATGCGGCCAGTGGATTCGAACTTCCGCTTGGGAGGGGCTTCGGACTCGACTTCCATTTCTTCTTCGGCTTCGTACTCGCCGTTCTCATCCCGTTTGTTGAACCCGATGGTGGCTTCGAGGACCAGGAACACGTCGTATCCGGCGCGTTTGATTTCGCCGATGGCAGCCGCGATGCGGTCGGAGTCGGACAAAGACTCGTTGATGGCGTTGCCCAGTTCTTGCATCAGCTCTTTCAGTCTTTCTTCCAAACATTCCCCCCTTTCTCTGCGGCCACCTTCAGCATAACACTCTATCTTCTGGATGTTAGTAACGCAAGCGCAGTTTCATCCAATTTGTAAGTGCCACTGGCTGAAGATTCTGCTCCCACTTTATGTATCGGCTGGCAGCCGTTTTCTCAGTAGCGGGAACCAGCGCCGGCTCAGGGCGCCTGGAGGCTGCATCTACGACGCAGTGACCTTAAAACGTGGCCGTCCGTTACACTGATAATAGCAAGATGCTCGCGACGGCCAAAAGGTTCCTGGGCTATGTGATCCCGGGCGTGATCCGCCCGCTCCATATCCTGTGGAATCAAATGATTGGATTCTTCTTCGTCGTGCTGGCGCTTGTTCCAGTACCATCCGCCATTCGAAGCTTCGGCAAGGAAGGCAGCGGCCCGCGGCTGGCGCTAACGATTCCGTTCGTCGTGCTGATGGCCTGGTTCGGCATCTCTTCCTTCTGGCGGGCGCGCAAAATCTCCAAGTCATGAGCCACACAGGCGATCTACCGGGCCAGTACCCCTATACCCGCGGGATCTATCCGGACATGTATCGCGGCCGGCTCTGGACCATGCGCCAGTACGCCGGCTTTGGCACCGCCGAGGAAAGCAACCGGCGCTACCGCTATCTGTTGTCGCAAGGCATCACCGGCCTGTCGGTCGCCTTCGACCTGCCCACCCAGATGGGCATGGATTCCGATCATGCTCTGGCGTCCGGCGAAGTGGGACGCGTGGGCGTGGCCATCTGCTCGCTGGCGGACATGCAGCGGCTGATGGATGGCATCCGGGTGGCGGACATCACCACGTCGATGACCATCAACTCGACGGCGTCGATACTGCTGAGCTTCTACGTGCTGGTGGCGCGCAGCCAGGGCGCGGATCTGCGCAAGATCTCGGGCACCATTCAGAACGACATCCTGAAGGAATACATCGCGCGCGGCACCTACATCTATCCGCCGCGCCCGGCCATGCGGATCATCACCGATCTGTTCGCCTGGGCGGCGCGCGAGCTGCCGGAGTGGAACACCATTTCGATCAGCGGCTACCACATTCGGGAAGCGGGATCGACGGCCATCCAGGAAGTGGCGTTCACGCTGGCCAACGCGATCGCCTACATCGGCGCGGCGCTGGCGGCCGGGCTGGAAGTGGATTCGTTCGCCGGGCGGCTCTCGTTCTTCTTCAACGCGCACAACAATTTTCTGGAAGAGATCGCCAAGTACCGCGCGGCGCGCAGGCTGTACGCCGAGATCATGCGGGAGCGCTTCGGGGCCCGGAATCCGCGCTCGATGATGATGCGCTTTCACGTGCAGACGGCCGGATCGACGCTGACGGCGCAGCAGCCCGACGTCAACGTGGTGCGAGTATCGATGCAGGCGCTGGCGGCGGTGCTGGGAGGCGCGCAATCGCTGCACACCAACGGCAAGGACGAAGCGCTCTCGCTGCCCACTGAGGAATCGGCGCGTCTGGCGCTGCGCACGCAGCAGATCATCGCGCACGAAAGCGGCGTGGTGAACATCGCCGACCCGGTGGGCGGCAGCTACCACATCGAGCAGCTCACCAACCAGATCGAGCGCGGCGCCCGCGAGTACATCGAGCGCATCGACGCCATGGGCGGGACGCTGGCGGCCATCGAGAAGAATTACATTCAGAATGAAATCCACAACGCGGCTTACGAATATCAGCAGGCGGTGGAGCGCGGCGACGCGGTGGTGGTGGGCGTGAACCGCTTCAAGCAGGAGGAGCCGGGGGCGCCGCGCGTGTTCAAGCTGGATCCGGAACTGGAGAAGCAGCAGGTCGCCCGGCTGCGGGAGTTGCGCGCGTCGCGCAGTGCGGGCGTGGTGGAAGAACGGCTGGGGGCGCTGGAGCAGGCCGCCAGGTCGAGCGACAACCTGATGCCGCATATTCTGGCTTGCGCGGAGGCGTTCGCCACGGTGGGAGAAATCTCGGACCGGTTGCGCGTCGTGTTTGGAGAATACCAGGAACGCTAGGCCGGCTGAAAGCCGGCTGCAGCCTGAAAGGCTGCCCCACTTATTTCGTGCGGCCGTCGGCCTGGGCCGCTCCCAGTATGGCCTGCATGACTTGAGAGTTGCCTTCGTGACAGGCGAATTCGTAGATCGGATCGTTGGTTCGTCTCAGGCGAATCATCGCCGTCCAAGGTTTTACCCAAGTGCTTGGATCGTCGACGGTGATTTCGTAGCGGATCTCGTCGGGCGCGATGCGTGTGAAGCGCTCCTTCAGATGCAGGCCCTCGGACGATCCGAGGTAACTTGTCTGCGCTGAGAAATTGGTGGTGTCCACTACCAGGGTGTTGCCCTCCCAGTGGCCGCGCGAATCGCCGCTCCAGGTGCGCATGTTCTGCGGAAGGTGCGGGCTGCCGTCCAGCGGGATGACGCGCGCGTCATGGATCGCTTCGGCGAACAGCACGACGTAACCCGGGGACTGCACAATCTGGTACAAGCCGAAATTGCCGGAACTGTAGGTGCCGCCCAACCTCGGCACGCCGAAGGTGATGCAGCGCTGATCGGGGGTGAGATCCTGCGGGCCCGCGATGGCATTTCTGGCAAGCCGGGCGGCTCCGGCAGCAGCCTGCCTCCTCTGACCGGCCGGCGTGTAGGGAGGAATCCGCCCGTCCGGGGGATCGACGATGAGCGACGTCCGGTTGTCGAAATCATAGTCGAACATGTCGGTGGCATTGCCGGTCGCGGTGGCGCTCTTGTAGTGTTCCGGATCGGCCAATGTGGCGAGGAACAGGTTGTCACCGGCCGCGAAGTCGCTCTGGCTGTCCTTCAAGAGCCTGGCGGCGCGGCGCTTGAACTCAGCTACTTCAGCATCGGTCAGGGATTGGCGGCCTTCCAGTTGCTTGGGACGCTCCAGTGGAGTGGCGCTCTTGTTCAGCCAGTTGCCCTGCAGGTCCGGGTGGCCGTCGGGCGTACGCGGAACAGTCCAGGACTGGGCCGAGGCGGGAATCGCGATGCTCGCTACTACGATGGCCGATCTCAGAAATCGGAGGAACATGGAAGCCTCCTGGGCAGCTCTTAGGCTGAGTATATATCAGCGGCCGGAACCTAGTGTCCTGAGTCAGAAGTTCGCATACAAAAGCGGGCGATCTTTTTGAGGATGGAGTCAGCGTCCGCGGTCCAGGCGAAGGGTTTGGAGTTCTGGTTGTGATGAGTCAGGTATTCGCCAATCGCGGTCTCCAGTTCACGAACGCTGCCGAAGGTGCCGCGCCGGATACGTTTGTCTGTAAGCAGGCCAAAGAACCGTTCGACTTGGTTGAGCCAACTGGCGCT
>JAIQFN010000103.1 GCA_020073265.1 Terriglobia bacterium | reverse complement strand
TTCCCGCGCGACCTGGCGGTTCTCCCTCCCGTCGGCACAACCTAACACAATACGCGCCCGAATCGACAATCGCTGTGCTGTTTTCGGTCGCCGCGCCCACTCTTGGAGCTTCGCCCGTTCCTCTTCACTCACCACGATTGGCTTAGTTGGTCGGCCCATGCTGGTTGGATTCCCAGCATAGCAAGCGGGTTCCTATTATTATGCGAACTTCTGACTCAGGACACTAGTGTCGGAAAACGTTCCTCAGCAACTTACCACCCAGAGCTAACGATGGAAGAGCCATCAGAAACATGCAGACTCTATAAAGTACCGGACCGCCATCGAAGCATCCAATACACACGAACAATACACCGGGGCCCGAATACATCAGCCCAATGAGCGCCATCCCGATTCGCTGGACGCGCGTTGCGTCCGGCGAACCTTTCCACAGAAACGCGTCCACGAGAGCGCTATTTCCCAGCGTATCGGGCCAGAGGATATTCCTTTGCCTGGCCTCAATCTCGCTCAAGAATCGTCTCCTATTGTTGTTGGGGATGCCGTTGAAGTGCCCTGCCTAAGAATGCAGCCAAGGAATACGACACTGCTGCATAGAAAGGCAATGTGACCGCGAGCTGAACGAAGCAGCGAAGTTCGGGCCTGCAGCCCCAACCGAAGTAACGGTCTAACCGAGCAACGAATGGTAGAGGCGTCTGAACGAAGGAAACAGATAGGATCAAGAACGGAAGCACCCAGACCCATTGCATTACTCGATGGCCCAGATAACGCTGGAGAACAAATCCGATCACAAACGCCAGCCCGATCTGCACGGGGAAATAGGGGGTCTCGGTTAGAATCCACCGAGCTCGCGAAACAGACGTTATCGCGAAAGTAAGAAAACCGGCCAGAACCGGCACACCGAGACTACTCATGATCTGATGTAACGGGAAGGTCCACCACAACCCCGTCCATCGATGGCTCTGCCCGGCACCAACCGAAGAGGTCATTTCGTTTCCCTTAATGTCTTGGCCACGCAGTGTAGACGTTCGTAATGCACTGAACGATGCCCACACCCACAGCGGCCCCGTTGGCAGTTCCCCTTGGAATTGCGGGAGACCCACCGTAGGGCACGGATCGACCACTCCCGTTTGGCCCATATGGTGGACCCTGACCATCGGTGGTACTTGTGCTATCTCTTGAATCGGATGGTCCAGGACCAATTCCCAGGGGCGTTGCGTAATCCGGATCCAATGCAAACAAGCAGGACACGTCAAGACCAACCTTATCCCAGAACGAAAGCGCTTGTCCGGTGCCTACAGGCGTGAGCCTGCCGTTGTTTACTGCTTGAGCGGGTGTGCTAGGTGCGGGTGGCGGTACTAAAGCCAGATCGGAACTGCGGTTCGCGAGAGCAGCATCCACGCAACTCCCTTGGGACGAATCGTAGACCTCACCCACACCGCACACCAGATCTTCCACACAGCTCCCGAATGAGTTACGACTCTGACCAGCCGGGCACCATTGAGACGGAAGCGGGTTGTCTGTTCCTATTAGTTGGCCGAGGCACTGCCCAAACGTACAGCTATCGTCTGTTTTGCCTTCCGGCCCTCCCGGTCCGATACTACCCACGACATTCACAATGTCAGCTCCGATGTCGCCATTCGCACTTACTCCGGCTTGAGGACAACCTCCTCCGGTGCCATCATCGGCGTATGTACCTCCATCGGTGACTATGCATTTCAGCCCTCTTGGGTCCCTGCCGTTGACCGGGTCGCCGAGAACATACGCGAATCGGTTCCAGCTCTGTGGGTTCGCCGCGCTCATACTCCCGCCATACGGATCCGGCGTCATGAACCGGCCGAAATTGTTCACAAAGTATCGCTGATTCGCGTAATCCAACCCCGTCGCTGAATCCCGCCAATACGTCGCAAACTTGAACTGATCGTTCGGCAACGGCGTCCCCTGGTCCTCGCCATAAGGATAATACGTCCCCTGCGACCCCAGCCGGTCCTGGTTGAACGCCGAAAAAGTCGTCCCGTTCGGCGCCACCGCCACTCGCTTGGACTTGAAGTAAACCGCCAGATACGACGGCGACGCGGTCAGACTCCCGCCCAGCGTCAGCGTGTAAACGCCCAGCATCGTGCCGTCCACGCCGTAGAAGTAAGCGCGCTGGCCGGTGAGCTGGCCTTGCCCATTCAACGTCGCGTTCCACACGCGCTTGTTCTTCGAATCGTAGCCGTACTGCACGCCGGGCGCAGCCACCAGCCGGTTCTCGGCGTCGTAGGTCAGCGTCGGCGACGTGCCCAGCGCCGGCGCCGCCAACTGGTTCCCGTTCGCGTCGTAGGGATACCCGACCACCTGGTTGTTCACCGGATTCACTGCGATAGACAGCGTGGGCGGCGAGCCGGCCGTCGGCGTCTTCGAGACCAGGCTGCCGAAGGCGTCGTAGCCGTAGGTCTCGGCCCAGCCGCTGCCCGCGGCCGAGAGCAGACGCTTCAGCGAGTCGTATTGATAGGTCACCGTCTCGCCGCTGATGTTGTCGGTCATCGATGCGATCTGACCGTTTAATTCCGCATCTCGCACGCCACGAGCGCCGGTCAGAGGGAAGAATTCTCTGCCAGCTTCGCATAGCGTTTCTCATTCTCCTTCTCGCCGAGGTAGTGACAGGCCCTGGAAAGCTGCTGGTAAACATACTTGCGAGGAACATTCGGGACCTCATCGCGGTAGGTCTGAAGGATCACTTCAAGCTGGTGCTTGGCCTGGGCGAATCCACCGGTCAAGAAGTAAAGAACCCCGACGCGATAGCGCGCCTCGGCCTCGATCTTGTTCTTAAGGTCGAACTCAATGGCAGACAGAAATGCTTCTTTGGCCAGACGATCTTCATGAAGCGCTGCGTAGCAGATGCCTAGGTAAAGGTGGACCTGCTGTTGAACATCAGCCCTCAATGTGCTGAAGGAGCTAGCCTCCTTCAAAAGAGGAAGCGCTTCCCCGTATCTACCGAGATGGGTCAAGGAGAATGCCCGTCTCTGTTGAATCTCCTCGCAAAGGTCTCGATATTCGGGAGTCTTCAGAAGGTCAACATAGTCTTCTAGCATTCCCTCAAACCGAAGCAAGGCTTTCCCGTGTTCTCCTTTTTGAGCTGCCACACAAGCCGCACTAAAGTCCACGTTAGCGCGCACTATGATGTCGTCTGGCGCCAACTCTTGAATGTTTTCGAGAACGTGGTCGGCATCACTGACACGTCCCAACATCGAATAGCACCTCACCTCGTTAATCATCAAGGCGGCTTCTTCGTTGGCATCGTCAGACTCGACCGCCATCGAATGAAACTCTTCAAGCGCGTGCTCTACGCGGCCTGACTCCCGCAAAGCAAGCGCCCTGTCAAAACGGGCCTGATCCATTTAGGGGCCCATTGCAGGATGGCAGAATATACGGATTTAGCACGATGAGATCGTCCACGGACTGAAAGTGTCCGCTCTGAATCTCCTCCTGCACCAGACGCTCAGTCTCGGGCTTAACGCGAATGGTCATACCGTTAACGTAGCCCGAGGGGATGGCTCCGTCAAGGTACGGCGCAATCTGCTCGGGCAAGTCCAGATCCCCGATGCTCACCAGCCTCGAAGATCCAATTTCTCCAAGGATTTCTGAAATTTCCGCGTCGCGCGCCGCCCACGACTCCGAAGCCCGTGCTAGCTTCGGTCCGGAGCCTGTCCTCATGCCTGTCCACCAACCCTGCTTCTCGCGTCGCCGGCCGACGGCTTGGCTTCGTTTTGCAAAATTCCACGCGCCGACCGCGCGCGCAAAAAAATCGCCCCGCGCGCAAAAAATCCCCCGGCTTCCCCAGCCACCACGCTCGGTGAGTGTGAACCGCGACATCATCTCCTCTCGCACGGACGCACCAGAAAACTAGCAAACCAAAGGACTAAGGAACCAAGGAACTAAGGAACAGCCCACGCGAAGACGGTACACTGGATTGTCTGATTGCTTATGAAACTCGCGTTCATCTTTCCCGGTCAGGGTTCTCAGTACGTCGGAATGGGCAAAAGTCTGGCCGACGCGTTCGCCCCAGCCAGGGAAATTTTCAACCAGGCGGACCGCGAGTTGGGGTTTTCACTCACCCGACTTTGCTTTGAAGGACCGGCCGAGGAGCTTCAGCTCACTGAGAACCAGCAGCCCGCGCTGCTCGCCGTGTCGATCGCGGCGCTCCGCGTGCTCGAAGCCCAAGGATTGAAACCCGACTTCGTGGCCGGGCACAGTCTGGGCGAATACTCGGCGCTGGTCGCCGCCGGATCCATCGAGTTCGGCGATGCCCTGCGGCTGGTCCGCAAGCGCGGCCGCTACATGCAGGAGGCGGTTCCCCCCGGAGTGGGCGCGATGGCTGCGCTGCTGAGGCTGCCGGAAGGCAAGTTGGATGGCATTTTGAGCGAGGCGGCGCAGGGCGAGGTGGTGAGCGCGGCCAACTTGAATTCGCCGGATCAGGTGGTGATCGCCGGGCACGCCGGCGCTGTGGGACGAGCCGTCGAACTAGCCAAGGCCGCCGGAGTTCGCCGCGCGATTCTGCTTCAAGTCAGCGCGCCGTTTCATTGTGCGCTCATGAAACCGGCCCAGGAACGGCTGGCCGCCGATTTGAACGCCACCCAGTTTCGCGACCTCGCCGTGCCGCTGGTGAACAATTGGCAGGCGCGCATCATTCGAACCGGAGGCGAGGCGCGCGAAGGTCTGTACCACCAGGTGCCGAATCCGGTGCGCTGGGCGGAGGCGATCCAGCAGCTTTCCTCCGCCGGCGTCACACGTTTCATCGAAGCCGGCGCCGGCGGCGTGCTCACCGGCCTGCTTCGCAATATCAATCCCGAACTGCAGGGTTCCAAGTTCGGCGAGGCGGAAGATTGGGAGAAGATCCATGCGGCCATGGCCTAGCGCGGCGTTGTGCGCGGTTGCGGTTTCCATTTGCCTTCTTGCGAGTTGCAAAATGCCAGGAGAAAAGCAGGATATTTCGAAGCTCACCGACGACTTTGTGTACGGCTCGCTGGCGCTGTCGCCGGTGAACGCCACCTCGGCCGGCTATCACGAACACCAGGGCGTGAAGCTGGACCAGAAGCTGGATGACTACAGCCCGGAAGGGATTCAGGAACAGCGCCAGTTTTACAACGGGTTTCGCGACCGCCTGGCGCTGATCAAGCCGGACCAGTTGTCGGCCGAGGAGCGGGCGGACTACCAGATCATCGAGAACCAGTTGAATCTGGCGCTGCTCGATCTCCGCGAAATCCAGAGCTTCCGGCACAACCCGACCATCTACGTCGAGCTGGTGGGCAACGCGCTGTTCAATCCGTTGGTTCTGGAATACGCGCCCAAGGAAGCGCGCTATCGCGACATCATCCAGCGCCTGTTCAAGGTTCCGGCCCTGATGGAGCAGGCCCGGCGCAACCTGAGGGACGCGCCCGAAGTCTGGAACCGCGTGGCGCAAGAGGAGAACGACGGCAACCTCGATCTGATCGACAAGACGCTGCGAGCCGGCGTGCCGGAGGCGCTCAAGCCGGATTTCGAGCGGGCCGCGTCGGGCGCGCTCGGGGCGCTCCGCGACTTCAGCAGCTTCCTGAAAAAAGATCTCTCCGGCCGGACCAGCGACTGGCGGCTGGGCAAGGAAAAATACGACAAGAAGTTTCGCTTCACGCTGGTGTCCGGAAAAACTCCCGAGCAGGTGCTCGCCGAAGCCGAGGCGGCTCTCAAGAACATCCGCGACGAGATGGCCAAGCTGGCGGCGCCGCGATCGGTGAAGGAAGCCTTGGACAAGATCGCGCAGCAGCAGGCCACGCCCGCCACCTACATGGATCAGGCGCGCAAGGATCTGGATGAAGCCACCGCCTTCGTCCGCGAAAAGCATCTGGTGACGCTGCCGAACCGAAGCAACCTGCAGGTGATTCCGACGCCTGAATTCATGCGCGGCGTATACTCGGTCGCGGGATTCAACGCGGCGCCGGCGCTCGAGCCGCAACTCGGCGCCTTCTATTGGGTCACGCCCATTCCGACCGACTGGCCGAAGGAGCGCATCGAATCCAAGCTGCGCGAATACAATCGCTACGGGATGATGCAGATCACCATTCACGAAGCCATGCCGGGCCACTATGTCCAGTTGGAGATCGGCAACAATCTGGACCCGAAGTCGCGGCGTCTGCTGCGCAATATTTTCGGCAACGGCCCGTATGTCGAGGGTTGGGCCACCTACACGCAACAGTTGATGTCGGACGAAGGGTTTCTGAACAACAGCGTCGAGCTGCGGATGACGTTGTACAAGCAGTTGCTGCGCGCGATCGCGAATACGATTCTGGACATCCGTCTGCAGACCATGGGCATGACCGAGCAGGAAGCTCTGGATCTCATGATCAAAGACACCTTCCAGGAAAAGGAGGAGGCCACCGGGAAAATCCAGCGCGCGCAGTTGTCGTCCTGCCAGTTGCCGACTTACTTCGTCGGCTGGCGCGGCTGGCTGGATGTGCGCGAGGACTACAAGAAGCGCAAGGGCGCCGCCTTCAACTTGACGCAGTTCCACGACGCGGCGCTGAAAGAAAGCGCGGTGCCGATGCCGGCGCTAAGCGGCCTGCTGCCTTAGCCACTCAGAAGTTCAGCACGTGCCAGAGGCTGACAAAGCCGTCGGTCCAATAGAGGTGGGCGCACTCGGCCGTCAGCAGATGAAACGGGATGGAAGTAGGTGGGGCGGGCAATCCTGCCCGCAGCCGGCTTTCAGCCGGCCACTCAGAAGTTCAGCACGTGCCAGAGGCTGACGAAGTCGTCGGTCCAAAGAATAGGCGCGCGCCTGGTCGCGGGCGCTGTCACCGAGGGCATTCCGGAGCCTTTGACAAATTCCGTGCCGTGCGTCAGGAGCGCCCAGACCGAGCCGCTTTCCCCGGTGGTACGATCATCGCCGGACACGAACAGCGTTTCAGTCCATCCCAAATGTTCCGCCAGGCCGCGAGCCACCGGCTCCAGGTTGAGGATCCGGTTTGAGATGTGCAATAACAGAAGGCCGCCGGGCGCGAGGCGCTTTCGGTAGAGGTCGGCGCACTCGGCCGTCAGCAGATGAAACGGGATCGCGTCGCTAGTGAAGGCGTCCACCGCGATCAGGTCGAAGTCGGCGGAGTTGCCCTGGGCCAGCTCGCGCTCCAGCGAGACGCGCGCATCGCCGAGAACGATTTCAGTTCGCGCCCGCGAGTCCCGCAGAAAAGTGAACCACTGGTGCGCGATGGCGTCGACATCGGGATTGATCTCGTAAAAGCGAAACGTGTCGCCTGAACGTCCCCACGCGGCCAGAGTGCCGGCGCCCAGACCAACGATGGCGACGCGTCGATGGCGCTGGTCCATCGCGTTCAGCGACATTCCCACGCCGCTGTGGGGCCCGTAGTAAGTAGTGGGCCAATCGCGCTTGAGAGCGTCCAGATACTGAGAACCATGCCGGGTGCGGCCGTGCCGAAGTTCGAGGAACGCTCCGTTGCCGTCGTTGCCCTGGAGAACGCGGAGAATGCCGTAGAAATTGCGCGCGCTGGCAACCGATGGCTGGTTGCCGCTGGTGGCAGCCGCAACGATCGCGGTCAGGCCTCCGAACAGCAGCGCCATCAGCGGCACGCGTACCGCCAGGTTGCCGCGCGTCCACAGCGCCAGCGCTCCTCCGCGCAGCCAGCCGGCGAATCCGAGCAGACAGGCCGCCGCCAGGCCGATGGGATATTCGAGAAACTCGGTGAACACGCGCGGCGCGATGAGTGCGACGAACCCGCCTCCCAGCGCGCCGCCCGCCGCGACGGCTACATAAAAGGTGGTGAGATAGCGCGCCGAAGGACGCGATCGCGCCAGTTCGCCGTGACAGAGCAGGCAGGCAACCAACATGGCAGTGAGATAAAGGATGAGCTGCCAGCGCAACGACAGCGCGCCGGAAAGGCTCGGCACCACGCAGCCTATGGGAGCGGCGATGCCTGCGGCCACGGCCATCATCACGGGCCGATAGAAGCGATCGCTTTCAAAGGTGAGAACGAACGTCAGCAGGTAGAGCGCCAGCGGCGCGACCCACAGGAACGGATTCACCGCGATCTCCTGCGAGATCTGGTTGGTGGTGGCTACCAGAAGCGTGGAGCCGCAGGCCGCAAGGCCCAGCCACAACAGTACGTGGACGATGGTCGGCCGGGCCGGGTCAGCTTCGTCTTCGTGCGAAGCCGGCGCCACCGTCGCGGTGGACCAGAATCGCCACGCCGTCCAGCCACACAAAATAGCAAACGCGACGTACAAAGCCGACCACGTCCACACCTGCATATTCAATCGCAGAAAGGGCTCCACCGCGAACGGATAACTGAGCAGCGCGACAAACGAACCGAAGTTCGATAGCGCATACAGACGCCAGGGCTGCTTGCCCGGTTCGCTAACCGTGAGCCAGCGCTGCAGCAGCGGCGCCGTGGCGGACAGCAGGAAGTAAGGCGCGCCGATGGTTACGGCGAGCAGCAGCAGTATTCGCCCGGATGGATCGGCGCTCGCGGCAGGTTTCCACAACGCGTTCGGACGAATCGGCAGGAACGCCAGCGATGCGCCCAGCAAACCGAGATGCAGCCAGGCCTGCAGCCGCGCGCTCGGGCGCGAACCGAGCCAGTGCGCGTACACGTAACCGGCCAGCAGCAGCGCCTGGAAGAACAACAGGCAGGTGGTCCAGACCGCGGGTCCGCCTCCAAACCAGGGCAGAATGTAGCGCGCCATCATCGGCTGGATTTGGAACAGCAGAAATGCGCTCAGGAAAATCGTGACAGGGAAGCGCAGCGCGGGCCGGGTTGCCGCCATGGCTGTTCGAGTCTAGCACGCGTGCCGCGGGCGGCAGCTAGCGGTTGTACTTCGGCGTCGGCCCGCGCAGCGCCGTCCACACTTTGTCGCAGGCCTGCAGTGTTTCGACGTCCAGCGGTCCGTCGTGAAACGCGTTGAGGTCCTGCTCCAGGTGGTCGATCTTGGACGCACCTAATATGATGCCCTCGGCCGCGGTGTGGTGATACAGCCAGTTGAGCGCGAGACTCAACAGCGAGCGGCCGCCCGCAGCAGCGATCTTTTGCAGTTGCTCCACCGCGTCGAAATCGGCCTGGTGCCAGTAACGGTCCAGGTACATGCGGTTGTTGTCGAAGCGCGTTCCCGGCAAAGGCGCCTCGCGCCGCTGCTTGCCCGTCAGCAGGCCGCCCGCGAGCGGATTGTACACGAAGTTGGACACGCCGAACCGCTGGCACATGGGCAGGTATTCCTGCTCGATGCCGCGCGCGATCAAGTTGTACATCGGCTGGCTGATGTACGGCGGCTGGTAGCCCTGGCGCCCGGAGATCCAAAGCATTTCCACCACCTGCCAGCCGCTGTAGTTGGACGTCGCGACATAACGGATCTTGCCCTGCTTCCGCACTTCGTTCAAGGCGTCCAGCGTTTCATCGATCGGCACCGCGTAGTCCGGCAGATGCAGGTAATACACATCGACGTAATCGGTTCGCAGGCGCTTGAGGCTGTCATCGATCGCGCGCAGAATCGCGCCTCGCGACAAGCCCGTCATGTCCGAGCCTTCGCCCATTTTGTTGCGCACCTTGGTGGCCAGCACGAACTGGCGGCGCCGTCCCTCCAGAATCCGGCCGAGCATCTCTTCCGACGCGCCATTGTTATAGGCGTTGGCGGTATCCAGAAAATTGATGCCGCGGTCCAGGCAGAGGCCGATCATCTTGGTCGCGGCCGCTTCGTCGGTCTGGCCGCCGAAGGTCATGCTGCCGAAACAGATCCTGGAGACCGCCAGGTCGGTATTCTTCAGTGTGATGTGGTCCATTCGTTATTCGCCTAAAAGAACATGATACGTTGAGTATGGGAGTGAGCGAGCAACTCGACGAATCCAAAGCCGAAGAATTGGGAGCCGAAGACGCGCGTCCGGAATCGGCGCCGGAGGGGGCCGGTGAAGAGACTCCGCGATCCAGCTCACCAGCCTGGCTGCCACTGGCGTACTCCATCGAGTTCCTGGTGGCGCTGATGGCAGTGATTACGGTGTGGAGCGAGATCGGCGGACAGGGTCACCTGGACTTGATGCCTTGGTACACCAAGCTGGCGTGCGTGCTGGTGTCGTCGTGGTGCTGCGTTCGCCTAACGGCCGCCATGGTGGAGGGAAAGAAGGCCTGGAACCAGCGGACGGCCGCCTGGTTCGCGGCCCTGGTGCTGGTGGGCATCGTGATGGCGGGGATCACTTACTACTACCACCTACATGAGGAATCGGACCAGCCGGATTCCGACGATACGACCACCGCCGTGATGAACGGCCGGCCGGGCAGGCTTCAGCGGGGTTGATCTCAAGGGATGATCGAATCATTGTCGTCTAGATTCACCGTAGGGTCCTGGATCTCACCGGAGATCCCTCTCAAAATCGAGTACCCGCTCGAACTCATGGAAGAGCTGCGAGCGTTCGTCTTCGACGAGCTCCAGCAGTTGTCGCGCGGCGGCCTGGAAGCCGGCGGTGTGCTGTTCGGCAAGCACCGCGAGGAGTCGATTCGGATTCTGACTTGGCGGCCTTTTGCGCGCGAGCCGGCCCGAGAGCTGGACGCCGGGATCTCGCCGCAAGACCGGGTCGCGATGGTGCGCGTGCTGGGAA